>JAEYNR010000056.1 GCA_023412475.1 Fibrobacterota bacterium | reverse complement strand
CGACCAAAGGTGGAATGCGCCGGAGAGCTTAAGCGAGCTGTTCTATGATTCATCGGTACCAAAGGAGTATATGCCGGAGTTCAGGTATTTCAAAATTGCAATAAATGAAATTCCGAAACGTGATCTGTTAAAGCTGCGTAATGCAGCTTCTGCAGTTTTTTATATTGAAAACAATAATCCTGTAGAGTTAAATAAAAACTGGGATGAACTGGTTAGTATATTGAAAGTGGTGATAAATAGAACCTGTGGAGCAGAAATAATTCAGGATATGATCAATCGGATTTTCCGGATCTATAAAATTGATGGTAATTCGAAATTAATTACAGTTATAGATGATTTAGGGAAGGTTAAAAATATGCTTGAGACAAGAGCAAAAAAATGGGAAAAAGAAGTTTGGGAGAAGGGCAGAGAACAAGGGGTTGAACAAGGTAGAGTAGAAGGCAGAGAACAAGGTAGAGTGGAAGGGATTGAACAAACAGCTTTAAATATGATTAAAAATAATGAGCCAGAGGAAAAAATAGTACTTTATACAGGCTTATCAATGGAACAGATTGCTGGAATTCGTGAAAAAATAAAAAAGAAGAAATGAGACGGAAGTAGCTTAATATTGGATCAACCCGACACAGCTAATAAATAGGAATAAGAAGAAAAATCCCCCAGGAAACAGCCCACTTAATAAGCCGGATTAAAAGGGGAATCTCTTTGTCATAATAGTTTCCTTACCTTAAAGGAGACTTGCAATGCGACAACTGTGAAAAACACCTGAATAACTTATTGAGCAGAAAAGGACAGACCGGACCTGATGAGTAAATTATCTCTTTTGTGCATCTTGTTTTTTTCCTCCATCATAGTCTCAGCCCCCTATCAGGAGCTGGTTCCAAAATTCAAGTGTCTTCATTCCAACACCATGGTTCGTAAGATAGATACCCCGACGCTTGCCAATCTTGACTTTTCAGCCTATGACAGAAATCCGGTTCTTGTTGATCGATTCGAAAAAATAAAGCTGTCAGAAAAAGCGATTAATTTAAAATTTGACACGCTCTCTTTTGCTAACTCGGTTCTTGATATAAAAAACAGTTTACACGAAACGCCACTTACTAAAGAAGAGCTGCAATCCCCTCTTGCATGGAAACCATTAGTTAAACGGTTGTGGGCAGTGGTAAAAGAGGATAACTTTCAGAAACTCTCATCCAGGGTTGCATCTTTTAAATGGAATAGTCCGGATATTTTCCAGCCATTTCAACAGATTTCCACTGTTTATCTTCACAATACCGGCAATGCCACTGAGTTATGGGTAAAAATCGACATTAGTCACTGGGTAAATTTCTTAAATAACGTAAATGATAAAGACCAGGATGGGTTTCCGGAAATATATGGAAAACTGAATCCGGATTCACTCAACAAAGATTCTCTTCCTGCAGTTATCGAATGGATAAAGGAGCATTATTGCAAAAAAGTTCTCTCTCACCAGGAGATACTTGACTGGGTAACCGATCTGGCATCTTACTGGTACCCCACCAGAAACACTGATATTCTGGATCTTTCCCACGAAAACAAATGGCCTTTAAAAACAACTCCGGGACACATCAGAAGAGAGCTGAAAGGTTTATTAATCGACAATCCACTCGCTGTAATTGAAGGTAAACCGTTTTCCCCAAAAAAACCGATTTATAATGTATTTATTACAGGTGAAAAGCCGAATAAAAAGACAAGCGTTTCAGAGGAAACCACCAGCCCTGCAGCAGAAACCATACTGGATACTTTTGTTTCTCAGAACTTTACAGATAACCAGAACCGCTTTGAAGAGGAGCTTAAAAAATACGGCACCTATGAAGCCTGGGATACTGAGTGTTCTTCTTTAAAAAGCAGCTTGAAAGAGATACTGGACACTCTTTCCGAAAACCAGATGGGTATCGAAAGAAGCGATGGATGGCTCTTCTTTGTGAAATCTTTACAATATATCTCAGGTGGAGATCTAACCAGACAGGCTCCACAGAAAAATCCCCTGCCCCACCTTTTAAGTTTTAAAAAATATCTGGATAGTCTTAATATTAACCTGCTTTTTGTAGCAGTACCAAATAAAGAAGAGGTTTATTTTGAGAAACTACTGCCCGGAAGCGTAAATATCTCTCAGAATCAATATATCAATCCGTTCAGCCGGAAATTTCTTCATGATATGCAGAATGCCGGTATCGAAGTAATCGATTTAATGCCTCATTTTCTCAAAGCAAAATCAGATGATTCCTCTTTTACCGAAACAGTATATCAGAAACAGGACACCCACTGGTCAAACAGAGGTTTGCAGATCACCGCTAAGCTGATTGCCGATAGAATCAAACAGTATTCATGGTATGAAGATCACAAAGAAAAAATTAGTTATGTAATGAATGATACCTCTTTCCAAAGGCTTGGTGATATAGTTGACCGTTTACCCGAGTCAAGACAGATCCATTACCAGCCAATAGAACTGAAAGCGACTCAGGTAAAAACTTCTGATGGTATTCCATATAAGAGTCTTAACAGCAGTGCTCCGATAATGCTCATAGGCGACAGTTTCACCGGAGTCTATGAATCGGTTGACTGCAAAGGTGCTGGTGTGGGTGCTCATATAGCTGCAAATACCGGCATGCCAGTGGATATCATCACCAGTTGGGGAGGTGGACCATTGGTGCGGAAAAAAGCCATGAAAGCCCGTCAAAAAGAGCTGGGTAATAAAAGGCTGGTGATTTACATGATGGTAGCAAGGGATCTCTACGATTATTCACAGAATTGGGAAAAGTTCCCGGATTAGTGTGGTTGATACAAAATTTTCTGTGAATAGCTGCTTACCTTGAAAAAGTCTGAATAACACCAAAGGTTTCCGGCTGAACTGGAAAGTGTAAAATACCTGTCCCAGCATCGAGACACTCCAATCAGGCTGAAGTTAAATGTTGCATCAGCCTGAAAAGTTGTAATCTGGCTGATGTTACTGGTTATATCAGTGTGAAAAGTTGTAATCAGGCTGATGTTACTGGTTGCCAGCCTGAAATCGTCGCAATCAGCTTGGAGTTACATGTTGCCTCAGTATGAAATCGTCGAAATAAGTCTGAAGTAACATGTTGCCTCAGACTGAAATCGGCGTAATAAGCCTGAAGTTACATGTTGCCTCAGTATGAAATCGTCGAAATAAGCCTGAAGTAATATGTTGCCTCAGACTGAAATTGAGTAATAAGCCTGAAGTAATATGTTGCCTCAGACTGAAATCGGCGTAATAAGCCTGAAGTAATATGTTGCCTCGGTATGAAATCGGCGTGATCAGCCTGAAGTAACATGTTGCCCCAGTATCAAATCGGCGTGATCAGCCCGAAGTGACATGTTACCTCAGTATGATAATGGCGTTATCACTTTGAGGTAACATATCGCCTCAGCCTGATAATGGCGTTATCACAATGAAGTAACATGTCGCCTCATACTGAAAAGGTGGTAATCAGCATGAAGCTACATGTTACACAAATCGTGAGCACCAGAATTGAGTTTATGGTATAGAGTATTGTAGATGGCAATCATTGAACTGATTTGGAAGTATTCACAGGTAAGCGCGAAGATGAAAAAGCCCAAGGTCTGGCCCGGAAACGATTAAAAACTAAAAAATGAAATCTGTAACCTTCAAAACATTAAACTGGATAACAAAAGATAATCTGATAACTGTAGTTACCGGAGTTGTCTGCGGTTTTTTTGTGCTCTATCCTGTATCGGATTTTGATCTCTTCTGGCACCTTGCTGCAGGTAAAGAGATCATCAAAGAACAACATCTGCTGTTTAGCGATCCTTTCTCCTATACCGAAACATCCCAGAGATGGTTTGATGTGCACTGGCTTTTTCAGATAATAACCTTTCTTATTGAGCATGCAGGTGGTTTATGCGCATTGCTTGTTTTCAAGGCAGCAATCTTTGCAGTGAGTATCTCGATTCTTTTCAGATCGGTACCAGACAAAAGATCATTGTTACTGACCAGCTTACCTGTTGTGCTTATTGCTTTTTCATTCAGATATCTGGTAACCATGCGGCCAATAATATTCACCATTCTTTTTATATCACTCTACTTTTATTTGTTGGAAAGCTATCTTAAGCATCGTAAAAAACGCTATCTGCTCTTTCTGATACCGGTTCAGATTGCCTGGGTAAACAGCCAGGGACTGTTCATGATTGGCCCCTTCATTTTTATCGCCTATCTTATCGGTGAACTGCTGAACAAATCTCTGTCAGCGAAATTTCCGGATCAGTTCAAATATAACTCCAATCTGGACAAAGCCAGCCTTCAGGCTATGTCAATGGTTTTTCCCTTATTACTTGTAAGCATGCTGGTTAACCCCTATGCACAGGATGCAGTGCTTTTTGCCTTCCGTCTTTTTAAAAACATCACTCCTCTGCCAGATAACATCTACTCCTCTAATGTCACCGAAAACATCTCAATTTTCAGCATGATAGATACAGAGTATTCATACTATGCATACAGTCTGACCGCAATTATCGTTTTGCTCTCATTATCCTCTGTATTCTCGATGCGTTATCTCAGGTTCACATTCCTTTTTTCATCACTGATGTTTTTAACCCTGGCGTATATGGCACAACGTAATCTGATTCTCTTTGCCATAGCCTTTATTCCCCATTACTGCTGGAATATGAAACATCTCTCATTTTCTTCACCAATAAACAAAAAGCTTCTTAAAACATGCATCTCTTTTGTGCTTTGTATCTTTACAGTCTTTTCAATAATAACACACTGGCAATTTCTCAGAAAGAACTTCTTCACAGTTGCTCCATTCAGCTTTCCTCTCAGCAGTAAACAATATCTAAATGATTATAATGTGCCGGGAAACATGTTTAATGGTGATCGTCATGGTGGATATCTGATATGGAAATTATACCCGGAAAAAAAGGTTTTCCTGGACACAAGGTTAACACTTCGCAGCCGTGATTTTTTTGCCGGGTATCTTTCAATCTTAAAGCATCCGGAAGCTTTTTTTCCTGGTATTTGTAAAAAGTATGATATTACTCATGTGATACTGCCTCAATACGGCACCGATCTTTATTTCAATCTAACCAGATATCTTTATGATAGCCCTGAGTGGAATCTGGTTTTAACAGATGGTTCTGAAGCGCTCTTTATTGTGGACTCGTTATCGAAAGGCAGCAATATCCGCCTTGACGACAAAGAATGTGTCGATTCGATAGTCTACAGTTTGAATAAGAAATATACCGGCAAAAAGCATCTGGCAAATGAATCTGTTTTTCATTTTGCCAACTTCGTTTTTAAAACCGGTAATCTTGAGTCTTCGGAATCTATTCTTTCAAAAGAGCATTCTGAAGAGTGCAGATTGTTATATGCAAGGATTAAACTACTCAAAGGGCAAAAAGACAGCGCATTGACTATATTAGACAAGATGATCTCGGCTGATCCGGGAAATGTACAGGCACAAACCATGGCTGCATCTGTTTATTTAAGCATGAACAAACCTGAAGAGGTAAAAAAGTCAATTCTTTCGGTTCTGATTCGTGATCCGCTGAAAGCATTTAATATGATGCGTGATATTTCGAAGGAGTAAAAAACATGTTTTTAAGATCTTTTTCAATTGTCCTGATAACCGCAATTGCGATTTGGAGCCAGGAAGCACCTGTAGGGACTTCGGTTGAGCCTTCATCAAAAGAAAAAAAAGACTTAGACTCTTTTAAAAACAAGGTGCAGGGAAAAATCGTCTGGTCCTCTTCCCGCTCAAACAGCAAACATGATATCTGGTTAATGAAAGCAGACGGAAGCGATTTGAAGCAGTTAACCAAAAGTGATAATGTCGATTGGTATCCAAGGATTTCACCCGATGGCAAGGTGGTTCTATTTGTCAGAAGCAAGTCCGGGTGGGTTCCGGAAAACGATGCCGAGCAACCGGATAAGTGGGATTTATGGACTATAAATATCGATGGTACCGATGAGAAAAAAGCAGCAGATAACGGCTGCTGGGGGACCTGGCGTCCATCAGGTGATTCTATCGTTTTTGCACGGGGACCTCTGGTTGTAGTAAAATCCCTTTCCGATAATGGTGAAAAAACCATTTTCGATTCAGACCAATCTTTAAAAAAGGGTACCTATTCTCAGCAACCCCAGCTCTCCCCCAGCGGTAAAAAACTGGCAATTACAATCCGGGGCTCAAAAAGAGAAACCGGAATCTGGAATTTAGATAAAAAAGAATGGTACAGCACTGGAAAAGGATGCCAGAGCGATTGGTATCCAGATGAAACCAGAATCATTCGGGTGAATGAGGGACAGGGTAATGGCGGTACTGAGGTGCTGTCTATCAGAGTTGATGAAGATGGCAAGCCTGTTGATAAAATATCTGATCTCCGTTTACCCAAAGAGATACGCCTGATGGATCTGCCCGGACGACGGTCCCACGAATACTTCCCGAAACTGGATAACAGCGGTAAATGGATGGTATGGTGTGCAACCCAATATGGACACGAGCATGATCTTTATGATTATGAGCTTTTCATCTGGAACATCTCAGGGGATAAGAAAAAGGACTGGGTACGTCTGACTTTCCACTCAGGAAACGACCGCTGGCCCGATATTTTTACCACTTCCCCATAAAAACAAAAACCTGAAATCTGACATTTCAGATTTCAGGTTTAAGGTTCCTGCTTTCTTTTTTCAGGTTCCTGTTTTCAGGTTTCGAGTTTCGGATTTCGAATTTCACATCATAAATTATTTCCTGATTTTATACGCAGTATAGAAAGTATTTCCAGCTCTGTGAACCAGAAAAACCACCGATTCTCCAGCTTTAATGGATTGGGAAGCTTTCTCAAGCTGGTTCACATTCTCCAGTAGAATAAAATCGTTCTGCTTTATTTTCATCTGAGATATCACATCCCCCTCAAGCAGTGGTACATCACTGCTTTGAACACCGGTGATAATTAGTCCTTTCATACCTTTTGAGATATTATACTTCTGACGCAATTCTTGTGTCAGGTTTGCCGCGCTAAATCCAAGCTTATTGTTGGCAGTTGCGCCATCTTCGGTATCGGAAGGACTGTTTTTAGACAATTGATCGATCATTTTTTGATCACGTTTGCCCACTACCAACTGGAGTTTAACGGTTTTTCCTCCTCGAAAAACAGTTACAGGCACCTTTTTGTCCGGAGACAGGGCTGCGACTCTGTTACGGAGGTCATTTGTGTTATCAACGCCCTTCCCATCGATTGTCATAATGATATCACCTCGTTTAATTCCGGCCTTATCAGCAGCCTGCCCCTTAATCACATCAGCAATTAAAACGCCTTTTGTATCTCCCAGATCAAGAGCAGCTCTCACATTCTGGTCGATGTCCTGGATTGTAACCCCGATCCATCCTCTGACCACTTTTCCATTATAGATAAGGTCTTCCATCACCTTTTTAGCCATGTTCACCGGTATGGCAAAACCGATACCCATGTACCCGCCAGACCTGCTGTAGATCATAGTATTGATACCTATCAATTCACCGTCAATATTGACCAGTGCGCCCCCGGAGTTCCCTGGGTTAATGGCAGCATCAGTCTGGATGAAATTCTGATAAGCCTCATTGCCACTTACATTTCTACCAAGAGCTGAAACTATACCGGTAGTAACAGTAGAAGTAAGGCTGAATGGATTTCCAACAGCTATCACCCAGTCACCCGGGCGCATCTTGTCAGAATCTCCCAGATAAGCGACAGGAAGCTTGTCCACTTTATCCACAATTTTTACGACAGCCACATCGGTCAGCGAGTCACTGCCAACAGTTTCGGCCTTTAAAATGCGTCCGTCATGGAGCTTGACCTCTATCTCATCAGCGCCCGAAACCACATGGTAATTGGTTAGAATGTAACCATCTTTGGACACTATAACACCAGAGCCGAGTCCCTGCTGACGACGTTCTTTTTTCTGAATCTGAGGCCGAGGCCTTTGCTGTGGGCGCTGTCTTGGTTGTCCAAAGAAAAACTCGAAGGGATCACCAAATTGCTCATCACCAAAGAAGTTGTAAAAGGGATTATTCTGAAATACTATAGTATCAACTTTAGTCGGGATCACCGAAACCACAGTTGGAATGACGTTTTCGGCGATATCGCCAAAGAGGGTTTTAAATGAACCCATTTTATCTGCCGCGTCGACCAGAGGGTTATTATCCGCACCAAATTTGATGCTTCCTTTTGAAGGGCGACTTTCACTGGCTGATAATATTCCTGTTCCTGTAAAGACAGAACTACCAGTCAGTACTATAAGCATTATGATTGAAACATTTCGTTTCAAGTGATTCAAGATCATCGGGACCTCCTTTTAAAGTAACGATTGCACTCTGGATTGTTCGAACTAAAATTTCGATTATGAAAGGAAAATGTTGTGGATAGCTGCTGATTTGGCAGTATCGCTGGGCTATTCTACCATCAATTTGGGTTAATTCCATTCGTTTCCAGAGTGAATTCCGATCAGATATAACCTTTTTAAACTCCAAAACCATAGTGGTTAATGTAATGGGTCTCCTTACCAAAACCTGGCTGAATTTTGTTATGTTATTGTTTGTTTTTGAGAAGCGAAAAAGGGATGTTTTAGGAAAAAGTGCAGGATTCGAGTGCAAAATACGATAGGTAAGTAACGTACTTTGCACCGGATATATACAGAAATCGATTACATTTCAGATGGGCCTTTGAGCAGATCAGTAATTCTTTTTATCTGTGCTTGAAATTCATCGAGGCTCTTTGAAGCTTTCAGCACGTCTCCTGCTTCAAATTCGGCAGCAGCAAGAGTAGCAATGCTATCTGCAGCACGCAGTTCAATTTTCAAATCCGGAACAAGGCTTTTTCTATTCTTTAATTTTGATGCCTTTTTCAGGTCATTTTCAGTATCTCTCACCATAGTTTTTGTTAACGCCAGATTTTCCTTAACCTGAGCAACGATATTTTCCTTTGCCTTTGGTGCATCAGCGGTTATTTCTTTTGTAATCTCTGTTGCGGTCTCAAGTAGTTTAGTGACTCTGGTATATTTGCGAGTCAAGAAAAATTCACTCTTCTGTTTGGCAATTTCCTTCTCCGCTTCTTCAACCACTTTCTGTACATTTTGGAAATTCTTGGCCATGAACTTATCGGCTTCTACATCCTGGGCTGCTTTTAAGGCTGCTTTTGCCGCTGCCAGCTCTGCATCAGGTGCCTTGGCACATCCACAAAAGAGATAGGCAACACATGTACCGGCAATAATAAGATTTACTTTTCGGCTAAAAAGACGCATACTGAGACTCCTGTGAAGATTGTTTTAATTGGCCTGTATGAAGAATGGCAGGTATAACCGTTTAATCGGTAATAGCAATATAAGCTATTGAAATCAGGATAAGCAACTTTTTGATTTGAACGATTTGATTCGATGATGCACCTTTCTGAGAGTGGATGGCTTGTGGTTAACCCAAAAATTCCTGCATTTCGTATTGAACCGAAACACCCATTTTCGCCAGCGGGTAACTTATTCGCAATCCCCGGGCTTTTCTCCAAACATTCTCTGTACACTTAAAACCTGGAGCAGCCCCCAAGCCACTCCCAGGCTTTGTTGATTATCCATTCAAATGAAATTTCGGCAAACAAGTTTTTCAGCACAGGGCAGCATTGTAGACACCTTCGGTATATGAGGCGACATTGTCCCAGTTAAACCTGTCTTCAACTGCTACCCTTCCATTGCGCCCAAGAGCACGGCAATGGTCATGATCTGCCAGAAGGGAACCGATGCCATGAGCCAGACCTCCAGGGTTGGCATCAACAAGGAAACCATTTACATTATGCCATACAAACTCCCTTGGTCCACCAGCAGTAGTGGCCACCACCGGTTTACCAGCCGCCCACGCTTCCAGTGCCACAATTCCAAAGGGTTCGTTGCGGCTTGGCAGTGCCAGGATATCAATAGAGCGCATCAGCTCGCTATACTCCCCCCTTGAGATACTTCCCAGAAAACGGATTGCATGAGATACTCCCAACTGATTAGCTCGGTTAACTACCCCCTCCTTCTCAGGACCATCGCCGGCTATAATGAATTTTGCAGAAGGGAAATACCCAAGCACCATAGGCACTGCTTCCACTAAAAGATCCATACCTTTTTGGGCAATCATGCGACCTGCAGCTAAAATTGTAGGATCAAGCGGAACAATTCCATATCGACCCTTTACCGATCCAGGTTCAAGGTATCCATTGAAATGCTGATATGCTACCCCGTTTGGCACCACATGGATCTTGGAATGATGTACTCCATATATACGCTGAATCTCTTCTGCCAAAAAGCCGCTTATAGAGATGATCATTTTAGCATGATTACATGCAGCAGATTCGGTGTCCCTTATCCAACTGGCAAAGCCATCGTGAAAAACATTGCCATCGCGACCATACTCGGTCGAATGCATGGTAAGGATACCTGGTGTGCCAAAGCCATCACTGATGTATTTAAGCACATTACCAGTGAGCCAGTCGTGAGCATGAGCCAGTTCGAATTTCCCGATCATTGAGGTGACCTCATGAAAGCGGTGTGCCATAGCCTGACACATCCAATCCATAGATTGTACAAAATTGTCACTAACGCCATGGTCGACACGATGGTAATGGACCCCATCAATCCGATCATAATGGCTCTGATCCTGTTTCCGACGAGTAAAAACGTGAATCTCATGTCCCCTCCGTTCCAGGCCGGCAGCAAGTTCACTCACATGAACACCCAAGCCGCCGATATTGATCGAATGCAAAGACTCCCAGGAAAAAAGTGCAACACGCATGTTAGCGCCTCCTTAGTTTAGTATAGGTGTTTTTGGAAATTTGAAAGGGAAAGAAATGTTAATTAAAGCTTACCAGCATTCATTTCTGTTAACTGTTTCAAATCAGTTTGACAAAGAATTTGATCTAATAAGAACATGAGAAATAAATAAAATGAGAAGTAATAGAGATGAATCGCACTTGTTTTCAATCGCGATTCGAATGGTAAAAATGTCCGGAGAAATGAGTCTGTTTAAAAGAGATATTAATGGATGAGAATAACTTAAAAAATCGGCCTTTGTCGTTTCCCATAGCTCTGTCAGCTTTTATGGGTTCTTCAATATATATTTTTGCCTGTACCTGTGTCGGTATAATTTTTAACTGGAATTTTTTTACTTCGGAACAGAAAAATTTGAAATTCGAAGCACGAAATCTGGAAATTTTCTTCAAAGGAGATACTGTATGGACATCTTCCGTTTGAATTATATGACTCCCTGCTTTGATTTTTCAAATTTTCCAGTTCCTTTATTGGGCAACGATATTATACTTTCGAACCCGTTAGGGCATGTAACTTCTGTATCCTTCAAGATCATCTGTACTTTGGTCATTAGAGCCCGAAGATGAGGATTCTTCCCTAAACTCAGGTTCAATTTCTTCAGCTTCAGATTGTTTAGAAGACCTGATATTAAATTTATATCCGACAGCGACACTCATTGCCAGATGTTTACCATTGAGGTTTACGTTTTGATCTTTGTCGTGATTGAAGTGTAATATATTAACCAGTCCAATATATGCTGCTGGCCGGATGAAAGCCGAACCTACCTTACCGGTGTTGATTTCGAATCCAATACCGGCTGTAATTCCCAGGTCAAGCATTTTAATATCGCGTTGAAAATTAATCTCTTCAGGTGATAAGTCGTCAATACGAGCAGGTTGGCCACCCGATTCCGGAACGAAAACTCTCTTATTATTTACTTTTTCACCCTTAAGGAATATACCCATATCAGGCCCGGCAAACACACTTAAACGAAAGATACTGATTGGCAGGTTGAACTGTAACAGGATAGGTATCTGCAAACTGAGGATGTCTATTTCCTGGACAGTTTCCTGTTTAATGGTTGAAGTCAGATTTTCACTGAGCACATTCTTCTCACCCCTGGACTCAAATCCTGCACCGATGATTAAGGATAAGTGCTTGAAGAAATTCTGCTCGAAACCCATCGTGAATCCAAATCCCATTCCCAGATCATCGCTTATATTAAGTGAATCATTTCCGGTAATAGTGGAAACATTTCCATTGACTCCGATAAGAAATGCCGGATCGGAATACCCTTTTGCTGCAATAAGCATTAATAATAAAAAAGATATACAGTATTTCATATTTACTCCAGAGTTTTTATTATTACAGATTTAGAAATTAAAACTGATCTTTGTTACCCACCACCAGTCACCAGCCTGCACCAGCATCTCTCTGTGGTTTGCACGGTCATAAAGAGCACTGAAGAGCCTCATGTGATCTCGTGCACATTGTGCAGTAATGGCCATATGACCATCAAAAAAAGATCGTTTCATGTATAGAGACCATTTCCAATTTGATTCTTTAATTTCTTTATTTAGGCCCGGAGCCAAAGGTCTGCCATCAATGACATAGATCTGCCGATAATCATTATAATATTTTGAATCCCAGTATTCGAATTCAAGGCTCATTACATCAAGAATAGTAAATGTTGGAAGATTAAATCCGAAGGTAATGATTGTCTTCTCCAACCAATCTGAATAAGAGGGATTATACGTGTTACTTTTGGCAGTTGTATCTGGATATGACTTCAACCCGACTACAAGCGCTTCTGCATAAATTTTAAGGTCATTTTTTCCAAAGAGAGCTACTGGCCTGACAAACGCTAAAGGATCTATTGATGCTTTTAGCATTAGTTTATTTCCTTTAAACGAATAATAAGAAGTATCTCCGTCTTTAATAAATCTGTTATCCTCTGACCTGGGAGTGGTAATTATTCCCCTGTCGTACACTGAAATAAGGTGTGCAAAGCTTATCCCTGCACCAAAATTAAAAAAACCTTTGTTTAATAAATCATAATTAAATAGATAAGCTAATGACCAGTCCATTGCAGGATAAAACACCGTTTCGGTTGTAAAAAGCAGATCATGATGAAAGCCGACACTGATATCATGGCTTATATTAAACCCTAATAATTTTGCACTGATATCATCAAAATCAGTTCTAACATACGCAGGATATGTAGCCGATCTGAAAAGAAATTCTCCAAGGTTACGCACATCAGGATTATATTTGAATTTGAAAACACCTGCCGTAAAATCAAGAGTATTATAATTACCCCTTAGCATATACTTCCCATAAGATTCCAGTATAGAAACTTCCGGCCTGGCGATTTTAGTTTCAGAAAACTGAGTCTCCATAGGCCAGGAGAATTTTGTCTCTGCTTCTATCCCAGTAACTATTTTAAATTTTTCTCTGTATGTAACATCAAGCAGCAAACCAGCATATGCGTTTTGTGTCCAGACGTTTTTAACTGTTCCGAAGCTCTGAATACCGGTACCACGGTTGACCTGTCCGAACCAGAAAGAACCGTTGCCCTTTATTCCAATTTTAAACTGGTCTTTTGCTGTCTGCAACTCCAGTGCTGACACACTAAATACCAGTGCGCTTAATAAGTAACACAAGAAGAATGTTTTTAGTTTAATCATGTTCTCTCCTTAAAAGAACCTTCCTTTTGTACAATCAAGTAAGTAACTCAATAAATTAAACGTCTTCATCTCATTGCAGGTTTAAACTCACCACCAATCAGATATAAGAAATGCGAAAACAATATTTCCTGTTTAAAATATAAAAAGAATCTGGGTTTCCCCAGATTCTTTAGAAAAAAATCCTGCATTATTACCAATCTACCCTAATTAATTCACTGTAAAAGAACCGCTCAAGGATGGCTCTGCTGGCTTAGGAGTAATCTTTGATGAAGTACCTACACGTACTTTATACTTTCCGGTAAGCAGTTCCCACTTACCATTTCCATCAAATTCTTTTGAACCCACTTTAAAATAAGCCATATCTTCGGGATCCAGTGTAAAACGAACCTTCTCCTTCTGGCCTGGTTCAAGAGTTACCCGATCAAAGCCTCTGAGATCCTGCTTCCGAACCGAAACAGTTCCGGTGGGCAGAGAAAGGTATAACTGTACCACTTCGTCTCCCTTGACCTCTCCGGTATTGGTCACATCTACAGATACATAGATACGATCACCTTTTTTTATCTTTGAGGGATAAATCTGAAGATTAGAATATGCAAATGTGGTATAGCTTAAGCCATGCCCAAAAGCAAACAGTGGTTCTTCACCCATATAATCTACTTTGAAATAGCCATGTGCTTCTTCTGGTTTGCCATAGGTAAGATCATCGCTATCCCCTTCGAAATTAAAATTGGCCGTCTGTTTATCGGTTGCCGGAAAAGTCATATTCAGTTTGCCACCGGGACACTCATCACCAAAAATTACATCAGCCATGGAATAGCCCTGTTGCTGACCAGGACCGAAACAAACCAGAATTGCCGGAGCATCTGACCAGTTGCCAGGCAAAGAGGATGAACCACCAGAATAGAGAACAATTGTTTTAGCTGTTGTAACCTTCAGGGCTTCCTGCACTTTTGTATCCTCAAAAACCCTCAGATCAGACCGGTCAGCCGCCTCTCCCTCATCATGAGCACCGGTTACCACTATTATGTAATCTGCATCATACATGTTTTCTACAATCCTGGTCTTATTCTCCGCATTGAGATCATCCAGATAACTAGTAATTCCAATTTCCGGACTTATTCTATCTTCATCTTTGACTTTCACAAGAGAACTTTCCCAATACCAGGAATCACCACCCCCCAGACGGGCTACCTGGTGTTCCTGCTTGTTGTTATATTGACTCTGCCTTGAGTCCGCTCCCATACTGCCAGCGGTATAGGTTCCACCGGTGATAAATATTTTCTTGCCAGTCTTTGGAACAGGTAACACATTTCCCTCATTCTTTACCAGAACAAGCGCCTTGGAACCGATTTTCCGTACAAGATCTTTGTGAGCCTTTGAATTGAGTGTGTTTTCGTAGGCAGCATGATCATAATTTTGGTTAAGCAGACCGACTTTACCATTTGCGTAGATAATGTGCTTGGCTTTTTTCCTGGCATATACAGGTTCACTGGTAAAATGGCTCTCTAAATATCTTACTTTAGGAAGTAACTGATCTGCTCCATATTTAACAGCATCACCCAGAGTTTCATCATTAACAAGAGCATCCCAGTCACTCATTGTATAACCTAAAAAACCCCAGGTGTTTCTCAGAAGGTCCTCCACCAGATACTTACTGTCAGTACAATATTGCCCATTGATCTTATTATAAGCAGTCATTATACCCAAGGCTCCGGCTTTAACCACGCATTCCTTATACTGAGGCAGATAAAGCTCGTGTAAACTTCTCTCATCTATCTGTGCGGATAACAGTTCTCTATTAGTTTCCTTGTTGTTGACAGCATAATGTTTTACAGCAGCGATAACACCTCTGGCTGCCAAACCTTTTACCTGAGCAGCCGCCATCTTGGCAGTGAGGTAAGCATCTTCACTAAAATATTCGAACGAACGACCACCCATCGGATTCATCACGATATTAACTGAAGGGCCCAAACACACATTGCGTCTGTGTGCCCTGAACTCCTCACCCATGGCCACTCCCTGTTCATATGCAAGATCAGGATCCCAGGTGCATGCCAGACCACCACAGGTGGTAAAACAGGTTGCATCTCCCCCCCAGTTACGGGTATTCATACCATGCGGGCCATCCGCAGAACGGATATTCTTAAGCGTTCCCGAGGAAGTGCTAACCCCTTCCTGTTCAAAGAAAGTGTTAGGTACTCCTTCCTCATCGGTGGAAGCAATACCACTAAACAGCTTTACCAATTCATTAACCGATGCCTCATTACACATTGCCTTTGTCTTCTTCATTACTTCCGTCTCGAGTGCAGTTACCGTTACCACAGCCTTGTACTTTCCGCTGGGGTTTCCAGAAAAACGGAAAAAAATGTCTCTCTGAGGTTCTTTGGGAAGAATGTGAATCACTCCAACCGCTCCTTCAACCGCATCCAGTTCTAAAGCTTTACCTCCCTTTTCCGGCACTATCTCCAGTTTCACAATAATCGAATCGTACTTATAAAAACCTAAATCTGTGGTATCTATGGTAAGTGTATAGCTGACCTTGCCCAAATAACCAAGACCGGCACCGGGTTCATGAATAAAATCGATTGGAACGGTCACCGCTTCCAGAGCTGCATTGCTGACACTGAAAAACAATCCTATCAAAACTACAATTGTTAATATTTTTCTTTTTATCATTTTTATTTTATCCTTAATTTGCGATTACAAAACGGATTGATTTCTGTATATCTGAGGTCTTCAGTATTGCAGTGTAAATCCCTGAAGCATGCCTGGTGGGGCTTTTCCAGCTAACACTGGTAGTTTTACTGGTAACTGGTATCGACGCCAGCCTGACACCACTTACTGAGTAGATTTCCAGATCTGCAGCTACATTGGAAGGAAGAGAATATCTGAAAGCAACCTGATTTTTTCCACACAATCTCGCATTCGAAAGAATGCAGTTTCTGGATATATTGTTGACCCTTTTAACAGCGGAAGCTGGAAATTCAAAAGACTCACTCTCTTTCTGCCACTCGGCAGCAAAAGCCGAGGTTACCAGAAAGACCGCTCCACACACAAGCGTCGATACTATGCGGTTCATATTTTAACCCTCTCTCAGAATGGATAGTTTAATCTAAAAACTGTAGTAGATTGCCATAAATAACAGTAATAATACTGAGAGTTTTGAATCCTTTCCGTTTTATCAGCAGTCGATAAAACCATCGAAGGCTTCAAGCATACCTGTTACCCAATACCTTACTGTTCTTCATAAGTTACCTGCTGCGGTTTTTAGGTTCAATTCTTTATTGATCTGAACTGTTTGATTTCAAAACATTATCTGCATTTGAAGCGTATAAATGAAAAGTTAAACTACGTTTCAATGCAACAATTTATAATGCGAGTAAGTTTCAAATGTTCAAGAAATTAGTAATATACATGGGTAATATAGTTCAGGCAAACGTGAAAAATAGCACCTCTGAGGAGCATAACTTTTCCAACCCAGGAAAGCTTTTAAAAGGCTATTTCAATGATTTAACACATTTAAAGAGCCATTTTTATCCCCCTTCCTTTTTTAAAACTTATCATACTATTCTTTTAAATCTCTCTTCTCCAAAACACAGTATCATATCAATCCTTTGCTTCAAGACGGGAGCGAAGGTTGGTTAAGCTGATAGGAAGACGAAACTGCAATAAATAATAGTATAGCCACAGATAAGCCGTTTGCAACAAATCGCAGGAAAGGTGTTTCCGGGTATAGATGGTCAATAACAAATAGTTAATTCGCAGAAAGTGTAAAAAAAAATGCAGTTCCTTTATTTGGGGCTGTAGAAACCCAGATCCTTCCACTGTGGCGCTCAACGATTCGTCTTACGATCGACAACCCAATACCGGTTCCAGGATAGTCTCTGGATGAATGTACCCGCACAAAAGGATCAAATATACCATCAGCTTTTTCGGCATCGAACCCGGTTCCGTTATCTTTGACATAATAAACTTTCTCTTTCACTTTCTTCTCCCAACCTATCCATATTCGGGGTGAATCTGATTTAGCTGAGAATTTCAGGGCATTGCCTATAAGATTGTCAAAAACTAGCCGAATTAAGCCTGCATCAGCATTCACCATCATCTGTGGCTCAATCTCAATTTCATATTTGGTAGTATCGTATGTTGCACTTAGATTTTTTATCGAATCCCGTGCAATCTCACTTAGATTTATTTTGGATAGTGAGAGCTCCCGTGCCCCAATTTTTGTCAGACGAAGAAGATCATTGATGATCTCCTTTACCCTATTACCTTCTGAGATGATTCTAGTAAGCGATTCTTTTTGCTCTTCATTGAGATTTCCACCTGATTCTATGATTAGTTCGCTGAATGCAATGATTATGCTGACTGGGTTTCTCAGATCATGGGAAATCGAATAGGCAAAACTTTGCAGGTCCCGGTTTGCCACAAGAAGTTCTTCTGATCTTTTTTTAAGAATATCCCGTTGTTTCACACTCTGTTTTGTATAAATTACAGATAACACCAGAAGAAAATAAAGAATCAGGCGAGAAAAGGTATTCCATAAGATAAATTGAGTTACACGTAAGGTTTCATAGGAACGCAGTTCAACTACAAACCAGGAAAATGTAGCAAGAAGAGAAAATACGATGCCTCCTGAAAGCCCTGTGTAGGATGTGCCAATGTATACTGGAATCAGATAAAATAAGAAAAAACTAAAATTGTGCCCCGTCAGATTATCCAGAATAAAAAGTGAAAAAATTAAAAACGCATTTAGAATGATAATGAAAGTAGTCCTAGTAGAATAACTCAAATTGAACCACTCCAAAAATTGCAGCTTTTTCCTGGAAAACCACCTATGTTATTAAATACCTTACATTCATCCATCTGTTTGCAATTTCCATACCTTTTTTAAAAAAGGTATATGCTAACATAATGAATTGCACTATTATCTTATTTTAGTGCCAAATGAGTGAAGTGTGGATCCGCAGAAAATCAGCATTCTTTCCCCAACAGTAGAAAGACGTTATTATGAACATAAACTCCATTTTTCTCAAACTCACTCCCCTATTGCTCATCTTTTGCTTTCCTTCGATTGCCATCACTATAAAAATAGATGCTTCTGCTCAAAAACACCGTATCAGCCCTTTAATCTATGGAAAAAATCATGGAATCTCTGATGATCCATCAAAACCCACCAGTGACTCAATTATAAAACTTTATAAAGACTGCGGTGTAAAAATCATTCGCCTGGGTGGAGGAAACAATCAGACTAAATACAACTGGAGAGCCAAATTGTCCTCCCATCCAGACTGGTTCAATAACGTTTATTCTCACGACTGGGACTTTTCAGCACTGGAAATTCAAAGCAAATTATCTGGAGTTATCGGACTTTTCAGCTTCCAGCTTCTGGGGTGGGTTGCTGATAATAACAAAAATAACTGGAATGATTGGCAGTGGAGCCAACAGCACGAAGGCACTTATCCACCAAGAGAATTTAACCTCGCAGGTGGTGGCAGTGTCACTGATGATGGCACAGAACTGCTGACTGAGGGGAATTACAACCTTTACCTTAAGCCCTGGCCGGCAGAATCCACCACGGCGATACTTGACCACTGGTTTGCAGATGATGGAATCGGGTTGGAAAAGAAACTGTTCCAGTACTGGAATATGGATAACGAACCTGATATCTGGGATGGTACTCATGATGATGTAATGAAAGATTCGGTTCCCTGGCAGACCTTCATTGACAACTATATTGCAGTTGCCAGCACTGCGCGGAAAAAGTTTCCCCAAATCAAACTTGTGGGACCGGTTACCACAAACGAATGGCAGTGGTATAACTGGAATAGTTCTACCCTTTCAATCACAGAAAATGGAAACATCAGAAAATATATATGGCTGGAATACTTTATTAAACTACTTGCTCAGGAACAGTCCTCCTCAGGGATTCGCCTCATCGATGTGTTTGACTTTCATTTCTACCCATCCATGAACACCTCTGATGATATTCATAACATCACTCAATTGCACCGGATATGGTTTGACACCACCTACGATTATCCCAAGGCAAATGGAGTAAAAAAGATCGGCCCAAACGGGTGGAATCAGGATACTACCAAAGAGTTTATAATGGAGAGAGTCCGTCGATGGCTCAAACAGTATATGGGTGATAATCACGGTGTAACATTTAGCGTCACAGAATGCGGAGCAATCTATCATGACAACGCTTCCCTCAATGCTGTATGGTACGCTTCTCATCTGGGGGAATTTGCCAGACAGCCTGATGTTGAGGTCTTTACTCCCTGGGAATGGTATCCCGGGCAATATGAAGTTCTTCACCTGTTTACCAGATTCATGAAACAAAATTATGTGAAAAGCTCTTCCGATCTTGATACTATGCTATCGGCCTACAGCACGATAAATGATTCAGAAGATTCCATGACAATAATATTTGTGAACCGGGATCAGTCACGTAACCATTCTGCAGATGTCTCAATTAAGGACTTCAATCCCCTTACTGGAAATGTTCCTGTATTGCAACTGAAAAATCTTAGCGGAGAAACATTCAAAAGTGTTTCAGATAATGCTTTGCAAAATTCTGCTCTTGAAATTTCAAATAATAATTTCACTATTGAACTTCCTCCCCTTTCAGTTACTGCAGTCATTTTATCATCCGAAGTTGCCCATATCAGAAAGAATAAAAAGGTTGCAAAGTACAATTTGGACATGTGGGTAAATGGAAAGTATTTAAATGTTAAATCAGAACTTAACTTGCCATCATCAGTATTTTTATTTTCAACTAACGGAACACTGCTGCGGAAATGGGATCTTAAAGCTGGAATGAATCATTGCCGGTTCTCGCTGAGTGGAATTTCCCCGGGTGTATACTGGCTAAAAGCTGGAAAGCAAAATCATCGGATAATTATGCTGCGGGCTAAGTGAACAAATGATTTGTTTTTCCGGTAAAACGATAGAAGCGGCAAAAGTGCCGCTCCAAATCTGCTAAATCAGAATGAAAACAGCAACTGCGGACCAACTGCCATTACGGTTTGTCCGTAAGCTGCAAATCGGGCAGCCTTAGGTACCCTGTCATCAACTGTATTGGCAACACTTAGCCATAAACCCGATGCAATTACTCCCATTCCAATAATTCTGTGGATCCTCCTCACCACCGGATAAAATTCATCATCACCAATAAGTAGCAGCAAACCGGCACTCGTCTGAGAACCCAAAAGCACTAGATCTGTCACTGCTGCAGCGCGGGTATGACTATGATCGGTATTCCTCAATGCTTGTGAAGATGAATAAATGCCACTGATTGTGATTAGTGGTGCAGTAATGATATGAAGTCTTACTTTCCTTGAGAGGACATTTCCAGACGAATTCTCTGCCACAAAAAGAATCAATGTTAAAACAACAAATAGTATCTTTTTCATAAGCACCTCTATTCAAAGTTAGTATGTATAAACATAATTTTCATCTCACCTCTTTTGGTTGACTGCCTCTGGAAAGTAGTTTGGTTTCTCTAGTGTAGTATATCGCAGTTTTCTTCCCACTTCTCCAGGCGACACCGATTTTTACAGTAGGGAACCAGTCTTTCTTATAAAGAACTCTGTTATCAGCCATCTGCATTCCTGTAGTTGAATAAACTGCACCTGTTTCCACAAAAAAGCTGGCATGTTCGCCTATCATTGCCTCGAATCCAATCATGGCCGGAAAAAAATAATAATCGGTTTGCCGCCGTGGTGTATGAATATCATAATCCAGGTAAAAGATGGTTAAAAGATAAAGGACTTTTTTCATCGAACCGAACCTAAACCCCAGGGAATTATCGATGATTCCCACAAGTGATTGATCATCAAACTGTAGATCGTCACTAAAACTCATTTCATGATGTTTAAATCCTGCACTTATCTGGTTTGACCAGAAAAGTCTTTCGGTTTTGCGACTCTTGAGATTCTCCATACGGGTTCGTACCAATGCCTGAAACACCCCCCTGTTTCCCCCGAAATCGACCCCTGCATTCCACCAGTACAATAGACCATAGCTATAACTCATCATAATTGCCGGAGGCAACAGATCTCCATCTAAATGTAGTAACAAGGAATGCTCGTTTTTATTAAGCAGTCCTCCCCCTCTAACAAACGATGGCTGTTTTACAAACCCCAGAGGCGTATAATCGGAGAGTGAACGGTTTTTAGGTAACTCTGCAGTGTATAGCTTTCCGGTTTTTGATTTGTACCAGTAAGTATCAACTGTATCACCAGCTCTGATATAATCGAAGCTGTCCAGATCCGCATTTGGTTTGGATAAGAATAGAAAAAACAGGGCAACTGCTGATAGTTTATTCATGAGTTACCTCATTACATATATTTACATTTTATTTTTATCTGTCTTTGATATGCAATAGATATGCCAGGTTCCGGTAATAATCAATCAGAAGATCGAACCAGAAAAACACCAGAAAACAGGGCCATTTAGATTAATAGAGCGGGAATTTAAAGAAAACTGATTCAATTCGATAGGAATTATTTGAAAAGAACAAGCATACTGTATTGATGCATTCCTGTTTGATACAATACAATTCTGTATTGAAGTGCAATGTTTTCAAAAACACAGGCTCATTTTGCAGGTATCGCTATTGGAGCAGAAACCGTCAGATTAATTTTAACAACCAATAAATCCGATGAGCAGATCGCCAAAGATACCGGTTTTCCGGTAGGAAAAATTAGCGACTTACGGGCAAATATGCCCAGATAAAAACATAGCATAGACTGTTCAGACCTCTTTTTAATTCTATTTCTAAAAAATATCCTATTGAGATATTTCCAGTTCAATAACATTCTTTAATCGCAATTTCTTCAGTATTAGCATTGACATAACCTTAAGTTATTATCAAACCGACCCCATAAACATACTGACGGTTTTCATCCAAACCTAAAACTATTCCGCCCCCTGTATTTCATTCCGGTTAATATTATCCCTTTAATAACGTATTTATGGATACATTTTTCCTTCGATTAAATATGAAATACGAATACCAGACACAGCTTCCGATTTTCGAAAAACGCGATGATATTATTAAAATGATCCGTACCAGTCAGGTTACGATCATCTCTGGTGAAACCGGATCCGGCAAAACTACTCAGTTACCTCTAATATGTCTGGAAGCAGGACTTGGTCAAAGAGGGATAATTGGATGTACTCAACCCCGCAGAATCGCAGCACTCTCTTTAGCTCAATTCGTAGGTTCCTGCTTTAACAGCACATCAGAGAAAAATGCCGTGGGATACAAAATCCGTTTTCGTGAACAGATGAATTCAGATACAAAGATCAAATTTATGACCGATGGAATTCTTCTGTCTGAAATGTCTCACGACCCTCTTCTGAGTAAATATGATACAATAATCATTGATGAAGCACACGAGCGTTCCGTCAATATCGATTTTCTTCTGGGATATATGCGGGTGCTGCTGCCAAAACGCAGGGACCTTCGATTGATAATTTCATCTGCAACTATAGATACAGGCCTTTTCTCCCGCATCTTTAATCATGCACCGGTAATTACTGTGAGTGGACGACTTTTTCCGGTTGAAATCCGGTACAAACCGGCTATCGAATTGTGGAAAGGGCAGAGCATGGATTGCTACATCGAAGGTGTACTTGATGCAGTCCAGGAGTTGTTTCAGAATGGTGAAGAAGGTGACATACTTATTTTTCTTCCTACAATTGGAGATATTCTGGAAACTGTAACCCGTCTCAATTGCCTCTGCGACGAGGAAGTTACCATCTTGCCTCTTCACAGCCGCATGTCTGCAGCACTTCAGCAGAACATATTCAGACCAGTAAAGGGAAGAAAGATAGTAGTAGCAACCAACATAGCAGAGACTTCC
This sequence comes from Fibrobacterota bacterium, assembly GCA_023412475.1. GTDB lineage: Bacteria > Fibrobacterota > Chitinivibrionia > Chitinivibrionales > Chitinispirillaceae > JAAYPC01. The sequence goes on along the minus strand of JAEYNR010000056.1, from coordinate 17,370 downwards.
ATAACCGTTCCGGGCATTCGCTTTGTTATTGATTCTGGACTTGCACGAATGCTCTCTTATGAGCCATCAATAGGATTTACCCGAATGCCTATTGAACGGATTTCGAAGGCATCGGCGCAGCAGCGTGCAGGGCGTTGCGGACGTGTGAGCGAAGGGGTGTGCATACGGCTTTACTCTGAGCAGGACTTTTTGTCCAGACCGAATTTCACTACACCTGAAATCAATAGAACCAATCTGGCAGGTGTGATTTTAAAGATGCTCTCACTAGGCCTGGGAGAGGCTTCCAGGTTTCCATTTCCACAGCAATCTTCTCACAGGGCGCTTTCTGATGGTTATCGTCAACTGCAGGAACTGGGTGCAACCAATCGTAAGAATCAACTTAGCTCTCTTGGCAAAAGGATGGCCAGACTGCCACTTGATCCTCCTTTAGCACGTATGCTGATGTATGCCTGTGACAATGGCACTCTTGCTGAAGTACTGATTATTGCAGCAGCTCTTTCTGTTGATGATCCGTGGGGATATAGAGAGCAAAGGCCTGCACATTTCAGACACCCTGAATCTGATTTTATGAGTTTTGTTTCACTGTGGAAAGCTTTCCATGGGAATCTGAACAGAAAACGATTTAGTAAAATGGAGCTGGAAAAGTTCTGTGAAAAATATCATCTTCTACCATTACGAATGAGGGAATGGTTTGATGCTCACAGACAGTTAGAGTTGATCTGTCGTTCCATTTCCGGAAGACCTTTGAAGAACAAAAATCAGGCTGCCTATGATACTATTCACAAAAGTCTTCTTGCCGGACTTATGCACGGGATAGCTTACAGGGTTGATAAGGGGCTTTACAATGGCATTCAATCCGGAGAGATCCGCCCGTTTCCTTCATCTATACTGTTTACCAAAGATTCATCCTGGGTGCTGTTCCATGAAATAGTAGAAACCAGTAAAGTGTATGGAAGAATGGCTGCGATAGTGAAACCTCAGTGGATAGAGGAAATTTTCAAGGCACAATGCAGATACAGTTGGCAAGATCCATGGTTTGATCAGCAATCCGGTACTGTTCTGGCTTATGAGGAGGTCACATTTCATGGGCTCAAACTGGTTAAGAACAGAATAATAGATCTTTCCAAAAAAGATCCAGGCAAGGCTCATGAAATATTTATCAGAGAAGCTCTGGTTAAGGAGCTTGCTGGTAAAAGGTTCCGTTTTATCAGAAAAAATCGGGAAACTCGCCAAAATATTCACAAATATGAGCAGAAATTGCGCACCAGTCTCTTTTGCGGTGAGCATATTCTGGAGGATCTCTATGAGCAGCAGTTACCACAAGTGGTCTGCATCAGGGAATTGGTAACAAAAATTAAAGCCATGGGCGGAGATTCTTTTCTTATCTTTAAAGAAGAAAATCTAATTATTAAACACTGTGCTCCGAGCCTGTATAAATATCCCGATGAAATAGAGATATGCAACCAAACCATTCAGATACTTTACAGTCATGCACCAGAAGATGAATCTGATGGTGCGTCCATGAAAGTTCCGGAAAAGGTTTTCAGAGCAGTTCCACTCTTTTACTGGGAATGGTTTCTTCCGGTATTTGTAAAAGAACGGATCAGGCATTGTCTGGAAATGCTGAAAAGCAGATTCCAAGAAAAGCTGGATGATTCAGAAAATGCATTCAACAAGTTATCAGAGGAACTGTCAATATGTACCGGTCCATTTCCAGATGCATTAAGCCGTGCTCTCCGGACTCATTTTGGTATTTCAATCAGTCCCGATGAAATCTCTTCTATCATGCCAGATAATCTGTTTGTACGCATTCTTGTTCAGAATGAGAAGGGAGTAATCGTTACTTCTTATCGTGCTTGCAGAGATTTCAAGGCACAAAATACAAGTAAATCTATTGGTATCAGACCGATCGGATGGAGTCGCAGTTGCGAGCACATTGAGATGGAATTTGGCGATCAATGGGAGAAAGTAAAGTTCTTGAAACCAGCTCCTGTTAAATGTTCAAGACAGGTTATTCCGGTCGCCACTTACCCGGCTCTTCATCTTGAGCGTGATTCGATCTGGGTGCGTGTCTTTTTTTCCTATGACGCCGCTTTAAAAAGCCACATCGCATGCATTCGCAAAATGACAGAACAGAAGATTGCTGAATCACTGGCCTGGGAAATGGAATCATTCAGATTACCAGAAACACTTAACCGTTCGTTGGATAAAATGCTTGATATTCCAACTTCTGAAAAACTTGCAGAGCGGATTTTTCTGGACACTGTACTAAATTTATCGAATGATATTCCCTGTGACCGCGAATCATTCAGCAGATATTCACAGAATGCAGCATCACGGATTCCTTCGGCTGGAAATGAAGTAATTTGCCTTTTTGAAAAAATAATCACCGGATTCTGCAGTTGTCAAAAACTGCTCAAGAAGCGCCTGGAACGGCATAGTGCCATAACCAGCAATGCGATTCGTGAAGAACTGATTCAGGCATTCACTGTTTATCGAAAGCTTCTTCTTTCCGAATCGATTCCAGTGGAATTGGTGCAGTTGATGCCGGAATGTCTAAATGGATTACTCCGTCGCATTGATATGGGATTTCTCGAGCCCCGCAAATATAAAGAACGAAACGAAATCATCAATCAATTCGATACGCAACTTGGCAATTTATTCGCAGAGATGAATTGGAACTCTGATATGGCGATCTGGAGAAAGCGTTACCTGCTGGAAAAACAGATTATTCAGCAATTCTCTGCTCCGGTTCCGGTGAGGTGCCAAATACCGGAGATATCTTTGTAATTCCCTGCAAAAAAGACGTTATGTGATAATACCTTGAATGTTTACCTTGTATTTTTTTAAATTCCTTTATCCTCATCCGACTACGTTTAATCCAAAGAAACGACCCGCGCAGGTGGAGATGGCGAACTGATAAGATATTGAGACGGAGCAGTGCTTATAGGTTTTATCGACTCGAGATAAGGCCGGAAGAACTTCAACACTGCTGTTATGAGAAATGTGAATGGAATAAAAAAATGGCAATAATACAAATCTTTGGGCAACTACTTCCTCTTCTGGTTTTTATCATAGTTGATTCAATATGCAATAATATCAGGGTTTCAATAATCTCTGCCATCATTTTTGCTGTAGGCCAACTATCTTTCTATTACATTAAAACTGGCAAATTTGATTGGTTTGTACTTGTAGATGTCGCTCTGATAGCCGCTCTGGGTGCCATTTCCATCATATCAAAAAATGAGATGTTCTTTAAAGTAAAACCAGCAATAATAGAAATGGCTACTGTAGTTTTTATGCTGGTTATGGTTTTTTTACCAGATAACATTCTTATTAATTACTTTGGAAGAATGATGCCAAAAGGTATGACACTCAACCCAGCAGCTATAGGTTTAATGAAAACCATGCTTTCGTGGATGTGTGTTTATATAGTGTTTCATATTGGGGCAATTCTATATACCGCTTTTTTCTGTTCCCGCAGAATGTGGGCGATTGTCTCCGGCCCTGGATTCTACCTTCTTTTTATTCCAATAATGATTGGCTTGATGATCAAAAGAGCAAAAATTCAAAAGGCTAGTAAACAGAATCCGGCAGTCACCAAAACGAAATCTCCCCAGTGAAACGGTGTATTGACGCCACAGAGGCAACAGGTTTACACATTAATCTGGAGCAAGGCATGCGTTGTCTATGCCCGGAAGGTCCCCTGAATTTCACAAACCCGTTTTCTGCAATCTAATCGTTGTCCTTTAATCTGATCAATGATAAAATATGACATTCTTTTCTATTGGATAAAGGATAATGAACATCAATAAAAACGGTTTTTTTACGATTGTAATTATTACAATAATCTTCAATTTTTGTGTTCAAGCTGAAAAACGCAAGGAATTTTCTGTTCCTCTGCCACTGATAACGGCATCTTTCAGAGATGGTTTAATCGAAGAAGTATTTGTTTCTTTCGAAGATTCCAATGAAGGATGGGCAATTGCCCCTGGCAATGACAGATATGTTAAAGATGACAGAAAGATACGGCTTGATCATACATATCGGGAATCGGTTACCCAGACCAGGCTCTTAAGTAATTTTGAAGCATCTCTGCTAAGCAGAGTGTGTGAATCATTTTCAAAAACGCTGAAGATTTTTGAAAAAGATCTGAATTCTTCCAGATGGGGACGCTGCCTATATCTGGATTACTGGATGCCAGTGTTTATCAGAAATTTCTATTTTCTATTCAGTGTAGCCCGTAATAGCGACAACCTTCTTCCAGAGGTAATCTGTGTGGCAGATTCGCTTTACGATACCAGTCCCAATTCAACTATTAGTGATATGCGAATCGACTACTGGCGAAAAAATCCAGATCACGTTTTAAAACTGCGCATAGCCGCAAAGGAACTTATCTTTCAAATAAAAGCATGGCAACAAAAAGAGTTGGCGAATCCACAAAGAGATGTACTGGCAGATCATTCCAAGGAATTTATTCAGGCTTTAGAGCTTTTTACCAGACTTTATTTTAATTTACCGGCTTCTGGCATTCCTGCTATAAAGCAATGATTTCAGCTTGCAAAACATTATCTGCTGCAATCTGATGCAGGTTCTAAGATGGAAAATTCACATTGAGAGAAGTCCACTTTTCAACTCATTCCACCTGAGGGCATTGGATTTTTGGGTAGAATCGGTAATCTGAATAAACTGCATACCAGCCTTGCGTGCCGCCTGTCCATCGGTATCATCTCTATCTCCGATTACCAGGATCTTTTCCGAGCTGATATCCCATTGATCTGCGATGTCCAAAAATGGTTGAGAGCAGGGTTTCAGTGCACCATAAGTTTCTGAAGAAGTGGTGATATCAAAAAGAGATGGATTGATATGTAAATGTTCCAGTCTTTTGAAAACATGATCATAGTCTGATAGCACTCCCAGTTTAAGCCCACCTTTTCGCAGTGAATTCATTGTTTCTTCAATTCCAGGCCGGGAGTTTTTCAGAAAAGGCATTATGGATATAAATGCAGGATAGAAGGAATTCATAATCCAGTCATAGATCTCTTCAGGGCTGCATTTTTCTTTTTCAGAGACTGCCAGAGCTATGGAATTGAGGAGGTTTTCCCGTGAGCCCATCTGAATACCAGCAAAACGCCCCCGCTCTTTAAGAAAACGGGGGAGTCTTACAAGGTGCGAAGCTAGTTTACAGGCTAATAATGGTCGCATGTACCAGCGCATCTGGTACAGTGTTCCATCCAGATCGAAAATGATGCCTCTTACGTTATGCATTGACTGCATGTAATTTTTTCCCGGTACAGCTTTGAGCAGCCTGATATATATTGTCAAACAGTTGTTCCAGCATGTCAAATGGAGTCGCGGAGAAAGCGATTCGCAAGACTGCCCCAAGAGCAATGAGCCCTGTATCATGTTTTTCCAGAAGCTCCTGACGAACCATCTCGGTATCTCCCTTTACCAGTTTTATGCACATGAAATAACCTGAATTAAAGGGCAGAGCATAGAAGTATTCATTGTACTCCGGATGAGTACTGAAGATGTCACGGATTTTCTGATATCTTCGTTTCAGAATACTTGCTTTCTGCAATTTTTCTTCATTATAGGAGCTACTGTTATAAGCAGAAACAAGTAATGTTTGACCTATATTTGAAGCATTGGAGATATTGCCACGTATCGATCCGGCCAGCTTTGCCTCCAGTGCTCTATACATTGCAGGAGAATTCAGCGCAGAGCCAAAAGTTATAAAGCCGACCCTGAACCCCCAGACATAATCCTCTTTTGTAGGTCCGTCAAATTTGACAGCAAGAATTCTCTCGTGTGCATCTGTTAGCAGACTGAAAATAGATTCCTGCATGATTCCATCTTCATAGACCAAGCCAAAATAGGCATCATCGATAAGAACAAGGATATTATTACCTGCCTCTGCAGCTTCAACCAGAATGTCTTTAATCTGAAGAGCCTCTTTGCTGGAAACGGTATATCCGGTGGGATTATTTGGAAAATTTAAAATTACAATTTTTTTCCCTTTGGGAGTATTTGTAAGTTTATTTCTGAGGCCTTCTACATTGAATCTGCTGTTATCAACAAAGGTTGGAAAAGTGTCAAATTTAGCTCCGAAAGCTTGACAGAAAATCAGATCATAGTTCTCCCAGTATAGATCTGGAGAGATAACTACGTCGTTTTCATTTACAAAAAGATACCCAGCCATAGATAGCCCATGGGTCAGTGCACTGGATACTACCGGGGTGCTGAAAGGTTTACCGGCAAGGGAGGGGTTTTTTTTGATCAGAAAGTTTTTCCAGTTTTTACGGATTTCAGGACTGCCATAGCTGGGGGCATAAGAGAACCCATCCTTGTTTCTTAGATTAATAAGAGTACCAAGTGAGTCCAGCACCATTGGAGAACCATTGTCTTCAAGAGCTATACCAATAGTGGCGTTGATCTTTTTACCTCTGGCCTGCTCTGTCTGTGACAATATTCCCTTTTTGGGGAAAAAAATTGCTTTGCCTTTTTCTGATAATAAATCATATACGAAGGGGTTGGTGCAACTGATGGCTTCATTGAGTTCTTGAGCTTGCGGATCAAGAGGCATGCGATAACTCCTCGATGGAATGTTTCCGTTGATTGGCTTCTCACAAAAACAGCCAAAAGAACCTCTGAAGAGGTTTCTTTCGGCTGTTATATGAGGTAATATTTAATGTCATTTCAAAACTTACTAATATACAAAACTAAAATAATCCGGTCAATAAGAGAAACGATTTCCTGCATTCTTATCAGGATTCAAAGAGCAAAGATCATGCATTATTTAGACTTACAAAAAATTAAAATTGTTAAAGCAATATAACCCAGATTCATTACTCATTGTTCCACTTTAGATTTTCTTTTATTTTTGTGGGTAACAGTAATACTTTTTAATCAGGGCTTAATAAGATTTGCTGATTAAGTATTTTTCGGACTTTTTCACATTTTCTGCAATATTTTTTAATAGTATTGCCGAATTCAAAAACAAAGCGTCGCTTATTCCTCAAACTAGTTTAGAAGGGTTAATTAAAAAAATGGGAAAGAATATTGTTCAAAAAATTCTTGATTCTCATATCGTAGAGGGAAATCCAGTTACCGGTCAGCAGGTTGGAATCAGGATAGATCAGACTCTCACTCAGGATGCTACCGGTACTATGGCCTACCTGCAGTTTGAGGCGCTTGGGTTTGATAAGGTAAAAACAGATATTTCGGTTTCTTATGTTGATCACAACACAATTCAGGATGGCTTTGAGAATGCCGATGATCACAAATATCTGGAAACGGTTGCTGCCAAATATGGTATAAAGTTCTCCAAACCAGGGAACGGAATCTGTCATCAAGTTCATCTGGAACGCTTTGGTGTTCCAGGAAAAACGCTTCTGGGCAGTGATTCACACACTCCAACTGGCGGTGGCATAGGAATGATAGCAATTGGTGCTGGAGGATTGGATGTAGCAGTGGCTATGGGAGGTGGACCATTTTTTATCACCTACCCCAGGGTTATAAAAGTTGAGCTTACAGGCACCTTGCAGCCATGGGTGTCTGCAAAAGATGTCATTCTGAAAGTGCTTGAGATACTCTCTACTAAAGGGAATGTTGGAGCGGTAGTAGAATATGGAGGTCCGGGGGTAAAAAGTTTAACTGTGCCCGAACGTTCAACCATCACTAATATGGGAGCAGAACTGGGAGTCACCACTTCGGTATTCCCTTCCGATGAGATCACCCTGGAATTTCTCAAAGCTCAAAAAAGAGCACAATGCTTTACCGCTATTGAGGCTGATCAGGATGCTCGATACGATCGTGTAATTACGATTGATCTTTCAACCCTTGAACCTCGTGCAGCTTGTCCACATTCTCCTGGAAATGTTAAAACACTCAGAGACATTGGCTCTTTAACCGTCGATCAGGTCCTGATAGGTTCCTGTACAAATGCATCTTACCGGGATATTATGTTAGTGGCCTCAGCCCTGAAAGGTAAAAAAATTGCTCCACAAGTCTCTTTGGGGGTGACTTGTGGTTCCAGACAGGTTTTAGAAATGGTCAGCCGCAACGGTGCTCTTGCAGATATTATCGCTTCTGGCGCCAGAATTCTAGAAAGCGCTTGCGGTTTCTGCATTGGAAACTCACTTGCTCCTAAAACCAACGCTGTTTCTGTGCGTACTTCAAATAGAAACTTCTTTGGCCGCAGTGGAACAAGCAGCGCAGATGTGTATCTGACATCTCCGGAAGCCGCAGTAGCAGCAGCGCTCAGCGGCAAAATTTCCGACCCCAGGGATGTTTTTTCAAAAGAGAGTTACCCTAGTATTAACATTCCATCGGAATTTCCCATTGATGACAGCATGATAACAGAGCCTCCAAAGGACATCTCAAAAATACAGATCGTTCGCGGACCCAATATCGGTGATCCCCCATCCAATGAACCATGCCCTGAGAAACTTGCGGGTGTGGTGACTATCAAGGTAGGTGATAAGATCACTACCGACCATATTATGCCTGCTGGAAGCCGCTTAAAATATCGCTCCAATATCCCTAAGTATGCAGAATTTGTCTTCGAACGTGAAGCACCTGAATTTGCAGCTAGGGCACTTGTTAACCGTAATAAGGGGATTCATAATGTCATAGTCGCGGGAGAATCCTATGGTCAGGGTTCCTCCAGAGAGCATGCAGCTATCTGTCCAATGTATCTGGGTGTAAAAATGGTGGTGGCAAAATCAATGGAAAGAATTCATAAAGCCAATCTAATCAATTTTGGCATAATTCCTGCCATTTTAGCCAATCCTCAGGACTATGATACTCTCAGCAATAATGATGAGCTGGTTATAGAGAATCTGCGTGATCAGCTTTCCGGGGGAAACGAGCTGAGAATGCTTAATAAAACCAAAGGGAATTTGATTGCTTTAAAGGTTGAGCTGACCGACAGAGAAAAAAAGATGATTCTGGCTGGTGGCCTTATCAATGCAACAAAGAGAGTATAATCTCTAATTTAGATGATCAATATTCCCGGAGATGATTTCTTGACTCGCAACGAAATCATCTCCGGGTCAAAAAAAAGATCACCTGCAGCAAAATTCAAAAAAATTGCTAACTGTGCAACAAAAGTAGATATCAGCCCGATCCAAAATGAAAATTACAAATCTTAAATCACAAAGCTCTAAATTCTAAACAGAAATAAGAAGTTTAAAGTAACTTAAGAACTCCAACTTGTTTTCATTCCCATTTCATGTGCTTTTTTCGTACTTCGTGCTTCTGATTTCGAATTTTTTCCCCAAAGACATTCCACTCGAAATTTTCACAATTTTATTGAACATGGAGATTAAAATCCCCTAAGGTTAAAGCATTATCTCCTGTGGATCGTATTCAAAACAGAGACGCTCCATTATGTCTACAGCGGGTAATTTCTGACCAGCAGAAATTTTTTTCCTCAATTCCTTACAATAATCCTCAACCAGATGTATTCTTTTTCCCAGTTCCCCCGGACCGGTTATCCCGAACACGAAATTTTCAAAATGACTGGAAATGATTCTTTCTGCATTGATATTGCGTATCTGATATTCCACCATTTTGGATAGATGCTTTTTATAAGTGAAGATATTTGTGATTGCTTTTGCCGCAACAGCCTGCAAAAGAAGGTCTGAATCGATTCGGGTATCACACACATTGGAAGTGTATTTACTATGCATTTCTCCACCACTGCCTATAATAAATGTGGTCTTAGGTTCTTCGGTTGCGTTTTCATCCCTGACACGTCTTATAATAAAGGCAGATGTACGCTGGTAATGACCTGCTAACGGAGTGATAAAAAAGGTAGTGTTACTCATTACAGTGTTAGAGTGATCCCATATATAGGGCGTAACTTCAAACTTGCCGATCTTTATTGTATTTGCTGCTTTACCAGCGGTCAAGGGATAGCCGGATGTTTTCTTTTTAACCAGTTTTTTTATTTTCGTATCATCGTAGAACAGTCTGGTATCTCCATCCATAATCTCACAAAATTTCATATAGGGAAATTTGTGTTCCTCCAGTTTCTCTCTGCTGCCGCAATCGCAGTAAATACAGGGAAGCTGTTCGGGGCTGACTGGTGGTGCTCCTGCAATAGTATCATCAATAAGCATCGACAATATCAATGGAATGTCATCAATGTGATCATAGTGCTCATGACCAGCCAGAATCCCTGTGATTCTGTATTGTTGTGCAACATTTTCTCTTAACCACACAGCAAGTTTCTGTATCCGCTCTTTTCCACTCTTTTTCTTTTGATTTTTTTTGGTTTTCGAAAAACTTGGCCAGGGATCAATCAGAACTATCTCCTTATCGATTTTATTAATTATCATCCACCCGGCTGCACCAAGATAAAAAATTTTCTGGAAAATTCCATTGTCAACACAACGAAGAGCCCTCTTTAACAATCCATCTTCAGCCATCTTTTCCTCCAAATTTCAAAAGTGTCAGCAGTTAATTAATTATTTAGAGTGAAACAGAAATCAGTATTCTTTTTATTATTAACAGGGCATTGCTACCTTGGATAGCTCATGGTAGAAAAACACCTTTATTCGGACGGCGCACCTAAGGGAAAAGCGAAACAGATAAAATAAAGTATTCTTTATTAAGTGTGGATAATATAAAACATAAGTAACTACTTAGCTATCTAAAGAGGAATTTTTTTTTAAGCTAAAAGGAATAAGAGTGTTTGGACTTGTTCAGGAACTCAGAAGTTATACATTTAATATTGTTTTTGTTTAAATCCGATTAGTTATATTTCATGACCGGATTGAATTTTTTCCTTTTATTTTAGCACCTCTATGAATCTTATTCTTTTGCACAATTCCGATTTTTCTGATGATTCCAAGACCCATGTTCGACTTACCGGGGAACGGATGAACCATATCATTTCGGTCTTCAAAGCATCAACAGGACAGGTACTGAAAGCAGGGCTACTAAATGGTCCAATGGGCTCTGCACAAATCACCAGCATTAAAGAATCATATATTGATATGTCCGTGAAGCTTGACAGTGCCCCTCCACCACCTCTTCCATTAACTCTGATTTTGGCTCTGCCCAGGCCTAAAAGCCTAAAAAAAACTATAGAAGCAGCTACCACGCTGGGGATAAAAACGATCTATATCATAGAAAGCTGGAGAGTAGAAAAAAGCTACTGGTCTTCTCCGGAGCTTTTGGAAGAGAATCTAAACCGACACATTTTTAAGGGACTCGAACAGGCGCGTGACACCATAGCTCCTCAAATTCATATTCGCCGCAGGTTCAAGCCTTTTCTACAGGATGAAATCCCTGATTTGCTGCCCGGCTATCGTGCCCTGGTAGCTCATCCATATAACGGAAAGATCTGCCCCCACTCGTTAGAATCACCAGCAATAATAGCAGTAGGTCCAGAGGGTGGATTTATACCCTATGAAATAGAGCTTTTTTGTTCACAGGGCTTTGAAATAGTATCGCTTGGCGAAAGAATCCTCAGAGTAGAGCAGGCGGTTCCTGCTATAGTGGGCCGTTTGTATTAATTGATGTTTCTCTAGGGCAAAGTAGGAAACGTCTCTATCCTTCCCAATCCCATATAGCTCAAAAAGGCAACAACCTCGAAAACCACGGTTCTTTTCAGCTGCATCCGCTGCCTGCAATGATTTATTCATTTATCTGGCAAACAAAAACAATGACTGTTTGAATAAAGGTTAAAAGAATTGTATAATAAGTATTATCAATTTACTCTCAAATGGGAAAACCTTTTGAATATTATATACACTAAGAAGGTGAAACAGCAACTGTGAGCGAGTTAATTATGTCAAGTCAGATTTCTCATATGAATACAAAAAAATGCACGCCTGCAGTAAAGAAGGCGGTTACATATCTCAGAACTATGCTGGATAATTACACCTGGATTGCAGGTGATATGCTTCCAAGTATAAATCAGCTTGCCTCAGCAGCCGGGGTGAGCTCGGTCCCCATGTGGAAAGCAGTTAATCTGCTGGCTGATGAGAGCATACTTGAAGTAATTCAAGGCAGTGGTACCAGAGTCAAAAAAATCTCAGAAGAACCTGTAAACCTGGTGCGCAACGGATGGATGGGGCTAAGAGACCGCATTCACAAAGATATTCTCAGTGGCCTCTTTATCAGTGGCACCTTGATGCCTTCCTTAAAAGAGATGAGAATGCAGTACGGGGTCAGCTATCAGACTCTTCGCAAAGCTTTAGACTGCCTGGTTAGTGAAGGCATGATAACTCCTGAGCATAGAACATACAGAACAGTGTTGTTTACACCGAATAAAAACCACTCTTCAGTTGTATTGGTAGGTTGGGTGAACCCTCAGATGGAAATGCAATCCAGGACTCCATGGGGAGAGGAGTTTTTGAGGGAATGTGAAAATCTCTGTTCACGTATGAAAGTAAACCTGCGTATTCTTAAGTACACAGCAAGTGAAGGTCCACTGATATTTATCGATCAGGATGGAAATGTATCTTCAAAGATCAGGGAGGATGGATCGGTACTGGGATACCTGATGTGGGCTGAGAGCCCCAACGAACTTTACAGAGATGTACTTAATCAGCTTGAGCAATTTAAAAAGCCGGTGGCAGTGCTCCAGGAGGGTTCACAGTTGCGTCTGTCAGATGTGGTAGAAAAGAATCAGGGAGTAAGGCTTTTCTCTCTGGCCACCGGATCAAATGCAGCACGCAATGTCGCTTCATATCTGCTAGAGCAGAGCCACACCAACATTGCCTACATCTCTTATCTGCACAGATCTGACTGGTCAAAGGCCAGGCTCTGCGGGCTTCAGGAGATTTATAACCGATACGGAAATGATGCCCGAGTGCATCCCTGTACTATGGACAAATATGGATCTTCCAATGAACTATGGGATCAAGTAAAAAATGCAGAGCACTATTTCCCCACCATAACTGAACTGATGTCAAATTCGCAGATGCCTTCAATGGTGATTAAGATTTTAAATTCGATTAAGAACAAGTTTTCCAGCCAAATGGTAAATGAGGTCATACAAGCTTATATGGAGAGCCTCTTTAAAAAGGCTGCATCCATCTCCAACATCACAGCCTGGGTCTGCGCCAATGACTATATGGCCACGATGGCAATGGACTACATAAAAAAGAATGTGGATAAAAAAATTGCTCTGATTGGTTTTGATGATACCTTTCTTGCCTTTCGAAATGGCCTGACATCATACAATTTCAACATCCAGAGTCTTGTGCAGCTTATGCTTGCTCACATATTGAACCCATCTGCGGATATGGCAGCAAAACGGCTTAGCCCCTTTGAAATTGAAGGCCTGCTGGTTGTTCGCAATACTACATTTAAAAAAGCATAATGGTAGAAAAATTCGAAATCCGAATATCGAAATTCGAAATAAGAACAGGAAAAAGAACTATAAATGGCAATAAAGCCAAACAAAAAAACTTTAGGTACTCAAAACACTCTTATCCCCTGTTTATGATTTATGAATTGTAATTTGGTTTTTCCCTGAATATATAACTGTTATCCCATTACGGCCAATACATAGCTGTAGGCAAAACATGTATTGTCCATAATGAGACGATCAATAGTTTTATTTCCGGTATTGCTTGTCTGTTCTCAGATTCCTTCCCGCTCCGTAAGCCATCTTTCTACCTCAATTGCAGCCATACAACCGCTTCCAGCAGCGGTGATTGCCTGGCGGTATTTGTGATCCTGAATATCACCCGCAGCAAAAACCCCTTCGATGTTTGTTCTGGTAGAACCGGGTAAAGTTTTCACGTATCCTAAATCATCGGTCTCTAACTGTCTCTTAAGGAAATTGGTGTTAGGAACATGACCTATTGCCTCAAATGCTCCAGCAACGGTAATTTCAGTAAACTCATTAGTGACTGTGTCCCGAAGCTTCAGGCCTGATAGTTGTTTGTCACCTAAAAATTCTTCCACCACTTTATTCCATAGTATCTGTATTTTAGGATGAGTAAGAACCCTTTTCTGCATTACTTTACTTGCCCGAAGTTCATCTCTTCGATGGATGAGGAAGATTTTCGATCCAAACTGAGTAAGATGCAGCGCTTCCTCCAGTGCTGTATCTCCTCCACCAATCACTGCAAGTTCCTTGTTTCTAAATGCCGGAAGAGCGCCATCACAAACAGCACATGCAGAGATACCTCTTCCCCAGAGTTTTTTTTCCGAATCCAGCGGAAGACGACGTGCCACGGCACCGGATGCGATTATCAGAGATTGGGCAGAGTAAGTCTCCTCGCTCATGGTAGTAACTGTGAAAGGGTATGACTGAAGGTTTACATCAATAACATCTTCCATAATCATTTTGGTTCCATGGGTGATTGCCTGCTGGCGCATATTGCCCATAAGCTGCTGACCATGTATGCCTTCAGGGAAACCCGGGAAATTTTCCACAATATTTGTAATCATTAACTGTCCACCGGGAATGCCACCTTCCTGAAATCCCTCAAAAAGCAGAGGTGCCATATTGGCTCTGGCTGCATAGATTGCTGCTGTTAAACCTGCTGGTCCTGAACCGATAATTATCAAACGCTCCGGCATGTATCCTCCTGTAAATATTGGCATCAAAAAATCTGGATTTAAGCTCTTTATTTAGTGCTTCTGTTCACTTAAAGATAAAAATTTGATTCAAAATAAACAATAGCTGATGACCGGGATCACGAAGACACTGACAAAATTTCACAGATTTTTTTGAGCTGATAAAGATAAAGTAAGACAATAATTCATTTGTAGCAAAGATGAAAATTCGCAGCAAAATGCTGCCTAACCATGGCATAGTTAAAAAATCTGGCAAATTAACAATGATCTCCCCCTGGGAGTTGAGGTATTGTGAGATTCGTTGAAATCAAAAACTTAAATTAATTATTGTACCAATAATTGTTGACGTCAACACCAATTCTTTACAGATTGTTTAAGCCCATATACTTTTTTAGAGTTGATTCGTTAGCTAAGTTAAGGTATAATTTGGGATGTCTGAATGAATCAAACAAACGCCGTCACTACCAGCTTTGCTTATGGATTGAAAGTCACATTTTTTCTCTATTGTTTTTTCCTGTAAGTCCAATCTGAAGGAGCTAAGATGTTATACAATTCAGCCAAAAACATTACCCTTTTTAATTATATCTCTCTATTGCTGATAACCTGCAATACTGTGATCTTTGGTGAAACAACCTGGGAGAACGTGCTCTCCGGTGATTCAATAATCTCTGTAGCCCCGGGTATATTGCTCAATGGAGTCGCATACGGAAATGGAATCTATGTAGCTGTAGGTGCTACCGATAAAAGCGGAGCTATGTTTACTTCAACTGATGGCAGACAATGGATAGCACATTGCAACCTGTGGGTTAAAACCAGATTCAAAGGAGTTAAATTCCTCAATGGTAAATTCTATGCTTATGGTGGTTGCAATGACACTGCCCAATCATCAGAAACATACGGCCAGTATTTAGAAAAAATCTGGAGATCTGATAATGGCTCAGATTGGGACGTTGTATTCTCTGAAGTCAGTTCCTCCAGCACTCCCGACATTCGTGCATTAGCATACGGAAATGAGATGTTTGTCGCTGGAAGTGGATACAACATTTGGTATTCCAATGATCTTGAGAGCTGGAGTAGCAAACCATTCGATGAGGGTAGCCCGGATATCCACTATACAGACATCACTTTTGGCAATGGAATATTTGTTGCCACCGGTTATAATGTTAGTACACCAAAAGTTTACACCTCAACAGATGGAATCAACTGGGAACTTCAGGAATTAGATTCCATCAACAGAGGGTTGCCAGCGGATTTCGTAAGGTTTGTTAATTCCCATTTTGTCATCGGCTCATCTCAAAACAATGATGGAATGAAAATTTCAAAAGACGGTAAAATGTGGCATGATATTTATCATGGAAGGGGCTCAAGTATAGCTTATGGAAATGGTGCATATATCATAACCGACGCGATCACCAGTGGAACAATTCGATACTCCACCAATCTGACCGATAACATGGCCCGGATATGGAGTGGTTGGAATGGTTATGGCAACGGCGAAATAATGATCCTTAGAGATATTGTTGCTGGAGCAGACTGTTTCGTAGCAGTTGGAAATCCTGGTATTTATTACTGCTCATTTGCTAACATGGAACATTATCCGGCAATTGTGGGTGAAGATACTATCCAGCTTAATATTAATGTCCCTTTCCAGTATTCAGTTGACGTGGTTAATCTTGTACCGGCTACGATCTATAAGCAGAGCCTCTACAAAGACAGAGGTTACGACCTGCCACCCGGAGTAAAGCAAAATACTCAAGCGCCACATTATTCAGGAACTCCAACCACCGCTGGCGAATGGTCAGTGATGCTCTATGCAGACGAGGGCGATACAGAAAACAGACTTTGGGTAAAAAGGAAATTGACGTTTTTGGTATCTGAGGCTGTGTCGGTATCAAAAATGCAGACAAATTCACAGGAAACAGAAGTTTTAACTCTGAAAAGCAACAGTATTCAAAGAGGAATATATTTTTACACCAAAGCGACAGACTGTGCTCTGATCGATATTTATAACCTTAAGGGTGAAAAAATTCGTTCTTTGCATGTTTCTTCTGAACAGACATTCTGGGATGGAAGTATTCCTGGAGCTTTTGTTTCAAGCGGCAGCTATTTTGCCATCATGAAAACTAAAACAGGCAAATCTGTTAAACGCTTCCTTTTTCAATGATCCTTATTGAACTTATGTCTCGAAGATTTAAAAAATCTTTGAGACATTTTAATTCATTTATTTTACACCACCCTTGTGAGTAATAAAATATTGATTTGCCGCACCACAATTCATACAGACATCTCTATGGACACATAATAGCTTGCCACATTGAGTGCATGTCCATTTTGCATTTTCTGATTTTAAAAATTCATTTAGTCCTGTCTTTGCAATAGTATTCAAGTTTTCGATTGGGCTTTCATTGTACTTTGTTGTGTACCTTTTATCTAAATGTTTTATTAATTAAATAATTAGCTTATTGCGCTTTTTCCTTTCTGGGATACGGTCGCGCAACTGATCATTCAAATTACCGGTTCTCCACTGTTCTTTTTATTTTCCCGAGTTGCATTCTTGATACTCAGAATGGCATTTTAGGCTCCCTGAGGGTCGATTATCAGTTCCCCGGGGTCGCTTAGCAGTTGCCCGGGCTCGTTTAGCTTTGCCCGGATTTGAAATGAAGTCCCCGGCCTCGATTAGCAGTTGCCCGGGCTCGATTATCAGTTCCCCGGACTCGATTAGCAGTTGCCCGGGCTTCGGGACACCGATTTTGGGCTCCAGACAGCCTTTACAGGAGTAAAATATCGTTTCTCGGGAGACGTGGGATTGCCGATCGAACC
>JAEYNR010000041.1 GCA_023412475.1 Fibrobacterota bacterium | reverse complement strand
CGGGATACTTCATCGTCCAGTTTTAAAAGTTGATTATATCGTTTAAGAACGGTTGATTCATTTGCATCAGCTTTGATTAGAGAGTTTTTCATCGTTCTTAATTTATCTTTACTCATCGAGTAGCACTCCCAAGGATTGATCAGCGTAAATCTTATCCAGAAGGTTGAGTCAACCTGGTCGATAAGCTTCTTAAAGTCTCTGCAGTAGTTGCCGTATTCTGCACCATCATCATTGCGGGTCAGGTGAGTAAGATACCAGTCTGTACCGAAAATTACCTTGTTTCGTAAATGCTTGTATTCATCAATATCCCTCACCCAGTGTAGCATCTTGTTGAGGGTGTTGCGTACCTTCTTTCCATCGTTGTCACCGGTGAGCTCATTTTCCAGATTAAAGCAGGAAATATCGGTATATACGTTTTTATACATTTTCGTCAGGCCGATGGTACTCTTTATCCATTCGCTTGGAGGACTATCTTTCCATTCGGTAATCGGCCCCCGCCTCCACTCATCCCCACCGAAGTGGGCAAGGCAGAGGTGTAAGTCGGGAAAATTTTCAAGAACCGGACGCCATGCTTCGGGGTGAACGTAATTCTTGAAGAAATAATCAAATGGAAAACGGCGAAATTTGTCGGTTGTCTCGCTGCACTCCCTGGGATAGCCAAGGGCATTGCTCACTGGCTTTCCTGTCAGGTATGTTATTTTTTCACGCTGCTTTTGACTGGCTATCTGCCTTTTGCTGCACAGTTCGCCATTTTCGATATCAAAAGCCATGTAGTGTCCAGCTTCGTGAGTGGTCATGCCGCCAGGCGAACAGTGGGTCAGGATGGGTACTTTTTCTTTCTCACAGCGATGGTAGAAATCAGGCAGATATTCACAGAGTTCATCAAGAGGCTTGTGACCGAGGGGCGGGTACATTTTTACCCCGGCCCAGATGCCGGGTTTGCTTTCGGTAGCAATGTAATTGAAGATTTCATCCCATGCCCCGAAGTCCATCGAGTCTGGAAATTTGAAACCAAGCGATTGACTTAAACGCCTTGGATCATAGAAATACAGTGGCAACAAGTGAAGGGGATTGGCTATTGCCGCTAATCGTGTTTCTTTGAACTGCCGCTTCCACTTCTGTAATTTCAGCACTTTAGTCTTGTCAAACTTATTAACGAGAATTTCATGAGACAAATTCCTCTTTACTCCTTCACGCTCCGGTTTGTCACCAGACATTCGCTCAAAATAAAACAGTTTACCATCTTCCTCATGATAAATTGTCTGTCCTTCATACCCTGCAATATGAGCTCTTTCCATATCCATGGTTGCGATTATTATGGGAGTTGCTACTTGAGCATCGCCTTTTTTTTCTGCGAACTCATCTGCAAAATCCATGCTATCACTGATATTCGCGAAGGTATCCATGTTCATTTTGGCAAGACGATTGCCCATTTCCAGTGTTGACAATTTCTGAATATGCACTCCTTCCTTGAATTGCAGGCTGGCTGCGGTTTCGCACCATTCCCTGGAGCGAAAGCACAGGCCCGTTGTTGGATACGCTCGCATTGTACCTTCTTCAAGTTGCGCATAAACAAGTGGCATTGGACAACAGGCCCCGCTGTTATGGTGCGCGTGCCCGTCCATTATTCCGTGAGCGACAATGATTTTCTTCTGTTTAATCCGGACCGCATCGTTGGCATATATCGTTGCCATTTATTGATTATCCTTTCATCTCAATGTCGCATGTATAGCCATCCACAGTTATTTGGAGCTTACGCGAATCTGGTATCAATATTTCCAGCGCGTCTCCGCTCTCTATTGCATCTGACGCGAGCAAGTTACCACTCTTGCTATCGTGAATCTCATACGCCAGCTTCTTTTCCTTGCCCTCTTTTTTCAATACCTCATCTTTGTCATTTACAATAGTAGTGCTGAACGGCACCCAGGGATACTGGTAACGGCTGCCATGTGCATAATAGGCCGGGTCTGCGTCCTTCTCTGCTATCATTTCATCGCCAAATGTGCTGTCCCATTGTGGTATTTGCAGTTCGATGCCCTTGTCCAGCAAATCGGCGTTATCACCGATTCTATCCTTGTTTATTTGATAGAGATATTTCCAAGTCGGCAGGCCGTACATTCGTGCGATCGCTCCAAGACTTTCGCCTTCCTCTACAATGTGTACAGAACCGGTTTCCGATTGCCTTACGGCCAGGCGGTTAATGTATTGGGCATGGGCCATCAATAGTTTGTCATCATAAGGCCCGGTTTCAAAAATATCCGCACCTAATAATCGTAAACCTCTCCGAAGGTTAGATACGTTGATTTTATGTTCCTTTGCATTATTAAAAGCATCCGGATGCTTGTCAATAGTCTTGAGTCTCCAATCATCAGCTCCGTAAAGAAGCATAAATCTTGTGGGCATGATGTTGGGATCGTTATCGGGATTTGTATCACTACCATCGACATAGGATTTCGCGATTGCTGTGAGGCGGTCATAGTTTATACCTACCGATGAGTAGTGCCGGGCCGCTTCATAGCCCTGCTCCAGTTCAATAGCTTCGAATATCCCGACAAAGTCCTTTATGGTCAGCTTCACCCGTTCCTTTTCCTCTTTCTCTTCCTCTGCTCGGTGTTTCGCCATCGAATCCAGAAGTTTCAGGTCAAGCTCAAACTGTTGGGGCGTATGATGAGCGTGCATGACCAGTGCTGTTGACTGGATATCGACCGGCCAGGTTTCTGTTCCTTTAATCGGAGATATTTTGCCTGCCTGAAGTGCGCAAGCCATCTCTGCTTGAACAGACCCGCCACCTCCTGAGCCTTCACCACCACCGCTTCCCGACATTCCGATAAGAATGTTTGGACTTCCCAATACCACTGTAGCTGGAGGACCAACGCATATAAACATGTCGCCCATTACAATTGCTGGAGAGCCGTTGATAAGTACTGTCAATGCATTCATTGGTACGGCAAACATTCCTACATGTGGAATTGGCGGAGTTCCCGGAGTGACCATCGGGCAAACGTGGGTCGAGAATGCGTTTGCCGCAGGCTTGCCATTGAAAACCACATTTGTGGAGCCTGAGACTATTGTCCCGCCGTGACTTGTCATATCGCCCATTCGGGCTGCTGGTTTTCCCATTTGCCATTACTCCTTATTTTTGTTTTCAGCCACCGGCCTCTTTAATTTCCTTTGGAACAAAAGGATTTGTTTCCACGCACGTTTTTTCAGTCTTTTGCCCTTCAGAAGCCTTAGCAAATTGTCTACAAGAGGACACGGCAAAGCCGCAGTGTAACCCGTAACTACTCAGATCTTAATAAAGAAATATTTGGTCAGAAATCAGAAACAATTCAGTTAGAATCAGATTAACACAATCCGACAGAATCGGATAGAATCGAAAAGAGTATTTAAAAAGATGAGCCTTATTATAAAAGTAATTACTTAATTAATGAATCTTCGTTTAGCTATTTTCCTCTAATTTTTCTCGATTGGATAGCTACCGTATCTATACTTTTTAATGAACTGATATGAAGCGAAATATTGTATACTTTTTCAAAATAATTAACTAAAAGCATATTTGCCACTTCAATATGCAAAAAATCATCGGCATACGATTTGAAGTTGGTATCTTGTGGAATATACCAAGTTACGCGGCGGCAGCATATAAGAAGAGGAGCTGACTAATTCATATGTATTCGATTATACGATTATACAGATAATATATAAGAATATTAGCGGGTCGGGGCAACTCTTGTGGTTGTTCCAACAAAGAGGGCAGCCACAAGAGAGATGCCCTCTACATACAATCTATCTTCTCATCATTTCTTTAATCAGTTCTGCCTGACTGACCGAACTTTTTCTATCTCTTAGCATTTCAATTGGATTTGGACCTTTGGTTTCTATCCGATAATCCTGTCCTGTTTTCTGAATGGCATTGGATATTACGTTTTGACTAGGAATAAAATCACCGGTATTGACCGTATTTTGATACTGAAGATACCGATCCTTGCTTTCGGAATTTTTAAGGGGCACTACATCGGTTCTGTCGCCGGTGTACTGAATCTGAGTGGATATGATCTGTCG
This sequence comes from Fibrobacterota bacterium, assembly GCA_023412475.1. Classification (GTDB taxonomy): domain Bacteria; phylum Fibrobacterota; class Chitinivibrionia; order Chitinivibrionales; family Chitinispirillaceae; genus JAAYPC01. The sequence continues at coordinate 111,216 of JAEYNR010000041.1, read as the reverse complement.
CACATAATCCTTGCTGGATTCAAGTACGGTTGGTGCAGGGAATTCCTTACCGAACATGTCTTTGGCATCTTTGTTTTCAAATTTCATCATCAGATCACGATTCATCTGCAGATGCCCTATCTCCGATTCTAACATCTGCTCCCATATTTTTTTTACCCTCTCATCGGGTTCTGAAATCATACAGGAATAATACATATAGCATTCGTTATACTCATGAGAACAGGCCATCTCAAACCAGGAGTTTCTCGGATCGATTAAAGAACCATAATGGGTTACATGCTGCTCCTCAATCATGGCGATTTCCTGATAAAGCCCTCTTGCGGTCATATCGCTAAACTGATTTCCCACGTTCATGTAATAATTCATTGTTTGTTGCTCGGCAGCGGTAATGGTAAGGATATGCATTCTGGTAAGTGGATCGCATCTTTTAAAATCCACATATTTACGGACGGTATCGAAAGGGTGCTGATGCTCCAGAACTGTGGGTCTTCCGGGAGTAACCTCAGTCAGATCTTTTAATATTGATTCGGCTCTTTTGGGGTTACTCTCAAGCATAAGATTAGCATACCGGTACAGATGATCAAAATCTTCGATCAGGGCGTAGTCCAGAGCCAATTTGACATAGGGGTCAGGTTCGGTTTTGGCCATGGATGCAGTCAGATCGGTGGCCAACTGCTCATAGCCGATTGTTATCTCAAGAGTTGATTCGGAAGCTGGAATCATCCAGTTGACCATTTTCTGCTGTTGCTGTTCCTGCCTTCTCACCATAGCTAATTGCCGCCTGAGTTCCATGTCGTCACAATGGCGATGGAAGTTGTGATAGAAAAGAACTGCATTCACTTCGATACCACTCATTAAAATTGCACGGGTACGGGTGTAAGGATGAACCGACTGCGGATCGTATGACTTGGTAGAGAGCTCCGACCAGGATTTGATCTGCTTGTCCATTGGAATGCCTTTTTCATCGAACGGATTGAAACCCATCGTGATCTCCTTTGTTTGAAGATTAGTGTAAAGGGATTCCTAAAAAATGCTGCAATTAGTATTCCATCGAAAGTAGAGGCAAGGCGGGTCTGTCTCTATTTTAAAAAGGAATATCAATTGCTCTAATTGCTTAATAAAGCAGTATGAAAAGAAGAAAATCAGAAAAATTGATTAAGCCGTTTCTCAGAAATGCAATTACTGGGTTATACATTTTTGCATTCTGGATACTGCTTCCACTTTTCTTGGTCAAACTTTCTTTACAATTAGACAAACAAGGGCTGAAAAAATCTTTTCCCCTGTTTATCAAAACAGGTGGTACTCTGATTTCATTATTTTCTACGTTTATGCTTTATTTAAGTATCAGAGATTTCTCCAGAGAAGCAGGCAAATTGCCAATTACTGCCATCGCTCCTTATGACCGGGTAGCCAGCAAAGGTGTTTACGCAATCTGGCATCATCCGGTTTATCTCTTCTACATTTTACTGGCAACTGGAATTGGGTTAATGACAAGTTCCGGTGGCTTTCTTCTGGTGATTTTACCCCTTTTCTCTTCTCTGTGCTTTATTCATGCCAAAATAGAAGAGATCTGGCTTTTAAAAAAACACGGAGATGCATATAGAGCTTACCTTAAAAGAACCTCTTTGATAATTCCAAAAATTAGAAACGGAAGTTAATGGTTAACCCCCTCTTTTCAAGCCCGATGATTTAAGCCACTCCTGTTGTTTTTCCTGCATCTCCTGAGCACTTAAATCCCATTTTGTACTGGCTATTGACCAAAGATAACCAAAGGGATCATGGACCTGTCCCACTCTGTCCCCCCAGAACTGATCCTCCATTTCCATTGCTACTTTACAGCCAGCCTTTACAGCCCGGTTAAACATTGAATCGCAATCCTCCACATAGATCCACATCTGCGCCATATTCCCAATAGTCTGATCCCTTTTCTCAAAAGAATCGGACATCATGATATTTGAGTCACCAATTTTGATCATGGCATGAAGAACTCTGCCGTCTGGAAAACGCATAGGTTCGAATTGAACTTTGGCCTCAAATGCATTTTTATACAACTCAATTGCCTCTATGCAATTGCTTTTGTAACTGAGATAAAGGGTAACAGTATTCATTCCCTGCGGAACTGCTCTTTCTGCTCTTTTCGGCATAAATATTTCTCCTGGTTAGGGGAGCTAAGCTTGATTATTGCCTCTTTAATCTCCTTTTGTACTTTCAAAAAACGGACCAACACACCTCACCATCTGGGTCCTATTTTTGCTACCTCTTAAATTCTGGCCAGCAATTGATTAGAAAGGTTAAAATGGTATCCATTTTTTTTTATGTCACTCTATTAATGGTTGCTGCATCAGCCAAAACAACTGATATTGTCAAACACTATTCTCTTCAGGACATACTCTCTATTGCCAATAAACAGGGCAGCAGAATCGAGATAATTCAAACGAGAATAGAGGCTGATCTTCAGCAGGTAGATATCTACAAAGCCGAAGCTTATCCCAACATCGATTTTGTCACCAGTTTTGGCTATGCCAATCAGTCTCTTCTGGGACGCCCCTTTGAATCTCCCATATTTATTAATAGAATCGATGGTTATCTTTTCAGTTGGTCCTTCTCTTTGCAGCAGCCACTATTTAAATTCGGACAGATATTCAATTCTTTTAAACTGGCCTCATTGAGTAGAAAAATCGCCCAAAACTCAAGTGACTTTCAGAGAGACAGTTATTTGCTGGAAGTGATTAACCAGTTTATTCAAGCCTATACCGGGCAATTCGATTATATGATTGCTACGCAATCTCTTGACCGCTCAGATCGCATCTACCAGCGGACTTCACTGGATTATGAAACAGGTCGGGTTTCGAAACGGGAACTCCTCCGAACCCAGGCATCACTGGAAGCAGACAGGGCATTACTCTTATCATCAACAAGTAAAAGAGCGCTTTCAATAAGAAAACTTAATGTTCTTATTGGTTTGGAAGACTCTGCGGACTACTTGCTGGTACTTGACACATCTGGATCATTTTTGCAAATCCCTTCCTTTTCCGATGGTGAGAATCTGCAGATTGGGCTAAAACGCTTAGAAGCAGATGTTTCTACATATCTGAGAAAAAGCGCCTGGTCCTCGTTCTTTCCCTCGATAAACCTTTTCGGTTCCATGTTTAATGAATTCATGGCAGTAGATACCTCTGGCCTAACAGAACTGGCCACCATTGATCCAGAAGTTGGTGGGGCTGTACCTCAAATTCCGGTTTCTTCGGATTTCTTTAATCCCGATCTTATCAACTACTCCATCGGTTTAGAACTTTCCTGGAACATTTTTGATGGAAAGAGAAGCTTCGCTCAATACAGGCAGGCAAAACAGCAGGAAAAAGCCACCTTTTTAGAGCTCAAGCAGATGGAACGGGAAAACAGAAATCAAATCCAGGAGGTTACAGATCAGATCTCAGTAGTTGGTAGTACTATTGAAGCATACCGGTTTCAGTTTGAAGCTTCACAAAAAGCGCTTCAGCAAGCAGACATGGATTTTCAGGATGGCTTCATCGACGCTATCTCTTATCTGGAGATAGAACAGGAGTACCGCAATGCTGCACTGAATCTGGATAACGAAAAATTGAGGCGACTGCTGTTACAAGCACAGTTGCGGGTTGCACTTGGCCTGAGAATTTTCGGAGATTAGTATGCGATTGTTTGTGCTTCTGGCAATAGGACTTTTACTTGTCTGTTCCAGAAAAAACGGACAGAACGGTCAGGAAAAGCAAGAGCAATTATCGGTTGAAGTGATTACTGTCACCAGTCAAAGATTTACCGAAGAAGCGATTTATTTCGGAAGACTGGAACCAATGGAAACTGCAAATCTTATCTGTTATTCGGGAGGACGGGTTGAGAAGATAAACTTCAGGGAAGGTAAAAATGTTACAAGGGGAGTTTCTCTGGCCAGTATCGATGGCTCAAGGGCTTATAACCTGTTAGAAACTGCACGAGCTCAACTCAATATTGCAAGGTCTACTCTGGAACAACTGAAAAAGCATTACAGCAGGGGTAATGCATCGCAGCTCTCTCTCGATCAGCAGCACCTGACCCTTTTAAATGCAAACAACGAATTCTTAGATGCCCAGAAAAACTATCGCGGTGCTTTCGCAATTACTCCGGTTTCCGGTATCGTAACAACATGCTTCATAGAGCAATATCAGGAACTCGCTGCAAATACTCCTACATTTATTGTATCAAGGCTGGACAGCCTAAAGGTTAAATTCGGTATCACTGAATCAGATATTTACCATGTAGATCCTGGAAGTGAAGTGGCGCTGACCATACCCATGATTCAAAACAAGTCATGGTCTGGAAAAATAATGGTGCTGGCCAGAGCTGCAGATCAGGAGAAGCGCTTGTTTTCAGCAGAGGCATATTTTGCTAATAAAGATAACGAACTCAAACCTGGCACATCCGGGCGGATTCAGCTATCCCTTGTAACCTTTGACAGCGCTATAGTAATTCCAACAGAAGCCATAGTAATGGAAGGGGTTCAATATACGGTTATGACAGTGGATTCCGGTGGGATTGTGCATAAAAAACAGATAGAAACCGGTCCCCAGACAGATCAGAGCACCATGGTAAAAAGCGGATTGAATCCGGGTGAGCGCCTCATAACCGCAGGTTTTCAGTTTGTCCGGGAAGGTATGACTGTAAAGATAAGTAATTCAGGTAAAAGCCAATGATCCGCTTTTTGGTAAATAAAGCCTCAATGGTTTTTACATTTTCTGCACTTATAGTGGTTGCCGGTTTAATATCGTACATAAGCCTTCCTCGGGAATCTGCACCCGAAATACAACAACCATATATTTTTATCAGTACCCTTTATCCGGGAGTTTCTGCTGCAGATATGGAAAATCTGGTTACCCGGGTGCTGGAAGATGAAATCAACGGTATTGATGGATTAATGGAAATTGCCTCTTCATCACAGCAGGGACTTTCATTTATCTACACAGAATTTGCTTCAGACATTTCTGTGGAAACCGCCCTTAGAAGAGTTCAGCAAAGAATTGACAGAGCCAGGCCATTATTGCCCGCAGAATCAGAGGAGCCTTCTGTTCAGGAGCTCAGCTCTTCCAGTTTCCCGATTCTGATAATCTCTTTATCGCACATTGACGGACTTGATATTATCGATAACACCGCAGAAGATCTTGAAGAGGAGTTACGCAGAGTTCAGGGAGTGCTGGATGTCGAAATCGCAGGCAACCTTGAGCGAAAAGTGATAATTGAGATCGATCCGGCCAAACTTTCCTACTATGATCTGTCAATAGATGATGTGTCTGATGCTGTGCAGATCGCTAATTCTGCAATTCCGGGTGGTATTTTAAAAAGTCAGGCCCTTACTTACTCCATTTCTATCAATTCTGAAATCCGCACCCCCGAGCAATTTGAAAATATAATGGTTCAATCCGGTAATATCAGTGTTCCCTTAAGCAAATTAGGATCTATCTTCTTTACCTATGATGAACCGGAGACTTATTCAAGTTTCAACGGGAAACCTGCCATAACATTATCTTTAACCAAACGAAGCGGACAGAACATTGTCAGGATTGTCGATCAGGCAAGGGCTTTAATTGATAGCCTGAAAGAAGGTTTTCCACAGGGAACAGAAGTAAACTATGTATACGATGAATCTGATGACATACGGCTGATTATTTCTGATCTGGAAAACAACATGTTCAGCGGCTTTTTACTGGTTTTGCTGATTACCATCGTCTTTCTGGGCTTTGTAAATTCATTGTTTGTCTCTTTGGCTATTCCTTTTTCTATGCTTCTTTCCTTTACTGTGCTGCAACTGATGGGTATTACACTGAATATGGTCGTACTATTCAGTCTTATTCTGGCTTTGGGAATGCTGGTTGATAACGGCATAGTAATAGTAGAGAATATTTTTCGTCATGGCACTATGGGAAAATCTCAGCGTGATGCAGCCATAGATGGGACTTCTGAAGTTGCAGCTCCTGTGATTTCATCCACTCTCACTACCTGTCTTGCTTTCTTTCCCATTATTTACATGCCGGATGTGATGGGTGATTTCATGTCATATATACCGATCACTGTCATTGTGGTACTCTCATCCTCTCTTTTTGTTGCGCTCACAATTAATCCGGTCTTCTGTTCACGATTTTTAAAAGTCAGTGACACCAGACATGCATCAAGAATGACCGGAGGCGGCAAGTTATACAACTGGATGATGAACAGATACGACAGTTGGCTGCGTAAATCACTTAGAAGAAACACTCTGGTATTGGTTGTAACTTTTATAATAGTGATTCTGGGATTTGTCCTTTACATAGTATTTGGTAAAGAAGCAATTTTTTTCCCCTCCCTGGATCCATCAGAAATAATTATTACCGTTGAAATGCCACAGGGAACACCTCTTGAAAAAACCGACAGTGTTATAAATGTTTTGGAAAGGATAGCGCAAAAGGTTCCTTCATCCCTTAAAAGCATTCAGGCAACTTCAGGCAGAGCGGGAAAAGATGATCTTTTTTCAAGAATGGGCGAGGAATACAATCAGGGCTTTGTCAGACTCAGTTTAAAGGAATTTAAGCAACGGGATATAGAGGGCAGGACTACCATTGCTGCTCTTAAAAGAGAATTAAGCGGTTTTAGTGGAGCAAACATCGAAATCCGGGAAAGGGAGGCAGGACCTCCCTCAGGACATGATATTTCCTTTGATGTAATAGGTGATGATTATTCTGTTCTGGGAATGTATGCCGATTCCGTTTTGACTGTTTTGAGAAACTATCCGCAATTAAAACTGATAGAGACGGATTTTGAAGCAGCAAAACCAGAATTAAATATCAATATCGACAGAAAAAGGGCAGCATTTTATAACCTGAATGCACAAAATATTGCATCGACTGTCAGAACTGCCATAAACGGTTCAGTTATAGGTGAGTTCAGGGCTGGTGAAGATGAATATGATATCGTTTTGCGTTATACTTCTGGTTATCGTAATTCGGTTTCAGATGTTCAAAGGATTCATGTGGTTGATAATGATGGAGTGAGAGTTCCGCTCACTGCAGTGGCACAAGTCAGCAGCAGATCAGCTGTTGGAATCATCAGAAGAAGAAATTTTCAGAGATCTGTCGGTGTATGGGCAGATTTTTTTGAAAATGTTCAGGATAAGCAAAAGATTCAAACTCAGGTGGACAGCCTGGTTTACAATATTAATCTTCCTTTTGGATACAGGATCAGCGCGGGTGAGGGGTTCGAGATGCGGGAAGAGGCTACCACTTTTCTGCTGCAGGCATTTGTAATTGCCCTTTTTTTGATAATGGTTGTATTGGTAGCCCAGTTTAATTCTATTGGTCAGACAGTTATAATCATGATTTCGGTTTTTCTTTCCATTGGAGGGGTCTTATGGGGCTATTTCCTGTCTGGTCAGGTCTTTGTAGTCATAATGTCGGGAATTGGATGTATTGCACTTGCAGGTGTGGCTGTCAATAACTGTATTGTACTGGTCGATTATACCAATAAGAGAATTGCTTTTGGAGACTCTCCAATGGAAGCAATAATAAATGCAAGTAAAACCAGGTTTCGTCCGGTCTTTTTAACTGCTGCGACAACAGTTGTGGGACTTATTCCTATGGCTTTTGGGGTAAGTCTGGATATTCATCCTTCATCATTTGGCATTCAGTTCGGATCAGAAATGTCAAATTTCTGGACTGCTTTCGCATGGGCAATGATCTATGGGCTTACCTTCGCTACCATAATGACCCTGATTATGGTTCCATGTATGTTGTCAGTCTATTTTAAGTGGACCAAAGGGAAATAAACACGAAATCCGAAAACCGCAATTCGAAATATGAACTCGAACGGAAAACGAATATTTGAAATGGGAATGAGGACCAACTGGTATACTTAAGCTATCTTTACTTCATTCCTGTTTAGGTTTTAGAATAGTTATTTGTAATTTCCTTCTTATAGATATTCTTTCCGATTTTTTCTGATATCTTCCTCGACATTTGTTTCAGAGCTCAGTAGTAACGATTTGGAAACGTTGGACTTTTTTTTGCTATTTTACTTTAAGGTATCCTCCTTACTTTGTCAGTTAAAGCAGCATTAAAGAGAGGAGAATTTAATGGGTTTTTTTGACTTCCTTAAAAAAAAAGAAGACAAAAAAGGTGAGCTGACAACCACAGAAACTGTAACCGATGTAGATGGAAACTTATACACAACGATCAAAATAGGTCATCAGTTATGGACAGTTGAGGACCTCAGGACAACAAAGCTTAATGACGGGACTCCAATAACCTATGCTGCTGATGTATTTGACTGGATAGGAATGAATTCGCCGGGCTATTGCTATTACGACAACAATCCAGCAAGCGGGGTAAAATTTGGAGCATTATACAATTGGTATGCAGTAGAAACCGGAAAACTAGCCCCCAAAGGATGGCATGTGCCCACAAATGCGGAATGGGAAAAACTGGAAAACTATTTGATTGAGCATGGCTTTAACTGGGATGGTACTAAAAAGGAGAACAAAATAGGTAAAGCATTGGCATCCAACACTATCTGGGCAGATGCCGATGGAGAAGGTACAGTAGGCAACAGATCGATGAGAAACAATCGAAGCGGATTTGCAGCGCTTCCGGGTGGATGCCGCAACGACCTTGCCACCTATTATGATCAGGGATATTACGAATACTGGTGGACTGCAACTGAAACCGATGAAACTAATGCTTATCGGTATTATCTGGGTTTTAATCACAGCAATCTGGCTTCTAGCCGTTACTATAAACAGTATGGGTTTGCAGTTCGGGTGATTATGAATAAAGTACCTTGAAGTCCCTTCGCTACTCGTCAAAACGGACCAACTGAATTTCCAACTATAACTCTGCTTAGGATTAAAAAAAATTAAGCACGAAGTCCGAAAAACGAAATTCGAAACAAGAACAGCAAATAGGACTTCACACCCTAAACTTTAGTTACTTGAAAACCTTTTATCTCTGTTTAGAAATTAGAGTATTGGGATCTGTTTAGTATTTAAGAATTGTGATTTGGAATTTCTTCTGTTTGGAAATTATTAGGCTAATGGTTTCCACATTCCAATACTTTCCTCAGTCTCTCATCCATTTCGAAAAGTTCCTCTTCTGAACATGCCGAAAGGAAAAACCCATTTCTTATGGGCTGAACAACAGTGCTGCCATGTTTTAAACGAAGTGGAGTCAGAAGAATTATTCCTTCCCTTGTATCAGGGTCGAAATGATCTTTTTTTAACATATCTTTCCATTTATTGTAATCAGTAGGGAGGTTGCATCTTTTTTTGCTCATTAGGCGGAAAAAACACCATTTCTGCGGTGTATAGCGATTTCTGATAGCATGTGCTACATCACTCATGGAATGGCGGGCATTGATTTCAATTACCGGAGCGACCCTTTCTTTTCCATCGGTGTCGGTATAAACGAAAGAATCAAAACCGGCAGGACCGAAATATCCATGTTCAAAAAGTGTTTGAGCCGCATTTCTGACTGCTTTTTCCTGAATATATTTATATTTTTCGATCACCGGATCGCAGGGTGCCATAAATATTCCAATGAAAGCACCATGCATATTGGAAAAGGACCTCTGGTGACGAATCGAACTCATAGATCCATCTTTATAAATTGTGATGCTGCTTGAAAAATCGTGAACACGCTTACGCCATGGTTCAATCACTACGCCCCCATGTTCAACCAGAGCCTCCATGTCTTTTTGATAAAAGGTTTTTTCACCTTTTTTAATTATCCTGAATCCATAACCGGAACCGCCAAATGATGGCTTTATCACCAAGTCTCCAAAAAGTTCGAGTTTTTTCAGTCCTTGAAGCAATGCTTCATAAGAATCACAGTAGGTGGAGCCTTCTACTCCTAGACTGAATCTGTCGGAAATGAGATTGTGAAATTGACGAGAGTTTACTTTTTTTATGATGCTGAGATTCGGGTTTTGACAATTTAGTCCTAGTGTCTTCATTTTTTTACAGCTCTGTTCATCCCAACCCCATGATACCGGGATTTCAGCTTTGTTTCCATTAGTTGTCTGGAGAGATTTTACATTTATGGAAAGAAGGTAATTTCTAAAATCATCGGGAAAATCTACATCAAGCAGGACTCTGTCGGAGTGATTGCCCATGAATGAAAACAAGATGGTCATTTCGGAGGCGGCACGGGCGAGTTTGCCTGTATCATAGCCTCCTAAGTGCTGATCGAAGAGAGCATTGAGGTAATAAAGGTGGTGTGGTTTACTCAGCATAAATAGTCTCCCCAAGGTTAACTTTTTAACCTGTAAAACTCTTCATCTCTGGGGTAATTTCTTCTCACTGTCGTCAAGTCAACTCACTCTTGAGGCGGATTCGGCCTCAAGACGCATCGCCTTTTTGCATCATTTGAAGGTTCTTCTCAAGCTTTTCCAGATTTTCTTCCAAACCTTGAAGCTTTTTCCGTTCCTTGGCTATTACATCTTCGGGGGCACGGCTTACGAAATTCTGATTTTCAAGGCGCGCTTTAGTTCCTTTAATAAGGCCACTGACTCTGGTTATCTCTTTAGTGAGTTTTTCGATTTCCAACTTTAGGTCGATCAAACCCTCAAGGCTGAGATAGACCGATGTACCCTTGACCACCGATGAACCGGCAAAGGAAGGCTTCTTTGCATCCTGAGCTATAATTGTTTCTGTCAGTCTGGCAAATTGATCGATCAGTTTAATCTGCGACTTTAATACTTCAGTACTATCACTATCTGACGGGATAATTACTGCATTTGCCTGTTTATCGGGTGGAACATTGTTTTCAGATCTTATGGTCCGCAAAGCAGTGATCACATCCATAGTTAAACCGAACTGTGTTTGCGCCTGGTCGTTGAGTAATGAATTGTCAGCTTTCGGGAAACTTGCAGTCATGATAAACTCGCTGTCAATCACCTCCGGGAAAGTCACTTTCAACCGCAAATTTGACCATATCTCCTCGGTTATAAACGGCATGACCGGGTGAAGCATCTTCAGGATTGATGCCAGCATATAGCTGCACAGACAGATTGCATCCTGCCGCCGTGAAGGATCTTCCTGCTGGTAGAGGTCTGTTTTTTTAGCTTCGATATACCAGTCACAGAACTCTTTCCATATAAAATCATATAGGGTGTGACAGACTTCATTGAATCTGAACTGTTCTAGGCTTTCATTGACACTTATTGCTACTTTCTGTAACTTACTGAAAATCCACCGGTCTTCCAGTTTAAAACGCTCCTGTGATGGCAGGCTGTCAAAAGCATACTGCTGGTCAATATTACCCAGAAGAAACCTGGAAGCGTTCCATAGTTTGTTGGCGAAGTTACGTCCTATATCGAAGGTGTCTTTTCCCAGATAAACATCTGCTCCGGAGGCAGTGATCATAATCATTGAGAAACGGAGTGCATCTGTACCGTAGACTGGAATTATTTCCAGCGGGTCGATAGAGTTGCCCAGCGATTTACTCATTTTCCTCCCGGTCTTGTCTCTGACTGTACCGTGTAGAATAACCTGGGTAAAGGGCAACTTTCCAGTAAAATGAAGGGATGCCATGATCATTCTGGCCACCCAGAAAAACAATATTTCCGGTGCAGTCGCCAGTGTATCGGTAGGAAAGAACTTCCTCATGGTCAAAGTATCCTGAGGCCATCCCATAGTGGAAAACGGCCACAACCATGATGAGAACCAGGTGTCAAGTACGTCTTCATCCTGTCTTAAAGATGAACTATGGCATTTGGGGCAATTGAGAGGAGTCTCTTCAGCAACTGTCATCTCTCCACAATCACAGTACCATACCGGAATTCTGTGCCCCCACCAGATTTGACGTGAAATGCACCAGTCACGGATATTTTCCATCCAATCGATATACGTTTTTCTCCATCGATTAGGATAAAAGCTAACCTTGTCTTCAAGCACAGCTTCCAGAGCCTCTTTTGCCAGTGGTTTCATTTTGACAAACCACTGATCGGAATAATATGGTTCTACAACTGTACTGCATCTATAACAATGACCTACTGCATGGGTATGTTCTTCAATCTTTTCCACAAGGCCAAGTGCTGTAAGATCTTCAACTACCTCTTTTCGAACCGTAAATCGGTCCTTACCGATATACTTTTCAGGTATGGAACCGGTCATGTGCCCGGTTTCATCCATAACCATAATCGGCTCCAGATCATGACGCTGCCCCATTGCGTAGTCATTGGGATCATGTGCAGGGGTAACTTTAACTGCACCTGTACCAAACTCCTTGTCCACATAATCATCTGTAATGATAGGAATTTCTCTGTTTACCAGAGGAAGAATCAGCATTTTTCCTTCTTTTCCTTTATAGCGCTGGTCCTTTGGATTCACTGCAACAGCAGTATCTCCAAGCATGGTCTCAGGGCGGGTAGTGGCAACTGTCACATAGCCTGAACCATCTGCATATGGATATTGGAAGTGGTAGAGTTTTCCCTGAAGCTCCTTATGCTCTGCTTCCTCATCAGAGAGAGCTGTCTGACACCTGGGGCACCAGTTGATAATATATTTCCCTTTATAAATAAGTCCTTCTTTATAGAGCTGCACAAAAACCTTACGCACAGCCTTAGACAATCCTTCATCCATGGTAAAGCGTTCGCGGTCCCAGTCACAGGAGCTGCCCAGTTTTTTGAGCTGGCTGGAGATAATCTGATGATGAACCTTTTTCCATTTCCACACTTCACTGATAAATGCATCTCTGCCAAGATCATGACGATTCTTCTTTTCTTTAGCCAGTTTTCTTTCAACTACATTCTGAGTAGCTATTCCTGCATGATCGGTACCAGGCATCCAGAGGGTTTCAAAACCACACATGCGTTTATAACGGATTATTATATCCTGAATAGAGTTATTCAGGGCATGACCCATGTGGAGTACACCTGTGACGTTTGGAGGTGGAATAACAATGGAGTATTTAGGTTTATCTGATTTTTCGTCGGCATGGAAAAGTTTCTTTTCCATCCATTTCGCGTACCAGCGGTCTTCTACCTGCGCAGGATTGTACTGTTTTTCCATCATTAATCTTTCAGAAATGGTTCAACTCTATAGGGTTCATAAACGTTTAAAAATATAATACGGGCATAGGGATTTTTTGATGTAGTTAAAAATTGGCAGCCTTTGTGTGTAAAACCTGATTAGATAATGTTTCAAATTGTTTATCAGATTTTGGATGAAGAAATCCGCGCTGGAAAGCGCCCCCTTGTTTAGGGGGATTATGGGCGGAGGTACTGCTGTCATTTGATTATAGGACGGCTGCCTGTTAGCTCCAGTCTGATGATATAACTCTAAACCAGATATCTGTCCACTCTCCTGAGAGTTAGCGTTTAACAATGTTCCTGCGTAATTCGAACTTCTAAACACTTTAGAAGTGGAAATATATGCGTGAATTGAACTTCTAAACACTTTAGAAGTGGCAATATACGCGTGATTTGGACCTCTAAACACTTTAGAAGTGGCAATATACGCGTGATTTGGACTTCTAAACACTTTAGAAGTGGCAATATACGCATGATTTGGCACTTCTAAACACTTTAGAGTGGCAATATACGCATGATTTGGCACTTCTAAACACTTTAGAGTGGTAATATACGCGTGATTGGGCACTTCTAAACACTTTAGAATACCAGAAAGCGCGTAAATAAAATGAATCGATCGGCAGCGAATGGGAAATGGTGGATTCAGAGCTGTTTGGGTTTAGAGTTTCAAAGGTTCGGGAGTTCATCTTCCATTTTCACTTCGACATTCGTTGTTCGATATTTTTTTCAATTCAAAGGTCTTCTGGTTCTAAGGTTCAGCTCTCACTGACACAACTGATGGTACGCCGGAGGATTCTACCACAATAAAAAACTTATTAGTAAGTATTTTTTTTGATAATGGTAAACCAAATAGCTATTTTTATAGGCCGCTTAAGTATATTTTCCTATTTTTAAATATTTGCGCGCCTTCATTTTCCAGGAGTCCTTAATATGAATGACAAGAACCACGACAATTTTTTTGATGAACATTCTCAGGATCAGCAAGCCTCTAAAGAGCTGCTTCAAATGATCAATGATTCTGAGCAGAAAACTCCCGCAAATATAAAAGCAGGATCCAAAGTTTCTGGAACAGTTACCCGGGTTGGTTCCGATTTCATATTTGTGGATATTGGTGGCAAAAATGAGGCCATGATTAAAAAAATGGAACTAACCGATGAAAACGGCGAAATAACTGTTAAAGAGAAAGACAAGGTTACCGCATACGTGGTTTCCAATAACGATGATGAGACAGTACTTAGCAAGCGCATCAGCGGGCATTCATCTCCGATTCAGGACCTCTACGATGCGCTTAATAATAAAGTTCCTGTTCAGGGCAAAGTGACTGGTGTTAATATCGGCGGATTGAATCTCAAGATTATGGGACACAGAGCTTTTTGCCCTATCAGCCAGATTGATGTGAAATTTACCGAGGACGTTAACAGTTATCTGGGCAAGAATCTGGATGTGATGATCACCCGGATTACAGAGGGGGGAAGAAACATCGTAGTAAGCCGCATCCCTCTGCTGGAAGAAGGCCTGAAAGCAAAGCTTGAGGAAATGGAAGAGCTTGCCGCACAAAAGAAGGTTATTCAGGGAAAGATCTCCAAGATCACTGATTTTGGGCTTTTTATAGATTTAGGTGGTCTGGAAGGCTTGGTGCATATCTCTGAGGTTTCATGGGAAAGAGCGGAGAAACTGAATGAATCATTCACGGTTGGGCAGGATGTAGAAGTGATAGTTCTGAAAGTGGAGAAAAAGCAACCTGTCAGAAATTCCAAAATTTCCCTTTCCATAAAGCAGGTTTTTGATAATCCCTGGAACACTGTTTCTGAAAAGTTCTCTGTTGGTCAATCGGTCCAGGGGAAAGTCACACGTATCACTAATTTTGGTGCATTTGTCGAACTCATACCCGGTATCGAGGGAATGGTTCACGTTTCTGAGATGTCCTGGATCAAAAGAGTCCACCATCCTTCTGAAGTTGTTCAGGAAGGCAATTCAGTGCAGGTGAATATTTTAGGTATAGATGAGAAAAAGAAATCAATCTCTCTAAGCCTCAAAGACGTTTCTGATGATCCATGGCGTGATGCCGATTACCGTTTTCCTGTTGGTTCAGAGGTTCCCGGGACTGTAGCAAAAAAATCAAGATATGGTTACTTTATTGATCTATCAGAAGGGGTGACTGGGCTTCTTGTTTTTGCCAACATTTCATCTGATAAAAAGAATTCGTTGAATGAAGGTGATTCTGTTAAGGTAATAATAGAGTCGGTGGATACTGAAAACCGTCGCATTTCTCTCTCCTATGGAGTAAAAGAGGCAAAACAGGATCAGCAGGAAGTAACAGAATTTATTAAAAAGCAAGGCAAGGCACCTGTTAATAAAACTGAAGCGTCCAGTAGTGAATTTGGAGCCGCTTTATTGGCAGCATTAAGAAATAAAAAATAACCGAAATGAAACCGTAAGTAAATCGGTGTAGAATCAGATATATTCAGGTAAAAACAATCAGAGAGAATATAAAATCAGAAGGAAATTACAAAGCACAATTCTAAAATTTTAAACAGTAATAAAAGTGTTTCAATGTTTTCGGATTTCGTGCTTTAGTTTGGGATTTTGCAACTACCGGAAGAAAACAGCAGTGAAGTTGCAAAACTTATTAATCTGCAGTTCTTCATTTAGATGTTTTTCAGCTAATTTTTTTGACTAAATTACCTGGTTAGTCACAATGTTATGGAGTAAAGTGATGAATGTATTGGCTGTTGGAGGAGCGGGGTATATTGGTAGCCATGTGGTAAGAGCTTTACTAGATAGAGGTCACAAGGTTACTGTATTTGATAATCTATCCAGTGGCGATCGTGAGAATCTTTTTACCGATGCAGCCTTTATTCATGGTGACATATTGAATTATGAGCAGATTCGGCAGGCATTAAAAGGTGGTATCGATGCTTTTATTCATCTGGCTGCCTTTAAAGCTGCAGGCGAATCGATGATTATCCCTGAGAAGTATTCACTTAATAATATTAACGGGACCATAAATCTATTAAATGCTGCAATGGATATCGGAGTTAAAAAAATGGTCTTCTCCTCTTCTGCGGCAATATACGGTGAACCAAAATATCTTCCGGTAGATGAGTCTCATCCTGTGGAACCGCAAAATTATTATGGCTTTACAAAACTGGAGATTGAAAGATTTCTTCAATGGTATGACAGGTTAAAGGGATTGAGGTATGCTGCTTTGCGTTATTTCAATGCAGCAGGCTACGATGTTGATCAAAGGATTCACGGTTTAGAGCGAAAACCCGAGAATCTGCTTCCTGTGGTTATGGAAACTGCAGCCGGTATTCGTTCGCAACTGTCCATTTTTGGTGATGATTATGAGACAGAAGATGGTACGTGTATACGTGATTATGTGCACGTCAATGATCTGGCAGATGCTCACGTAAAAGCGCTGGAGTATATAGCGGAAAATGACAGCAGTATCACAGTGAATCTGGGAAGTCAGAATGGGATCAGCGTAAAATCCATGGTGCAGAAAGCACGTGAAATTACCGGGAAAGCAATTCCAGTCCAAATAGCAGCTCGTCGTCCAGGGGATGCTGCAAAAATGGTTGCATCATCAAAGGAAGCGTACAGGATTCTTGGCTGGAAAGCCAATCACAGCGATGTTGATACTCTGATAAGCAGTACCTGGAGAGTTTATAAAAAGCATTTCCCGGGTGCATAGTAGGGAACACTAATTTTCTAGCAAGGCTTTGATTCCTTTGTTTAAAGCACGGATCAGTGGATTAGCAAATGGCTTTCGGGAATAACTAACCACCTCTTTTAATTTTATTCGTTTTTTGAAAAAGGAGTAAAACATTGGTTTTTTGTTTTTTCCAGTACTGCTAAGTTCACAAACCAGCTTTCCATCCTTACCCCAGACTTTCAGGTGCATAACGGCAATAGCGGTGTTTTTAACTGGTCGCTCATAGCTGAGTCCACCCCGGGCATCTCTCCAACCTTCCTGTGTAACTATTTTCTGATACAAACTACAGGAATGTGGTATTACCACATATTCCGAGCCTGTTTTTTTTGCCATTTTCCGAAAAAAATCTGGTAAACTGTCCATGTCTTCTTTATCATCGGAAAGAGCTTTACCCCTTAATGAAGAGATCTCAATATTATCATTTGACACGGGTGTGAGCCTTTGAGATAGAGAATGCAATAACAGTTGATTTGCAGCATGGCAGAAAAAAGAGTCGTTGAATTCACCGCTCAATTCTGATGTTTTGTCTATTTGTATGCTGTCGAGTGGAATAAAGAGGAATTTCCCTGAATATAATGATAAAAACCGGCAATCCTGTGAGTTATCTGCTTTCCCTGAAAAGCTCAGACAAGAAATAATCAGGATAATAGAAATATTTTTTTTCATTTTTCAGCCTGTTCGTTAACTGGTTTTCATTTCTGGTGGTTATTGAGAGTATATCTTATTGAACTGCTTTGTACAAAAAAACTATTTCTTGTAGTATTTATTGTTTTAAGTGAACAAGTTCCAGCAGCTCCTTTTTGTTTTTTTTTATCGGTGAAATCAAACGGATTTAAAAATGTCTCCATCATGCCTTTTTCATCAGAAATTCATTTTTCTTTGTTAGATTTGATTTTCCATTTCATTAAAGTCATTATTGCCTTATTTACAAGATTAAGTTTATTAAAATCGAAGCCACCCGCGCAAGGAGAAAAATATTATCTGTTTCTGCTCATCGGAGGAAAATTTTCCAACATTATTCCGTTGGATTAATAAATACTTTTTGCAGCTCCACACTTGCCAATACAAATTGCATCTGTAAGCGGGAGTACAACAACTTACATTATCCGGGGCATTCACCGACTACGTATTCAAATGAAAGATAACGGTTATAATGAGATCAATATCACAAAACCATTCTTAATAGTTACCAATCTGTCGGATCAGACCATTTCAGGATTTAAAGTCAGAGTATGGTTTTCACGTGAAGAATTTTCAGACAAACAGATAATTGTAGACAGTTATTACAAGGATCCTGGAACTTTAAGCATAACAAAAGGTGTGCATCCGTTGAACAGTAAGTATCGTTTATTTTGATTAGAATTATCCTTTGGCTTTCCAACTCCTTCCAGGATCATCTACGCCAGTAGATGGAGTGCAGTTTGATGTCCATTACACTAATTACTATCCTGGACAGTGGGTTAAAAGTAACGACTGGTCATACCAGGGCATGAGTAGTATTTGTAATGTTAATCAAAGGGTGGCTGTGTACAATAATGATGGAATCCTTATCTACGGAACTGAACCAGCTCTGGCAACGTTATCCTCACCCCCAGTATTAACCGTGGGGGAATGTATTGGGTTTTGAAAATTGTTCAGGCTGGAGTGTTTCGTTAGGCAGTATGACTCAGGATACTGTGACAAAAACACAAGACATTGCTTCAGTGAATTTTTCCGGTGGAGGAAACCAGGAGATCATTTCTACGGATCTGAAGACAACAGATATTACAGGTGAGACATCTGATAACAGTAGTACTGACAGATGTAATTAATTTTGGATTATTTTTTTTGTGAACCTGGAGGAGCCTTTATAGATAACGGGCTGCTTTTTTCATAGTAGTTTCAGCATTTGCTAATTAAATGAATGATACTCTTGATTTTTCGGTGATGCGACCCTTATTTTGAACCTTTAGTTTATAGATTTTACCCCGGAGTAGATTTTTTTGTATTTCATCTTTTTACCGGGAGATTGATGAGCATCCATCTTTTTCTCTAAAAACAAGAGCACCTGGATATCTGGGGGATAACAGTGCACCCGAAAGAGCATTAAAATATACCAAATTTGCCTGTCGAGGTGTGATTTTGCTAAAAATGATATGAAATTACCTGCACTTTTTAAAAAAACAACTTTCTTTGCTCCCACGATCACCGGTTGGGCACTTATTGGTGTCAACTTATTTACCGTTCTGCTGATCTTTCTACTCAACATTCACCCTTATTTGGCCAAATCAGCCCCAATAGGTGGCGAGCTGCTTGTTGTTGAAGGGTGGCAACCCGATTATGCACTAAAGGAAGCTGCAAGGATATTTTCTCAGGGAAACTACAAACTGCTTGTTTCTACCGGAGGGCCTCTGGATCAGGGATCGTATCTGCTTCCATACAAAACCTATGCTCAACTGGCCAGGCTTAGTTTCCATGAAATGGGAATCGCTGAGTCGCTAACCGTAGCAGTTCCTGCCGAAAGTGTCAGAAAAGACAGAACTTATCAATCGGCGGTTGCTTTGAAAAAATGGCTGGAAAGTTCAGAATTATTCATTGAAAAAATCGATTTACTTTCTCTTGGAACCCATACCAGACGTTCTGCAATGGTGTTTGAACGGGTGCTCAAATCTCAAATAAAAGTAGGAAAAGTTTCTATAGAAAATGCTGATTATGAGAGTGCTCAGTGGTGGAAAAGTAGTGAGGGTGTAAAAACGCTTTATTCTGAGTTGATATCGATCGTTTATACGTTTTTCTTTCTAACCTCAAAATATCCTGCTATTCCATAAATTATGTTATTGAGTCGGCTGGAAAACAGTGGTGTTCGTTTTTCATGTGCGGATAATCACGAAAAACCGGCCCTGTTCAGGGTTAATAGATCGGAGTAGTTAAAAATGATATGGAATGAACAATTCGAGACTATGCCAACTCAGGAATTGCGTAAATTTCAGTTGCAAAATCTCAAAGAACTGGTCCTGAAGGTATATAACCGTGTTCCTTTTTATAAAGAGCAGATGGATAAAAAAAAGGTCAAGCCAACCGACATTAAATCACTGGAAGATATTCAAAAACTTCCATTTATAACAAAAGCTGAAATGCGGGATGTATACCCCTACGGGTTACTGGCAACCGATATGAGTGAAATCGTTGAGATCCACACCTCATCGGGCACAACAGGGAAACCGGTGGTAGATGCATATACTTTAAAAGACATCGAAATCTGGTCAGAGGTTATGGCCAGAACATTGTCTATGGGTGATACTACAAAAGACGATATTGTTCATAACGCCTACGGCTATGGACTTTTCACTGGTGGTTTAGGGGTTCACTACGGTGCCAGAAAAATTGGCGCAACGATTTTACCTATTTCGGGTGGTAATACCAAAAGACAGTTATCGGTTATGAAGGATTTTGGTTCATCGGTTTTAGCATGCACTCCCTCATATAGTCTTTATCTGGCTGAAGCGGCCAAAGAGCTTGGTATAGATTTCTCAAACTCTCCCATAAAGGCGGCTTTTCTTGGAGCAGAACCCTGGAGTGAAAATATGCGTAAAGATATCGAAAGTAAGCTGCACCTTAAAGCGATCGATATTTACGGACTTACAGAAATAATTGGACCGGGGGTTGCCTCTGAATGTGAATGTCAGGATATGCTGCACATTTATGAAGATCATTTTTATCCGGAGATAATTGATCCTGTTACCGGCCAACAACTTGAGGATGGTAAAGAAGGGGAGCTGGTTTTCACTACCCTTACCAAAGAGGGGACACCAGTCATCCGTTACCGCACCAGAGATATTACTTATTTAAATCGGGAGAAATGCTCCTGTGGAAGAACATCGGTGCGGATGCACAGGGTTATGGGTCGAACCGATGACATGCTGATAGTACGGGGAGTCAACCTTTTTCCTTCCCAGGTCGAACAGGTTTTACTTAGAATCGATGGGGTTGAACCACATTACCAGATTTTGGTAGATCGAAAGGGAGCTCTTGATTATCTTGAGGTCAGGGTTGAGATGCATGAGACCTTATTCTCTGACAAGATACGTTTTATTGAGGATAAGGAAAAAGAGATAGAGCATGCTCTTAAAGAAGAGCTTCTGGTTCACAGTAAAGTGAAACTGGTTGAACCCAGGAGTATCGAACGCAGTGAAGGGAAAGCTAAAAGAGTAATCGATGTGAGAAACATTTGAGGAGGACTAATGAAAGTTCAGCAGATTTCTGTTTTTCTTGAAAATAAGGCTGGCAGACTGGCTAATGTGGCAAGGGTGCTCAGGGATAATAAAATTAACATAAGAGCCTTAACAATCGCAGACACTTCTGATTTCGGAATTTTGAGAATGATAGTAAACCAACCGGAGAAAGCCTGCGATGTTCTAAAATCCGCAGGATTTATGGTTAAGCAGAATCCGGTGATTGCCGTGCAGATTGAAGATCGCGAGGGCCTCTTTTATGACCTGATGAGTCTTTGCGATAAGCACAATATCAATATTGAGTATACTTATTCTTTTGTTGAGCAGACTTCTAACAAAGCAATTTTATTCATGAGGTTTGAGAACACTGATGCTGCAATTGAACTGTTTGAAAAAAATGGATATAGACTCCTCAAAAATGAGGAAATCAGAAAAATATGAATAATGTCTTCAGGGTGTCATATTAAAGATGTTGTATACAGCCGTAATGACCTTTTTTATGAAACCCTGAGTTTTCTCGATAACCTCGAAGCGGCCATCATGTTCTGAAATTCTTAAGGGATCTGCTGTGATGATTATTGCATCTGTTCTGGGATTGTATTTCTTTATTCTTTCCAGTAGCTCGATGCCATTCATGCCTGGCATGGTATAATCTGTAATTACCAGATCTGCTCCATTGCTTCCGATATCACTCAACGCATCCTGCGGGTCTTCATGTGCCGATACTCTGAACCCCTCATCCTCTAGAAAACTCTTAATAACAAATGCAACAGACTCCGTATCGTCTACTACTACTATTCTCTTAGTGTCCTGAAAACCCACAAATTTCCTCCTGAAATTTAAGCAGCATTTTTCAGTATCCAGAAACTACAATCTGCAAATTAAGATGTTGTAAACATTTTCTTGCAGCAGTTTCCGGTAAACTCGAGCGAAACAGTATAGTATATAATTAATATAATATCAATAAAATAACCATTTTTCAGGATTATTTTTTTTGCCTATTCAGATCTTGCTAAACTGATCAGGTATGCATTTTTAGAGGTTACTCATACACTATACTGAAGGAACTATACTACTTGGAATAGAAGATATTTTAGCCTTACCTTTTTTGCGGGGCAAGGCTAACAAAAAGATCAATCATCACCACGACCCAGAAGACCTGCTCTAAACAGATAATAAAGCAGAGTCAGGATGGAACTTGCAGCCGCAGCAACATAAGTTAAAAAAGCCGCATCAAGTACTTTACCTGCATTATGAGCATCTTTACTTGGTAAAAGCCCTGCCTGAGCCATGGCAAGCTTGGCCCTTTTGCTGGCATCCCATTCTACAGGCAATGTAATCAATGAAAAAATCACTGCCCCGCTGAAAAGAATAGCCCCCAAACCCACAAGTGAGCTCGAAGCAAATACAAATCCCAAAGTAATAACTATGTAGGAAAAATAGCTGGAGATATTAGTAAGAGGAACCATGGCAGTCCTAAAATGAAGCCATGCGTAACTTCTGGCATGTTGGATTGCATGACCTGCTTCATGACAAGCTACCCCGACTGCAGAAAGACTATTTTCACTGTAAACCGAAGGAGACAGCCTCAGCACCTTGGAGGTAGGATCATAATGATCAGAGAGAAATCCTGAAACCTGCTCTATTCGCACATCATTAATTCCTGCCGAAGAGAGCATCTGACGAGCAGCCTGTGCACCAGTGAGACCATTAGGTGACTGCCAGTTAGAAAACTTTTTAAAAGTCGATTTGGTATACCATGAAGCAAACAGTGCCAGCGCTAAACCAGGCAATGCAAAAACCAGATACATCGGATCAAACATAAACATACCTTAATCACCCCCTGTGATACTTGTTTATATCACTTAATTTTTTCTTTTGCTTCTGTTAATCAATTAACGTGCCATTTTTAACCAGGCGCAACTACCTAAGCTGAAATTAATATAATTGATGTCCTTTTTTCAGTTAAAATTGGTTAATAACTCTATTTAAAGGTTTCATTTTAAAGACAATTGATTCAATTCGAAACGCTTTTAAGTTTTCAAGTTTATCAGATTAAATCGAAGTCTTATATATGAAGTCTTATATATATAGTTGCAGTGAAACTGTCTCCTCAACTGATTTTTGTGCTGATTAACGTCTTTTTTTTCTGCTCCAGGGAGGTGAATAATGAGACTTATGAAACTATTGAAACGTAAGAAGCCTTGTCCTCTGCATTATCACCCAATCAAATCAATTAAAATCCTTAAAATGAACGCGTTTTTAACCAGACTCAGAGCAAGCGGTTCCTTTTTTGCTGGAATGACTGCTTTGGGAATATTTTGTGTTGGCAAACTGATGATTGCCAAACTATTGATAAAAAGCATGAAAATCGATACTTTGGATATCAATAACCTCAATATCAGGAAAATGAACATGGAAGGAAAATAAGGCCGAAAAGAAAGTATCTTATAAAAAGTTGTCTTTAAAGGCAACTTTTTATTATTAGTTCAGCAATTAAATATTAATCAATTGACTGACCATAAGAAAACTCTGAACTAACAGCTAATAATATCCAAACAGAAAAAGTTCCAAATCAAAATTCTTAAATTCTAAACAGGAATAAGAGTGTTTCAAGGCAGCTAAAGTCTATCATTGAGTTCTTTATCCTATTTCTTGTTCTTGTTTCGTTTTTCGTATTTCGTATTTCGTGCCTTTTCTTCTTTGGGATTTGATATTTAGCTTCATTTTCTGATTGTATTTGTAAAAATCCCTTATCGCTGAAAGCGCTGGTTTTTCTACATACTTATTTAATAAAGAAGCAAATAATACACAAAGCGCAATCGACAGAAAAGCACCAAGTGTCGTGGGTAGCTGGTTTTCGTAAAACTTGTTTAAAATCACAAAACCGATATTTTGATGCAGTAAATATAAGGAGTAGGAGATGCCACCCAGAAAAACGAATGGTTTAAAGGATAAAAATTTCATTCTACCTGATATTGCAAGGTAGAAACAGGCATAAAAAGCAGAAAATACCAGAAAGTGCTTAATTGATATTATAAATGCAGTTGAAATAAGAGAAAAAATTATTAATGGAATGGTGAATCTGTCAGAGTTTTTATTGATAATCTTATAAAAAGAGATCCCAGCGATGAAAAAACTTATATGGTAAGTAATTAATATTTTGTTTACAATTCCAGGTAATTTAAAAAAACCGCTCGATTGAAGAACTGCTACAATTAAAACCGGTAACATCCAGTATTCCGCTCTTTTTAATTGTCTGCTCAGGTAAAGTATGAAAATCCAGAAGTAAAATGTCAGCTCTACAGTCAATGTCCAATATACCCCGTCTACATGAGGTATTTTGAAGTATTCATGAAACATCAACAGATTGTATAATGCCTCGTAGATTGACACCTCTTTACCTGGAAGTCCTGTAATTGCAACTATGGAAAAGGTAATAATAACTGCTACCCAATATACTGGGTATAATCTTGAAAACCTGGATATCAGAAAATCTAAGGGTTTCTCTACTTTGCTCAAAGTCCAGTAGATAACAAACCCACTTATGATAAAAAAGAACTGTGCCCCGTACTTCCCAAAATATACCCAGTCAATAATCGCTTCTGGCCGGTTGTGCACTTCATTGTAACGATGAAAGTAGTGATACACCACAACTGCCAGAGCAGCTATTCCCCGTAATGCATCCAATTCAAATAGCCGATTGTTTTTCATATGCTGAAACGCTCTTTAGAGTCCCTGTGATTGAGGACTTGCAAAGAAGCGGCCAGTATTTACTTTTTAGCTAAGTCAAAAGACAAGTATAATAAAATAATAAAACGTAAGGACTCATACTGCTGCAAACCCCTGCGTTTATTTTTATTGCCGGTTCGTTGTTGGCTGATCAATAAAATATCATTCCAATAGTCCTAATACCACCGGCAGCAACTGCTTTTTGCGACTGACAATACCTGTTGCATCCAGTGTGTGATCCGGTAATGGAGTATACGGGAGATCCTTCAATAATGCCTGATTGCCAGCTACTACCAGTCTGCTGTTAGCCCTGACCACATCGGTTACCATTAATACCGCAAACTCTAATTCCTTTGATCCACATAATTCTTCCAATGCTTCTGAAATCTCATTTACCTTGGGACCAAGTTCATTAATGTTTCCTACCTCTATTTGGGCAAGGCCAAACTTGTTTTCCTTCATGTTGTATAACTTCAGATCGGTCATTACTATCTTTTCAGGGGATAAAACTGACAGACTTGAACTTTCAGAAAATAGAGCTTCTCCGAATTCCTGATAATCTTTATACGGCAGGATTTCACTTTTCCTGACCTGTTCCATCAAACGCTCAACAATTATTTGGTCTCTATCAGTGGTGGTCGGAGATGCAAGAAGCAATGTATCGGAAATCACGCCAGCCAGAAGTAAAGCTACGATAGTAGGCGGTGGTACCAATCCCGAAGCCATTATTCTCTCACTGATCAGAGTCGATGTGCTTCCTACACAATCGATATAAAAAGGTATCGTTGTTTTAGTGTATTGTGTTCCAACCCTGTGATGATCTATTACCTCGATCAGCTCAGCTTCCTCGAGTGCTCTAATCGATTGTGAAGCTTCGTTATGATCCACCAGAATCAGTTGCATTTTGGGCGGTGTCAGAATGTCCGGTGATCTGCAAACCCCAAAATATGTACCATCATCTCTGGTAACTATAAAATCATTGCGCTCTTCATTTAAAACTTTTCTGCGTGCATCACTGACCCGCATCGATAAAGGAAACCGCAGAACCTCAGAATCCATGGAATCTCTACATTTTATAGAGAACAAAGTTGCTACCGATACCTTCTCAAGATCAAGCAGATTTCTTATCTGGTTTGATAGCAGTTTAAAAACACTACCTCCGGTAACTAATCCCAATGGAACATTATCAGAACCTACTATCGGAACACCTATCGAATGTGACGAAATAATTGAAAGTGCTTCATGTAAAGGTCGATCTGGCAATATCGGTGGCAGCGGCCTGGCTATCCGGTTAAACCTGGGAGACGCATCAGTTAATAGTATCGGTGGTTCCAGTCCCACTTTCTGCAGTAACCATGAAGTTTGAGCAGTCAATGAACCGGTTCTTACTGCTATGGCATTTTTACCATCTCGTTCGTGTAACAACCAGGCATAGCCCATCGCTGATGCAATAGAATCAATGTCGGGATTTAAGTGACCGGCTATGTAAATAGGGTTTAGCTCTAAATGATCCATTAACTCCTCTTTGAAAAAAAATGATTATGTTTTGGCTTTGCAGGCTTGTTATTTTCCGAAAACGAGTGATCGTTTGATCTGTTTTATTCTGAGCAGTAACTCACATTTATAAATTTTTAATTTCTTCCACTACTTCACAAAACTTTTTCATCTCCTCATCAGTTCCAATACTCACTCGTAAAAAGTTGTCGATTCTGGGCATATTAAAGTATCGCACCAATATTCCACGTTCCTTGAGCTTTGCAAATAAATCTCCTGCTGCCATTTCAGGATGACTCATGAAAATAAAATTAGCCCTGGAATCCATCACAGTGCACCCCATAGCTCTTAATCTGCTGATAACCCATTCGCGAGTGTCAACAACTTTCTTTGTCATCTCCTCAAAATATGGCTTGTCCAGGAAAGCTTCTCTGGCGGCTGCCATTGCCACTCTATCCAGAGTATAGGAGTTAAACGAATTCTTGATCTGGTTGAGACCCTGTATAATCTCCTCAGCTCCCAGTGCGAAACCGATTCTCAACCCAGCCATAGATCTTGCTTTTGATAACGTCTGTATAACGAGCAGATTTGGAAAATCCCGAACATATTTAACTACTGAATCTCCGCCAAAATCAATATAAGCCTCATCAATTACAACAATTTTACCACATTTACTATAATTATAGTCCACCATTTTATAAATTTGCTCATTAGAGAGATGTCTGGATGTGGGAGCGTTTGGATTAGGTATAATAATCCCCCCATTCTCAATGAGGTACTGCTCTTCACAAATAGCAAATGCTTCATCTACCGGTATTGTTTTGTAATTCAGATGAAAGAGATTGGCATAAACCGGATAAAAACTGTATGTTATGTCTGGAAACAAAATAGGGTTATCTGAATCAAAAAAAGCTCCGAAAGCAAAGCCAAGAATCTCATCAGAGCCATTTCCCACAAAAACCTGATCTGTTTTTAATCCATGATAGCTGGCAATAACTTTTCGCAGTTCATCGGCATTGGGATCAGGGTAAAGGCGCAAATCTTCATTAGCCGCATTTTTTACAGCCTCGATGACCCTGGGTGATGGCGGATAAGGATTTTCATTTGTATTTAACTTGATGTATCGTTTGTCTTTAGGCTGTTCTCCAGGGACATAAGACTTAAGATTTTTAATCGTACTATTCCAATACCTGCTCATTTTTTCTCCATAATAAATTCAAATTCGGGGATATAAAATAACCTTTTCTCTTTTTCGCAATGCCTTCATTGCTTTTATAGCTCCATCGGGTATTATCGGTTCATAAAACTCGGTGGCTATCTGAACCAGTGCAGAAACGTTATTAATAGTAATTTTTGCAAGTTCAGTCTTCTGTTTCCAGGGCTCTTTCTCATGGATATGCTGATTACCCAGAGATACCAGCTCTCCAATTAATCTGACAGCATCATGAAGTTCAAAATTCTCATAGGCTTTCTCGATCTGCTCCCTGTAGCCCTCCACAATTGCACCGAACTCGGCAGATACACAGGATTTATCAAACAAATCGATCTCTTTTATATTGGCCAGATGAATGACCCGGTTTAAAAGATTGCCATAATTATTGGCCAGTTGTGAATTATAAGCCTCCTTAAGGTCCACCTCCCGATAACTACAGTCCGAATAAGGCCTTAGCACTCCTAACATATAGAAACGACAAACATCGGAACCATATTTTTCAAACTGCTCCAGCGGTGAAACCACATTCCCTATAGACTTGGACATCTTCTGTCCATCAGGTCCCAGAATTGTACCATGAACAAGCAATTTCTTTGTAAAAGGGAGACCAAGTGAAGCCAGCATTCCCTGCCATATTGCGCCCTGAAACCTTAAATTGTCAGGGCCACAGATCTGAACTCCCGGCCACCAGTTGCTGAAACGTTCCATATCGTTGTCAAAACCTAAGACACTGATATAGTTGGTCAATGCGTCAAACCACACATACATTGTATGTTCCGGATCATCAGGCACCTCTATTCCCCAGGGAAGGCTGGTTCTGGAACGGGAAACACTTATATCTTCCATATTCTGCACAAAATTAACCAACTCATGCATTTTTGCTGCAGGTTTTAAAAAATCAGGATTATTCTGCAGGTATTCCAGTATCGCTTCACTATACCTTGATAATCTGAAGAAGTAATTCTCTTCGGATTGGCGAACTGGAGCAGCACAATGATCGGGACATTTACCATTTACAAGATCCCGCTCCAGAAGAAAAGCCTCACAGCCCACACAGTAATAACCTTCATAGTATTTCTTGTAAATATCACCCTTTTCAAGGCAGTGTTGCCAAACCCGCTGTGCCCCCTGATGATGATCGGGATCAGAGGTGCGATAGAAATAATCATTACTGATGCGAAACTTTTCACAGAATTCTTTCCACTTTGGCACCAGTTCATCCAGATACTGCTTCACACTCTTGCCATGATCTCTGGCTGTGGTGAAAACTTTCAAACCATGCTCATCCACACCAACATTAAAAAAGACCTTCTTTTCGCCCAATTTTTTCCTGAAATAACGAGCATATGCATCTGCCTGAAAAAATTCAATTGCATGTCCCACATGTGGCACAGAATTAGCATAAGGAAGCGTAGTTGTTATATAAAACATCTCTGACCTGACTCTCCTGAAATTTTTTAACAGGTTCTGTTTCCTATAAATAACCATAGAAAATACATTTTAATATCAAATCAAAAATCATTTTCTTTCTAACGATCATTTTCCAAAAAAGCAGCAACAATATGAGCTGGCGTTAAAATCCTGTTTTTAACCTCTGCCCGAGTAATGACTATTAATTATTTTCTTATGTTTTAATAAAAAAATCTTCAGATTTATTAACTATCAGCCTAAAAGGACGGCCTTAAGATGTCAAAACCAATATCTCCTCTTCAAGCAGCCCGCGCAGCTTATAAACCTAAACTTCCAAAAGTGCTGGCTCAGTTTGGAAGTAACGTCAAAGCGGAGCTTGGAGGGCCTACTCAATCTATAGCTGACCAAATTGAAACCAAGGCTCTATTTCCTAATACATATGGCCTGCCGGTAGCTTCCTTCGAATCAAAATCGGATCAAAAAAACCCCGCCATAAAAGCCGGCGTTATTCTCTCTGGTGGTCAGGCCCCCGGTGGGCATAACGTAATCGCTGGTCTCTATGATGGGCTCAAAAGCATGAATTCCGATAACGAACTTTTTGGATTTCTTGGCGGTCCCAGCGGCCTGTTAGATAATAAATCTATTAGGTTTGATGACAAAATAATTGACGATTACCGCAATACTGGCGGCTTCGATATCATCGGATCCGGCCGTACAAAACTGGAAAATGAAGAACAGTTTGACAAGGTAATTGCAAACTGCAATTCGCAAGGTGTTTCTGCACTTGTAATTATTGGTGGTGATGACTCCAACACCAATGCCTGTATGCTGGCTGAATATTGTCTGAAAAAAAACAGTGGTATTCTGGTGATTGGATGCCCTAAAACCATCGATGGAGATCTCAAAAACGAGTGGATCGAAACCTCTTTTGGCTTTGATACAGCTACCAAAGTTTACTCCGAAGTGATCGGTAACATTCAGCGTGATGCAAATTCAGCTAAAAAGTATTGGCATTTTATTAAACTGATGGGTCGAAGCGCCTCTCACATTGCCTTGGAATGTGCCCTTAAAACCCACACAAACTACACCATAATTTCCGAAGAAATCGCCCAAAAACAAACCACTCTGCGCGACATCGCCATTGATATCGCAACTTTGGTGAAAAAAAGATCCGATGCGGGTAAAGAATTTGGCACTCTTTTGGTTCCCGAAGGTCTTATTGAATTTATTCCTGAAATGAAAAAACTTATCAGTGAGCTTAATGACATTCTGGCTGCTAATGCAGCATATTTTGACTCGCTTAGTGATGATGACAAGTTCCAGTTTGTGAACAGTAAACTCGACTCCGAGTCTTCGAAAGCCTTCTCCAGTCTTCCTCACGCTATACAAATGCAGCTTCTTGCTGATCGTGACCCTCATGGCAATGTTCAGGTATCAAAAATCGAAACCGAAAAGCTGCTTATTGATCTGGTGGGAGATCTTCTGCGCGAATGGAAAGCAAAAGGCGAATTCAAAGGAAAATTCTCAACTCAAAACCATTTTCTGGGTTATGAAGGCCGCTGCGCTGCTCCATCAAATTTCGATGCCGATTACTGCTACAGCCTGGGATACACTGCATCCGCTTTGATCGGTTCAGGAAAAAGCGGTTACATCTCTTCTGTGCGCAACCTTACTAAGCCTGCAGACCAATGGATAGCAGGTGGGATTCCTCTTACCATGATGATGAATCTGGAACGTCGACACGGCAAAAAGAAACCGGTAATTAAAAAGGCTCTGGTGGAGTTGAATCAGAAACCATTCCAGTACTTTGCAGCTAATCGCGACAGTTGGGCCATGAACGATGAGTATCTTTACCCTGGTCCCATTCAGTACTTCGGACCCAGTGAAGTCTGTGATTTGGCCAGCGAAACAATCACTCTGGAACACTCTGTGATTTAAAAACGAGAGTAGTGTCCACTCTTAGTGTCTATCCAGAAACTAGTATTTGTCTGCGAGTTGCAGAAAAGAAAGTTTTCGGGTAGACACTACTTACTGCCTGACACTATCACTCAGATGAAACAGAATATTTTTTTATGGTATTCAACAATTCTGTAATCTGAAAAGGTTTAGCCAGAAATCCATCCGACCCCGCCTCTTTTGCCCTCAACCTGTCACTTTCCTGCGCCGCAGCCGTTACAAATACTACCGGAATCATATTTACTTCATCATTGCTTTTTATTCGTTTACAAATCTCCCAGCCATCAATGTCGGGAAGTCTGGCATCCAACAGAACTAAATCAGGCCTTTCTTCAAGAACCTTGGAATATCCATCCTCTCCATATTCTGCGGTAGTTACATCTATTCCCCGCAGCCTCAGATTTATCTTAATAAGTTCGGTAAGAAATTCCTCATCTTCAATGACTACTACCTTAACGGCCATGCTTAATTCCTTTATTAGAACTACTACAGCGCTTTTTCCATATTTTAATAAACCTACAGATTGGAATTGCTCTTTGCTTGCTGGCTTACAGTTTCTAATCTCTTTATCTCAAATCTCCATTTTTCAGACATGGTAATATCGGTAATCGAACCCAGTATTTGTTTTACAGAACCATCAGCATCTCTGGAATAAATCATATCACGACGTAAAAACCATTTCCATTGCCCGTCGCAATAATCAGCTCTGTAGAGAAGATGACTTAGTTCATTGTTTTTGGCTGCTTTCAGATCTTCCAGATACTGCAGAGTAGAATTGATATCATCGGGATGAACAGATGACTCAACAGACAATTCTCTTTCAAGGTAAATCATCGACTCAGCGAAGTCTTTCATTTTGGAACCGCTGATAAAAATGAGTCTTTTTATAAAGAAATCATAGATATAGAGCAAATCCACACAGGCAGTCAACAGATTCGATATAAAAGCTCTTTGATTGACTAATTGTCTCTGAATATCCACTAGTCCGCTTAAGTTCCGATAAATCCTGCATATCCTCACGCTGTTATTAAGCATATAAAAATTATGGAATATTTTTACCTGTGAAACTTCTTTGCTGCATACGTTTACTATTCTTTTTATTTCTGTCCACTGTTCGTCTTTTTTCACCGATGATAATGAAAAAATTTTAACCGATTTTAAAAAATCAGAAATTATGTTATCAGGGTTGTTTGCTGTTTCACACTGAACTATCTCGGATTCAATCTCCCAGATCGGTTTGTTAAGTGCGTCTGAGTAGTCTATTCCGGTTAAATGGACCATTTCAGCGTTCCAGCAGACAACTTTTCCCAAATTATCAATGATCACGATACCATCAATGCTTCTTTGTAAAACACATTCGTAATCTTCTTTTAGCTTAGTGAAGAAATTTTTATTGTAATCCCGTCCCTTCTCTTCAACAATAACAGAGATTACCTTTATCTTAGATTCAGGATTGATCCGGCTATTAAGTCTGATCGTGCGGCTTTCCCCATTCATTGTAAAAAAGTTATTGGTTGACCAGTCGTTACACTCATCAGAGGTTATTTGCGAGCGATTATGTGAATTGATCAGGCACTGCCTATAGGAAAAATTGGAAGACAGCAGTTTGAACAGAGTGCTCTTGGAAACCGGAACACTATCTGGAATATCATGAATTTGCCTGAACATTCTGTTAGCATAAATAACCTCAGATGTTCTTGGGTCAGTGACGAGCACCCCTAAGGGTAAAACTGAAAGAGTTTTTCTTAAAATCTCGTAACGTTCTTTTAGCTTATCAGAGTTTATCAAAAATTCATTCTCTTTCAATTTCCTATCTGTTTCATCATTGAAAATCAGTAATGCACCGGTAGAACCACTGTAATGCACCGGACAAAGAAAACCACTTATTAAAAACTTTTTTGAAGATCGTGATTCAATTTTACTATTATTGAAATAAACTGGTCCCTTTATCGATCTGATGCTTTTTATCAGTCCTGATAGCCGCATGTTTGCTTCATTGGTGGATCTGACAAATCCGTTCAGATTCTTTTTAAAAACCTCTGCTTCATTGCCTTCAAGAATTTTTTCTGCTGCTTTATTAGCAAATGTAATTCCTCCATTCTTGTCCAATCCTATCACAACCGATGGAATATTTTCGAGAATCATCTCAAGATCAGAGATTCTCTTTGACATAATTACAAATTGGGTTGCTCTTCTTTTTAAAAAATTCCTAACCGTTAAAGACAATAAACATAGAAGAGCTATCGAAATAAGCTCTATTAGCCAAAAAAAATGTAACTTTGAGCTATTGAAGAAAAGACACACAAATCCATTCAGAACTGCTCCTGTTGTAAATAGAAGCAGTGACTCCCAGAAAAAGCGGCTATCCGTTAGAATTGAATGTTTTTTCATTTTCACTAAATCTTTTTTAAATTTCAGGAAAACTGATACATCCCTTCATAAGGATCTTTCATAGGTTGTCCAAAAGGCAATTATGGGACCAACTCGAAAAAAACTTTCCAAACAGGGATTCAGTATTGATTATATAAGGAGAGGGTGGTTCAGGAAGCTGTGGGAATAAGAAGGATAGTTCGCAATAAAAGAACAAAATTCGAAACAGATACCAAACTATTTTTTAGACTCATGATTTTCTTACACCAGAGTTAACCGGTTTATACATCAAAGTTTCAGTTCTGGGGAATTCTTTCTCTTGTATCAAATTTCGTTTATTGATTTTTTTTTGAAAACAGCGGGGTAATAAAGATGCAGACGAACTAGAGTGTTTTGGTCGTATGCTTTTTAACAAAAAAATAGAGCCTTTTTCTGCAGGTAAGATAAACAGGAATTACGCTAATACCTGCGAAAAGGAATTACTTAGCCGGGGATTTTGTTTTCGGATTCGTGTCATTCGGTGCGCCAGTCGAACTGGCCATTCTAAATAGATGAAAGGATCTATTCATGTCAACTGCTCGTCAGACATGTAGAGACGGCCACTTTTGTAAGGGTAACCAAACAGGAGGAGCTGGCCGGTCACCGCCATAAGCGGAGGCGAACAAGGGAGACAACCTTCTGATCTCGAAGATGTGAGCCCTAATGCTGAAAGGCGTGAACTCGATTCAGCCTCGTTACACAAATTGAATGTGACCAAGCTTTCGAATAGGATGAAGTCAGCACTTGCGATGAAGTGATGAGCAAAAGCAATCGCAGGACGTTCCGGGGTGATTGGGGAGAGCGCGCATCGAAAGAGTGGTCGAGGTACCTGGGAGACCCTACGCAGCAGCGGTCCCAGCCGAAGTTAGCAAAGGAATCAATAACTTTGTTGGCGTTGCGAGGGAGTCGGAGAGGCCATAGTAGCTGAGAAATCTGAGAAATCAGATAGAGCAAAGGGCCATCTGTGTTAAAACTGATTCAGATGTGGCTTAATGCGCAGGTGGAAGATTATGATGAACGAGGTAAGAAATGGGTTACGCGACCGAAACAGGGAACTCCTCAGGGAGGAGTAATTTCTCCGCTTTTGTCAAATCTGTATCTGCACTGGTTTGATAAAGTATTTCACGGCACACATGGCCCCGCAACATGGGCGAATGCACGTTTAGTGCGTTACGCAGATGACTTTGTAGTCATGGCAAAATATGTCGAAGGCAGAGTGACAAGCTATATTGAGGAAAAGATTGAAGGGTGGTTAGGGTTGAGTATCAATCGTGAGAAGACACGATGTGTCAAGCTACATGAAGAAGGAGGTGCACTTGACTTTCTTGGGTTTACCTTCCGTTATAATAGAGATCTTCACGGGCAAAAACATCGATACCTTGTTATTGAACCTTCAAAGAAGGCACTTCAGCGGGAACGAGATCGACTGAAAGAAATGACTGATTCTGGTATGTGTTATAAACCGGTAACAGACATGATTGATGAGATAAACGTACACCTGCAGGGTTGGTCAAACTACTTTAGATATGGTTATCCCCGTAAAGCATTCTGGAACGTAAATAGCTACGTTCGAGCACGACTGACACGACATTTACAGCGCAGAAGTCAAAGACCTATGAGACCACCTCGCGGTATCAGTTACTACAAACACCTCAAAGATCTGGGACTGGTGTATTTGTAAGCGAGATGATATCTCACGCGTGTACCATTAAGAGAATTCAATAGGGTAAGCCGTATGCGGGAAATCTGCACGTACGGTTTGAAGAGGGAGGTGGTGTAACAGCCACTTCTACTCTACTGGTAATTTCTGATATACTAAGCACTATATCCGAAACGGCCAACAACACTTAATTTCAAAAGCCGATATTCATGGTTATCTTATTCCTGTTTCGTATTTCGAATTTTCTTCAATTACCTATTCTCCACTCAATCCCATAAACCTCAGAAAATCTCCTACCGTTCCCGGTGCCTTGTGTTGGTTCCACCTCTCAACCTGCCCATAATACTTGCTATCCTCTTTAAGCTCAGCTTTCACATTCTTAATAACCTCTTCAAGAGATGATCTTTTTTTTCTTTTACAGGAGCAGCTTACAATTTGATTGAGTTTCACTTTCCGGGGCTTATCATCCTGATCAAGATCAATATCGTAAGGAAATGTCCTGCAGGTCATGGGGCGATGACTGTAAATCAAACAGTTGTTCGTATCATCCAGAAAAATACATCTGGAAAGTCGCTTACGAAGGCCCATTGCCCGTTTCCCCTGCACAAACCTAATCCAAAGAGCGGATTCAGGATCATAATCCATTTCCTTTATCGAATAGAACCGTACTATTCGCTCTGCAGGTTTTTTAAGTGCCCTACAGATACGCTTTACGTCACTGTCAGTAACAGGTACAATCGGTTCTATGCAGCAAATTGAACACCTTCTGCACTCTAACATTGTATACAAAGAGTTTACAGAGGGCTTATTCATATTTTATAGTTTCACTTATTTATAGGTATTATCGAAATTACAGAGTTATTGGAACAAAAGACTTGTAAGAAATCAGAAACAATATCCTATCGGATGTGACCTTAAGGAAAAAAGCATTTCCATTCCAATTCTTGGTTTAGAGGTTTTACTCTGATTACTTCTGATTTAGTTATTGTTTTGATATTAGTTCTTGTTTTAATGATTAGTTATTATTACATATAATCTTAAAATTCCATCAGATATGCTTCAATGAACATGTCAATATCACCGTCAAGAACAGCCTGCGTGTTAGATGTTTCAGTTTCTGTCCGGTGATCCTTTACCATATTGTAAGGATGCAAAACATAGGAACGGATCTGGCTTCCCCATTCGATTTTTTTCTTTTCTGCCAACTTTGACTCACGTTCTTTTTCTTCAATTTCCTTATAATACTGGCGTACTCGTGCCTTAAGAAGACGCATGGCGGTAGCTCGGTTTTTTATCTGTGAACGTTCATTCTGACAGGCTACTACAGTATTTGTGGGAATATGAGTAATACGTACAGCACTGTCGGTCTTGTTTACATGCTGGCCACCCGCTCCACTGGACCTGTATGTGTCAATCCTTAGATCCTTCTCATCGATCTCGTAATCATTGATCTCTTCTGCAATCGGATAAGCGTACACTGATGCAAAAGAGGTGTGCCTGCGAGCATTGGAATCAAAAGGGGAGATACGTACCAGGCGATGAACTCCACATTCTGCTTTTAAATGACCATAGGCATAGTCTCCTTCCACCTCTATAGTCACACTTTTAATTCCTGCTTCTTCTCCTGGAAGTTCGTCCAAAATAGTATAAGAAAATCCCTTGCGTTCTATCCAGCGAAGATACATTCGGTAAAGCATACTTGCCCAATCGCATGATTCGGTTCCGCCAGCACCACTGTGCACAGTTAAAATTGCAGGTGCATTGTCATCCTCACCGCTTAATTTATGAAGAAACTCGATGTGAGAGATCTCTTTGTCAAGAATTTCTGCCTGCGATTTGAGCTCATAAAGAGTATCATTATCATCCTCAAGTTTTGCCAGGTCAAAAAACTGCTGAATATCTTCAATTTCAGAGGCTGCTTTTTGCCAGGGCCCTACTATTCGCTTTACTTCTTTAATTTCCTTCAATACCTTTTGAGCATTATTCGAATCATTCCAAAAAGTTTCCTGTGCGCTTAATGCTTCCAGTTCAGCTACCAAAGACATCTTTTTATCAATGTCAAAGGTACCTCCGAAGGCTATCGACACGGTCTTTCAGTTCACTTATTACTGATTGTTCTAATTCTGCCATTGTTTATCCTCCTATATTAATTCCTGAAAAATAGTTTCTGCTGCTCCAGATTGTTCCCTGTTCTACTGAAATCGACCGGAAAATAACTGCATTCCAGCTCTGAATTGTAATCTCTTTAAATCCATTATCTTAGAAACTAAGACATTAATACACCTATAGATTGCGCAAGCATTTTGAAAATCATACACTATATTGTAGTAAGCACTAATTTTTTAAAGCTTGACTCCACTCCCCTTGGGCCGTTATATTTATAAGGTTATTTCTTTCTAAATCTCTTTTAACTTATCGAAGCAGATACAAATACTTAACCTGATTCAGGCGATTCAACAAACATTGGGTTTGTAGTTCAGTTTACCCTATTTCGGACCCCTTTTCGGCAGCGAAAGGTGATTAAACCGGAAACCCACGATTACCTGTAAAAAAAATCATTTGATTCAGGAATAAAAATAAATTTAAAAAGACTTGTTGAATGTAAAAGGAGCAGCAGACCCCATGTCCATTTCAAAGATCAGCACTGAACCCAAACCTGTAACAGCATCAGTTTTCACAGAAAGAGATATTATGTCCGAGGTTCAATCCCGCGAATCCTTAAAAGAACGACTGCTTAAGAAAAAAACCGCATTAAGCGATAATGCTCGTACTGTGCTTGAAAAAAGATATCTAAAGAAAGATGAGAACGGGAAAGTTATTGAAACTCCTGAAGAGATGTTCTTTCGGGTTGCAGAAAACATTGCCAGTGCTGAAAAAATATTTAATCCCGATATTAATACGGAAACCTGGACCGAAAAGTTTTACTCAATTATGACCGATCTAAGTTTTCTTCCTAATTCCCCTACTCTTATGAATGCTGGTCGGGATCTGCAACAGCTTTCAGCCTGTTTTGTTCTGCCTGTTGGTGATTCGATGGAGGATATCTTTACTTCAGTAAAAAATACTGCTCTCATTCATAAAAGCGGCGGTGGAACCGGTTTTTCTTTTTCCAACATTCGCCCTAAAAATGATCGGGTTAAATCAACAAAAGGCATCTCCTCGGGGCCGCTTTCATTTATGCGGGTTTTCGATATAGCCACTGAGACAGTAAAGCAGGGTGGAACACGACGGGGTGCCAACATGGGTATTCTAAATTGTTCTCACCCGGAAATCATGGATTTTGTTGAGATGAAGGAGAAAGATGGATATCTTTCCAATTTTAATATCTCAGTAGGCATTACCGATGAATTTATGGAAGCACTCAAGAGGGATGAGGAATACCCGCTGCGTAACCCCAGAACCGGTGAGATAATGGGACACCAGAAAGCCTCTAGGGTGTTCAAAAGAATCGTTGAGCTTGCCTGGAAAAATGGTGAACCCGGTGTGGTTTTTCTGGACAAAATTAATAAGGCTAATCCAACACCGCATGTGGGCAGAATGGAAAGCACCAATCCTTGTGGCGAACAACCTCTGCTTCCGTATGAATCCTGTAACCTTGGCTCAATAAATCTGGCTCATATGATTACTGAAACCAATGGCAAAAAGGTGGTGGATTACGCTAAATTGGGAGAGGTGGTAAGCACAGCGGTTCGTTTTCTGGATAATGTCATAGAAGTGAATAAATATCCTCTTGCTGAAATAGATAAAATAACCAAAGGAAACCGAAAAATCGGTCTGGGTGTGATGGGGTTTGCAGATCTGCTCATTGAATTTGGAATCTCCTACAATTCACATGCAGCAGCCAGTATGGCAGAAGAGATTATGAAATTCATTCAGAGTGAAGGACAAAAGGTATCTGCTTTTCTGGCCAGAGAAAGAAAAGTCTTCCCTAATTTCAAAGGATCGATTTTTGATCATGAAAATGGGCTTGAAATTCGCAACGCCACAGTAACCACCATTGCCCCAACTGGAACAATCAGCATGATTGCAGGATGTTCAAGTGGTATCGAACCACTCTTTGCTATTGTCTATGAGAAAAACGTTCTTGATGGCAAGCGATTACTTGAGATCCACCCGGCATTTAAAAAAGTTGCACAAGAAGAGGGCTTTTATTCTGAAGAGCTGATGAAAATGGTTGCAGAAACAGGCAGTCTTAACAAAATTTATGGAATACCAAAAAGAATACGGGACA
This sequence comes from Fibrobacterota bacterium, assembly GCA_023412475.1. Lineage (GTDB taxonomy): Bacteria > Fibrobacterota > Chitinivibrionia > Chitinivibrionales > Chitinispirillaceae > JAAYPC01. The sequence continues at coordinate 72,120 of JAEYNR010000041.1, read as the reverse complement.
TTTTTGTAACTTCACACGACATTGAACCACGATGGCATATTACACTCCAAGCTGCATTCCAGAAATTCACCGATAACGCAGTATCCAAAACGGTTAATTTCCGTAAAGAAGCTACAGTTACAGAAGTGGAAGAGGTTTTTCGTTATGCCTATGACCTTAACTGTAAAGGTGTTACCGTATACCGCGATGGCTCCAGACAAAACCAGGTTATTACCACCGGTACTTCTGGGGGAGCTGTCTCGATTATAGACAACGATGCACTAAAAGCTATTCATCCTCGTCCTCGGCCGGCAGTAACCCACGGAAGAACCTATAAAACCAAGACCGGTTGTGGTACCCTTTATATAAACATCAGCTCCGATAATTACGGGTTATGTGAAGTCTTTACACAGATGGGAAAATCCGGTGGCTGTGCTGCATCCAATTCAGAAGCCGTTTCCCGGCTGGTTTCACTGGCACTGCGTTCCGGAATCGATCCTAAATCTATCGTGACTCAGTTGCGTGGTATCCGTTGTCCGATTCCAACCTGGCATGATGGTGAAATGATTCTCTCATGTGCAGATGCTATCGGGAGAGTTCTTGAAAAGTCAATTGCAGATATCCACGGTTCTCAAACTTCACAATCTCAGATCACTTTCTCCGGTTTGGATATGGGGTATTGTCCACAGTGTCCCGAATGTGGCGGTATCATGGAAAACGAGAGTGGATGTGCGGTCTGTAAGAGCTGCGGTTTCTCTAAGTGCGGATGAGATTTTCTCAGAGGTGAATCTTTTTTGCATTAAAGAATTCACCTCCGGGATAACCCAAGCTCCTCTGATTACCCCCCCCCCACTTTTCTCTCTGACTATCTTTCGAAATCGTGCATATATTTTTATCTCTTTGTTGTATATAAGAATAATAGTCGATCAAAATGTTCAAATTTTAAAAAAAAACCTATGCAGAATAAAAAAGATTCTTCCGATCGCCCAGCATGGAGAGAGCATCTCTGTAAAATTCTGTTCGATGAAAACACTTTCCCAGGAAAGATCTTCAATGGCTTTCTGCTTGTTATAATATTGTCAAGTATACTTGTAGTTATTATAGGCAGTGTAGAAGAAATTTATAGCCGTTATGGTTCTATTATATATAAAACAGAGTTGATTTTCACCCTGCTTTTCTTTATCGAATATGTCCTGCGAATAATAGCTTTTAAAAAACCTTTAAAATATGTCTTCAGCTTCTTCGGAATAATCGATTTTTTAGCCTTTTTTCCCCTTTTTCTGGAAATAATTCACATAGGGGGAGGCGAGAATCTTATTACTATCCGGGCTTTTCGGCTGCTAAGAATCTTCCGTTTGTTAAAACTCTACAAATACCTCTATGAGGCCGATATTATGCGCAAGGCACTCAAAGCCAGCCTTAAACGTATAATAGTTTTCCTCTTTACAGTCATCACACTGATAACTCTGATTGGAGCTTTGATCTATGCAATTGAAGGACCCAAATACGGCTTTATCGATATTCCTACAGGCATCTATTGGACTATAGTTACCATCACTACGGTTGGGTTTGGTGATATTGCACCACAAACTTTTCCTGGAAAACTACTAGCATCAATAGTTATGTTGCTGGGATATGGAATGATTGCAGTTCCTACCGGTATCGTTACTGTCGAATTCAATCGTATTTCAAAAATAAAAGCAACTTCACAGATCTGTCTTACTTGTGCCGGTTACAATGATTCAGATGCCATTTATTGCAAATACTGCGGAAAACGCCTTTGAATCCATTTTGCAACAACGATTCGAAAGCTATCAACCTTTCTCATAATCGATGCGGTGTTTTATATTTAGGCATAACAGAGCATTTCTGATATCCTTCAGTTCCAGATTATATTTTTAAAAATCAATAAAAGAGATTTTCTATGGAGAAAAAAACGTCTGCTGAAAGCGCTGAAATCAGTCGTGATGAGCTGGTTTCTTTTATCGATGAGCTGCTAAATACTAATCACTATAAGGATTACTCTTGTAATGGGCTTCAGGTGCAGGGCATTCAGATGATAAACAAGGTTGCATTGCTGGTGGATGCTTCATTGAAAGGCTACCAGCTTGCCATTGAAAAAAAATGTCAATTGATCGCTGTTCATCATGGGATTATCTGGGACGGAATCAGATCTGTCAGCGGGAGCTCTTATAATCATTTAAAATTTCTAATCGATAATAACCTAAATCTTTATGCTTCACATCTGCCACTAGATCTTCATCCTGAAATTGGAAACAATGCTCAACTCGCGACAATACTGAATTTGAAGGGATTAAAGCCATTTGGCAATTATAAAGGAATAGACATAGGGTTTGAAGGCGTTCTGGACAAATCCACTGATCTGAAAACAATCATCGAGACACTGAGCAAAAAACTTAATACCCAGTGTACTGTACTGCCATTTGGTAAAAAAGCAATCTCAAAAGTTGCAGTGGTCTCTGGTGGAGCTGCAGATCTTTTGACAGAAGCAATTAGAAAAGGAATAGGCTGTTATGTTACCGGTGAACCGGTTCATTATAATTATCATGAAGCACTGGAGAATAACATCAATGTAGTTTATGCAGGACATTATCATACTGAAAAGCCAGGGATTCAGGCTTTGGGAGCAGTACTGCAGGAACGTTTTGGAATCCAAACCGAATTTATCGATATACCTACACCGATTTAACAGTATTTTAAATCCGTTATTTTCATGTTAATGGATGATAATAATATTTTGTCCGAAAAATAGAAAAATCTGGAGTCTCGTAAAAAATGGCCACCAATAAGATCAAAATACCAATAATAAACTATTCTTCTCCCAGGGGGAGAAAATTTTTACAAAAAATAACCTCATCCCGCATTACCAGTAACAAAAAAACTACTTCTCTGGTGCAAAAAATATTGGACGATATCAGGGATAATGGAGAAAGTGCTCTTTTTAGTTATACAGAAAAATTTGACAAGGTTAAACTCACTTCCAAAAAGATGAAAATAACTGAAGAAGAGATCTCATCAAGTGCAAAGAGAATCAGTCCTGAGCTGAAAGTTGCTATAGATGAAACAGCTAAGCGAATAGAAACCTATCACCGTAAACAATTAAGAGATGGATTCGAGTTTCAGAGCAGTGAGGGAGCGCTTGGCCAGATTATTCGTCCTCTGTCCAGGGTCGGTGTATATATTCCTGGTGGTCATACCGTCTACCCTTCCACTGTTCTAATGGATGTAATACCTGCTCAGATTGCAGGAGTTAAGGAAATCGTGGCTGTAACTCCACCACGGGAGCAGCTCGATTCAGGTGTAGCATACGCCTTACAGCTTTTAAATATAACCGAAGTCTATCGCATCGGGGGAGCTCAGGCGATTGCAGCACTGGCTTACGGAACAAAAACAATAAGGCCGGTTGAGAAAATAGTTGGTCCTGGCAATCCTTTTGTCGCGACTGCCAAAAAGCTGGTGTATGGTGTGGTTGACATCGACTCGGTGGCAGGACCCAGTGAAGTGGCAATCATTGCTGATGATTCTGTAGACCCCTGCTGGGTTGCTCTTGATCTTTTAGCTCAGGGGGAACATGGATCTGGTGATGAACTTGCGATTTGTGTCTGTGAAGATAAAGAATTTGCAGAAAAAATTGCAGCCGATCTGGTCCGGGAAATCGAGGCATCACCTGTAAAAAAAGTGTTTCATGCTCTTCCTGAACATGCAATAACTATCTTTGTAGCTTCTTCCAGGGATGAAAGTATTGCCCTGGTTAATGATTTCGCTCCGGAACATCTTCAGATCATGACAAAAGATTACAGAGAGGACCTTAACAAAATCCAAAATGCGGCAGCAATATTTTTGGGACCTTACACTCCGGTTGCCTTGGGAGATTATTTTGTGGGGACCAACCATGTTCTGCCCACTGGTGGTGCTGCCAGATATGCTTCCCCGCTGGGAGTGGATAGTTTCACCAAGCGAATATCTGTTGCAGAAGTCAGCCCAGAAGGATTGGACCTTGCGGCTCCGTTTGTAAGTATTTTCGCAAGAGCTGAAAATTTTGTTCATCATGCATTCAGTGTTGAGAGAAGAGGAAATAGTTGACCGCCATTACAGCATGATCTTAGAAGATAGTGCCAAAATGGGTTTTCTGTGCTGGACTTTCTTTATCAGTTTGTCCCGGAGGGTGAATTTTTACGTTATTTAAAAATCACCTCTCTGGGGAAAGCCTTTCAGAAGCCTTTTTGTCAAACCCAAAGCAGTACAAAACCTGATTAATCCGAATTTGGAAATACTATGCTCAAAAACTTACTCTTCATTCTGTCAGGAATATCCACTCTTTCCGCAGTACTATTTCTTTTTGCCGCCATTGGAGCCGTAAAAAAATTCAGACTTATTCGAGCTTTCAAAAGCTCACTGTTGATGATTTTATGCTTATTGATCACTGCTGTCTCAGGGCTGATCCTGATTGTAAATCACACCTACAACTCTTTTTCTAAAGAAACAATGGCCGCGGTCATTGTCATAAAGCCACTGGGAGAACAACAGTTCATAGCCCATGTAAGTTTACCGGACAGTAGCTGTGCCGAGTATAACATATCGGGTGATATGCTTTACATCGATGCACATATTTTAAAATGGAATCCGGTTCTTAACCGAATCGGGATACATACCAGCTATAAACTCGACCGCATCGGTGGCCGCTACAACGCAATTTCCGACGAACAGGAAAAACCACGGACAATCTATCCCCTCGGAAAAAGAAAGATTCTCGATATGTACTCGTTGCGTAAACGGTTTTTGGCGCTCAGGCCTATACTTGATGTGCAATATGGGTCCGCTACCTTCATTGGTGCCCAAAAGCCAGCGGTTTTTCATTGTATGGTCTCCAACAGCGGGCTTTTGGTCCGTGAAAATACGAACTGATCAAGGCAAATTCACTGATTCTTTTCTATAACCAGCTTTTTATATGTCACAACTTCCTTTAGTATTCCATCAACTACAGCCAGCCTCCCTTTAATAAGTGGAACTTTATATTCATTTTTAAATTTTTGAACATCTTCCATTCTTATATTCTTGAACTGGTCAAGAAATGAACGCTCCTTAAAGCTCTGATCCCTTTCCCTTGAACGCTGTATATAGATATCCTTTAGAGTGCCCGTGGTATCAAATCCTACAACGAATTCGATCGCGCCAAAAACTCCTTTCTGTGAAGCTGCAATTATAATCCCTATATGCTTGCCACCCTCTCCGGTCATCTGAAAGTACTGATAGCGGTCACGCTGTCCTGGAAGCAGTTTGAATCCGAGTTCCTTTTCTATTGCTTCACATTCCGTTGGTGAAATCTTAAGATTTACTGTAACATAATCTTTAGCCTCTGGAAAAATTCTGGTCATTGTCCTTTCGGGATTACGCCATACGCACAGATAAACATCCTGCGCAAATACTGCTGTCCGGCTAAAGAGTATAAGAAAAAAGGCGATATAACTGTAAAGATATGCTGTGCTTTTGTTTACCCGAGTGTTCATAAATATATCCTCCTCTTAAATTGAACCAGGGTGGATTAAAAGAGAATCCGGCGAATAACGCACTGTTAGTTTTATTATGAGAATTAATCAGGCGAAAACCAGTCGAAAGATCCAGACGCCTGTGAAGCGTATAGTCTAAAAGACCATACCCACTGACAATCCTGTGATTGTCAATATTTCCAGCGTTAACTTCTGCTCTTATGATACTTTGACCAATGTTAAAAGTTGCATCCAGTCCTCCTGTTATCCTGGTGATTGTGGATTGATCCATGTGAGCTGTGTTGGTTCGCCCTCCGGATAGTGAGACACCGATTGCGTACTCCTCAGCTTCACCCAGTATCACTCCAAACCGTCCTGCGCCAAAGCCTACTCCGGGAAACTCCGGCACCCGATGAGCACCGTATCCTTGCGATAAGGAAATGCCATAGTCAAAAATACCTGCGACACCGGAAAGCATAATTCCATTGTCAGCATCGAAGCCAACAATCTCTTCGATTGGTTTTTCGAAAATATGACGTGATGTACTGAAAGAGGTCAAAAGCCCATAAGGTATACCTATTCTTCCTGCAGTGATATTCCATAAACCCATAGGACCTTTGTATCTGAAGTACAGCTCGTGTATCATAAATTCTGAAAAATTCTTCTCAGCTTCGAAAAGACCGGAGATGATATAACGATCACCTGAATAATCTGCAAACGATTTTCTTATTGATAAGCCCATCGCGTGAATTTCTGCTGACAACTCCGCAGGAGAGGACCATCTGCTGCGAAGGTCAGCATCTGCAGAAAAATTCCAGGATGCATAAAGGTTCGAGGGTGTCAGTTGCAACACGATCAGAAAGAGCACACTAATCATTGCAAGTCTCCGAGTCCCCCGAGATCGCGGTTTGTTGTCAGCTGTCATTTTTCAACTTGCCATCTTCCATATAAACCGTTCTTGAGCATCGCTTAACCAGGTCATGGTTATGGGTAACTACCACGATTGTAATACCATTACCATTAAGTTCACCCAGAATATTCATGATAGTTTCAGCATTGCGTGAATCAAGATTGCCCGTCGGTTCATCTGCCAGAAGCACAGGTGGATTGTTGATCAGACTCCTTGCTATTGCCACTCTCTGCATTTCTCCTCCAGAAAGTTGCCCGGGAAGATGGGACAGCCGTTTCTTTAATCCTACCATTGTGAGCAGTTCTTCCGCTTTAGCCTCATCGACTTTTTTGACGAAGAGTGCAGGGAGCTGGACATTCTGAAGCACTGTAAGCGTGGGAATAAGAAAAAACTGTTGAAAAACGAAACCAATTGTTTTTTTGCGCAATGTAGTAAGCACTTTTTCGGGTGCAGAGGATATTGACATACCATTTACTTCTACAATACCTGATGTCGGGCGGTCAAGACAACCAATCATATTGAGCAGTGTTGTTTTGCCTGAACCGGAATGACCGATAATTGCCACATATTCTCCTTTTGTGATAGAAAAGGAGACATCATGAACCGCATGAACCGTTTCTGTGCCCCGACAGTATTCCTTATTTACATGCTGAAGCTTGATTACAGGATTATTCATTTCTTAATACCTCCATTGGCACAATGTTAGCCGCACGTAAACCGGGATAGAGAGAGCATACGACACCAACCAGTGTGCAAATCACAAATGCTGAAAATATTATCAGAAAGTCTGGCCTGGCTATTGAACCGGAAGGAGTATAAGCGACAAACAGTTTACGCATAAAATTACCGGATAAAGGGCTTAGCATTGCTCCGGCTATTGCTCCTGTAGCACTTCCGAACAAACAGATTGCCATCGTTTCCAGAGATATCAGTTTAAGCAGATCCTTTTTTCCAGCACCTACGCATTTAAGATAGGCGAATTCTTTTTTTCTCTCCAGCACCGCCATAAGCATGGTATTTATTATCCCGAAAACCGATATTAGAGTAGCTACAATTACCATAACAAACATAATCACCCTGGTAGAGCTGAAAAACTGTAATATTCCATCACTTAGCTCTTTTGACCCGATGACAAAGTAGTCTGCAGGCATGGATGCCCTTAGCTGGTTTTTAGCTTCTTCAAGCATCGAAATATCTTTAAGCTTAATTGCAACAGCGGAGAGTTTTCCCTCACGTCCCACAAGTTTCTGTGCTGTTTGCAGAGGAAGGAAAAAAGTACCATCATCCTGACTATAGTTTCTGTTTAGTATACCGGAAACTACAAATTCCCGGTTAAAATGTTCTGTGTACATTTTATCACCAATCGACAGATTTTCGATCCGTGCCATCTCAGCGCCTAAAATCACAGAAGAATCAGTAGTAAACCATCCGCCTGAAGCATATTCCCAGTCAGGCTTTACAGAACGCACCGCATCGGTCACACCCATAAAAATATCGGTGCGGGATCCGTCATCGGTTGTAACTGCAAAAAGCTTAAAAGGCATAACGGTCTCAATGTTATTGACTGAATTGATTTTTGTAACAATGTCTTCAGATACATAAAGTGGACTTAATCCGCCCTGTGCGATTACCGATGCCGCCTCAATCGGACAACCCTCTTTTGTTATATACATGTGAACACCGGTCTTATTGACAAGGTCTTCTGTGACTGCTGACGTATATCCTTTATCCAAACTCAATACCACTGTCAGAGTTGCAGCAGAAATAGCCAGACTCAGGGCAGTTAAAATACTGCGAACTGGGTTACGGCGAAGGTTGCTCAATGCTACTGTAGTAAAGTTCATAGATCACCTCCTATTCTATGCGAATGCCAAGTGCAGAAAAAACCACATTTTCTTCACCACTGGTAATACTGGCATAGATGGTGACCTTCTTGCCGCTTTCCAGTTTAGGAAATTTATAACCCTGCGGAAATATGGTAACCTGATTAGCACCCTCTTTGAAAAAAAACTCACAAAAAGATGGACACTGACCTGATACTATTCCACTCATCACAACTTTTTTTCCATTATAACTGGATGGTTGAGCTAAGATTTCAGAAAGCTTTGTGGCTTTTATATCTGAGGGAATCTCCTGACCCAAGCTTAAACCACCTCCGCCCTTGCAGCCAGAAAAAACTAAAACTACTGCAAAAAATAGAGCAGATAATCCCGGTACTACGATTAAAATCCTGTTCATAAAAAATATCCTTCCATCATTTCTCAATTGATTAACAAAAGCAAAACAAATTATAAGCCTGCTGCTTAGCAGATGTACTCTGTTAATTATTATTAATTTGCTTGGAAAAAATTGCTTTCTTAAGGAATAATCAAATTCTAAGAATGGTGCTGTAGATATGAATCGCAAGAGGTGAAAGGGCCTTAAGCCGAGAGATTGCAGTAGAATGCAGACATTGTAATCCATCTGGTGCTGCCAGCATAAACTTACACTGACCCGAGGTAATCAGCTTTATAATATGAGATTGGGTCAATAGGGGGAAGTTAAAATTTCCGTCAGCGTTACTATTGGAATCGCTAAAATTACAATGGCATCTTTCAGAGCAATCATCCACAATGCAGTCACTTACTGCATACTCTGTTTCTGAAAACAATTCGGATTGATCGCAATGGCAGTGTGTTATAGCTAAAACCAGTGGCGAGCTCAATAGGATAACAATTAAAGAGCAGGAGAAAAAAAAGGGTAATTTACTTTTTTTGTTGAGTCTCATAGCCAGAGTACGATTAAAAAATTATAAATATTGAAACAAGTAAATAATACAACGTGTGCAGGGCAAAATAAAAACAAAAATACAAATTTTCATTACAAAAAAAGCTAATTTTCTAAAATTTAGCTATATTACTGGAAAACATTATAAATCTGAACACATGATTGGATTTATGGTTAGAACAATGCTAATAGTTTTTTCCCTTGTTACTATAGGTTCGGGCTTTCAGGAAATAAGCTCCGACACTCTGGCCCAATGGCTTAAGGGAAGTGCTTCCTCTGATTTTATTCTTATTGACCTAAGGGAGCCTCTTGAGCTTACAACCATCATCGGCTCTGAGAACTGTGGTGCCTATAATTTCCCTTTCAGAACGATGGTTTTTGATAAGGCTGTTGAAACTTTTCCTAAAGATACGATGATAATTCTTTATTGTGCCAATGGTACTCGCAGCAAAAAGGCTGCTTCTGAGCTTGATCTGGAATTCTCAAACATTTATTCTCTTATTGGTGGGATAAATTCTTGGAAAGGTCCGACTGTTTCGGGAAATCAGATAAAATCACCTGAGTTGTTTCCTGAGGTTATGTGTGAACCGGTTGCGGTTTTGCAACCTGAAAAGTGTAAATCATCACCTGTAACACACTCAATGACAGACAAGAAGATTAACCTGCAGGGGAGAGTGTGCAAAAAAGTCTCTTCTGGCATGCACATAACTACTAACAAGCGAATGATTCTTATCAGATCAAAGAATAAATTGCCTTAGAATCTTTAACATTTGCCGATACTGGATTTCCCATTTAAATATTTCACAATGCTCAACAAACAGATCAATTTTTTAAATAAGAGATAAACTTAACAAATAGATATCAAAACCATGAATATGTACATTGAGGGAATTTTTAATTATTGTGACCGATGGTGCGAAAAATGCGCTTTTACCTCCAGATGTTGTTCATTCGCATTTGAAAAAAAACTAATCGAAGCTACTGATGAAAAGGATATGGATAAGGATGCACTCTGGAAATTAGTTAAAAATTTTTTCGATGATATCGAACCCACAGAAAACCGCCCTGATTTTTCTGACTTGATTCAATTTGAAGATTTGCCAGAATTTGATATGGAAACGGATTTTTTGGAAAAAAGTAGTAGATGTAAAGCAAAAGAGAATGTTCTGTTTAAAACAGCGCAATCTTATGCCCACGAAACTTATAAATGGATTGAAACTTATGCCGATGAAGTAAGCCGGCTAAAGCTGAATAATACCCAAACAGGGAATTTATCTGATGCAATTGAAGTTGTACAAAGATATGCTTTTTTCATTTCAGCCAAACTGCTAAGAGCAATTGATACCGAGAGGATTGGTGAATTACCTGTAGATTCAGATGAAAATGGTTCTGCCAAAGTTGCACTCATCTCAATTAGCCGATCTATTGCTGCATGGAGTATTATCCGTTCCTTTTTCAAAACAGATCAGGATGCCTCTGCCAGACTCATTGGTCAGTTGATAAATATAAGACGTGTCGTTGAGAAGACTTTCCCAAGAGCCATGGATTTTATCCGCCCCGGCTTTGATACTGAGTAAGATCTTTATTTATAATAAGGCAGGTAGTTTTTAAAGTGCTATCTAACTTATTATCTATGAGGTTCGCTCAGGGATTGCTTGTAAATTATAAAATAACCGCTTTTTATTTTTGCTGTATTTGGACTGTTTATCATTCGCCCTGTCAGGTCAAATACTTTTGCCAAGTTTGAAAAGGGCAAGCCTGTTTTGGATAGAAATATTTCGCCTGATGTGTGCATTGTAAAAGGATACTGCCGTGCATTATTCGCCGGAAAGCTAACACTGACTGCACTCGAATCCACCTTTATAATATCCCACATCTGGCATGTTTCCCCGTTAAATTCCCAATGCCGAACTTTAGACCCATCCGTTGTTTCAGCATAGTAAACTTCCAGCATACGGTTATTACCTTTGTTGACTATATAATAACTTTCATTGCCAGCGCCGGTAATTTTCCATCTCTGGTTTGTGCCACCCCAGTAAGAGTATTGGATCACATTATCACTTGAGATTACAGCATCAAGAGTCAGATTGCTGTTTCGGTTAATAATCTGGTAAACACCACGTTCCACTTCAGCAATTTTCCAATGCTGGGAGTGGTTTCCATTGCCTGTATTCTGCTCTATGGTAGCGTTATCTGAAGTCGATGCACTTGTCACTTCCATCAATTTCCCGCTGTGCCTGGCTTTAAATTTGTAAAATGAATTTTCATCAAAAAGGGCAGGGCCGATAGATTCGACTCCTAATGTATCCTGTACTATTTTTTTCATTGTACCATTATCATTATAATAGGTGTAATTAATCTGAATGGATCTTTCCCATGGCACACCACCGGAAAGATAATCGGTATGATACACAAAGTACCATCTGTCCTTAAATTCAATGATGCCAGAATGGTTGGTACCTGTTCCCGCATAATCGTTCAGTGTTCCTTTGTATTCCCAGGGGCCCAGTGGATTTGAACTTATTGCGTAATCGATATTTGATGGCCAGTTATCCCCGGAACTATTGTAAGCAGCATAGGAGTAATAATAGGTACCATTTCTTTTGTGCACCCATGATGCTTCAAAAAAACGGTTTAATCCCTGAGGTGTAGTTATGGGACCATCTATTTCGATCATATTACTTTTAAGTTTGGCCTGTCGCACAACACGATCAGTTCCCCAATAGATATAAGCCTGCCCATCATCATCAATAAATACTGCAGGATCGATATTGTCATCACTGGGACATGCACCCGGTGTTTCGTTAGTTATCAATGGTTTACCTATAGCATCTTTGTAGGGCCCCAGAATACTGTCTGAAACTGCAACACCAATCTCTCCTGAATCACATATATAAAAGTAGAATTTACCATTTCGTTCTATACATTGTGCAGCCCAGGCCTGATTAGTATTGAGCCATGTAATATCTGTGACAGCCAACACCTCTCCATGGTCGGTCCAGTTTACCATGTCAGAAGATGAGAGCACATGCCAGCCTCTTAGTGTCCAGCCGTTTCCACCCTCATCGTGACCTGTAAAGATATAAAAACGGTCATTGTGTACAATTGGAGCCGGATCTGCTGTGAATATGTGGCGAACAAGCGGGTTGTCTGCATGTAGCGGAATCAGGTGCGCAAAAGTGAAGATATAAAGAAGCATATATGATAATTTGAAACAGTTAGCTACCATATAATGCTTCTCCTTTAAAGCTATAAACGAATAGTTCCTTTTTTTGTACAGATTACCAGCAAGGCAAAAAACTATCTCGATGATATGTTTATTTTTTGGCCATGAATATTCCGTATTCCCACAGATTTTTTTTCATGGCGAAATACTGATTCCAGAGTGCATCGGTTGGGTACTGTCTGATTCTAAAGACCCTATCTAATAGATGCAACGGTAAAAAAGGCAATGAAACATAAAGCATGATCCTGGAGGTCTTTTTTACAAATGGAGTTACATTACGATAAGAGGTTTCGCTGAATCCGGCCTCTCGCCCATACTTACTGAACTGTTCAGGGGTTTTCAAATTATTAACAATCCATCCATCCATCCAGCGATTCATCAGCCAGGCATCTTTTCCTTCATAATGCTCCCTGCTGGCAAATCCGTCTCCGATGATTAATCTTCCATTCTTTTTAAGCACCCTGTATGCTTCTGCGATAAAGTCTTTTTTACTTTCTGCATAACATATACTTTCCAGACCCCATACAGCGGTAAAGGTATCATTGTCAAATGAAGTATGCATGTAGTCCATCTTGTGAAACTCTACCAGATGGCTTACCCCTGCTTTTTCGGCATTGTTGTAGGCCAGGTCAACCTGACGGGGAGTAATGGTGATACCTGTTGCCTTGCAGTTGAATGTTTTTGCCAGAAATATGCATGCTCCGCCAACCCCACAGCCGGCATCCAGAATATGATCTTCACTGCTTATCTGAGCGGTTTTCGCCATAACTTGATTAAAACGCAATGATGCCTGGCGCTGAGTTTTAACATCTTCTTCCCAGAAGCCAAAATGCATGTTGGCTCCCCAGAGCTTATAGGCAAATTCGTTTTGATGGTAATAATCAATAATATCCTTTTCAGTCCATTCCATAGGAAAAACACCTCAACTGTTTGGGTAAATTACTGTTAAGACTGTTGATATTTATTACATAAAAATAGTTTGGGCACATCAAAAGATGTGAAAATCATTGTGAAAAACCAGTCTGGCTCTGCCCCGGCTCAGAAAAGTTTTCTATCTTTTTCAGCAAACAAATAAAAATGAAAAAACAACTGAGTTCGCTTATGCACCTTATTCTTTCCCTATTCAGAAACCGCTGTTTGCGCACGAAGCAGATCATTAAGAGTAAGAATCCCTAATATAACCGTTTTGTCGCTATCAGTTATGATAAGAAAATTGTGAGGAGTGCAGATAAAACGGTCTGCAGCTTCCTTGACAGTGATATTTTCATCCGAGATACAGGTCTGAGATGGTGTAATCTGTCGGCCATTAGATAAAAATTCGATTATTGCCTCTCTGGTCACTATCCCTGATATGGTTCCATTGTAAATAAAAGGGAAGAGATTGTAAGGCGTATTGGAAATAATGTTTTGAAGATGCTTTGGATCTGTGGACTCAATCACTACGGGTTTTTTGTTCATTATATGAGACACCGGCAGATTCTGCCAGCTCTGAAGATCACGTGGTGGTTTGATTTTTATCAGTTCGTGTCCATCCTGTAAAAGTAAATCATCGTAAAAATTGTGTTTTATTCCAGCCCACCTGGCCACAAACTGACTGATTACCGCACTGAGCATAAGACCAGGAATAATCTCAAACTGGTGAGTCATTTCAAACACGATCAGTGTAGAAGTCAAAGGAGCCCTTATTACTGCACCCAGGCAGGCACTCATCCCAACAGATGAAAGTATAACATGGTCCGACAATGTGCTTGGAAGCCACAGACCAGCTATTGCCGAAAAAAAGGCTCCGCACATTCCACCAATAAACAGAGTGGGTGAGAAGATTCCACCACAACCGCCAAAACTGTAACTGAGAACTGTTGCTGCGAGTTTTCCTAAAACCAGTATTCCTGCAATCCACCAAACAGAGCCATTAACTAATGATTCTGAGAGATCATTGTAGCCGAGTCCAAAAATTCCAATTTTACCAGTGATAAGAAAAACTGTTATTCCGATAATCCAGGTAAATAGCCCGCCAAAACAGGGGTTTAACCATACCGGCGCCTTCCTGGGTTTACGGACCGCAGGGCGCAAGTGCAGAATAGCTTTATGAAAAGCCACTCCCAGAAATGATGAAACCAGTGCCACTAATGGCATAAGAAAAAATACAAAGTGTGAACCGGATTCTACATGAGGAAGTAAAAAGGAGGGTTGTTTACCTATCAGAGCGTAAACAGTTGTCGCTCCAAAAAGCGAAGCAAGTACCACTCTGCCCAGGTATTTTGTGTTCAGATCATTAATTAATTCTTCAATGCTGAAGGTAATTGCCGCAAGGGGGGTATTAAAAGCCGCTGCCAACCCAGCCGATGCACCAACCACGCAGGCAGCACGGCGTTGTCGTTTAGGCGAACCGGTGTAACCGGACAGAAATGAAGCCACTCCACTACCAAGAAATACTGTTGGCCCCTCTCTGCCAAGACTTGCGCCACCTCCTATACTGATTATTCCAGCTACAAATTTTATGATCACATCCTTTATCGGGATATAACCAAGCTCTTTCCAGTACGCTGCTTTTGTCTGGGGAATGCCACTTCCAGATGCACTTGGAACTTTTTTAAGAAGAAGAGAAACCAAAAATGAAGATGTCATAATGAATATAAAGCTCAAAATGCAAAAACTAACTCTCGATGTGGCAGTTGTTTTCACATACAATATTCTATACAACAAATTTATTAATTGCATGAATAGAACTGCCACACCCGCTGCTGCCAAACTCATAACTACAGTTTGAAGAACAATATGGGCATCTTGAGGAATTTTTATAGACGATGATAATCTGGTTCTGATGCCTGCTGGATTCATTTCAAGGAAGACTTTTCCGATGGTTTATCGTGATCAACCGGAGCTGGGGAAGAAATGTCGCTCAAATGTTTGGATTCAGGTACGTCGAATTCGAGAATCCCAGTTTGGTTATGTGAGATTTTACCCTGGTATCGCTGCTTTTCTGTGCCAGAAAGCGAAGCGATTTCGTCGTGTATCTCCTTCATGAATGCCTCACGGGTTACCTGCTTCATTCTCTTGAACATTCTTTGGATTTCAAGGACTCCTGCAACATTTACCCCTTTTACTACTATCAGATAGTGCACATAGGCCAAAACATCAATATCTTTCATGGAGTACAAACGACGTTTTCCGGTCGTCCGCATGGGAGCTACAATTCCACGTTCTTCGTAAAAACGAAGCATACGCGGCTTGATTCCCAGCATGTCTGCAGCGGCACTTATGGGAAATATAGGCTGGTGCTGATCAATATCGAGTAAGGAAGACATTTTTATTATAAAAGGTAGAATTTTCTCTGAAATTACATCAAATATGAATCAAAAATACATTGTGCATAATACCTTATAGTCAAAATAAAATTACCATGGAATTGTTAAGAATGTTGACAATGTTCTGATATTTTAGTATTTATCCTTATACCAAAAATCCTTCTTCAGACCAATACACATCTGTGTTCGGCCAATTATAAAGCCTTTTAACTAGTAAAACAACAACAGATTATCTCAATAAAAGGAGATTGGATGCAATCTTTTACCAGATATTCTCGTGAAGACATGAGAGCAATGCCTGATCAAATCGAAAATCCTCAACTTGATTCCCACTACGTAGATGATATAGAGATTCAATGGGTGCCCTCAGAGATAGTTACCAGAGATTTGGCCGGTTTATTGGAGCAATTGCAAAAGGCAGATCCTGTAGTTTTTAAAATCCTATCTCAAAGAATGTCTTTGCAGGATAGTCGTGAGAAACTGGAAATTTATTTAAACAAAAAAGAATCTCACTGTTTTGACCCCGATTCGCCATTTACACCCTCTACATTCAACATAACCCAAAGCAGTAATGCCAAAGAATGCATACGGGTTTTCAAAAATATTATCCGTATAGAAAACGAGAGGCGTACCGGATTTTCAGCATTGCAGTGTTTAAGAGATGCATTACAAAAGAATGATTATAGCCGCATAAGCCGTTCCTTTTTGTGTGAAATAATCTCTCTTCTCCATGGAATAAATGGGAAAGGACTGGATTTTCTTATTTCTGAAAACGAGCAGGATTGTTTTTCCAGTCACGATTCTTTTCTTGATACCCAGGCACAGATTATGAATGACAGGTTTACACAATTTGTAAAGGGAATTGATCCATTGATCGTTTCCAGGCAGAAGGGGGTTAAGAAAAGGATACTTGAATATTATGATGCAGACGAGTCAAACTGGGCTGATTACCATTGGCATCTTATGCACCTTTTCCGCAGCGAAGAGGCCATTTCTGCTATTATTCATCTGGAAAAGGATGAAATGGCTGGTTTACAAAGAGCTGAAAAGGAAAACATTCCTGTTCAGATCACCCCTTATTATCTGTCTCTTTTTAATCCGGATGGCCGTGATGAAACCGACTTAACAATAAGAGCGCAGGTAATTCCCTCGGTTGGCTATTGCAGAACAGTTGCCATGAACAGGGCAAGCGGAAAAAACATGGATTACATGGGGGAGGGCTTTACAAGCCCGGTTCAGGGAATAACACGCCGATATCCCTCAGTTGTTATTCTTAAAGTATTCGATTCCTGTCCCCAGATCTGTGTTTACTGCCAGCGAAACTGGGAAATCAAAAATCTTGAACAAGCCTTTTCTGCTCAATCCAAACTGGATTCTGCTATGAAATGGATCGAGAATCATAAAGAGATAACGGAAGTACTGGTTACCGGCGGCGACCCATTGACATTGGACAACAAGTCTCTTGATGCCATACTCTGCAGGCTTGCAGATATGGAACATCTCGAGCGCATTCGTATAGGTACACGCACTCCGGTCACTCTTCCACAGAGAATAGATGATGGCTTTCTGAATCTGCTCAAATCATACCACAGACCTGGTCATAGGGAACTTGCATTAATGACCCATGTTGAACATCCTGTGGAGTTAACACCAGATACTCTTGAAGCAATCACCAGTATTCGCCAATGTGGAATAGCTATTTACAATCAGCAGGTTTTTACTTATTACAACAGCAGAAAGTTTGAAACCGCTTTTTTGAGAAAATGTCTGAAAGTCAGCGGAATTGATCCATACTATACTTTTAATACTAAAGGGAAAGAGGAAACCGCCGATTTCAGAGTCCCTATGGCTCGGCTGCTACAGGAGCGTAAAGAGGAAGCCAGACTGCTGCCTGGGATAGTCCGCTCAGATGAGCCGGTCTTTAATGTTCCGCGAATTGGAAAGTCGCATCTGCGTGCATGGCAGGACCACGAACCCATCATGATTCTACCAGATGGAAAGCGGGTTTACCGCTTTATACCCTGGGAGTCAAGGCTAACCGCATCTGATGATTATTTGTATACCGATGTTTCTATTTATGATTATCTTAAAAGACTGCATATGAATGGTGAAGATATAGATCAGTACCGAACTATCTGGTATTATTTCTAATAGCCCAGAAATAGTGCGGCACGTCTCTTCTTTACAGTTTATTTTTCCGGAAAGTATGTCACAGCCTGAAGCTCTTTTCAGGCTGTGACATCAGAACCAACCAGAACATATGAGGTCAATTCCTTGCTTTCCTCTGCATCTGCTTCTGCAATATTAAGCAGATGATCCTTTACCCTGCGATATCCGGCAAGTACATCCGGGAAAAGAGTACAAATAAGAGGATCAACCTGAGTCGTTGATAATTTACTCAAGTGACGGGACCGCATACGGCGAAACAGGTGAGTGATCGCTTCTGCTCTGGGCTTGGCAGTTATAAGTATTTTAATGTTGCGGTTCTTATGTGCTTCAAAAACTAGTTTATAGTATTCATCTACTGCCGCATGAAGATCCAGTATGTCCTTCATCTCTTCTTGATCAAATGCAAGTTTGGCATTTTGAAGACGCAGATATAATTTCAGTATCACCACTACATAATCGCTTACCGATTCATATTCATCAGAGCGGCGTAACTGTTCCTGTGCTTCTTTGGCTAAAGTTGAGATAAGGCCCTGTGAAAGAAGCTGGGTCAGAAAGACCGTAATCTCCTCCTGCATTCTGTCCAGTAATTCCTCCTGACTGAAAAGCGTATTAATCGTCTCTTTTTTACAGTTGCCATTTTCGGTCAGAACTTTACGAAGCAATACCAGCATACTGCCCACCACTTCACCCATCCGTAGAATCTCACAGCGAGACTGTTCTATGGCGATTACCGGGGTTTCCTGAAGTCTCTTATCCAGTTTTGTCAATGCAGGGATTTCATTGCCCGAACTGTCTTTAAATATCTTTACAAGCGATGTGGCTAGTAATTGAGTAAATGGCAAAAATGCCAATACCAGAAGGATATTAAAAATGGTATGAGCCAGTGCAATTTTGGTAGCAATATCGGCACTTTCATGAATTATAAAACCTAACAGGTTCAGATATGGAAAGAAGAACGGGATGGTAAACATGACAGCCAATACTTTTATCAGTATATGTGCATAAGCCACTCTTCGGGCTCGCATCGAGGTTCCAAGCGAAGCAAGAAATGCGGTAATGGTAGTGCCAATATTCTGTCCCAGAACCAGTGCTACTGAGGCATCAAAATCAATCACACCAGCTCTTGCTAAAGTTATAGTAATAGCTACTGTAGCTGAAGAAGACTGAATTGTGGCAGTTACCAGAGCACCAATAAAAACACACTTAATTACACCAGGAAGCGTTTTTGGGGTAAAACTTGAAAACAGTGCAATAAACCCTTCATGATATCTAAGAGGTTCTACCCCGTTTTCCATAAGAAGCAACCCGAAAAATACCATTCCCAGACCCATAAGCAGCATGGCTATAAAACGGTGGCGCTCATTTTTGGTGAACATGTAGAAAAAACCGGCGATTCCGGTCATTATCAGACCATACTTAGTAATTTTTACTGCTACGATCCAGGCTGTGACTGTAGTTCCGATATCGGCCCCGAGAATCACTCCTATTGATTGAGGAAGGGTCATTATACCAGCATTGACTAACCCTATAAGCATTACTGTAGTAATAGAACTAGATTGAACTACGGAGGTGACAAAAATTCCGGTTCCACAAGCGGCTAACTGGTTATCAGTAAGCTTCGAGATCATCTTACGCATTCGCTCTCCGGCTACCGCCTGTATTCCATCAGAAAGGTATTTCATTCCAAGAAGAAATATGCACAGTCCTCCAATGAGATTTGATATCATTTGGATAATAAGACTGGTATCAAACGTTGTGTTTTCCATAGTTTGTTATCCTGCGATAGTTTAAAGAAATTGATTTTGAGTCTACCATACCCATACTCTGGTGTTATAAACAGAAGATCTTCCTGAGCGGAATGCTAATTTAAAATTGGATGAATACGTGTAACTACTTGAGATGAGAACTAATGATAGCAACGAACACCTTCCGACATTTAAGTCAAACATCTGAATGCCATGGCATAAAACAGTTTACCTCTTATGCTCCACGCATTCTACTGCATGCTTCAGGTTTTGTTTGAACAATAAGATAAATGAATTTTTGATATTTGCCTAATATTTTCATAAATTCACAAGATAATAAAGAATGAACTTTTTTTGCAAAAAATACAACATTCAGCAGTATATCCCCTTTTTAACTATTAACAAAAACACTGAATATAAAAGAATACTAACTGGTTTATGACAGCCTTTTTATTCACTATAAGTCAAATGTGATTCTAGTGCCTGTTTGACCTTCGATAACTGTTTCTCCCAGTCCTGCATTTAATAACTCAATGGCCTTATTACCTGTACAGTGAAGCGGAATCAGGGTTTCAATTGACTTTTCCTTGAGGTATTCAACAGTTTTATTTATGCGTTCGGATGAGGCATTATGCAGATGAAATCCACCAACAACAGACCGGATCTTCTCTTGTGAGCTAATCCTTAATGAATATTCTGAAGTGTTTACAATTCCGGAATGACAACAACCACTTATGATAATAAGCCCTTTATTGCTTTTAAACCATATTGCCATATCATCTGTAATCGGATCCGGGGCATATCCCTCCCGATCGTAATAAAAATCCCCCCCTGTATCTTCAAAATCCGTCTCTCTGGGAATAGGACCGGTTATGCCTGCCTCATTACCTGCAAAAAGTGGCTTAGTTAACCAGTTTATGTTACCAGAAACCCTGTTAAGAGAACTACAGGCCGACAGGCTCATTCCGATAAATTTCATCTCCCCATCTGTATGGCGGCTGTATCGGGGTTTGAAGATGTGAGGATGACAAAAAACTTTAATTTCAGGATTCAGCTCCAGAATTCTGCTCACTCCAGTTGTATGATCATAATGGCCATGTGAGAGAACTAAAATATCAACACTTTTCAGATTGATCCCCAGTTTAGCGGCATTATGAAATAATAAATCACTCTGACCAGTATCAAAAAGTATACGTTTGTTATCCACTTCGATCCAGATCGAGAGCCCATGTTCGCATAAAAGCCCCTCACCCGGGCAGCGGTTGTCAGTAAGAATGGTAATATGGAGTTTTTTCATGGTCTTAATGTTTTGATTTGAACTGGTCATCACCAGTGCAATTAGTCGCCATTGTGTTTAGCAGGTATAGTTTGCCTGCATAGATTTCAGTGATGCAAATTTTTCAGCATATTTTCAATATCTATTAAAAGTGGTTTATGCTACTATGACCCAATCAGACATTGTGCCATGATACAACTATTAAGGCAGCGATTACTCCACTATGTACCATTTTATTGTAACCCTGATGGAAAATGATTACAGGTAATTTTTGCTGCAAGGCTTCCGCACTCCTGAGAGTTCTGATTTAACCATGTTCCTGCGCAAACTAGCACTGTACAATTTTAGAAATGCCAAAACACGCGTAATTGGTACTTCTAAACACTTTAGAAACACCAGTATACGCGAAAATCGGCAGCCTGAACACTTTAAAAGTACGATTTAACGCAAAAATCGGCAGGCTAAACACTTTAAAAGTGCAAAATTGCGCGTAAAATCGCAGCCTAAACACTTAAAAAGTGTAAAATTTCGCGTAAAATCGCACTTCAAAACACTTTAGTCAAGCAAAATCACGCGCAAAATTGGACTTCTAAACACTTTAGAAAAACTAAACACGCGTGAATTCGAACTTCTAAACACTTTAGAAGTGCATAATCACGCCTGATCGAAACTTCTAAACACTTTAGAAAAAATAAACAGGCGCACGCATAATAAAGATGAGTTGAGTAGTGGCAGCGGATGAATTCAAGTAAAGCCGCAGCCATCACGGGATCAATCCCTGATACATGCAAACACTCTTGTCACCTTATCACAGCTAAAAATCGTGATTCTATCTGGTTACTACCGGAAGTAAAAAGCTGCTCTTGTAGTTCCCAGCTTTTATCCTGATGACAAATGTTGCTGTTCCGCCTGGATTGACCCATCGTACAACTTTGCTATTTGTTAATCTGTCGATAAGCCTGCCCCGCAGGTCAGTGACTTCTACCTGAACAACTTCCCCTGGTGATGTAATTGTCACTATTTGACCGCTGACTTTCCATCTGATTCCGGAAATAAAAGCAGTGGACTTATTTTGTGGGTTTTTGCTTTTTACAAAATCTTTACTGGGAAAAATTTCCAGATCCCTTATAACACTCTGGTGATCATAATTGGGGCCATTGCCATCTGTATCATTCCACACAAACTGCAATGAAGGCAAGCAGGTTCCAGCAGCTTGCGGGACGAAAGTTCCCCGGTATTCCACAAAGCCGTCCGACATTTGCGGTTGCGATGTAAGTTCAATGATACTGGCAGTATCGGTTGGACCATAATTGCCCACTGCTTCTGAAGTAGTCAAATGAAACCTGAACAGAGCCCACGGTGAACTAAAATCATTAAGTACCTGAACTGAAACTGTCTGTTCGATAGCCTCCAGTTTCACCGGCACCCCTTCTCCAACTATCCACACCGACGAACTTCCCCATTGTGCATTATTTATTCCCATCCCCAGCGGAACATCTTCTACAGAGATTTTTCCCCATTCTGAATAAATCTTCCAATCCACTGCTTTCGGTGGAGCAAAAAACACCCCTTTTTGCGGATCCAGCACACGAATTACAGCCGTGGCAGTATCGGAAGCACCCCCTCCACCAATGGAAGCATACACAAACTTATCAGTTCCCGACCATCCCTCAACCGGTGTGTAACTGAAAGATCCATCCTGCTTCAGCCCGATAGTACCATGTGAAGTCCCGGATATCAAAGATGCACTAAGCTTTTGTCCCGCTGTGGGTTCGCGGTCATTAATCAACACACCAGGAGATTCGATTGAAAAAGTTTTTCCAGTAGAATCAGAGTACCAGTCATCGGTGGCTGTAGGGGGGAAATCCAATGTAACATCTTCAGGTAAATCTTGCCTTAACGCTCTCATCCCTTGCCCGGCTTCAGGCAAACCACCAAAACCATCATGCGCGGTATAGGTCCAACCCATTGCCCCCGCATACCCGTTATCCATCAAATATTTCCAGCACTGTGCCGGGGTCATCAAACCCACCTCTTCAGAGAGGCCTTTGGCGGGAAACTCTGCAATCACCAAAGGTTTATCCAGTCCCCAATAGGAGGCCGGATGATGAAATGGTGAGCGGGTAGTTCCTGCCCATTCATAATAATGCACCATATAATAATCCAGCGTTCCATCGGGGTCACCACCCTGGGCAATAAGCGCAGAGTCGGAATAATAATTTCGATCACCCTCCAGGGTGTTTGATCCTGCGATAAATGACCAGCACCCATTACTGACCGGAATACCGGGAACAGCTCTGTGAATAGCTCCCGCAGCTTGATTAACCATTTTTTGTATATGAGAGATTTCGATACCAGTGGCCATACTGCCCCAGTCACCCGCAATAGATTGCACCATTCCCTCTGGCTCGTTAAAAATTTCCCAGTTCAGGATTGCCGGGTGATGCCCGATTGCTTTTACCAGCGGCACCACAGCATTATCAATGAATGCCTTGCGCCCCTCATCGGTCTGTAGAATCTTCTTGTTAGCTTCGATATCCACCATTGTCTTTCCGGTCTTCATCATGTCGAATGATAACAGACAAAGGTCTATACTCACCCCCCGCTCATACCCCATA
This sequence comes from Fibrobacterota bacterium, assembly GCA_023412475.1. Lineage (GTDB taxonomy): Bacteria > Fibrobacterota > Chitinivibrionia > Chitinivibrionales > Chitinispirillaceae > JAAYPC01. The sequence continues at coordinate 48,616 of JAEYNR010000041.1, read as the reverse complement.
TCCAGTACTTTCCTGATATTAGACACGGTCGATTCACCCAGGCCACTTACTAGTTTGGTCACAGGATCAAATTGCGGATCATTGGAGCAATCGGTAAATAACCACCAGCGTACAGCATTGCCACCGGAATCGGCTACTCCCTGAAGCATTTCAGCAAACCAGACACTGTCCAGAGGGTACTTGCCTACATCACCACCGAACTGTTTCCAGGCAACATTTATTCCAGATACGAATATTTTCTGACCATAAGGCATACTTACCCGATCTAAAGATCCGGCAAAAACCAAAGTAAGACATGCTGAGAGAACCATTAATCCTGGCAAAAGATATTTCATCAAAGAAAACCCCTGCTGTTCTAAAAATTGTAAAGTGACCCTAGATTACCGTTATTTTGCGTTTTGCCGCATCTTTGCGCATACGGTTCAGAAAGAATCGGATCCCATGCTTAAGGAAAAAATCTACTGATTTGCGAAGAACCAGGTTTTTATTTCTTCCGTAATATTTCCATAACTCCGGGAACCATTTGGCATTATGTTCCCAGCAAGCTGCGAGCAGGTCATCATGTAACGGGGTAAGGTCCTTTTTAGTAAATGGCTTCTGGTCCTGCAGGCGGGTCGTCTGCATAGGTGTGAAAAAGAGAGGGATTATGACACTTTGATAGGAAGAGAGTGATCTTACCAGCTCGGTAGTTAATAAGACATCTTCAGGAGTTTCTCCGGGCAGTCCCAGGATAATGGTGGCACAACAGACGAAATGGTTTTCATGACTGATGCGGAAACCATCACGCACCACATCGGGCCACTGCTCAGGCTTAAAGGGATATACTTTACCTTTCATCAATTTACCGATCAGAGCAGGGCTTCCGGTTTCAATACCCACCTGGTAATAGTTTACCGGGTGTTGCGGAGTTCCCAACTCAAGAATATCTGCCATTCTTTTTACGGTCTGTGGTGAGCTGGCTATCGAAGAAAGTGAAACATGGCTGATACCTATGAAATTGACTCCGGGTATACTGTATACCTCACGAACCAAATCGACAACCGCATCAGAATTAATGGAGAGCCCGTCCGATTGATAAAGAAGCATATCTTCACCATGAAGTATCACCCCGTCATTTCCCGCTTCGATATTAACCTTGACATCATCAAGAATCATTTTTTTTGGCAAGGATCGCACTTTTCTGACCGATGGGGCACAGAAAGCACAACTTCTTGCACACCCTCTGGTGATCTCGATAAGTCCTATGATAGTACCACCGGCAATTGTGTTTATTTTATCCACAGGGGCCACATCCCCATACACAACATCCGGAATTTCTCCTCTTTTTCCATCCAGTACCGACCTGAAAAGCTTGGGAGCTGTCAGATCCCCTTCACCAACAACGACACAATCGATTCCCAGCTCCTGGCGCTTACCCTGGTTTTGGGCCACCTGCCATGCTCCCGGTCCTCCCAGAAAAACAACAGGTTTATGACGCATAATTGCCTTGTGATGAAGAAGCTCGCGCAGTTTATAAGCCATACGGGCCTCACCACCCCAAAGATCACCAAAGGTGGTGGTAGCAGGACCTATACCCAAAGGATCATTGGAGCTTACAGACAGTATTCGTGTAGAGGAGTCTATTACTTTGTCAAGATGATCCGGATGAGCCACGATCATATCTTCGGGACTGAAACCGCAAGACAGAAGAGCAGATTCTATGCGTCTCATGCCGCAATTTGCATTAATTAAGCTTCCATTTTTTCCTACAGGTGCACTGGGGCAGAAAAGCGGGTAATAGATCCAGTCAGGAATTGTCCCTTGAGGAATACAGGCACTGAACCCTAAAAACATCAGGCCATGATATTCACTGGCCATCGTCCGATCACAAGTCAAAACCACAGGATATCCCATTTATAACCCCTTCGGAAGCACCTTTTTTCAACTGTCTATTTTTAAGTTATTAAAATAGTTGGAGGATTATGGAAACACAATCCTGGGTGTAGCTGGTGGTTTTCCACAGTTTTTTGCACATTATTAGCAGTGTTGTGCAAATCAGACCATTTTTTTCATCATTTCCAGATGCTTATTGCGTTTATGTTCATTTCTGTGCTCGGGGCAGAATTTTGGATAAACAAACTGCTTTGGAAACACCTTTATTTGATACTGATTGTTGCACCCTTCAAGGGCACATTGGACCATTAAAGTCTGAACAACTGTGTTTGAGTGCTCAATTACCAGGTTATTAATTGTAATATCCTCTGCCGGAGGCTTTTCTTTTGGCCTGGTAGCCGGATCTCGATGTACAGGGCAGTATTTTGCGGCATGAATTCCATAAAAAGAATTTTCACAGCCCGGATGAGCACATTTTTTTTCTCTCAGCTTTGGTTTTCGTCTGCCTTTTGGTATCTGCATAAATTCCCCCCCTGGAAAGCCTGTTACTACAGAAACAGTGTGGTAACCCATTAAACCAGATCACCTCCTATATTGAAAATGCATCCGGTATTTTACAATTATAAGTAATCAGGTTATGTGAGTCAGATAGAATTATACGATAAAGCACCTTTTATGGCAATGGGTTAGCCATCAATCAGAGCTGGCGGAAGAATTACCCTTGGTTAATTTTTTAAATAGAAAACCTGCAATCAGATTAATCCAGTCAAATGGGAGAGAGAAAACCCTCCCATTAATTGAGTTAGAAGACAAACTGTATATTATCTATTCTTAAAAAACCAGTATCCGGACCATTTGGCAATTCACCCTGACTGTCAAAGGCCGCAGATGGAGCGAAACCAATGCCTGCACATCCTTTCAGAACCGATTCCAGTTTATCCGGATCCCCTTTTTCATCCCATGTGGGGTAAGTGATTTCATCCATTCTGAATCGATACATTTTTTGATAATCATTTACATAAACATTCCAGCCGTAATATTCTGAAGCTGAACCTCTCAAACTGACTGAAAGATAACGTTGCCTGTCAGAGCTGAGAGTAATCCTTATCTCCTTACAGTTCTGGATATCAAATTTAGATTCAGTTTTTAGAGTTGCTTTAATCCATTCCGAATACTGAACATCGTCTTCTATTGGTTCTATAATGAAAGATAAGAGCATATCAGCAGTCCCCCATATTGGATTTTCTACAGAATGAACGACCTCTCCTGTTGAACCTTCGGAATAGTACAGAAACCTATGGGAAAATTTTGTTCCATCAGGTATGAACTCAAAATTATTAGTGCGGTCAATAACCAGCTTACCATTTCCTGTAAATGGAGTGGAGTAGTCGGAGGTGTCAATATTATCCTTGATATCATTTACATATTCATAGAACCGGTTATGAAGCGACCTGATATTTCTTTTAAGGGTAGAAACTTCATTTTTCCAGACATTGTAATTAACATGGGGGTCATTTTGCATTAAGGCATCAATGACAGAGGAGTAATTATCCACACTTTTTATCAGATTATCCGGTTTAAAAACCTTCCTTAAAAGTTCATTGCCGGTCTTTACAAATTCTGTCCAGAAATTTTCAGCGATCAAGGCTGTAAATCTATCGCAATTGGCCGGTTTTATCCATGAGGTACCCGCGAAAACTGCCACAGGGTCACAACTTTGAGGTTTCTCATTCCAGTTGGGGACATCGGCATCATCAATAAAGGGATCGCTTTGTTGAAAGGTGCCGTCCAGATCCCAGGGGATAAGCCAGACCTTGCCATCAGCGTTCTCTTCTTCATATAAAAAGAAATTATGATTTACCAGCCAGTTATCGTCAGTATACCAGCCTGTAATTCCGTCCCAGTTTTTTATAGCCCGGTCAACAGCCAGATATCTGATCCAATAGTTAAAATCCACAAATGGACTCACATTTTCAGAAAAAGTTTGCGATGTAGAATTATTTATAGCATTGTAAAAATGCACCATTTTGGCCACTTTTGTAGTGTCCTGATCATCATCATTGGTCTTTAAATATTTATAATAATAACCCGGATTATCACTGGTGGGCCAGACTTCTTTGTACAGATTTCCATCCCCGGTCTCTGGCCATCTTGATTTGGTAAAGCGGCCATCAACAGCCTCCACAGCCACAAATACCCCCTGAAACACTCCATTAATACTGACCTTTGCATAAGAAGTGCGTGGACTGTATATTCCCATATCCCTAAACATCTTATAAGCAAGCATGTCATGCATCTTGGTACCATCATTGAACATGGAGTGCAGGTTCAGTTCTTTCATTTCGTAAAGTCGTGACTTGTCCTGAAACTTGTTAAATTTAACCTTCAGAGAAATTTTGCTGCATCCCTGTATGTTATTACGTTCACCGGTGGTCGAGTCAAAACAGCGGCCAAGAGAATAATCGGACCCCTTGTACCTTATACCTACTTTCCCTAAATTCTGTCCGTTGAAAGAAAGCAGGGCTGGTCTGTAGAACTCATCCAAAGCCTCTTTTTCCATTAAAAGAGAATCATCTAAAGACATAACAAAATCAAAAGAGTGGACTTGATTAAGATTAAACAGTGCACTTCTGGGATCATTTTTTAAAGTCACCACTATGTTTTTATCAGGACCGTTGACCTCATAGTCTAATGGATAGTAGTCATCATGATGGAAAAGAAGTTTAACCGGTTGAGAGGCAGCAGAGCGTTTCTGTAAAGAAAAATTTTTATTCAAAGTTAAAAAGGCCGATGGTATGCTGGTATTGATCTTAAAGTTATAATAAGAGCCATTAATTGCATGAAGTCGCAAAAGATAAACTCCTCTGGCCATTGAAGGAACTTTAATGCTTCTGATGCCTGAATTCAAATCAGATCGAAACACAGCTCTTCCATTCAAATTATATATGCTTATCCTATTTATAGTTGAAGCATTAAAAAGATTTATAATCGCACTGCGGTGATTCCAGAATACCCTTATTTGATCTGTCCTTCTGGATGTTTTTATTATGCTGGTTTCAATGGAATCCAAAAAAAATCTGCCCTCATTATCGGTCCAGGTTCTGATTCGGGTGTGTTCCAGCGAAACTAATACCCCCTTGAGCGGTTCAGAAGATCCCGATTCATAAACAACACCCTGGTATTGTTGTGCACCACTCGATACTGCCCAACAGAGAAAGACCAAAGAAATTAAGCGCCTTTTAATCCGCATACTGCACCTTTACTGATAGAGGGTTTGATTATGTTTTCAAATTATAGCATCAAATTAGAAATAAAAGAGGATGAACTTCTGAAAAAGTTCTGACATTTTAACATTATTGCGGGTTAAAAAGAAAAAGTCAAAAATATTATAGGAAAAAGTAAGAGATTTTTTAACCTAAATACCACAGTTGATGTGGTTTGCACTTACGCTCTGCATTCAACTGCGGATTTTTGATTAAAGAAATGGCATTCACTGATGCCGGTTTCTACCTTTCATAAGCCTGGCACGATCTCTACTTTTACCCAGCCTTCACTGCGGGCATCAAATTCTTTGTAAGCTTCATAAACTGAGCTTATGGGTTTGACCTGAGTCAGTATTTTTAGAGGATCTAAAGCACCACTGGCCACCATTTTTAAAAGCATGGGGATATAGCGGCGATGATTACAGTTTCCCATTTTCAGAGTTAGATTCTTATTCATAGCTTGGCCTAGAGGAAAAAACTGAACAGTCTCAGGGTAAACCCCAATAATAGCCAGAGTTCCAGCTTTATCAATAGACTCCAGCTCCCAGATAAGCGCCTGCGATGGAGCATCGCCGGGTTTCCAGCTCCTTGCATTAAGGTCAGCATCGGGTGCGACCTGTTTTAGCTGATCTTTAAACTGCGGAGCCATTTTATCCGAATTTTCTTTGGCAGGCCCGCTGTGTGCCCGCTCCGCATCCACCCCCACGGCATCGATAACCCTGTCCACCCCGATTCCACCAGTTAGCTGCAGTATGATTTCAACAGGATCTTCCTGCTCAAAATTGATTATCTCAGCTCCCTGGCTTCTTGCCAACTCCAGTCGTGATGGTACAGAATCGACCGCCAATATGCGGCCCGCACCCATTAGTTTAGCACTGGCAATAGCAAAAAGCCCCACAGGTCCGCAGCCAAAAACCGCCACTGTATCCCCCGGGGTAATCTCGGCCAGCTCAGCTCCAAAATATCCGGTAGGGAAAATATCCGAAAGCATCAGCGCCTGATCATCGGTTACCGAATCAGGAATTTTTACCGGTCCCACATTGGCATAGGGAATCCGTGCCTTCTCAGCCTGTAAACCATCAAAAGAGCCACTGTCCTGCGGTCCTCCAAAAAATGCAGTCCCTGCCCTTGCACCATTAGGATTGGCATTATCACACTGAGAAAAATACCCCGCCCGGCAATAGGAACAATAGCCGCAACTAATCGTCGAAGGAATGACCACCCGATCACCCTCCTTTAGATTTCTCACCCCTTTTCCCACCTGCTCAACAATACCTACTGCCTCGTGCCCCAGAATGATTCCCTGCTTCATAGGCCCCATACTGCCTCTAATCATATGAAGATCTGTACCGCAAATAGCACTGGCTGTTATACGAATGATCGCATCGGTGGGATCCTGGATCTTTGGATCCGGAACATCGGAAACAGAGATATCACCAATTCCTTTATATACTACCGCTTTCATTTAATACTCCTCTTTTAAAAAGAATAGGTTGCCCCAATCGAGTTTTATGCATAAAACATGCCACTCAATAAGAAGAGTAAATGGATAGATATTTGGTGTGAAGAGGGCAAGAAAACACAGGTAAAAAAGTGAACTGTGATGAATAAAGGATGAAGAATTTCGATATGCAGAAGATCTGAGATGGGTGAAAAAATGAGTGAAAGCACCCACATTGTGGAGACTTTCGGCCGTACGTCTGTACGGACTTCTATTCAGCTATCCTTATCCGTTTCCGGTTATTCTTAATTTTTAAATTCATTATTTCAAATCCGGTCTTAACCTCTGGCTATCGAAAAAATATCAGTCGGCTTTAAAACAGAAATTCCAGCCTGCTCGCCGATAATATCGACCCTTAAATATTTGTCCGGTTTCTTAAGATCCACCTTCTGAGTGAATGGTTCTGCCAGCCGGGTAACTATCTGATAAACATGATGAGCCGGGTATTTTCTTTTTTCCAGATCCATTGCCCAGGTCTCATTTTCATCTATTTGATCTTTTAATGTCTTTACCGTCTCCACCATATTTTCAAGTTCGGAGTTACTCCAGATATCTACCGGAACCCATTTAACCGCATGCTGAACTTTTTGCGCATCCTGATGGAAATACTCACGAACTCTGGAAATAACCTCACGGGAGTGGATAAACGTCTTTACCCCAATTATTCCTTTTACTTCAGTTTTCTGCACAACAGGATCCGGGTCCCCCATCTCTGCCAGTAAATTTACAACTTCATCTCTGGCCTGCTGAAACTCATTGAACCTGTATGATACCAACAGGTTATACGAATACATCCTGACAGCCTCCCTATTGCAAAAAAACTAACATCCTTACAGCATGACTAAGCTACAACAATCATGCCTGTTTCTTTACCACGATTATATCCAGAGGTGAAAATATGAAAAGGAATCTTCCCATATTGCTCTTTTTTTAGAATTATTGTTCAGCCCGCTTTGGCGAGCCTGGATCCTATCATTGCTACATGTCTACCCTGAAAACGCGCGCCCTCCAGTTCGTTTGAGGTAAGCTTACGCTCATTGCTGGATCCAGCCACCGTTGAAGCCCCATAAGGAGAGCACCCACTTATCTCATCGGTGCGGTTCTGACCGGTAAAAGAATAGGGAAGTCCCACATATACGTATCCCAAATGAAGAAGCGTAGGAATGAAAGTGAGAATAGTAGACTCCTGACCCCCATGCTGTGTTCCAGAAGAAGTCATAACACTGGCCACTTTCCCCACCAAAGCATTGCTGGCCCATAATGATCCCGATCCATCCAAAAAGGAACGCATCTGTCCGCACATGTTTCCAAAACGGGTTGGAGATCCAAAAATAACCCCATCATAATCGGCCAGTTCAGTAACATCGGCTACCGGATCCTGCCTGAAACTCCTGGCAGCTTCAACTGCACCTAACTTCTCCAGCAGCTCCTGTGGCAAAGTCTCCGGAACCCTGCGCATAGTTACTACTGTACCAGGAACCTGCCTTGCCCCTTCTGCCGCTGAATCGCAAAGACTAAAGGTATGCCCGTACATCGAATAATAAAGAATAAGCATGTTCATTTCTGTCCCCCTTCCACTCCCGGTTTTACTCTGCACAGCCAAATTTGTAAGGTGGAAGAGAGCTATTTCTGTGCCATAGAGACTCCTTCAAAGCCCAGTCGCCTCAGAAAATCCCTGAACACCTCCTCTTTTACTATTCCACCAGTAGCCTTGCTATGTCCAAAACCGATCTCCTCTCCAGCTTTTCTATATTTTTTTAAAAGAACCAATAAATCTTTGTCCGATTCCGTTCTCATACTGAAACTCACCTTCCCAGGTAAATACCCCCAGTTTGCAGCAATCACCACATATCGTCTCAACTTTGAACTCCAGATACCCGCTATTAAAGGATGAATCTGATGAGGACTATTAAGATGGAACAGAGCAAAAAAACTACTGAACACCGGTGCAATTTTTAGATTTTTTCTCAATTCCAGCTTCACTTCCTCTCTTAACTTATCTATTCCCGCTTCCTTTGCCACTTCAATAAATACTGCCGGTGAATTCGAACGGACCAACAAACCAAACACTTCGGCTATTCTGAAACTGCAGTGACGACGTGAGGCATTTATCAATGAAACACACTCCTGAATCTCTTTGCTTCTATATTTCCTCTCTCCCCAGGTATAACGGCGGAAGGCTTTTGACACCCCTGCATCAGCCGCTGCTCCGGTTAATGAGTACCACTGAAGATCATCTTCCGGAATTATCCTCTTGACCAGATCAAATACCGCTTCGCTGGTAATCCTGTTGGTTTTGTCCTCAAAGGTGTTGAAAAACACCTCCACTTCTGGAGCTTTATCCGGGACATGATGATCTATAATAAGGGATCGGATGTTATGAAATGTCCCACTCCTGCTGCCCGAATCAAGCACGATTAAAAAATCCGTGATAAAACGGCTGATCTTTTCAGTCGTACTTTTTGAAAATGGATTCTCTCCTCTTTCCAAAGGCAATGGGATGATATCAGAGTGGCCCCTTCTTTGAAGACACTTATAAATCATCACTGCCGAACACACCCCATCGCCATCACCATGATAGAGCAGAGTCACTTTAGAAGCTAAAGCAATATCCCTGAGAAAGCTTTCTGCCTCTTTTTCTGTATCCTTTATCATAATATCTCCGGAAAACTCTTGCGTATCTTCAGCACAGACTGCTGCTTGTCTTTGGTTTCAAGCATAATATCCAGCTCCATATCCTGCACCTTTTCATAAAACCGGGAAAACTGCTCCAGATCAATTCCCTCCGAATGAGCTCCCCGGTGTTTTTCTGGCGCTTGATTGGAATAATGAATCTTTTGGCGTTGCGAATCTGGCCAGGTCTCTCTGAACTGTTCAATAATTTCCTTTATTCCCAAATTTTGAAAACTGGGAAAGCACTGGTGATGAAAAACATCCAGTAAACCAGGGTATCCCGTCTTCTTACAAACAACATAAATGTCAGCCGCACTGAAATTGCGCTCATCATTCTCTATGACTAAGCGCATTCTTATGGGTTCGCTCATCCCTTCCAGACGCTGCAGAAGTACTGTGGTTGAGTGTTGTCTGTTCTGATATGTGCCACCTCCATGAATCACAACCTTATGAGAACCATCGAGCTCCATCAAATCCAGAACCGCACAATGATACTGCAGATCCTTCAGGCTTCGCTCATAAAATTCACTGTTGGGTGTGTTAATAACGGTGTACTGCCCCGGATGCATCGATACCCGAAGAAAGTTCCTGCGTATGAAATCTCCAATCTCCCGAAGCTCCTCTTTCAATTCCTTTTTCCAGATTCCTGAATTGATGCTGTGAGAACCAAATGGTATAAGCCCTGAAGTGATCCGGAATATTTTTACCTTATGCTCTACATTCCATTGAAGTATCACTCTGAGAGCATAGAGATTTTTCCTGCCGGTCTCTAACATTCGCACTTGAGAATAATTGGCCAGACGAAACGTTTTGCTGGCAGTCGGCAAGAGAGTGTTTATTCCAACATAACCCAGATGAACCATAAAAAGAGCAATCTTCCCCTATCCATATGCTGCTATATGCAAAACTGACTGCCAGCATGTCCCAAAAAAGGAATTTTTCTTAGTGACACTATTTAGAAAATTCCTGCAATTAATCAACCACTTCCCCCACTTTGAACAGATTACCCATTACGGCCTTTCTCTTTTTTGTTGGTTTTACACTGCAATGTGCTTATACTCAAAAAGGCTTATAAAATGTATTTTTATTCTACTCGTACTCTTTTAACTTTCTTCGGTATGGAAATTAATGAACAAATCTATAAAGCACTCTGTCTCATTGTGTCTTGGCAGCTCCTGTTTTGCCAATGGTAATTCTTCACTCCTGGCTCAGATTCAGGACTTTATCCAGAAAAACCAACTTACGGATTCTGTAGAAATCAAAGGCAGCCTCTGTCAGGGACACTGTATCGATGGTCCAACTATCATTGTCGATGGCACTCTGTATCTTCATCTTTGCTCGAAATCTCTGAATGAAATTCTCAGTAAACATCTCCTTAGTCCTCTGGAAACCCGCTTATGAACAATCTCAATCCCATCTATACCGAAAAGGCTCAATGTCAGGATTGCTATAAATGCATCCGGGAGTGCCCGGTCAAAGCCATTAAGATCCAAAATGGTGCTGCTGCAGTAATTCCTGAGATGTGTCTTTTGTGCGGACATTGTGTTGATGTATGTCCGGCTAATGCTAAGAAAGTTCGCGATGAAATGGAGAAAGTTGAGTCTTTGCTGAGTTCGGAAAAAAAGGTGCTCGTCTCCCTGGCTCCATCCTTTATCAGTGAATTCAGCTCATGGAAACCAGCGCAACTTATCGCAGCTCTCAAATCTCTGGGCTTTTACGCAGTTTCAGAAACCGCTCTGGGCGCTCAGCAGGTATCCGCCCATGTAGCCCAACAGCTTAAACTCCAGAACGGTAAAATCTTTATCTCTTCTGCCTGCCCTGTAGTAGTAGATCTTATCACCCGTTATCTTCCACATTTCACCCCATCCATTACCGCCCTCCTTTCGCCAATGCTCAGTCATAGCAAATTATTGCATAAAAAATTTGGCAACGATATAGGCATCGTTTTTATAGGCCCCTGTATCGCCAAAAAAAGAGAAGCCGACAGCCACCCTCATCTGATCGATGCAGCTATAACCTTCTCAGATCTCAGGAAGTGGCTGGAGAAAAAAAATATCGATCCGGCATCTATTACTCCTGTTGAAACCGATCGCTTCGTCCCCGGTACCGCCGAAGAGGGTAGTTTGTATCCAATGGATGGAGGTATGGCTGCTACAATAAAAGCCAACTGCTCTGTTCATGATTCCTGTTTTATGTCCTTTTCCGGTTTGAAAAATATAATGAGTGCCCTTGATGGACTTGATGATTTGACCCTTGAACAAAATGTTTTTATCGAGGCTCTTGCCTGCGAAGGAGGTTGTTTGAATGGCCCCCAGGCTCAGAACCGCAATTCCACTGCCTTAAAACGGTATAAAGTTATCGATTATTCCCATTATCCCCGCAAAAAGATTCCCAGATCTCCCACTTTTCCTATTAACGACTTCCCATCGGATGCAGCTATCGAACATAAAGTATTCGATGCGCAGGAAATCGCTAAAGCTCTGCGGCAAATCGGTAAAATACAATCACATGACGAGCTCAACTGTGGGGGATGTGGCTACGATAGCTGCAGAGATTTTGCCCATGCACTCCTGATCGGTAAGGCCGAGAAAACAATGTGTGTTACTTATATGAGAAAACTGGCTCAGAACAAAGCAAGCGGACTGCTTCGTACTATGCCCTCAGGAGTAATCATAGTAGATGAGCACCTCAAAGTCATCGAAATGAACAAGAACTTTGCCAAACTCTTTGGAGCAGATATTGAAACCGTTTTCGATTCCAACCCCGGTATGGAAGGAGCGTCTCTGGAAAAGATCGCCCCTTTTCATGGCCTTTTTACCCATGTATTGCAATATGCTGATGATATAATCCAGAAAGATATCCGTGTTGGAAACCGTATCTTCAATGGGTCCATTTTCACGGTAGAACCACACACCGTAGTGGGTGGAGTCTTTGCCGACATTACCGCTCCATCTATCCAAAAGGAACAAATCATTCGAAGATCCCAGGAAATTATCAACAAAAACCTCAGCATGGTTCAGAAAATCGCGTACCTGCTGGGTGAAAATGCTTCTGAATCCGAGACCGTCCTCACCTCCATCATTCAATCTTTTTCAGGTGATATTGATACTGTAGAATAAACATGAACAGAAATCCTTTTGTAGAAGTCGGTTCCGAATCAAAGAGTAAATTTGGTCAGAGGGTGATTGGCGATACCTTTCTCTCGCAACGGATAAAGGAGGAGAGCCGTACAGTGGCCGTGCTCTCCGATGGTCTGGGAAGTGGCATAAAAGCCAGTGTCTTATCTACTCTTACTGCATCTATGGCCCTAAAATTCATCACCAATCACATGGACATCGAAAAGGCCGCTTCTGTAATCATGAAAACTCTTCCTGTATGCAAGGAAAGAAGAATCAGCTACGCCACTTTTACAATTCTGGACATCTACCCCGATTTGAGCGTTAATATTGTAGAGCACGACAATCCTCCTTTTATTCTGCTGCGTGATGGACTCATTATCCCGGTAGATAAAAAGGAAATCACCATCGAGCATGAAAGAAAATCCACTCTGTTGATCTCGAAATTTCGGGCGCAAAAAAATGACCGTATCATCTTTTTTTCCGATGGTTTAAATCAATCGGGTATGGGGAAACATTCTACCCCTTTTGGCTGGGGCACCGATGGAGTAAACTCAACTGTTCTTAATCAGATAGAGGAAAGTCCATTTGTTTCGGCCAGAAATCTGGCTAAAACACTGGTTAATAAGGCTCAGGAAAACGATGGGTGGCAAAGTGGCGATGATACAACATGTGGGGTTATCTATTTTCGAGCTCCAAGAAAAATTCTGGTAGTAACCGGAGCTCCTGTGGATCAGGAAAATGACAAACAGCTTGCTGCTGTGTTTAATTCCTTTGATGGAAAAAGAGTAATCTGTGGCGGAACAACGGCCAAGATTATAGGACGTGAACTGGAAAAAAGTGTTTCTGTTGATCTTAGAAACCTTCACCCCGAAATCCCTCCTCATTCAATTATGGATGGAGTTGATCTGGTTACTGAGGGAATCATAACTATGACTAAAACGTTGGAATATCTGGACAATGCAACCATACCGGAGACTTTCAATGCTGCAGTTCAGTTAGCGGAGGTTCTGCTGGAAAGTGATGAGATAACCTTTATGGTAGGAACCCGTCTTAATCAGGCAAACCAGATTCATTTAAGCCAGAATATCGAGCTTCGTCAGTCGGTGGTAAGAAGACTTGCAGCCACACTTGAGCAGAGATACTTGAAATCGGTGTTTATAAGGTATACTTGAGAGAAGCTGTAGAGAAAAGGATCTGAAAAAAGCAGAAAGCGAATTTTTGGATATTCAAGTGAAAGTTATTGGAAACATTCAGGATGAAAAACCTCAACCTGTCCTCTATCCCAGGATCTGCCACCAGCCGCGAAGCGTAAGACGCGGTATCGTAATAATGGCGGTGGATTCCATGGATTCACAAGGAGAAGAAATTTTGAATATCGAACTGAAGAAAATGAACAGGACCAAAAAGAGCAATATTATTCTACAACCTGAGTTAATTGGCAGAAAAAGAAATGAATTATCTGGTTCGTGCTTTTCTTTGCAGACTTCTCATTTCTCCACTTTTTTATACCCTTTATGAGACAAATATCGAATAATCTGTCTAAGTAACCACTCATTCATTTAATCGGAAGGAAATTCCAAAGCACAAATCTTGAATCCTGAATGAATTCCAAAACCTAATCTCTAAACAGAGATAAGATGTAACAGGTAACTAAAAGTTTAGGGAGTGAGTTTCTTTTTCCCATTTCCTATTATTAGTTTCGTATTTCGAATATCGTGCTTATTGCTTTTAAATTCTAAGCAGGGATAAGAGTGTCTCAGGGTAGCTAAAGTGTTTTTATTTGGACTTGTTTGTCTTTTGTGGTTCTTGCTTATTATTATTTGATAATTATTTATTGTTCGAGATTTGGTGCTTGAGTTTTGGACTCTATAGCTATTGGCAAAAATAACTGAGTGGTATCTAATTCCTAAATTTCCGATTACCTTGAATTAGATCTAAATATGTATGCACTTTACTTTTAAGGAGTTTTTCATGGTTCAGGCAGCCCTGGTGATTCTTCTTTTCACGTTCTCTCTTTTCGCAGCTCTTCCGGAGAACCTCTCTTTCACTCCTTATGGAATGGCTCAATACCGGCTACGCTATGAATTTCTCTCAGAAAAATACGATGGAAAAAAAACCTCCAGTGGTAACTATTCCAATACCATAGGTTATAAAGTAGGGCTAAAGGCTCAGGTTCACTCGCAGGTCGATTTTCAATTTGAAATCGGGAATAACTGGGGTTCAACCGAAGGGGTTTCAATAGATAATACCAACATGCTCAACAACAGATCGGATTTGTATCCCTATTTCAGTCTGGCATTTGTCCGGTGGAACCCTGGTTACATGCAAATTCAGGCAGGTAGAGTTCCCATTAAAGGAACTCCAGTTACTGACATTTTAGGCGTTTCTCTGCAGAAGACCAATAGTGGTAAAGAAATCAGGTACGATGCAAGTTCTCATATGCCCTGGGTGGCATCCACCAATGGTAGTTTGGATGGATTAAGGATTGGAGCCCCGATAAGCAAAAAGGAGTTTAAGCTGGGAGTAGATCTTTTCACAACAGTCATAACTCAGCGAAAAGCTCCTTTGAGTGAGGATTTTATGAAAAATGCCGATGGAGTGATGGTTATGCTGGAATTTCCCATGAGCTATAAGAGCTTAAACCTTCTTCCTCAGTTTATAATGATCCCTTATAGAAATTATGACCGGATCAACAAAGAGATGGATAATGAAATGATGGGTGGAATACAGGGAGACGTCAAGGTTAACCAGACACTCTCTTTAAGATTCGGTTACGGGTTTGTTGTGTTTAATCAGAATGTACTCTCCGATTCTTCCAGTGTCAACGATGTAGCAGTCAAACAGCTTGGAATGAATGGCGGAGTTGGGACCTCGATAGCGGTCGGGCCGGGAAAACTGGATCTGGATTTCAAGATTGGCTATGATGATGATCTGGAAACTTCAATGGACAAGCAGGTCTTTCCATATATTGAAACTCTTTACACCTGGGTTCTTAACAAGCATTTTTCCATCAGACCCAGGCTTAGAATTTTCATCACCACCACAGAAACCGAGAAAACAACTGTTAAAAGCAGACCTGAGCTGATTTTCAACGGATCATTCTGATCTAATTCATGTAAAGACGTGTGTTATCCATTTGACGTCTTTACTGTATATACCAGGCCTCTCATTTAGACTGCAGAGGGGCCTCTATTATTAATAAACCGGGATCATCCGTCCTTCAAGTTTTTTTCCATGCTGATCATGGATACTCAGAACGTAACATCCACCCTGCAGAGAGTTGATATTAACAGAAGTGCTGCGGTCTGCTGTGAATACAGAAAATGCCTTTTTACCAGATAGTGAGTTCAGGGTTATCATGCAGTTCTGAGGAAGACCGGATATGGCAATACCGCGGTTTACCTTTATTGAAATTTTTAACTGCACTCCGGGGTCAAGTTTACCTTTAGAGCGATTTGTATTTACCTGTGAAGCAATGATTTCTGGAGTCCACATGTTACCGCTCAATGACAGCAGATACAGATTGCCCAGATAACCGCTATACCAGTAATCATCTTTGAGTGTAATCACTTCATTAGCAAAAGCATCCAGGACTTCTTGGGTATTGGCCATTGCAGCAACCGCCATGCTTCCTACAGTAGCCATATTGTGATTGCTGCCAGCAGTTGTTCCATTGAGATTAAATCCATCAACAATCTTTTTAACACCAAAACCATAAGCCCAGGTTGTTAGTTTTTTAGCCCATGCTTCTGCTTGTTGATTGCCATGCCAGATAAAATCCATAGACTGCTTGTAAGGAGCCCGTATGGCATCAAAGCTGAAATATCCTTTTCTGGAGCCTGCTCCTGCACGACCACTAACCGATTGCCAGTCTGGAACCAGTCCAGTAGTGCTGTTAGCAGCAGCATCACGAATTATATGATTATCATCGGCCAGCTTCGCCCAGCTTTGATCACCCGACACATCTGCAAAATATCTGAAGAATGCAGGTGTATAGTAGGAGATATCGGTTTCATCACAGCCGCCCCAGGGGCGTCCACTGCCACATCCGGGATAAACTGCCAGTTTGCCACTACAATTAGCAATCATTTTCTTTAAGGTAGTAATTAGTTCTTTGGCTTTTTCTTTGTATCCGGCATCAGGCCATTGCCAGTCTGCGACTATCAAGGCGCAGGCGACATCGATGTCTCCATCAGTTGCGCTTCCTCTGTCTTCAAAGTTATCGCAGCCATTGACTTTCCATCCCATTAAGCCGCAGCCTTCGGTGGTTTGTTTTGATTTATAATAGGTATACAGGGAATCGAATATGTCTTTATCGCCCATATAGGCCACAGCGACCATGGCAAAGCCCTGAGCTTCAACCAGTGATTTTGATAATGGATCGACTCCTGGTCTGATACTGTTGGTGCATCGCTGAAGGTATTTCTTTTTCCAGCTATCATACCAATTTTTTACAAACTCATTGGAGATGATAGTGGTCATATTACCGTGAGGGTAGTTGACGTTTTGTGGGAAGGGGTATTTAGGAGCGGTTTGTGCGTTCACGCTGACTGAAACAATAAAAAGAATTATCATACAAAACAAATGCTTTTTCATTTACACAACCCTTTTCTGAATTTTGAAATCCCTGTTGAATATTACAGTAATATATCTAAAAAAAGGGGTTTACGAGATAATTAACAGTAGTGGCAACCCTTGTGGTTGCCACATAACTAATATTGATGGCAACCACAAGGGTTGCCACAACGCAGATAATTAACAATCATTTCACGACGCAAATATTAATAATCGTTGCCATGACACATCTTCAGGAGGTAAAAATTTTCAGGAAAAAAAATAAGGGTGTAACCAGACAATATTTTAGTAATAGTTTCAGAAATTTTCTTTCTGCCCATAGAGATTTTGCATTTAATCGCTTTAAATACGATCCCCCTGTCTGCTTTCCGGCAAATGCAGCATTAATGTACTTCAATTCAGGATTTCCATTTTCCATGTCTCATCCCTCCTTTGATAAACAGATTAAGTTGTGCATTATAAAAGGTGCTACATTTAAATTTTTTGGTTAGATTTTCAGATTCTCCTTTCTTATTATAAAAGGATCTGGTAATCTATTGAAAATTATAGAGTATTGGATCTGTTTCTGTCATCTAAAAAATTCTATCTTCGCTGACTTGAGGGGAACAGTTGAAATTAAAAAGGATGCTGAGACTTCGCTAAATAAAATGGAGGTGGAGTTGAATATGGCGGCTGCACAGAGGCAGCCGTTTGGATTTAGATCAGCTTAGAACACGATCGGTGGAGTAACTTTTTCTCTGCAATTAAGAGACATATTCCAGTACTGTGCCTCTCCATGGGGAATCCTGAAAATGAATAGTTCCCCATCTGGAAAAGCCTTGAAAATATCATGAAGCCATGGGCGATCTTCAAGAAGCTTTTCTTTGAGGGATGGATCGTTGACCTGTTCGATTTTTCCGGTGATTCGCACCATCTGCATTGACCCCATGCCATCACCGGAATTAAAAAAACCAAGTTCAACTTTGGGATTATTCTTTAACTGTACAGAGAGCCTTTTCTGCGTACCGGTATGAAAGTAAAAACCGCTTTCATCGGCAAACCACATTGCCATTGCACGCAAGTGGGGTTGATCGCCAACACTGGTACTGAGCCAGGTTGTGGGATTCTGATTGGCAAATTCTCTGATTTCTTCCATGGTTTTCATGTATAACTCCTTGGTTGCAGAAAAGTTATTATAGTAAAACAGTTTAGACCTTAAATGATTATCGTTTTACTTTAAGATAAAATAATACAAGATGTAAAGGATAAACTTTCGATATCTGATCGAAAACTGCTGATTTTTAAGGAAAGTAAGCGGATTGAGATGTGTTTCACTATCGGGTAAAACACTGCATTGCTGGTTTAAGTATTAATTTTTTTTCGATTTGATAAGCTTGGCTGGGCAGCAAGTTAAGCAGTTACAGGAAAAAAATAAAATTTGTGAGTATGTTTCTTCCGTCTCTGAAAAATTATTCCAAGGAGACGGAGGAAACATTTTCTGTGTGAACTTTTAACCAAAATAAAAAGACTGAAGCACTTTTTGAAAAAGTGGCTGATCTGTTTTTTCAGTTAATTCTGAGAACCGGCAGAAAAACATTATTATCTCTTTGAATCAATACACCGGATTTAGTACGATCGTTTGATTTCAGATTAAATGGCAGTCTTCTGCCATCAAGAGTCAATAAATAGGATTCAGCAGGATTTAAATATCCGGTTGAGAATGGTTTTTTACCCTTCTTATTAGGATTAATGACAGGTGTGGCGTTGTCTTGAGGAACAACACCACGAAACCCGGTATTATTGTTATCTGTTAAACAGATTATGCAGTATCCGTCTTTAACAACAAGGTTATCAGCAGTGAAATCGACCAGATTTCCATCAAATGTCCAATCCCCCTTAGCCCATCTTCTTGCATCGAAACTATCAAAATCATCCTGCCACTCAGGAGTGAAATCAGTTCCGTTTATTCCTGAACCAGGGGTGTATTTTGAATATTTCATCCAATTTATATACTGGTATACAGGTAGAATCGATGGATTAAATTGACCTACCCAGGCTGGTTCACTGGAGATCCATAAATTAAATCTATAAGACATCTCTTTATCCTGGCACTCAGTTATCTGAGAACCTGTGGTGCGTCGCACTTCCTTATCATCAAAATAAAAGGCAATGTAATTCGGTGTCCATTCAACTGTATAGGTATGATAACTTTCTGAGAGCTTTTGAAAGGTGTGTATTTCTTCTGAAGTGGTTTTATTCGCTGCGTTTCCAGTAATAAGATTTGATTGAAACACGTTTTCACTTTTCCCTAATACTTCTATATCGACTTCACGCCAGGGCTCCGGGCTTCCACGCCATGACTCGTCATAGTAGAGAAAAAAGGATGAAACAGTTCCACTTCCGCTAATAGTGCGCATACGGATATCAAAGCGTCCATATTTAACCACTTCTTTCGAGTATAGTTCAGCTCCCCTGTAATCTTTTGCCCCTACGGTAAAATTGAATAGAAGAACTGTTCCTATGAAAGTTAAGAAATGTTTTTTCATAAAATTCCTTTAGCTGATTGTTTGGAGTTATTTTAAACCGTAGATAATATATGCACTATTCTTAATTATATCTTTGCAGCAGGTGTCTATAAAGTGTGCAAAAGTGGCAATTATCCTTTTTTGAGAAGTATTTTTACCAATTATGCAAACTATTGAAAAAAAGAATCTAAACTTTAAGCTGCTTTTTATAGCCGGGATATCCATTGCGGTTTTGAGTGCAATCGTTATTGGATCATCTGGCAGAACTCAGAAAATAAACTTCCAGAACAGAAAAATCACCATCTACGATGATCGTCTTGAAAAGCAAAGTGCCGGAAATTCAGAAGTGTTTTCGGCAAATGAATGTTCGACTGGTCTTGAAATATGCTATATCTTAAGACCGGGTTTTCCATTTCCCTATGCCGGAATTGTAATTCCTTTAAAAGATAGTAGTGGAAGTTTTCTGGATTGTGCCCGTTTTGATAAACTTAATATCCGTATCTCTTCAAGACGTCTTTTTGATTGCAAACTTTACCTCAAAGTTTTCGATACTTCAGTTTCCCAAATCGATAATCCTTTAAGCGAACGATATCTGAAAAAAGATCTTATACTCGATTCTGTTCCAGTTACACTCTCTATTCCGCTAAAACAGTTCGTTGAACCAGAATGGTGGTATCAGAAAAATAATCTTACTCTGAAAGATGTAGCACCAATAGATCTTTCCAAAGTTACATCACTTCAAATCGAAAGCGGTTCAACTGCTGAAACTGGAGTAACTGATACTATTACAATCTCTCAAATCTATCTTACAAAAAGTGCCAATGCTTTTTTAATAGTAACTCTTATAGTTATTTCCATATTAATTATCGTAATTTTGCTCATTAAATCAATCCCATCTTCAAAAACCAGTAATATCATTATTACTTACGATAAAAAGGAAGTAAGTAACTACCGGGATCTTGATGCACGGCGGATCTCCAGCTACTTAGCTGAAAACTTTTCTGATCCTCAACTCTCGATTCTGACTATGGGTGAAACGCTTGGAATGTCACAGAAAAAAGTAGCAAAAATTATGAATGATGTATTCAAAATGAGCTTCAGGCAGTATCTCATATCCATACGAATTCATGAAGCAAAACGGTTATTGCAGGAAACAGACCGCCAGGTGATTGATATTGCAATGACAGTCGGCTTTAACAGTATCTCGCATTTTAACCGCGTTTTCAAGACTATGACTCAAATCAACCCGTTGGAGTTCAGAAAAAGAAAAAGCGTGACGTAGCTGCTATCTGCTGGTCCGTTTTTTGGAAAAAAAAAATACCTTTCCTGCTTAGGAACATAACGTAAAACACCGAACCTCTGAAACATAACCGCCAATATACACTCCCAGGCCTGGGCTATTATAAGGCTCTTTCAGAGCTAAGATTTCTTAAACCTCTGAACCCCTGAACGTTCCTTCTTATTCTCTGCTGCTGGCAGGTGACCACTCGTTTGAAATATTGCCGGCCGAGCGTTTTAGAAGCTCTGGCGGAAGAGCCACCTTGACCGTATTTTTCGATTGAATTGCCCTGTGCAGTTGCTGCTGTGAAAAAGACACCGGAGCTACTGCAAGTTCTGCTACATTATAGCATTTCAAGAAAGAATCGTAGAATTCCGGGTCGTTCTGAGGCAATATAAAAGCTTTACTTACATTTCCCGTTGAATCTATATGGCTTATATAAAGGCGGGTAAATATACCACCGCCTCTTCTTGATGAAAAAATTATCCACCGTCCATTTTGTGACCACGAATGGTAACTTTCATTGTACTCGCTGTTAATATCAAGTTTACGGTATTGACCGGTTTTCAAATCCATCAGATACAAATCACTGCTTGGGTCGATGTAGGGATAAGGGCCATAGTTTTGCATGCAAAAAAGGCAGAATTTATTATCGGGTGATATTCTGGGCATTGCTATGCTCAGTCCGGTTTGCTCCGGAGTAAGCACAGTGTCCACGTCTCCCCAGATGTTTTTATCGGTATCATAAGCGATTCGCAAAAGGTTATATCTGGTTTTGTTGAAATTCCGGGGAGGCTCTCCGTTATCACTCCACAAAACCGGTGCGCTGCAGTAATAAAGATAGCGCCCGTCTGCAGACCATGCTGGCCATGTATTGAGAATTCCCTGTTCAGTAAGCTGCGGAAGAGAGATGATCTTGCGGTTTAACACATCATAAATAAGGATATACGAATCATTATCGTAAACATCGA
The DNA here is from genome assembly GCA_023412475.1 of Fibrobacterota bacterium. Taxonomy (GTDB): domain Bacteria; phylum Fibrobacterota; class Chitinivibrionia; order Chitinivibrionales; family Chitinispirillaceae; genus JAAYPC01. Next base: position 26,859 of record JAEYNR010000041.1, on the reverse strand, counting down.
TGAACTGTTTTCCGACCGAGTGGAAATACTGTTGCACCTTATATGATGAGAATGCAAGGTATTTGCCGCCAGGATGCCAGGATACATAGCCTATTCTGGAAGAGAGTAATGCGAGGGAATCATCATGAGCTATCAGAGTTTCGACACCTCCGGTGCTGCTTCGTAATTGCAGTGTGAAGCGGCTTGGGTCGTTATTCATTGGTATGTGGCAATTTATACATTTGAGCTGATCATACTGCGAATAATTCATAGTACTAAGAAGTTCTCTCTCCTTAAAAGAGGTGAGATCCCTTTCACACTCGCGCAAATCTCTCCAGTAACTGTACTGGAAATTCAAAAGACGATATGTACAGTATTTATCGATTGGTTCCCTGGCGATTGTGTTTTCGACAGTTCTATAACGAAACCATTTACCCTTTTTAGTCCTGGCGTAAATCGAAACATGAAGAGGATTTCCAGGATTTTTCGAGAGTAACTTTTTCCAATTCTTATCATCAATTAAAAATTTCCCTTTTTTCCCTTTTACCAGGATTGGAGATCCATTATCAGAAGATATTTCGGCAATACAGGCAGTGGAGCAGTCCTGAAGAGAAAAATGCAGTGGTGCAATGTTTGGAGGGATAGTAATGCCGGAGTAATCCGGTTTTATCAGTGGCATCTGGTCTGCAAATGAGCATTCCCGTTTGATTTTTGCCAGATCTGTACGGCATCCGCCTAAAAGAGCTGCGCAACATATAAGGATGCTCCAGTATCTGTTCATTTAAAGGCTCCGGATGAATATCTGAAGGTGAAATAGAAGAAATATGAGTCCCCATAGACGGGAGCAAGTTTCGCAGCAGCCATACGATCATTTTCAATCTGCAGGAAATCGCGTGTGAAATTATAGAAACGATTTACTGTTTTCTGGTTTACTCCAGAAAAAGAGACTTCCGAAGAATTCTGCATCGAGTTAAATGATTGATAAAGACAAAATGCTTCTTCCCAGTACCGTGGTAAGACTGTATACCCGTATGATCGGGCAAATGAAATCATTCCGGGGATATCTTCAACACGATTATTCAGGAGATAATAGTTGATCAGATAATCGTAAGCCAACTTATTGGCAGGGTTACTTTGAAGAAGGTATCGGAGAATAATGTCGCTTCTCATGTTACTATTCAGATAGTAATCCAGGGTATCTTTATTCCTGTACATTAAGGCAATGCGGGGTTCAGATAAGAGATCTTCGTTATTTTTCATCAAACTCAGCAGTTTTCGTGCTTTATCACGAAAAAAAGGCATATATGACAGCTTTTTTAGATACACAGCAGCAGCATCTTTGTTTCCTATGGCAATCTGTACCAGAGACCGGCGGTAGAGAATTTGAGGGTAAGGTCCCAGATTCTCCATGAGTTCACCAGTAATCTTCTCGGCTGTATTTACCAGACCCAGATCCATGGCCAGATCAAGCACTACAGTCCAATTCACATAGCTAGTGACATTCATGGTGCTTAGCATCAGAAGCGGATCATAAGAGAAAGAGGCCTGAGGAAAGGAAAACAGTTTTTCGCCTGATTGACCGGTACGGCAGAGAGCCTGGTTAGTGGCGTGCACCATAAATACATGAAGCGGACCTGCTTTTTCCGGAAAGCTTTTAAAAAAAAGATCATCCCTTTCAGTGAGGATCTTTTCCCATTGTTCATTCATGACATGGTGCGCTGTTCTGGCAATCAGCCTGGTGTAACGATTACCCGTATCTTTATAAAGCCAGATGGTTGCCAGTGTAAAACTGCCAATAAACAGGATGATCTTCAGAGATGTACTGATTTTTTCCGGCAAATGAATGAACCGCTTTAAGGCTGTAACAATGATTGCAGAAATCGGAAAAAATCCGATTACTATCAGCGGCAAACCGGATAAGGCAGTGAAATCTGACCACCTTGTTGAGATGTTTAAAGGCAGGAATCTGGTTTCAAAAAAACAGAGAAGCACTCCATTAACTGCTGCAGCAATGACAGTGGGTATAATGTTGTTTTTATCATTAAAAATCTGGTGAATAACTACGAAAAGAAGTAATAGAAGAGCTCCCCACTGCATAAGATACCAGGAAAGCCAGAAAAGTGCGGTCAACAAAAAAACCGGTTTGAAAGGCGAAAGGGGCCGCAATCGAAGGTAAAAAAGGGCAAAAGCAAGAGAAGCTGCCACTGGCATCAGAAAATAAAGATAACTCAACTCATACCAGGCACAGATTGTTAATACGAAAAAAGCGGGTACAAGGGCAAGAAAAGGTGTCCTGCAGGAACAAGTCTGCCCAATATACAAGGAGAATATCCAGCAGAAAAACAGTGCAAAACCGGTAATAACCAGTGAGCCTGCGGTTGGATAATGAGATGCATAAATGGTAAGCGTGACAATAAACTTAGACCATCCACCCGGAGCAGCAGCGATTTCGCCAAGATATTGTGGGGTCAGTTCAAGAATAAAATGATGTCCGAAAAGCAGATCTTTATAAGAGGAGACATCTTGCGATTTAATTATAGTTACATATTCATGAATACTGAGACCATTGACCGAAAAAATGACCGATGGATCGATATGAAAGAGCAGAAAGAAAAAACAGAAACTGAAAAACAGCAGAATAAACCCTAAATGCCAGAAAAACCGGTTTTTCAGTAAATTTTGAATATTGGCAGCCAATTGAATGCTTCCTTTGGCGGTTAGGCCACACAACAAGTGTAATTAAAGCCAGAAAAGTTAGTCCATATTAATATACTTCAACTACCTTTAAACACTCTTATTTCCTGTTTAGGATTTTAAACCAAAAAACCGCAGTAGCTTGATGCGGATAACACGTAATCTGTTGCCCGTCCTCCGTAGCTGTTAGCTAACTGCGGAGGGTGGACGCATAAAGGGATTGTCACTTCATTCTGCTATGCAAGGTATTTCATTACTTCGTACTGTACTATATATATAGCTCTTTGCATGGTCAGCTCTTTCGGTCTTATCACCTGTAGATAAAACATAACAAGACCTTCAACCCTTTCTGCATCAACATCTTACGGTTGTCCATCGCTACCTACAGCGGTTTTTTGGTTAAAAGGAATAAGCACTAAATTCGAAAAACGAAATCCGAAACAAGAAAAGTAAATGGGAAAGAAGACTCAATTACTAAAATTTAGTTACTTGAAACACTCTTATCTCTTTAGAAAATAAGAATATGGAATTGGCTTAGAATTTAAGAATTGTGATATGGAATTTTCTTCTGTTCTGGATATATAAGCTGGTAGTTCATAGTTTTTCTGATTAGATAACTAATTAAAAATCAATTGTCTGAGTAATAATCCGGAAAAACAGACCTGTTTCTCCGCCATGGCATATTTGTTGCACAAGGTGCTGATATCATTTACCTTTTGGTTTTTTCTTAATAATAACGGTTACCAAGGGATGAGTATGGATAAAATTGAGCTGATAAAAATGGAACGGCCCCATATTAGTGAAGCCGTTGATTTTATTGGCAAAAACATGGACTCGAACGAGCAGCAATATGCCAGCCGTACCATGGATTTTCATTTTGGCTGTGAAGATAATAAGCTGGATGACGGCAGGTCCTATTATATCTGGAAAAATAGCCAACAGATATGTGGCCTTGCAGGTCTTCATAATTACACATGGGGTCCCAAGGAGAATGTCTGGCTTGGATGGTTTGCAGTAGGCAAGGAATTCCGCAGAAAAGGATATGGCCATCAACTAATTAGAAAAATTGAATCCATCGGTTATTCGGCCGGATACAGAAAGTTTTTTGTAGAGACATATTCGAGTCCCAATTTCGCAGAAGCCAATATCTTCTATGTAAAAACCGGTTTTACCCTGGTAAGCAGAATTCCTTGCTATATGAACGATGGCTCTGATATGCTTATATACTTTAAGCCTTTGCAATGTTTTTCCTTTAATACTTAACGCCTTTTATCGTTTTAACAAAAAAGAATTTAAACCTCTTGCACCCAAAGTGTTTTCTGTGATATTTTTAATTATTGTTTAACTTCATTTTAAGCATATTCATCGTATTTGTGGCCGGTTCAAAAGCTTTCCCCCCAAAGAGCAATGATCTTGAAAGGATTTTTTCGTGAAATGCTTCGAAATTACCAATTGCAGTGAAAAAAAACGAAAATCCTGCTATACCTGGACCAGTTTTCAAAGCAGTCCGGAAGAACTGGATAACATTAAATGCTGGGTTCTTAAAGGAGCTTATCTTCAAAAAAACAAGTCACTGCTTCTCAAGTGCAGAAAATGCAATTATTATTTGATGATGAACCGGGATAATGGAATTGTAACTGATTCCCACAGCGATATAGCTACCATTTGCTGCGACGGAGTCATCAATAGCGACAAAACGCACGCTCTGGAAAAAGTATGGGAAACTTTGGTTAAAAATGGCAAATACAAAGTGATATTGGACATTTCTCAGGTGAATAATATCTATTCCTGTGGTCTGGGTTTATTGGTTAAAATGCATAAGGATGCACAGGCAAATAAGGGGATGCTTGTAGTAACAGGTGTGCAAGGGTATGCCCTGGCAATTTTTACCAGCACCAAATTATCTAAACTGCTCTTTATGGCTGCTGATCAGAAGGCTGCTATCCAATTGTTCGATCTTCAGAAGAAAAAACTGGAAGAGGCCGAAATGGAAGCTGCGCAGAAAGAGGTTGTGAGCGAACCGGTAGCTTCCATTAAACCGCTCCGAAAACGGATCCCATGCTGGGATTTCCTTGAAGACCATCATCACCACAGTCCTATCAATTGTGAAGAATGTTTTAAAAAAATGTCACCTTCCAGGGAGCCCTGCTGGATTGTGGAAGGACTTATTGAGGGGATTTCGTTTCAATACATAAATGAAAAATGCGAAACATGTGATTATTTCCTGAAGTTTGGAAAAAGTCTGTCGCCCAAATTTGACCCTGACACCGACAAAAACAGCAGTTTACGTGGAAAAGTATAGTTGGCCATATTTGAAAAACGGTAATAAACTCTCTCGAAATCACCCCAGTCTCGTGTGTCTTAATGGAAAAAATTATTGAAATTAAGTTTTCCTTATTATTGTAAAAGTCCTCATCACTCCTAAAAACCTCAATTTTCCCAATTCCCCTTCGAATTATTCTATAATAATGTTATGTTTCTAGGCTTTCGATAGAAATGTCTGATACTAAATTCAGAAAAAGCATTAATCAGATAAGTCTTAGGTAAATGTAATAATTTCATATTCGGTTATTTCTGGTTAGATATATAACTTGTTTTTTTTCGATTAGATAACTAGATGGTACTAAGTAATGTTATTTTTTGTTCTCTTATAACTCAACTTCAGTATCAAAACTGATTTATCTGGAAAAAAGTCAAACTATTATTCCAGGCTAAGTAAAAGAATTTTTATGGATAATTCAAACACAACCACGAAAAAATTGGAACAGAACATCTTCGATCAGTTGAGCCGGTTCCCGGAGAGTCCGGGTGTATACATAATGAAAGATGAGTCAGATAAGGTGCTCTATATCGGAAAAGCTATCAATTTGCGAAACCGGGTCCGATCGTATTTCTCTGATTCTCATGAAGATAGAGCTCATATTCCAGTTATGCTTCAAAAGCTTGATCATATCGACTGGATCGCAACAAATAATGAAACCGAAGCTCTTATCCTTGAAGCAAATCTGATAAGAACGCACCAGCCCAATTACAACGTTAAACTGAGAGACGATTCTCATTTCCCGTATCTGAAGGTAACGGTAAATGAGCCTTTCCCAAGACTGCTGGTGGTACGTAAAGTAGAGAAAGATGGTGCCAGATATTTTGGGCCTTATACCGATGTCCGTTCCATGCGAAGGCTGGTGGCTTTTGCAAAAAGAATATTCCGGTTGCGGGACTGTAGCAAAAAGCTGCCACTGGCAAAACAGATAAGGCCTTGTATCAATTACTCAATGACACGATGCTCTGGTCCTTGCGATAAAAAAGTGTCGGAGGAAACGTATCGCAATAATGTGTCTGATCTCATACGATTTCTTTCGGGAAAGCGCAATGACCTGATCAGAGATCTTTCCCGATCGATGGAGAAAGCGTCTGAGGAGTATCGTTTTGAAGATGCTGCGATTTTAAGGGATCAAATCCAGCTAATAAAAGACGCATCAAAACTTCAACAGGTTGACCTAAAGCTGGCTGATACAGATTGTGATGTATTTGGTATTGCGCAAGGGAACCGTACAATAGGTCTTGCGGTTTTACATTTTCGTGATAGTTTATTGATTTCCAGTAGGAATTATCTTTTTAAACGCACCACCTGGGAATTTTCTAATACCAGTCATGATAATATCTTACTACAATTTTACCAGGATCAGCAGGATAATCCTCCACCCGAGGTACTTCTACCAGAAAACGGTGGCTTTGAGCAGCAAGTCTTGCAAGCCTGGTTTGATCAACAGTATTCGAGCAAAACAACCATACAGATTCCCCAAAAGGGAACAAAAAAGATCCTTGTAGGGATGGCAGAAAAGAATGCTTTATTATATATGGTTCAAAAAGCACCAGTCAGCGCAATCGACGATATTACCGACTTGCAGAAGGTTTTGTGTTTACCAAAAATTCCAGAAGTGATTGAAGCATTTGACATTTCAAATCTTGGTGATTCTTTTACTGTTGCTGGGATGGTGCAGTTCAGGGGTGGAATGCCCAATAAATCCGGCTACCGGCGGTATAAGATCAAGACAGTTGATGGGCAAAATGACTTTGCCATGATGATGGAGGTGGTAACCCGCAGACTTCGCCGGCTTCAGGAAGAAAATCACCCCTTTCCGGACTTGCTTTTAATAGACGGTGGACCAGGTCAGCTTTCTTCAGCTTTGGATGCCATCAAACAATTTCAAAACCCTCCATTTGTGGCATCACTGGCAGAACGTGAGGAGATACTCTATTCGCCCTGTGTATCAGAACCGATTCGTCTTCCCTCCACTCACCCTGCGCGGCGCCTGGTTGAGCGAATCAGGGATGAAGTGCATCGTTATGCGATAACTTATCATCGAAAAATTAGGGGAAAGCAGTTTGGAAGATCGACTCTTGAAGATGTAGAAGGGATTGGGAAGAAAAGTGCACAGATGCTGCTTAAAAAGTTTGGATCTCTGGAGCGGCTTAAAAATGCCACTATCGAGGAAATCGCTGAAATAAGTGGCTTCTCTGAGAAGAAAGCAAGAAAATTGAAGGAAATTCTAAGCCAAAGAGATCTCAAAAAGGAATAGGTTGATAGAGTTCAGATTAGTTCTGAATAGGATTTCCCAACCTCTACGTTAACAGTCTGCCATTGTGTAACTTGGGCTATCTGCTATTGTGACATGCTCTTTTCGTAGGCTAATATTCCGCTGAAATTCCCTCTTCGTGGTGCTTTTTTATCCCACTGTGGTTCTTTAAAGGAAACTTCCCATATTCCAGAGTATAATCCATTAATTACCTGGCCTTTGAAGGTAAGGTCATAGATTGAAAACGAGTCCGAATAATCATCCGGGAGGTGGGCAGTTCCTGAACAGGATATCGAAATATAGGTGGTATCCTTGTAAACATAACCACTTAAATCATCACTGGTTACTTCGATTTCTGTATAAAAATAATTCCATGATCCTTCACAGGTTATTAAACCGTTCTGATGAGTATTGATCGTGATGTCTGCATTGTTGTCTGTACTTGGCTCTGTCAGTTTCCATTGCTCAGTTTTAATCACCAGAGTTTTCTCTGGAAGGCTTGTATCGATGCATGATGAGAAAAGACAAAAGAACAGGGACACGAATAGAGAAAAAGTTATCAACATATTCAATTTTCTAAATAGTCGTTAAATAGTATATAGAAATTTATCAAAAACCCTATAATTTATCTTATAAACAAAAGGGAAAGTGCTGAATTGTCCACAATAAAGGGAGCGTTTCAACAAGTTATCCACATCTTGTTATCAAATAATGTATCTGCCTTTCCTGTTAGGGAAAAAAGTATCCAGGTTTTTTTAGACTGTAAGGTTTTCCAAAAGATCGAGAAAAGCAGACTCATCGATAACTTTTACTCCCAATTTTTCCGCCTTTGCAAGTTTGGAACCCGCTTCTTCACCAGCCACTACATAATCAGTTTTTTTGCTGACGCTTGAACTTACTTTCCCGCCTAACGATTCAATCTTTTTAGAAGCCTCTTCCCGTGTGAAACTGTTTAGTGCTCCTGTTAAGACAAAGGTTTTTCCGGTTAGCGGACCTTCCATTAAGGACTTCTTTGTTCCCTTTGTATTAACTTCACTGGATTTAAGCTTTTCTATAAGTTGTTTGTTTTCCTCACGATCGAAATAATAACGGATGCTTTGTGCCATAGTCGGCCCGATCGTTTCAATATGGGATAATTCCTCAGGGCTCATGCTAAATAAGTCACTGATATCGTTGATGTTACTGGCTAAAATCTTAGCCGTTTGCGCACCGATCATGCGAATCCCTAAACCATGAATCAGTTTATCCAGTGAATTAAGCTTCGATTTTTCAATAGAACCAAAAACGTTGTAAGCCGACTTTTCTCCCATTCTGGCCAAAGTCATTAAATTTTCGGGAGTTAGGTTGTAGAGATCTGATATCGATTTTACCAGCCCGTGTTCCAGTAAATTATGTATGAGTGCCGGTCCTATATGCCTTATATCCATAGCAGTACGTGACACAAAGTGCTCCAAAGCAGCTTGAGCCTGAGCTGGGCAGGAGCTGTTGAAACAGCGAAGTGCAACTTCGCCTTCCAACTTACTCAAAAGAGAACCACAAGAAGGACAATGGGTTGGGGGTGAAAAAGGTTTGCTTTCAATAGGTCGTTTATCGGGAATTACTTTTACTACTTTAGGGATAATCTCCCCGCCTTTTTCGATTTCAACATAATCGAGCGATTGGAGGCCTAATCGATTGATTTCATCGTAATTATGAAGCGTAGCATTTTTAATTGTAGTTCCTGCCAGAAATACCGGGCTAAGACGGGCTATGGGGGTAACTACTCCTGTTCGTCCAACATTCTCATCGATTTTTTCCACCTGGGTTATTGCTCTTTCGGGCTGATATTTAAATGCAATGACCCAGCGGGGAGATTTGGCTGTAGTACCAAGATCTTGCTGATGTGAAAAAGAATCCACCTTTATTACTACCCCATCAACCGGGAAAGGGAGCTGGTGGCGTTTATTTTCCCAATGATGACAAAAATCAATAAGTTGATCAACAGAATGCAATAAAGGAGAGTGAACAACTGTGGGAAATCCTTTTTCAATGAGAAACTCAAGATTATTGTGATGGCTGCTCTTGTAAGTATCTGATAACAAAGAATAAGCGGCAAAACTGAGGTTGCGGTGAGCAACTTCTTTTGAATCCTGAAGTTTCAGGGTTCCTGCTGTGGTATTTCTGGGATTTTGCATGGGCTTATGACCATTTTCAATGATGCTTTGGTTAAGGGCAGAGAATGCATCATAAGTCATATATACCTCACCTCTAACCTCAAAGGGGAATTCATAATCCACTGACAACGGAATGCCCCGAATAGTGCGAATATTAGCAGTTACTTCATCTCCGACCGTCCCATTGCCACGAGTAGCACCCCGAAACAGTTTTTGGTTTTCAAACATCAGAGAAACCGCCACACCATCAACCTTCAGTTCTCCAACAAAACAAAGCTTCTCATTGGGCAGTGATTTTGTTATCCTTTCCACCCATTCACGAAGCTCCTCTTCGGAATAGGTATTATCAATACTCATCATCGGAATGCTGTGGGTGACTTTGGGAAATTCTTTAACCAGATCATTTCCCACTCTTTGGGTTGGGGAGTCTGTACTTATCAGTTGTGGATAGGTGTTCTCAAGATCAACCAACTCACGATAAAGGGAATCGTATTGTTGATCGGAAACGAGCGATTGTCCACGCCCATAATAAGCAGCGTCATAAGTGCGGATAAGGGCCCGAAGTTCTTCGATTCTATCCTGAGGTGTTTTCATAACTATGCTTTCTATTGCACTAATTAATGAGTTAAAATAATACAGGATACTCATACTCCCGATGCTTATCTGTTCAGGACAGACCATCCAAAGGCATATGGAAAATAAAAGTTTGTTTTCTAAAAGAGTAAGATACTTATACCTAAAGGCCGGCTTCGTTACCTTAACGTGGGGGGTTCCTCACCCCACGGTTACGTGCCATACAACCACCTAGTAATTGAAACCAGAAATGAGCCATTTAGACATTCGAGGAAATTATCTGCAGATTCTTGCGAAACCATTATCCCCCAAATTATTTTTCTACATATCGGGGCCCATAACTCAGTCGGTTAGAGTAGCGGACTCATAATCCGTTAGTCCAAGGTTCGAGTCCTTGTGGGCCCATAATCATCCTTTTGGGAGGTATTTTGCAGCCCTGTTTGGTTTGCATAAAATATAGTAATAATAGAGATTAATTTTTTTCGACATAAAAGCACCAAAAATGATGGTGCTTTTTTTTTTGTTTTTTTCGGCTCTCGCATGGAGGAATTATGATTGAAGATTTAGAAAATCTTAAGGCGCTTCAGGAAATAGATCTCCGTATTCACCAACAGGAACTTGCTCAGAAACAATTCCCAGATACAGTTGAAGAACTTGAAGGCGCAGTAAAAAATGCAAAGGAGTCTCTGGAAAATTTTCAGATGAAACTGAACAAAGCACAAGCAGAAGTTAGTTCCTTTGATGAACAGATCCTAAAAAGTCGTGAACTGCTTGAAAAAAGTCAAAGCAGGTTAAACTCAATAAAAACCAATCGCGAATATGATGCAGTCCATGCAGAAATCGAAAATCAGAAAAACGCTATCAATTCTGTTGAGATTCGTAAAAAAAACTTACTCGATGAGATTGAAAGACTCACCAATACAATTGAAGAAAAAACTAAAGAATACCATCAGATTAAAAGTGAAAACGAACCCCAGATTTCTGAGCTTAAAAACAAGATAGCCGCAATCGATTCAACCATTACAAGCATTGTCAAAGAGCGCAGCGCCATTGTTCCAAAAATCAGTAAACCTATTCTCAGAACTTATGATCTTATTAGAAAAAAAAGAAAAACCGGAAATGCACTTAGCAACATTACTGGAAAAACCTGCGCTGTCTGCTACAAGGTTCTGGAACCCCAGCTCCATAATGAAATCAGACGTGGCAGAAAAATGATCTTGTGTCAGAATTGTGGTTCTATATTTGTCTGGGGAGGAGACTCAAAATAGTAGCATTTTGGTGTATGCTATCATTATTTTTGAAGTCTATATCTCTGGAACTCATTTCCCGCTATTTCCATTCATAATTCGGGAGCGATCATTTCCAAATAAACAGAGCGAATAACCAACACTAATTCGCTCTAGTTTATGCAATTATAAACACAAAAACACACATTTTTTCCTATCAGTTGTTTTTCTATGAATGCATTAAAATTATATCGGCGCATGATTTCATATCTGACAGTTTACTGGCAATGGATTGTTCTTTCCGTTACACTGTCCTGTCTTGTTGTTCTTTTTGAAGGGCTTTCATTATGGTTTGGAGCCAGCCTCATTAAAACCCTGTTTACACCGGAAAACCAGACAATAGCACTGGATTCTCAGATTACATTTTCCAATCTCAACGAACATCTGAAATACTGGACATCTCAGCTTGTAAAACAAGACACCCCCATGAAATCACTGCAGATTGTGTGCGGCATCATGGCCATAACTTTCTTTCTCAAAAACATTCTTATTTATTTTAAAGCGCTGGTCACCTGCAGACTTAATCTCAATGTAGTAAGAGACATGCGCAACCAGCTATACGATCATTCACTGCGCCTGCCGATAACCTACTTTGATAAAAACAAATCCGGTAATATCATTTCGCTAATTATTAATGATGTTGAAAATATCAACACCTCCATGACTAGCACTTTCGACAAACTGCTTGTGGAACCCTTACGGGTGATCTTTTTTATCAGCTTGCTATTTGTGATCAATGTCAAACTTATGCTAGCCGTTTTTATCATTTTCCCGATTATGGGTGTCCTGATAAGCCAGATAAGCAGAGCCGTCAGGCGAAGAAGTAAGCGGGTACTTGAGTACATTGCCGGGCTTCTATCTATACTTCATGAAACAGTCGGCGGTATACGTGCCGTTAAGATGTTTAACATGAATCAATACGAACTTCAGCGGTTTAAAGAAGAAAACCGCAAGTTTATTCATTGCTCTTTTCGCACAACCAGTGTTGGTGCTATCTCCAGCCCCCTAACCGAAGTTCTTGGGGTAGTAGTGGTAATTATTCTGCTATGGTACGGTGGTCAACAGGTATTACTGAAGGGAAGCTTCGGGGCAGAGGATTTTGTTCGCTTCCTGATATTTCTTTTCTCTACTTTTGCTCCGCTTAAGGCTATAACCGCTATAGCCAACACACTGCAAAGAGGTTTTGCTTCTGCTGAAAGAGTGTTTACAGTACTGGACACCTCCCATGAAGAGCTCAAACCGGTTCAGCCAGACAGAATACCCGCTTTTGAAGACTCGATAACTTTTGCTAATGTGAATTTTAGTTATCCAGGCACTAAAGAACAGGTACTAAAAAGCATCAATATTTCCATCCCTAAGGGATCCATAGTGGCGCTGGTAGGTTCAAGCGGAGCTGGAAAAAGTACAATTCTTGATCTGGTACCAAGATTTTACGACATCACTTCCGGACAAATCTGTATTGATGGCAAAAATATAAATGAGATGGATCTTTCCGGTTTACGTCAGCTTTTCGGAATCGTATCTCAGGATACAGTTCTTTTTAATGATACTGTCAGCAACAATATCAGATACAGTTTGCCGGGTGCCTCCTCTGAGCAGATAGTTACGGCTGCAAAGGCAGCAAACGCGTTGGAATTCATTGAAAAACTGCCTTCGGGTTTTGATACGATCATAGGGGAGCGCGGGGTGACCCTTTCCGGAGGACAGCGGCAAAGACTTTCCATTGCCAGGGCCCTTCTTCGAAACCCCCCGGTTCTTATTCTTGATGAAGCCACTTCGGCCCTGGATACCGAATCAGAAAGGCTGGTTCAGACAGCCATGAATAACCTCATTGAAAACCGGACTGCCCTGGTAGTGGCTCATCGGCTTTCTACCATAACTCATGCGGATCGGATCATTGTGATGGAAAACGGGGAGATTGTGGAAACCGGCAGTCATCAGGAACTTCTTGAACTCAATAGGCGGTACAAGTATTTCTATGACATTCAGTTTGCTTCTTCAGACTCAAAGAGCTCAGTTTAGTCTCGGTGTTGCCGTACACTGACCGGGGTCGATTTCTATTGAAGAAGCTCTTTGAGACTTCTTTTTATGTCCGTCCTGAAAAAAACTCTTCACTGATTCACGGGATGGGACTCAACTAACGTATTTTCCGCTGCATATCTCTCAGTTGCGCCGGTAAGACACATTCCACCGAACTATAGCCAGACATAATCAATAGTCTCATTTTGACTCCCCTTCTCCTATGGTTGGATCTTAAAAACTCAACTCTTCGGAGCCATCATTTTTTTAATAAGCTTTCTGTTTGGTATCACATAGTCGATTACTGAAAGAAGAGTGTAGATAGTTGGAAGAAGCATTACCCAGAATGCCGGATGAAATCCCAGTATTTGAGCAGGAATCCAATTAACCTGATATATCCTTTGAAGAGCGATCACTGCAATAACCCCGAACGTGGCTATTCCCTGAAGAACCGCTTTTGCTTTTCCGGATTTGCGGGCTGCTAAAACTACACCGCTCGATGCACACACAATTCTAAGGAGCTGCATGAACGCATCACGGTAAAAAAATATCAGATACATCCATAAAGGGATTATTCCTGAAACCATAAATGAAATAAAGACCGTCTGACGAGACACACTATCGGCAATAGGATCAAAAACTTTTCCAAAATCGGTTACTTCATTACGAGCTCTGGCAATAGTGCCATCTATAAGATCTGATAATTCAATTAAAGCAGCCAGAGAAAAAGCGATCCAGATCCAGCCATTTGTGTCGGTGTGGTATCCGCTGATAAATACATAAGCAAAAAGGGGGGCGATAAATACCCGGGAAAGTGTAAATACCGTGGCTAAATTCATGAGTGCTCCATATCTGTTACCAAAGGTGATAATTGATTAAAATACAAACTGTCCAACCAAAAAACAGGATGCATTTGAAGAACAGATTGTATTTTTTGTAATCATAACCTATAATCTACCATTGACTCTTATAAAAGATGTCTTTACTATAATAAAACAAAGTTTGGCTGAAAGTTTCTCAATCCTATTTTGTTCAGGATTTCAGGTTATATATTTGCTTTAATGTTTAAGGGTTATTACAGCATTGTTTTCTTTTAAAAGAGGAGCACATATGATCGGGAAGATTATTTTCCTGCCTTTTTGGATAATCTCAAGAGTTGTCGGTATGCTATGGGGAACAATTAAACTGGTTATCACACTGTTTTTTGGTGTGTTCCGCTTTCTTAGCAGTCATCTGTTTGGTGCAATTATAGGATTTTTGCTTGGAAGAAAGCATATAGGAATAAAAATCTTCAACCATCATAAGAAATATCATAGAAAAAAACATGCCTAAGAAAAAAGGGCCGGGCGAACAGCAGTCAGTAAGTAGCACCACTACCAGCTCCTGTTCTCTGGCACCTCCATCTTATCCTGCAGAAATTCTGGCACTCTTGACTTCCTTGTTAGCAAGCCGCACTCCTGCAGCTTTGGCACCTTTCACCAGAAAGTTGTTTATTACAAAAGTTTCTTCCAGAACTTTAAGTTTTGGTTTAGGTTTATATTCCACCTTCACGATTCCTTCAGAATCGGTACTAAGTTTGAGTACAGTGCAATTCTCCGGAACGATGCTATAACCTTTATTAAGAATGAACTGTTCGATTCTGCACCGTTTCAGATAAGGGAATTTGGTTTTATCATCGCGGTAAGCGACATTGAAAACCAGCTCCTTATCAATGAAACCGCAATAAAGCATGCCTTTATCCACAAAGAGCTTGTCAGGGACATTCATAACCGAATATACACCAGATTTTCTGATAACCAGAATCCGATCATACTGGGAGACATCCAAAAGGTGATTCCCATTGACCTCATATCCCAGATACCCGGTATCTTTATCGTAGCGCAATTTAAGATTACGCTGCGCAGCTTCTCTTATATCAACTTTATTAAGTGAAACCAGCTTTGTTCTGCGGGGATACACTTTCTGATATTTGTCTATCAGTTTCTGAAGAAAACCGACGGAATAATCGATAATAGAAGCCAGTGCTTCACGAATCTCTTTAAGCCGCTTATTAATCTCCTGCATCTCTTTTTTGGCGCGGTTGATATCGTAGGCACTTATTCTGCGGATAGGAATTTTTAACAGAACTTCGACATCTTCTAATGTCACTTCTCTTCTTATCTGATCAGCAAAAGGCAACAGGCCATCAATGACTGCCTTGACCACCGCATCGGCAGTTGTCTTCTGTTCTATGCGTTTATAAACGCGATTTTCAATGAAGATCTGTTCCAGTGTTTTGGCGTGAAGTTTGTCTTTGAGATGTTTCTCTTCTAGTTTCAATTCTGCGGTCAATATCTCAACAAGTTGATTTGCATTGTAGTTTATTACTTCTGAGACTGTCATTGAAACCGGTTTATCGTCCTTAATGACCATCAGATTTGCAGATATGCTACTTTCACACTCTGTAAAAGCGTAAAGCGCATCCACGGTTTCTTCCGAATGAACCCCACGGGCCAGACGAATCTCCACTTCCACATTTTCTGCTGTATAATCGCTGATTCCTGAAATCTTGAGTTTTCCCTTTTTAGTGGCATTCTCAATGGAATTAATAATTGATTCGGTAGTGGAGCCAAAAGGGAGCTCACGGATTACGATTCTTTTTGGATCGCTAATGTCCAGTTTTGCCCTGACAAGAACCTTGCCATTGCCATCATTATATTCAGAAACATCGGCCAGACAGCCCCCGGGAAAATCCGGGTAAAGCAAAAACTGCTCACCACGCAGACAAGCGATTTCAGCCTCAAGCAGTTCGATAAAGTTATGCGGAAGAATTTTGGTGGCCATTCCAACCGCGATACCCTCAGCTCCCATTGCCAGGAGCACGGGCAATTTTGCAGGTAAAGTCACCGGTTCTTTGTTTCTTCCATCGTAGGAGTCAAAAAAAGAGGTTATTTCCGGATTGAAAAGTGTATCTTTAGCCAACTGTGAAAGTCTGCACTCGATGTAGCGGACTGCAGATGCAGGATCACCGGTGTAGGTATTACCGAAATTACCCTGTTTATCAATAAAAAGATCCTTGTTGGCCAAAGCGACCAGTGCATCGCCTATGGAAGCGTCCCCGTGTGGATGATAGCGCATGCATTGACCAACCACATTGGCCACCTTATGATACTTGCCGTCATCCATTTCAAAGAGTGTATGCAGGATTCTTCGCTGGACCGGTTTTAACCCATCGCTGACATGAGGAATAGCTCGATCTTTAATAACGTAGGATGCATATTCTATGAAGTTTAGGTCGTAAAGATTTTTAATATATGCCATTATCGTAAATTCTCCATGATATAATCCCGGCGCTCAGGAGTGTTTTTTCCCATATAAAACCCTAGTGTTTCAGCTATGTTCTTTACCGATTTTACATTTACTTCGATCAAGCGCATATCCGATCCGATAAACTGACCAAACTCTTTGGGGGAAATCTCTCCCAGTCCCTTAAATCGGGTCACCTCCGGGTCCCTGATCTCCTTAATCGCCAGATCACGTTCTTTTTCGTTGTAACAATACCTGGTTACCTTTTTGTTTCGTACCCTGAAAAGAGGAGTCTCAAGAATAAATACGTGTCCGGAAACGACCAGTTCCTCAAAATAAATGAGGAAAAAAGTCAACAAAAGATTTCTGATATGGTAGCCATCCACATCTGCATCTGTGGCCATTACCACGCGTTTATATCTGAGATTCTCGATTCCATCCTCGATTCCCAGGGCCATCATCACACCATAAAATTCTTCGTTCTGGTAAATTGCTGCCCGGTTTTTCCCGTACACATTCAAAGGTTTACCTCTAAGGGTAAACACAGCCTGAGTAAGTGCATCACGTGAGGAGATTATTGATCCACCGGCCGACTGACCTTCGGTTAAAAACACGGTCGAATCCTCACCCCGCGGCCCATCCTGAAGGTGATACTTGCAATCGCGTAGGTTGGGTATTTTTATCTCAATTCTTTTTGCAGCCTCTTTAGCCTCTTTTTTTACTGCATTGAGTTCGGTGCGAAGCTTCTCGTTCTGTGCGATCTTGTTTTCAAGCAGTTTTGCTGCTTCCATATTCTTATGCAGATAATCAACAACTCCTGATTTAACTTCCGATACAATCCATCCACGGATTTCTGTATTTCCCAGCTTATTTTTTGTCTGAGATTCAAATACCGGATTCTTCAGTTTTATCGCTATAGCTCCGCCGATTCCTTCACGGACATCTACTCCGCTATAATTCTTCTTGAAATACTCATTGATACCTTTTAAGATGCCTTCCCTGAACGCACTCTGATGAGTACCGCCATCAGAGGTATTCTGACCATTGACAAAAGAAAAGTAGGTTTCTCCGTAACTGTGGGTATGAGTAAACGCAAACTCGAGCTGTTTGCCCTTAAAATAAGCTATGTTATAGATCGCACTGTCTCCAATTTCATTATGCAGAAGATCCAGAAGTCCGTTTTTAGACTCAAATTTCTGATTATCAAAATAAAGTCTGAGTCCGGCATTCAGATATGCATAATTCCATAGCCTTTTTTCCACATATTCATAATTAAAAGAATAGTCATTAAAAATATTACTGTCTGGAAGAAACTCCACAAAAGTTCCATCAGTCTCAGTGGTTTTCCCCTTTTTTTTACTCTTCAGCGTACCACGCTCAAAAACCGCTTCGAAGTATTCTCCATCACGATATGAGATTACCTTAAAAAAACTGGATAATGCATTGACAGCCTTTGTTCCTACACCATTTAGTCCCACACTGAACTGAAAAACATCATCATTATATTTTGCTCCGGTATTTATCGTAGAAACGCAGTCTATAACTTTCCCTAAAGGAATCCCCCGGCCATAGTCACGAACCGAAGCGGTTTGCCTCTGGATGCTGATGTCAATCTTTTTGCCATATCCCATAATGAACTCATCTATTGCATTATCGATAACCTCTTTTAATAAAACATAGATTCCATCATCAGGATTGGTTCCATCACCCAGCCGTCCAATGTACATGCCCGAACGCAGCCGGATGTGCTCAAGGGAACTTAATGTCTTGATTTTGCTCTCATCATAAACAGATGCCGATGGATTTTTACTCATAAATAATAATTCTCAGTTGAAGTATAATACAGTTTTTATTGTAAATAGAACTGTCTTGTTGGAAGATAAAAAAATAAACCAGAGGTATTCCGGCATAGTTCCAAGAATATAAATAGGTCTTAAAAAGGAAACAAGTAACAGAACAGCTTAAAAGACTATTGAAGGCTGCTTAAAGATATCTGCAAGCCACTGAATTTACTCTCTTTATATCAGTGATATTACGTATTGAAGGGTCTTAAATTTAACCTGAACAGTATAGATTTCCTTCACTAAAAAAGCATTCTTTAAAGTAGACAACAGGGGGAGCTATCTGAAAAAAAAAGACAGATGCCATAGCGTTGCGGAGTTGGAATGGTATGTTTAAGCCTAAAAAAAAGCCTGTAACTAACTTAATCCGAAAATCCAATTGTAGTCACTGTTGGTTTTCAGTAGGTAGCTACCTGCCAAAGCATTGATATGAACAGAAATACGGTCCTCATACTCCTCCAGGGATATTCGCTCCCCGTCTATCCATTCCACCATCTCAGTATTGAGCTCATCGACTTCTTTCATTTTCATGGCAAGCTCCTCCACTTATATAATTATATTGAATGAATTTGGCGATCTCAACGTTTCTTTTTATTTTAGGGTTGTCTAAAAAAGAGAAAAAAGTGTGACTCTGAAGAAAGGCTTTCGGGAAAACAATGAAAAATCTCATTTTTCTTTTTTTTGCTTGTATTGCTGTTTGCTATGGCCAGGAACAAATCGACCCTTGGGAAAGGTTAGGTCTGTCTAAAACCGAATGGATAATGATTGAGGAAAACCACATGCCGATGCGCCAGGTGGAAGATCTGTTGAAAGCAGGAATAGGCATTGATGAATATTTTAAAAAACCCTGGGTCGAGCTTAATATGACTGAGCAAAAATGGATTGAAAAGAAACGTAGCGGTATGAGCAGCTATGATATCGAAGTTGAGGCAAAAGCCAGCAATTCAGAATGGAAAAACGAGATGAAAAGCGGTTTCCGTTCAGAGATGAGCGGAGTCTCAGAGAACGCTGAAAGCTTCTCAGCCCTTATACCAGGATTTCAGCAGTTCAAAAGTGGCAGTGTTGCAAAAGGAATCATCATGTCTTCGATCGCCCTGGGGGCTGTCACCTGGTGCACTTCTAACAGTATATCAAATAAGCGATTCAACTCATTGCCCGTTTTTGCGGTTCTTGTCCCTGATATAGTTTGGAGCTATATTGATTACAAGATTTCCAAGAGGCATAAAAATCAGTGACAACTGTATTTTTAACTGAAAAACAGTGCTATGGTTGTGGTAGTAAGAGTCAGTACCCGTTAGTTGATCTCAGCTTAAGTATCGTCGGGCCCAGAGATCTTGATGGCAGACCATCTCTTATACAACGTTCATCCGTTTATCTATGGATTCAGCGATGTTTTGAATGCGGATACAGTGCTCCGGAAATATCTCAGGGAACGCCGGAAGAACTCAGTATTATAGAAAAACCGGAATATCAGCTCCAACTCACCAATAATGAGTATCCCGAAACTGCCAATTCTTTTCTTTGCCATTCGATGATTATGGAACAAACCAGCCAATTTGCAGATTCCGGATGGGCCTCAGTATTTGCAGCCTGGATCTGCGATGACAATGGCTATATCCAACCAGCAATTAAATGTAGAGAAAAAGCCCTGGACCTTTTCGCAAAAGCAACAGAACACAACCAGGGCTTTGGAGAGAGCCCTGCAGAAGAGCAGCTTTATCTGGCTGATCTACACCGCCGGTGCGCACACTTTGAACAAGCCTCCCAAATCTGTGAGCTTCAACTGCAAAAGAGTCATCCAGAACGAATCTTCGATCTTTTATGCCTGGAAAAGAAGTTTATCGATAAAAAAGATACTGGGTGCCACAAAGATACTGAACTTGATGAGTTAGATGAATTTTAAGATTTATCTTACACCTGAATCGTCCGAATCAGGTCACAGAGAGTTCTATCTACTACTCCGGTAATAAAATATCTCATAAGAGAACTGGTGTTTTTCCGTAAAAAAACCAGCATCTTTTTTGCCTGGTCATAACTTTCTGCATTCACCCTTCGCAGTAGCTACGGAGAACGGGTCAATTCCTTAGGGCTGCAAGTCCCGATACATTCATTCGGGATTCTTCATCGTCACCTGCTGTCAGTTTTTAGCATGATATTAACGGTCAAAGGCTTTCAACTGCAGCCAATCGCAATCGTTTCTTCGGCAAAGGCACCCACAGTCTGAAATTTACCATCAATGCCAACAGGTATCTATGCGTTAAAACAGATTTTTCTTTTAACCCAAAAAATTCGCGGGGTTTTCAAATCATGTAAGAATGTAATACCTGAATCGGACGCTTTCCAGGACGATGATCTGCTTAGCCGCCCTAAAATCCTGTGACTTTCCGAAAGCCTGGAGATATCACCTTCTGGAAATGCC
Organism: Fibrobacterota bacterium; assembly: GCA_023412475.1. Lineage (GTDB taxonomy): Bacteria > Fibrobacterota > Chitinivibrionia > Chitinivibrionales > Chitinispirillaceae > JAAYPC01. The sequence goes on along the minus strand of JAEYNR010000041.1, from coordinate 6,033 downwards.
CGCGCTTTCGCAAATCCCATTCTTCTCAAAAGTGGCTGCGCACTTCAATCGTCAATTAATCGTCCGAATCAGGTAATATTTATTTTTAAGAATGATATTTCCACGGACACTAACAAATCAGGAACTTATTTTATATGAAACAAATTTGAAAAAGGGGGATGAAGGTGGCCAAAGATTCTGATCTGGTCTACTCTACAGATCCGCAACAGAATAAGCGTTGCTCGAAGTGTAAAAAATTGTTATCATCTTGTGCATGTAAAAAACAGCCGGTAGCTTTTGACATGTCAAAGACAGTTGCATTATTGCGCCTTGAGAGAAAACACCGTGGCGGTAAAGATGTGACTGTGGTAGAGAGATTACCCGCAGATGATAAATTCCTGAAAGATCTCTCACAATTACTCAAAAGGAAATGCGGATCAGGTGGAACTTACAAAATTACTGACGATTCCGGTGTTATTGAAATACAGGGTGACAAAAGAGAGCAAGTGAGGAGTGAAATGGAAAAACAGGGGATAAAATGCAGATAATTGTTGATGCGGATGCATGTCCGAAATTGATAAAGCAGATTCTTTACAGGGCTGCTGAAAAAGCGAATATCAATTTGACTATGGTGGCAAACACACATATCCGCACACCATCTAATCCACTGTTCAAGTCTGTGAAAGTACCGTTAGCTTTTAATGAAGCGGATGATAGAATTATTGAACTGGTGGGTGCTGGAGATTTAGTCATTACCGCCGATATTCCACTAGCTGATCGGGTCATTAAAAAGAAGGCTTTCGCTCTTAATCCCCGTGGAGAGTTCTATGACGGTAATAATATTGGAGAGAGGTTAGCCATGCGCGACCTGATAGCTGAGTTAAGAAACGGTGGATTGGAATCTGGTGGACCTGATCAGTTGAGTAAAAAAGACCGGGAAAGATTTGCCAACAGCTTGCAGAAGTTTCTTTATGGCCTTCAAAAATCTGGTGCCGATAAGGTTTAATGGCCTTTTTGATCGTAAGATGTTGATCAGGAGGAGCAATTTGGCTTATTCGAAGATTGACCCGAAAAAACAAAATATACGCAGTAATAAATGGTATATTGGGCAATCGGTAAATTAACCTTTAATGAAAGATACAGCGTGTTAGAAGAATCCCTTAAAAATCTCAAGATTGCTTCCTTAAATGAGATGCAAACCCGGGCAATAGAAACCATTTATACTCATCGAAATACTCTGATTCTTGCTCCTACCGGATCTGGTAAGACTTTAGCATACCTGCTTCCAGCAACAAAAATTATTGATAAAAATAAATCGAATGTTCAAGCTCTGATTATCGTACCATCAAGAGAACTGGCCTTGCAAATAAAAGATGTCCACAAGGCAATGGGTACATCGATAAACATGATGTGCTGTTATGGAGGACATTCGATTGAAGCCGAAAAAAACAGCTTTAAAAATTCTCCCTCGATTTTAGTTGGAACACCCGGAAGAATTGCCGCTCATATACGCAAAGCACATTTCAATTTTTCTGAAATATCGGTTCTTGTACTTGATGAATTTGACAAGAGCCTGGAGTTCGGGTTTCACGAAGATATGTCTTTTATTATTGGAAACCTGAAAAAACTTAAAAAACGTATTTGCCTTTCAGCTACACCAATGGATGAAATTCCGGAATTTGTCTCAATGAGTGATGCTTGTCGAATTGTATTTTTGAATGAAAAGATGCAGCCCCGTATTATCATGAAAACAGTTCATTCTCCATCTGCTGATAAGCTGGATACATTAGCCAAACTGATCCGGTATATTGGGTGTCAACCGACCTTGATATTTTGCAATCATCGTGATGCGGTTGAAAGGGTGAGCCGTAACCTGAAAATTCAAAAACTTGATCCATTGATGTACCATGGCGGAATGGAACAGGAAGATCGGGAAAAATCGTTGCTTAAATTCCGCAACAAATCTTATCATCTGTTAGTGACTACTGATTTAGCTTCCCGTGGTCTGGATATTCCAGAAATTCAGTACATTATTCATTATCATCTGCCATCAACCGAGGCATCATTTATTCATCGCAATGGAAGGACAGCCCGTATGAATGCAACTGGAACAACTTACATTATAGTTTCAGAAGGAGACCAGCTGCCTTCTTATCTTCCACATGCACTTGAAGAAGAGTGTGTTTCAACGGATTTACCTTTGCCGGAAAAACCGGAATGGGCAACAATTGAAATAAATGCCGGTAAGCGGGATAAAATTAACAAAGTAGATGTAGTAGGATTCCTCATTAAAAAAGGACGTCTACAAAAAGATGATCTTGGGCTTGTCGAAGTCACACACAGGGAATCATTTGCAGCAGTTAAACGATCGAAAGTACAACGCCTACTTGCATTAGTAGCAAATGAGACAATGAAAAGAAAAAGAGTTACTATTATTATGTCAAAGTAGACCGGAAAAAGAGCGGGAGATAAGTGTGTTGAACTGTAAGTGTGAAAAACAACATAAAAGCCCAATTTTTTTAGGCAAAACTCCTGCCAAAAATTTTTGATATGTTCAGTACTGATATTGGATTTGAACCGCCTGGTCTAAAATTATCATCGAAGTTGTTCTCTGATTGGGTAGTAGCGGATATCATGCTGGGTCGAAAAGCGTGCGCTCCGGTTGTATAGTGAACAGGCGTTTTTTCTCCCGGAGCATAAGCGGCGGCCACGATTATCCTCACTGGACAACCCACTCTCATCTCCCAGTAAATTTTTCGATCTTTTCCATCTTTGCACGCTTCTGAATTTCCGGATAATGCTCATCAAGTTATTTTCGAACTACCGCTGGAGGCTATTTATTGGGTGTAGTGGCCCAAAAAAGCAGTCCTGGAAACCGGGGCATGTTAAATGAAGGCCGGGACATGTTAAATGAAGGCCGGGGCACGTTAAATGAAGGCCGGGAAATACCAAATGAAGGCCGGGAATTATTAAATGAAGGCTCCGGGAACCCAAAAAGTGCCCCTGGTACTCTTTTTAGGCCGTTTTGGTGCACAAATTTGATTTTCCTAAGAAGCCTCAAAGCTAAAATCCTGGAATTTCCGACCAAAAGCGCAAGCGTAAGACTCGATATTTAACTCAACCTGCCCGCAAAATCTGCAATCAGCTGCGATGAGCACTTTTTTAAGAGACCAAAAATACGCTTCCAGAGAGAGGGAATGATTTGATTGCCGGAGTGCTGAGAGCTCCGGGTTATAAAAAAAAGTTCTTTCAGAGTAAATAAGAGCTGCAAAGAACTTATAATAAACGGATTAGCGAGTGATATACACCCAGGGGAGTGCCGGGCAGCACCCTGAAAAAAACAGCTTATTTTGGTAATATCACCTGTTCAGTCTCTTGCACCTATAAATATTTTTAACTATCTTAAGTATATTCTGTTAACATCTGAGTGTAATTAAGAGCGGAAAAGATTACTGGTATATGCTTCAGAATAAGAAATATCGACCAGACTGGGAGCTTATCCGGGCACGGAATACGGCGTTGATCTTTACCGGTTTAATATGACCGGCCAGGGAGAATGCATACAAAAAAGCCGGGATAAGAAGTGTTGGTGGTATTCACACGCTACGACATTCCTTTGCAACGCATCTTTTAGAAAACGGCGTTGATCTTAGATATATACAGGAGCTTACAGGTCTATTCAGAAGTACGACTACTGAGATTTTATACTCATGTAAGTTCTGATAAAATAGTGAAGATACGCAGTCCGCTTGTATATCTTCGGGAAAAAAAGCGGCAGGGTGGAATAAACGTACGGTGCAGTTTGTATGAACTTTTTTACGGGCAATCGGGAGTTGGTGGAAATGCTTGTGCCCTAATTACAAAAATAAAATTGTAAGGGGGGGCGAAAAAAACAAAGAAATATCAAATACAACCAAATCAATGGATATCAAATACGAAGTAAACAAAATGTTGGTATCTTGGTTTTTATTGAATAAACTGGAGGTTAAACAAATGAAATCTAATTCGTTAACTGCTTTTGGACTGATAACATTTTGTATGCTATTTATGGTTGCCACAAATACTTGTGGAGAAGATAAAGAATCATATATTAAAAGAATAGGAAATCTGGAAATTCAGGTATCTGATCTAAATTCCCGAGTGCTGAAACTTGAAAAGAAATTAGAAAATTGTACTACTAAAAACCAGTCCGTTTTACAGACTATACCCGCTGGCAAGGATGCATGGCGTAAACTGAATAAGAAGATGAGTAAGGAGCAAGTAAAAACTCTATTAGGAGAACCTGATAAAATTGACAATTTTGGCCATTTTGAGATTTGGAATTACAACGATTATTCTAAAGTTCAATTTAATGAAAATGGCTATGTTACAGGATGGCACGAGCCTTATTAATTTATATTCTATTTATTTATTGGCAATTAGCAATGGAGGTATAAAAAAGATTCATACACAAATTCCCTAATTTTGTTGGGCGTTATATTGGCAGGTATATTGGTTCTTTTTATTTATTTCATACCTACTTTTATTGCAAAGTCTCGGCATCATGAAAGTCTCGGCTGGATATTTATATTGAATTTATTTGCCGGTTGGACTGGACTATTATGGATTGCTCTTATCTTGTGGGCTGGTTTAGGAAATAAAAAAAGAGAATGACAATGTAGGTAAGGAAACTTGAAATACCATTGAGAGCCCCGCCCAACAGGCAAGTGTTGCTCCGCTATCGCTCCGGGCCACCGGCACATGCCCTTCACTGCGTTACGGGCACATTTAAAGATAAAAGAAGCGCGAAAAAGAAGAAGAAAAGAATCGATAATGATAAATAATAATGGGATAAAATGGTTTATAAATTTATCATTGCAGTTTGTTGTTACCCTGATGAGTTGTAATAAAGATTCTCCCACAAAAAAGGTTTTAATAAAGTTTCAAGGTGAGAAAAGAATCTGTATTATCGAGAAATCAGATAATTCTATATTGAATCAACCGCCATTATTAATAATTCTTCATGGCCATAATGAAAGCGCAAGCTTTATAAGATATCGAATTAAAAACAGTAATGTTTTCACAAAGTCTGGAATGTTGGTGGTCTATCCCAATGGATCTGGTCTTATAAGGCATAATTGGGATGATTTTAAAACTCAAATTGATTTTATAAATACTATTATCGATTCTTTTTCAATAAAATTCAAAATCGATACAACAAAAATTTACATTGCTGGTTTCTCACAAGGTGGTATGCTTGCATATAGAATGGCTTGTGAACATTCTGAACGTATTGCTGCAGTTGCAATGATTTCATCACAAATTGATTCGAACTATGTGAATAATAGTTGTACTATGCAAAGAGCAGTACCGCTAATCTCAATTAATTCTAAGGTTGACAGGGCGTGTCCCTTTGATTCTTTTACCTTTAAAGGGAAATGGTTTAATTCTGTACAATCAGGAGTAGCAGCCTGGGCATATAAATCCGGGTGCAATATTGCACCTGACTCAGTATATCATAGTAATAATTATGAGGTAAATATCTGGAAAAAAGATAACCTGGAGATTACAACATTATGGGCTCTAAAAAATGGTGGACATGCTTGGCCGCAAGGCAGAGGATTGTTTTATATAAAACAATTTGAACCATCTAAGATTATTAATGCAAATGAGATTATATGGGAATTTATTTCAAATAAGTCTACAAGTAATCGTTTGGGTAGCACAGTTAAGTTCCAATAAAATAGACAAGATACGCAATCCGCTTGCATATCTTCGGGAAAAAAAGCGGCAGTGTATGGAATAAACGTACAGTGCAGATTGTATGAACTTTTTTATCGTACAATCGGGAGTTGGTGTCCATATCTGCCTTGTGCGGAAAGAAAGACCTGCGTAGAGTTTGGAAAAGAGATTCGAATATTGATTATAGAAAATTATTAAAGAGAAAAATAAATAGAAATTATTCATGAATAAAAGAAAGAATTTCGGGAAATTAAATAAAAAGAATTAACCGGAATAAAAACATCAAGATATTATCCGGAAAGTTAGAAGCAAAGAAGATTGTAAGTGCGAACG
>JAEYNR010000032.1 GCA_023412475.1 Fibrobacterota bacterium | reverse complement strand
TCTTCATCTTATCACCTTTTGAGTGTTGATTTAATTCCAGCTATTATAAGTTATGTCACCTATAATTTACTGTATTAAACGCCTCAAAGGGTGTTTTTTTATGTCAATATATCGTCCAATTTAGGTGGTAGTTTAACGTTTTCGGCAAACGTCATTTACGCGCTATCTCTAAACTTGATCATTATAAGAGGTGAAGCATTGTTATTGAATACAGCCCTGTCTACGAGAAACCGATGTTCTGTTTCAAGTCAGCTACTGCCTGAGGGAAAATCGGAGGCAGTAATTTATTTAATCTATCAATTTTCAATTTTGAAAGCCTTCAAAACAGCAATCGAATTTGATCTTATCCCGCTACACCTTTCTGTCATTTTAATCTGGCATTTTAATAAATCATCTGAAATTTCATTTCATACAGTTATATAATATAATCGTTGTCCCCAAAGTGAAATAACTTTAGAGAGGGGAGCCTCGGGCCCTGCAAATCGGTAAATGCTTGCGGCGGTTTCGGTTAACTAACGCTCACGTATTGCGTAAATCGTACTTTAGAGGTCTGTATGAATACATCGGAGTTCATAAAAAGAGGCTTTTCTGTAATTTCTCTTTTTTTTGTCCTGTTTTTTATTAAGCCGACCTCTGGCGATGGTCTTCCGGGTGAATTTCTTTTAAGCAGCCGATGGCGAGACCTTATGTGGTATCACTCGCCTTTAAACAATCCGGCATATCTATCGGAAGAAAAAAATATTGCACTAAGGGCTGCAATTTCTCCAGTTCTTCAGGGAGAATTCATACTCAGCGAAATCGGTACTATAATACCGTTTTTTCAAAGACATACTGCTGGAATTTCGCTTATACTGGAAAACGATGGGAAAGTTCAGACATCACGCTTCGATGTGAACTAAAATCGTCTGGTTACCAGTGGATCTCATATAAGTAACAGAAACATTTTCGGAATTTTGAGTTATTCGCTCATACCCTGGCAACGGTTGAGTGCTGGAGTAAATATTACAGTTGCTCATCAAACCAATTTCGGTCAATCGCAAACTGGTGTGGGTTTGGATCTGGGGCTCACCTGGAGAATTCTAAATCCTAACGATAAACAAAACCATCTGGTCGGATTATCAACAATCAATCTGGTTGCGCCATCAGTTGGCAGTAATGAAAAAGGTGGCTATTCCCGTGACATTAAAGCTTCATGGATTGCAGATTTTCATAAAAAGTCCATTGAAACCGGTATCGATGTAGATCTTCGGGATTTCTGGGCACGAATAGAGGATTTTAAGGCGGATGGAACTTCCGGCACAGCATACAAAGATCTTGAATGGGGATTATCTGCAAGAGCAGGCTATTGGATCATGAATACTTTCGGGATGTTTGGACAGCTTGGATTTGATGAAAGGGTTATTGAGCACTGGGGCTTTGCCGCAGGAATCAAAACACCTTTGAGAAATGAATCTGGTATTCTGAAAGCTTTCTACCAATATAACATAAAAGCAGAAGGCGACCTGGCTTCATCCCATACGTTTTATCTTTTTTTGAGTTTCGGGAAAAAGAAAAAGGATGTTCAGAAAAAGGAAGTTACAGATGCGGTTGACACAGCTCCCATTGAGAGACTAAGAAAAATCAATGGCGTAGATGTCGAGGAAGAGAGAGAATATATTCGCATAACAGCGACTCAGCTTGCAGTTAATTTCGCATCAGGCAGTGCTGAACTTCCTCAGGATGCAATTCCGGTTTTGCGTGAAATAACATCCTTTCTAGAGCAGTATCCCGATCATCCGGTGGTTATCGAAGGACATACCGATAATGATCCTATTGTTGGTAAATTAAAGGAAAAATTCAAGGATAATACAACCTTATCTCAGGCCCGTTGTCAGGCAGTAAAGGATTTTTTTGTTCAGATAGAGAATCTTCCCGAAAAAACATTTACTGCCATAGGGTATGGTGAGTCCAGACCTATCGCTCCTAATGATACAAGGGAGAATAAACGGAAAAATCGCAGGGTGTTGGTAATAGTGAAGAAATGATGCCTTGGGGCGACATTAACAGGTTCCACATCCTGAGTTAAAGTCATTTTCTAAATAAGTCAAGTTTTCCGGACATCACTGTTGTCATCTGTATCCGGGCAGAGGAGGAAATGTGAAAATTGATTCGCACTTTGGGTTTTTAATTGCGGTCATATTCTGTATTCAGACGGTATCTGTTGCTCAGAACAGAATCAGGGATACTCTATGGGTCAGGGTGACTTTTTATGATTTCCACGCAGATGGGAGTAATCCGGAGTTTAATCCTGACCATATAGGTGGTGTTTATAAAGGAATGGTGAGTGACACACTTAATCAGGAAGGAAAACCGGTAGCTGGAGCGAACATCTTTTTCAACAAATTTATTCACAAATGGTTTTCTCCCTGGACTCCAGGTGATTATAACATACCGGTTTACACTGGCACCTCAGGGAAGTATAACCGTACAGTCAAAGCTGATTACGATACAGCATTTAAAAATGTGGTTATCACCGATTCTCTTCCATTCCTTCACACTAAAGACAGTATCTATCAGTTCGAAAGAAGTGGTACCAACGGTACAGCAGAGTTTTTCTGGGTAGATAAAAAAGGATTTGGAAATGAACCTTCAGGCTACAGGCACAATTATTCCTTCACAATGGAGCTTCACACATTTTTTACCTACAAAAAGGGGTTGAAGTTTGATTTCCTGGGTGATGATGATGTGTGGGCTTTTATCGATAACCGGCTGGTTCTTGATCTGGGTGGTATGCACGAAGCCCAGAGCAGCACTCTGGAAATGGACAGTATCGGGGGTGCGCTTAATCTTATAGAAGGTGAGGTGTATCCATTTGATTTTTTCTACGCCGAGAGGCATGTGTCAAAAAGCTGCATCAAGATTACCACAAATATGATAAACCGCACCGATGGAACCGGCCCGAAGGTGACATCAGCAGTAATTAAAACAAATTCAGATATAAATGGAAAAGATACACTTGAATTAAAATTCAACTCGCCTGTAATCTGCTCTGAATTGTTCAGTGTTCCACCCGAGAGTTCATTCGTTGTTAAAGGTGAAGGGGCTGACATGATTAAAGGATCCATATATAATGGCGTTTGCAGCAATAAATATATAAGTTCTGTTAAAATTCTTTTGACGCTACCCAATAATTACAGACAAAAAAATGACAGTATCGGATTTAAAATCCGGAGCAAGTACGTTGCAGATCCCGAGGGAAATCATCCTAATTCAGCTACGAAAGTGGTGATTCAGATCGATCGGGAATGGAGTATTCAGGTTACCGGTTATCCATCACCAGCATCACCGGATGTTCCGTTCAACGATCAGATACGTAAAGCATATTCCCCGATAATCGGTAACAACACATCCGGTGCACTGATCGGGCTTTATTCCAGAATTCCATTACAACTTATTCCAGGAACAGATAAATATGGTACTGCAGATATATATGATGCAACCGCAAATCTGGTTGCACAGAGCCTTCCACTGAAAGCATCCGGAGCCTCAGGAGTTTACGGGGTTTACTGGGATATAAAGAACAGAAACAAACGGATAGTTGGTAACGGGACATATCTTGTGGTAATAAAAACCAAATACTACGATGGTGAAAAAACGGAAAAGAGAGTTAAAATTGCGGTTTCCAGGTAAAGGGGGCGTACTTTAGTCTACTCAGAAACTCAAAGCAGATAATAAAACAGAATTAAAAGAGTCGTGTGTTAAGTTTCTCAAAAAAACAAAGATCGCCAAAAAAAGTTTATTTAATAATTAATCATCAGAATTGCTTCTCGTTTTTAGTCTAACCCCATGATAAATAGATGATGAATTTTTAAAGTATGAATTGTTATTATAAGTATCAATAGAAAAGCAGATTGTTATTTGTAAGAAAAACTTGGAAAATAATGAACTGCCGTCTGAACAACATTTTGTTTATATAGTTTTTCTATTATATTAGCTGAAGAATTATGAGGATACAGATAGTTTTTTCAAGTTTACTGCTTTGTATTATTTGTTGTTCAGATGATTCGGGTATTTTTTCCCCGTCCGATCCAAGTAATCTTACTCCACTTTGCCAGTTCCATGGATATTGCTGCAATGAAAATGATACGGCAATAACAACTTCAAGGTTATTAAAAATTCAGAATCCGGCAATTACACTTACATGGCAGTCTTTAGGGTTCACGAGATTTTCCAATAATTATGCAATGTCCAGTGTTGAAACATCGATACCATTTAACTTTTCTGGCTCTTTTTCTGATAGACCACCTGTGCAGGTTTATACCTCGAATGAAGCAGTATTGGGTATTTTAACACTGTATTCTGATGTTAATAATAATGGTGTCTTCGATAGAGTCGTTCATCCGGAATTGCAGAAAAGCTACAAAATACTTGATTCCTTAGGATCGGTTTTTTATGGTTTGCGTGACCTTCTGTATAAGGTGGCTGATGATACCAGGAAAAGAACAGAGTGCAGAGATACTTTTCTCATAGCATACGATAACAGGGTGATCTTGGTAAAAAATGGGATGCTTGATACATTGGTACAAACACCTGAGTGGAATCCATACATTCTGCACAGGTCACAAGTATTGGGAAAATGGAATAAGTGGGACTACTTTTTTGCAAGCCGTAAACGTGAATCGCCATCTTATTTTGAATATGGAGCCAGATCTGGATATTTAAGTCAGATTGTATTCAATTATGAATGCAGTCTTTTTCCACGCAAAGGGAGTGAAAAAGAATTTAATGCGCTTCTAAATGAAGCAACGAAGGCTGTTTATAACCTTAATGTTGCTTCTAAAGATATTACAAAAAATGCATACATTAACGGACATGTTGATTACCCATATAACGGAGTTTATGAGGAGGGGCAGGACTGGGCTGCAGGACGCACAAGGTGGTATCATATTCTTTATGTTCCAGATCATAAAAGTATAAGAGAGATGCTTGATGCAGAAAAACGAAGTTCATTTTCTATTAAGAATAAGCAGAATATAAGGCCTGGGTATAATCTCATGTATGTTGATAATCAGTATCGGGGTGAAATTTTGTCATGGGATAATGCCATAACCATCGATTTGGGAACTAATGAGTATTATTTTAATCATCCATACGATCTCGTCAAACCTGTAACTGATTTTTCTGTAGATAAACCGCTTAATGAGTTTGTGACAAACGCAGAAGGTGTTTATGAATACCGTCCATACAAACATCTCATACTGGCATTGAAAGGCGGTTATTTATGGGCAAGCGTTCCTGATATTGGTGTGTGTAGATTAAATTCGGCAGATTCGTTATTCTATTATAATAAACCCGATAATTTGCAGCTGGAAATCGTTCAAGATGATGGAGCTATTGAAAAAGTACTAATATATTCCGGTGACACGAGATTTGTTGGAAACCCTGTAGGTAAAGATGAAAAATACTACAGCTTTGTTTCACTTTTAGAGAAACTGGAATCAAGAAAAGCTGTTTTGAAAGACAGTATTGAGATTAAGCAGTATTGTAAAAATTATAAAAGTGGATCAGACACTGTAAAGGTTTATAGAGAAAACAGCAGCATTGGTATCCAATTCCCGGGATTTAATAAACACACCTATTATCCTTTGAATGATTCTGTTTATTTCACTGATGAAAATGACTGTGAGATCGCATTTAAGAAAGGACTCTCTGGTGATATATGTGAAATGCATGTAATCAGGAACGGACCATTCACTGTTTATCCTGCATTTGATTACATTCCGGTATCTTCAGCGGTCAAGAACGGATCATCTTATGTAAGTATGAATAATGTGATCGACTTTCATAGTGGAAGTGGTGAAGATGTTCTGTTTAAAATAACAGGTAATCGAAGGTATTTAGCTTCAGATGATGGAATGTATTTGCAGAAAGGCGATGGGTGCGTTTATTCTATCCTGAGGAATCAATCAGATGATTCTGTTTCTTTGACAATGCCGCATGATTGTATTGTGATGAAGATAGTTGGATTGAAGGATTCTGTTATTGGTTTGGAGTTAGGCCTGATAGCAGAATCCAGTTCGGATAGTACTGAAGTTTGTTTTTTCACCCTATGTGGGAGTTCAGTTATGACCTGCAGTAACCCTGTTGTTGATAACCAGTTTTACTCGTTAAAACCGGATGCACCAACTGTGATTACTGTCAATCCTATTCAAGTTAATTCTGATCCTTTTTTTATTAAAATCGGTGTAGTTAAAACAATAGATATTACCCCCCGTTTTGCATTTGATTATTACAGAATAGGTTTATAGAAAAGATGATTCATCCGGATTTGAAGCAGTTATTTGAAAAATACTCTGATTATATTTATAGAATATGTTTGCGATACGTAAAAGATACCCAGGAAGCAGAAGACTTGTCTCAGGAGGTTTTTCTTAAGATCAATGAGAATCTTGATAAATTTAGAACAGAAGCAAAACTAAGTACCTGGATTTATAAGATCACAACTAATAAGTGTATCGATTACCTTAGAATCCGTACACGGCAAAAAGAGCTTACTCAGGAACACCTGCATCCACTTGTGAAAGAGAATCTTTCTTTTATTATTGAAGATCAGGTACTTGCATCGATAGAGATTAATACAATTTTAAGTCCGCTTAACCCAAGAGTACGAAAAACACTGTTTCTTGTGCTTGCAGAAGGGATGAGCCATGAAGAAGCTGGGGTGATTACCGGGTATTCCAAAGCAGCAGTTGCCAAGATTGTTAAACGGTTTATAACCAAGATGCAGGCAAAAAAACATTTGAAAATGCAATGTTTTCTTGCATTGTGTTTATCATTTCAAACATGGGAATTTTACAGAATATGTTTTTTAGGCTAATAGTATTTTTGTGTCTACAAAACAGGCATTTCAATCGTCTAACGATTACGATCTTAATGTTTAGTAACTGATAGGTATTTTCCAAGGTTTGAGATGATTAGAAAAAAAGATAAACGTATTCCAATAAATGAACTGGATCTGTTTCTGATTGGTCAGCTCGGTGAGCAGGAAAAGACTGAAGTGCAAAGACTTATGGAGGAAAACAGATGCGTGAACGATTATGTAAAGGAGACTGCTGAGATTCGGTCTACTATGACATATGATAAATTGAGAAGTGTTATTCAGGATAGAAATCGTGAAATTGGACGATTTAAATTTATTAACAAGATAATCTCGTTTTTTACACTCAAAAATCTGAGGCCTTTTCCGGTATTTGCCTCTGTTGCATTGATATTTCTCTGTTTAGGAGTGTGTTTCTGGAAATATGAGAACTTCTCTTATTTCAATTCTTCTTATCAGGGGATAAAAGGTTCCCGGTATGTTGACATAACGATGCAAATAAAAGACAAGAGATGCTTTCCAGGACAAGAGATCAAGGTTTTTGGAAATGATACACTCAGATTTATATACCGAAGTAATGAGAAGCTGTTTGTACAACTGTTGTATAGTGAAGATGAAGGTGAAGTGAAAAAATTTTCTGATAATGAGAAACCTTTTGAATGGGAAGGAACTCTTGAAGAAAGAGTTGCACCTGTAAGTATTGCGCTTGAAGGGACATGGAAAAAGCAGGTGGTTTGGATAGTTGTTTCCAAAAAAGAGTTGTCTGCCAGGAAGGCTCAGAAAATGATCAGAAACAATAAAAGCAAAAAATCATCTGAAGTTTATTCTTTTTATCTTGCCCGATGAATGCAAAAAAACTTCCAAAAATTGCACTGTATTTGACACTTTTAATTATATCTGCACATTCCTTCAGCGGAGTTAAAATCGGTGTTTTCATAGGGAATGATCATGGATTTCCAAACGAACGACCGCTTAAATACGCTTCGCAGGATGCAGTCAGAATGGCCCGTTTATTACAACAATTTGGCGGCATTGAAAATGACAGAACGTATCTACTTATAAACAGACGAATCGATCAGGTCTTCGATGCACTCGGGGAGGTTTCCGGACGAGTTAAAGAACTGCATCGTGTCGGAATTGAGACGATGCTCATCTTTTACTATTCTGGTCACGGAAGTTCGGGGTCTTTACACATATTCAACAAAAAGATTCAACGCGAAAATTTAACAGAGATTATAGACTCTATTCAGAGTGACATGAAGATTTTAATTATTGATGCATGTGAATCCGGAGATTTTTTGAGGCAGAAAGGTGGAAAACTAGTTCATAATCATCAGGTAAAAAAGAATGATAATATCAGAAGCAAAGGATCGATTTCTATAAGCTCAAGTGCCAAAGGAGAACTGTCTCATGAATCGGAAGATTATAATGGTTCGGTTTTTACGCACCATTTTATGAATGGACTTCGTGGCCTTGCCGATTATAACAAGGATAACCGCATTGGTATTATGGAAGCCTGTAATTATGCTTCAGTTTCGACAAAAATGGACAATTCATCTGGCAGTAAGCTATCACAGCATCCATTATTTGATTTTGATATCGTAGGGCAGTCAGATATTATTATTTCAAATCTGAATTCGGGCAGTTCTAAAGTTGTATTCAAAAACATTCCTTCACAATACATAGAAATTCATGATGCTTACAACATGGATTTGACCGCACGTGTTTATTTGGGAGAACAGGACAGTGTACAATACTACCTGCAATCTAACAAATATATCTGTTCGTTTGCTGATGAAAAATGCTTCTATTCAAAAGTGATTGACCTCACCTGGGGTAAAAATGCGGTACTTGAGAAGAACAGTTTTGTTCGTAACCCCAATCTTACCTTGTATTCAAAAGGAATATCAAACAAAAGTACAGGGTATCATGGCGTTCAGATGTCATCTAGAATAGCATCACCAGCCTTTGATCAAACCGTATGGTTTGGCCAATTGGCATGGGTTTTCAGGAGATATTATACCAAACAGGAACTTTGTTTTGGATATGGTTCAGTCATGGCAACTGGTAATGGTGTCATGCTTTCAAATTATCTTCAGTTTTACAAGTTTTCATATGCTCTTAAATATCCATTCTTACGTTTTGTATACGGACAGTTTGTTATTGGTGGAGAAGCCGCATTATTAAAAGTCACTCAGAGTATCAATGATTTGCGAATGAAAGATGGTCCTTTGTACTACAATCAGATTGAACTGCCCTCGCGGTTGAAATTCAATGCCAACATGTTTCAAATATCAGTTCCTTTTGAAGTTGAATTTTATTTACCACTTAGTATATGGGCTTCTTTTTCTTTAAACAACAGTATCTATGTGTATAAAAACTATGCTTTAGGAAAAGCAAACGGGAAATGGGCTTTTGAACCTGGATTTGCAATAGGTCATCAGTTTTAAAGTGGTAAAAAACAATAGTAGACATAAATCGCAGGACTCTTTGAAGCGATCTGCTTCGCCGCTTTGGAATCCTGAAGCTTTCCGAAAGCCTGGACATATCACACTTTGGATATATGCCCGCGCTTTCGGCAATCCCAGTCTTCTCAAGGCAGACCTGTGCATCTTTTCGACAATAACACAGAAATAACATGACTCCAGGGTGAAGATGTACGGCCCCTCTGAAACCTTAGTATCTGTATTAACCTTAATTAATGTATCTTTTTCCCTAAAAAACCTTAGTATCTGTATTAACCTTAGTAGGGAGCAGATAAACCAATGATTATAACCTTATTACCTTATTAAGAATTACAATAATTAATACGTCATTTCGTTTTTACAAACGATTGAACGACAATCGCTATCAGGGCGACATCTAATCAGAAGTAATCTGATAAAATATCTAAACAGAAAAATAGGAAAAAATACCTTATCCTTCAGGGCTTATCTGATTTTGTATTATTTCTTACCAGTTATTTGTTTTCAATAACTGAATAGTTCTAAAAAAAAGGTAATATGGTTTTTCTTGTGTATGTTTGTCTATGCTACTAAGGTTGGGACAAATACTAAGGTTTTGAGGAAACCGGATTTGTGCAAATAAGGTAAGGTTGGGACAAATACTAAGGTCTTGAGGAAACCGGATTTTTGCAAAAAAGGTAAGGTTGGGACAAATACTAAGGTTTTGAGGAAACCGGATTTTTGCAAATAAGGTAAGGTTGGGACAAATACTAAGGTTTAGAGGAAAAACTGAATTTGTGAAAAAAAGGTGCTTAATGAAGTTATGGCTGCCACGCCTGGTTTGTCTGGGTTATATCCAATTGATATTTGCTCCTGTTCCTTGTACGCGATTAAAAATAACCCTTAATAGGAGAAGGCGCTTCCAGCGGGTGGATTTTACTGACAAACACCTGTGAACCTCTGAATTTCTACACTTCACTCCATACTTTATTTTCCAATTTTTATCTAATCCTATGGGATGATAATTAATAAAAATGTAATTACTAAAAAAAAACCTTTCAGCTATTGCTGAAAGGTTTTTTGAGAACTGTTAAGAAGACAGATCTGTTGTTAATTTCCACAGCCTGAGCCATTTGCCCACCACTGAATACTGAACTGCCTGTATTCGTTTGAATTAATTGTAAAAATTATCTGATCTTCTCCATTGTAAGGTATACAGATATCCTGATTCCAGCCGTTCAGTGATATGCTTTCTCCATTAATAATGGTCGTACCATTTAATTCCATGCCGTCAGCAGGTTGAAGTTGAACAGTTAATGACTGGACAGGCCATGATGGAAAGTTGGAAAGCCTGATTGAGATATCTCCAGAAAGATCAAAAACCTGTGAACTGCTCATTTGTGATACTTCATAAACAGGTGTTTCAGGATCGTCTACTGAAGGATCATCTACTGAAGGATCGGAATTAGTGGAATTTTCAGGCCACCATTGTAACTGGAAAGAACGGCCTTGTTCAGCTTTGATTTTAACCAGAATATTTTTCTGACCAGTATAGGGAATAGCGATCTGCTTATCCCAGGAGGACAAGGCGAATGTTTGATTTTCGATCAATGCATTGCCACTTAGTTGAAACCCGTCAACTGGTTGGATTAAAATGTTAATAGAACGAGGAACCCAATCAGTCGGAAATGCTGTGATATTATACCAGTATTCTCCATCTGTATTGAATACTACAGGCGTATTATATGCTGGAGCATTGACAATAACTCTTCTGGGACCCATTAATAGCAAATTGACGTAAGGCATGCTGGGTGCATTGTATGTTTTCAGAGCGATTGCCTCATTATCGTGGCCAAAGGTAACAGCCTGTTTCATAGGTTCATAGTTTGGATACCAGGAAACGTGTATCTTACGGTTTGTGAAAAAACCAAGAAGAATATCGGACTGACCTACATTCTGTACGGTGATCTCCTGTTTATATCCATCAAGGCTGACTTCCTGCTCGCTTACAATGGCAGTTATTCCAGTAAGGGGTTTCCCATCGTTGCAACTGACTTCAATCGTATAGCTTACCGGATATGGGTTGACTGGAAGATCTGTAATTCTGTACCATCCTCCTTGAATACTCTGCACATTGTGTTGCTGGCCGGCTGGAGCAGCAGATGCGATTATCTGAGCTTGAGATTCTATAAACTGTAGAGCTGCCTGTATTTTCTGCATTGTCATGTAGTTAAAGTATATGTGGCTGAAACGCATACCGTCAACACTGTAGTCACCACGATATTCATTGTATTGATTTTGAAAGTAAAAGCAGCGGTCGGCCGGTGAATAGCGTGCTAAATTATTTTCTGAACGATCAAGGGAAGGGTTGAGTACTTCAAAACCTCTTAGATCTAGAGAGGAATTGATAGGTATGAAGGTTCCCTTGAATTTTTCGCCGCTGGTTGCATTTTCCTGGGGAGAGGAAGTACCTCGACCAAAATTGACTAAATCGTAATAAAAGTTTCCGCATGATCCCGGGTAAAGCTCATACTTCTGATATGGATATTGACCACCTGCATAAATAGACCTACGGACAACCAAAAGGTCTATTTTCTGGACTTCGTTGCGTACAGTCATGTCAAGTTCAGGGTGGGGTTTATGAAAGTTTGATGTGGCAATGGTTGCGAAAGGTAAGTCTGACCTGTAATCGCCCATTTCTTTAAGCATGTTATAGAAGTTAGCTTGTGCATCAGATTGTTTCATATAACTGGTATAGGACTCATCTTCGGAGTTTTCTCTGTAGTAATGGTGCCCATATAACATCTGATGAGCTGCCGGAACACTAAGTTGAGCATACTGATCCACAGGTACACTTCCAAACTTTTGTGCAAGAGTGTCTCCCATAACACTCCAGACCATAGATTGAAGATCTCCAATCGATGCACCCTGAAGAGGAGAATCTACAGTAAAAAAGCCTTTTGCGTTCGTAAGTATTTTCGAATTGTAGGTGTTGTTTTGAGGCAGAGAATAAAGAAGTGCCAAACGAGCAACAATTCCACTCATGCTTATGCCGGCAACAACATATTTACTGGAAGAATTGGCTTCGAGTGTTTCCATAACCTTTGTCAAAAGTTTGGCATTCTTGCGGATGTCACCGCCACCTTGCGAAAAATCAAGAAAGAAAATATCGTAACCGGCTTCTCTGGGTGAGATAAAATTCTTGTTTACACCTAAATCTTCAACCGAGTAGTCCAGAGAATACAAAGCACCATAGCCATCAAATTTATCAATTTTATGTTTTGATGGCTTCGTGCTGGCATCAAGATCAAGAACACCGATTTTATCATCTGGGTCAGGCCAATCTAATTCGTAAAAATCAATCTTCAAAGAGTTCGTGTACTCAAAAACTCTGTTAATTGTCCAGACATGACCATTATCCTGCTCGTTCAGGTCAGTTGTGTGCAGGTCATCCATGGATTTGGATTCATTCATGACCAAATTTCCGTCGACCCAGATACGGATACGGGTATCGTCATTACCGGTACCATCCTCCTGTTTATGAACAATAAGACGGCTGATGTTGACTCTTTTTACACCAGGCCTTTCTGGAGCAGGTGTGACATCTATATCTTCGATACTATATGTAATACCGTAATTAAACCAATTAGCGTTATTCCAACCATCAAAAAGTTTTTCTTTGTATAAACCAGGTTCAGTTGATTGGGAAATACTAAAAGAACCCAGTAAATCATTATTGTCGCTAGGTAAATAATCTCCAAATATATCCTTTTCGGTTTCGTAAATCTTGAATTCAAGAGTATTTGAGAGATTAAAAGAACGGTCTACTTGCCAGATGTAATCAAGATCCGCTTTAGCAAACACTTTAATATCTTTCATGGATTTAGATAAAGAAAAAACGTTGGTTCCATCGGATATCACTTGTAATTGAACATCGTCGCCTGTTGCATCTTCCTGATCAAAACACTGAATAGTGTGTATTGTGACTCTGCGATAAGAGCCATTCCTTAGAAGGTTGTAATATTCGTCAACAGCCTGGATATCTGCCACACTCCTGCCGTCTTTTGGATCAAAAGCATCTCCAATCACTATTGGTGAGCTAAATGGATCAGAATCATTTGCTCCAGGATAGATGAAAAGATCTGCAGTATAGCGTTCGTCTTCAGCAAGCTTAAGTGACATTTGAGTCTCTTTTGCTAAAAACCTTGCAAGTATTTGATTTCTATCTAAAGCTTTAGTCACTATTACATCATTGGGATCATAGACAGGTTGTTCTGCAAGTGTAAGTGCATCTGCTTCGGATGTTATTACATGAAACCTATTGAATTTATCAGATCCGATATAGGAATCAAATAATTCCCTGGGGTCTTTAGGAAGTAAATCCGAAAAAACACTCTGAAAGAAAAGCAGAAAACATGCCATGGTACTCCCTACGAGTACGTTTGATTTCATA
This sequence comes from Fibrobacterota bacterium, assembly GCA_023412475.1. Classification (GTDB taxonomy): domain Bacteria; phylum Fibrobacterota; class Chitinivibrionia; order Chitinivibrionales; family Chitinispirillaceae; genus JAAYPC01. The sequence continues at coordinate 51,301 of JAEYNR010000032.1, read as the reverse complement.
ATATTTACTCCTGTATTGATTGTTGGCATGTGCTTCATTAATATACAATATCAATTGAAATAAGGTCATAACACACTATATCTGTACAGTTGGGTTTTAATGCCATTGTACAAATGATTTTACCTCTGGCCTGAGCTGCAAGTGCAGTTGCAAGCATGTGATTGAATGCAGGATTAGATACATTGATATCGGCATACAGATTCCGGCCGTTGTGAGTGGCACTGCCATCTGGATTCATGAAACGGATATTGAAATTATTAAGGCTTGTGCCGATTACAAACTGATCGGAACTCACCTGTATCCAGTGAGAAGGAAAAGTTGATGGCAATTGAATAACATCTGAACCAGCGAAAAGGACACTGCAGACAGCTAAAACCGAAAAAATGAATTTCTTTAACATGAATTCTCCTTGTTGTGTTGTTTTTATTCTTATTAATATTGTGAAATATCTATTGCGGCAATACTGTAATAAACATCTGGACTCGTATTATCAGGTAAGACTGCTAAGAAAATTCTTCCTGTATTCCCGGCAGCCAGAGCCTGAGCTAACAACTGATTGAACTGAGGGTGTTCTGCTTTAATCTCAGCTCTCAATGGAATTCCATTATGCATGACTTCTGATAAGTCATCATTGACAGGTCTGATAAGCATTCTTGAAAGGTCGACGCTTATGATAAAATGGTCTGAACTTACCACAAGAAGCTGGTTGTTTGGATCAGACGGATCCATTGGTTCTACGGTGGTTGTTGCATGCAGAATCGACACTGCTGCTGCAACTACAAGAAGGGTTCGTTTAAACATAGATTCTCCTATGGTTGAAGTTATTACGCTGACAATTGTTTTAAAATGATTGGACGAGTGTCTGGAAAAAATATGGACATTTATTTTAAAAAAAAAATATTGATCTGTTCTCAAAGATTTGAATCTGGCTGTAACCGGGTTATTTGGACGGTACTGAAGATGGTTAGACTTACGGATCTTTTCAGGTAAAAAGAGGGTTATCTGGAGTGGAACCCTTTGGACTGGGCCGCAGTAAGTTTGAGTCTCTTTTTTGGATCTTCTTTTTATCCTCTTTCTATAAATTCCTTTAAAACAACAGCGCTATTATGTTTTTCATCATGGGCTGAGTAAATAAAGGTAACTGTATTTTTTGAGGACATTTCCCTTAGCTCTTCAATTTCTTCTTTTTTAGTTTTCAGTTCATCTTTATATTTCTCTCTGAATTCTTCCCATTTCGAAATATCATGTTTGTACCACTTTCTCAACTCTGTGCTGGGTGCTATTTCTTTTATCCATTCAGTTATTTTTGCATTTTCTTTTTTGATTCCTCTGGGCCATAATCGCTCAACAAGGATTCTCTTTCCATCAGTTTCATCTGGTGGATTATAAACACGTTTAATTTTTATCATTCAATTATTACCCTCTGGTATAGTGTATGTCTATTCGCTTTAATTGGACCTAACTATGCGGGTGCTGTTTATTATTCGACTAGTCTATATAGAAATGTTGGTCAGGCCCGCTACTGTCCGGGCCATGTGAGACTGGCGGTCTTTTTGATTAACGTGCCAGCAAAAGTGATTTATGTGCTATCACTATACTTGATCTTTATAAGAGGTGAAGCTTCGTTATCTAATACAGCCCTGTCCATGATAAACCGATGTAATATTTTGGGGTCCGGCCACAGCCGCTGTGCAGCGGAAAAGTACTGTACCAAGTGCTTCACGATTGAATAAAATACCTTATATCAATCCAGATTTAAAACCATTTCTCATAATCAAAGATCGGAATTTAAAACGCAGAGAACGCAAAGGTCGCAGAGGGTAAACGCTTCGCGTTTAGAAGAATCCCGGTACCGTTCAGTGGTGATTAGGCAATCCCCATCATGTAAACGCGACGCGTTTAACCTCTGCGACCTGTTTTTATCTTTTCTCATCCCTGCGTTATTTGCGTGTTCTGCCTGTCCGCCGTACTTAGGTACTAAGGAGGGTGGACGTTAAAATTCTTCCATTATTCTTAATTTGTTTCTGTTAAACCGTTTACTATCCGCTCAACTCCATCTTTTAGTTTTGCAGCATGAAAATTAATAATTAGTCCCAGTTTCTTATGGCTTAACCGTAAATATGATAATATTTTTTGGCGGTCAATTGCTATTACAATTTCTTTAGCCTTTAAGTCGACAATCACCTTCTCTTCTACCAACAGATCCAACCTTAAATCTGTCCCAAGTTTTATGTCTTTATAAGGTATCGGAACCGGTTGTTGTCTTAAAAAGTTAATTCCTCTCAGATGAAGTTCATGGCATAGTGCTTCCTCGTAAACTGATTCTAATAAGCCAGGCCCCAAAATTCTATGGACTTCTATTGCTGCACCAATAATAGTTCGTGATATTTCATTCTCATCCATAAAATTTGTTTTCCATTTTTATCACCTCCGACGCTTACAATTAGCGCTCCCAACCCGGTGGGATAATGGACACCAACAAACTGCTTAACGGCAACTTTACTCACCCAGCAACTGAGCCTTCAAGGTAATATTGACCGAAGCCAGTGCCATCGAAACCGGGCATCCCTTTTTTGCAGCTTCCGCTTTCTCAGCAAATGTTTTTTCATCGATTCCATTGATCTTGCATTTAGTTTCCAATTCGATCATCGATATGACAAAACCAGATTTTTCCTTATCGATATGCACCTTTGCGGTTGTTAAAATATTTTCCGGAATAAACCCCGATTGTTCCAAAAGCATTGCCAGTGCCATTGAGAAACATCCAGCATGTGCAGCACCTAACAGTTCTTCAGGATTGGTGCCACTGCCATTCTCAAAACGTGATAAAAACGAATATGACGCCTTGACGGAACCGCTATCTGAAAAGATTTTCCCATTCCCCTTGGACAGAGTTCCATTCCATTCCGCATTAGCTTTGCGAACCGGCATTTGTGCCTCCTTTATCATTTAGGTCGAAATTAGTTTAAAACTGATACCATGCATCAGTAGTGTCCGGTTAATTTAACAACCATAAGATTGCATAAGAAGCAGGGCACGCAAATAAATTCCAAATCACAAGCACCAAATCCTTAACAGATACCAATAACCAATCATTGAAAATACAAACAAGAAAAGAGCAGGTATGGGAATAGGAAAAATAGAAATCCGAAATACGAAATTCGAAATCCGAAACATGAAATTCGAAACATGAACAGAAATAGGAAAATTCGAAACTCGAAACTCGAAACAGAATAGAAACCTTCTGTTGCTGTTTAGAATTTTGATATTGTGATTTGGTGCTTTTTAAGGTCCTAAATTCCAGATCTCGAGCGGTTTTTACAGTATTATTTTTGTTAATTTAACCGGACGCTACTGACCCGCATAGGAAATAGAGAAACATTCAAATTTCATTCCATTAAATTTGCAGGGTTCAACATTTGTTTAATCGAAAAAGAACGAGAAGAGCACCTTTTTTTCCACTGTGGTAGTAGCCTGAATCCACCATTTCGCACCCACTGCCAGGATCAATTCGTTTGTTTTTCGCGTATTCTGGCTTACTAAGTGCTTAGCAATCCGAATTACGCGGGAATTGGTATATCTAAAGTGGCCTCCTTAAGATTTCAAAACAGCGAATTTCAGCGTATGTCGGTCACCCCAAGATTTCAGAACAGCGAATTTCAGCGTATATCGACATCCCCAAGTGTTTAAGTCCTGAAACACGCGTGAATTGGTCTTCTAAAGTGTTTAGAAGTCCTGAAACACGCGTGAATTGGAATTTCTAAAGTGTTTAGAAGTCCGAAACACGCGTGAATTGGCATTTCTAAAGTGTTTAGAAGTCCGAAACACGCGTGAATTGGCATTTCTAAAGTGTTTAGAAGTCCGAAACACGCGTGAGTTGGTATTTCTAAAGTGTTTAGAAGTCCCAAACACGCGTGAGTTGGCATTTCTAAATTGTTTAGAAGTCCCAAACACGCGTGGTTTGCATTTCTAAAGTGTTTAGAAGTCAGAATTACGTGTATATTTGAATTTTCAGAGTGTGATGAGTAGCATTTCGATCCTTTATGGTGTACTCAACATCCGCCCGATAGCCTCCTTCATCCACAAAGATTGAATCCAGTTTGACAGTAATACTGGCATGCCCGTATCGCAAAACGAAGGAAGAGCGCCCATTATGGAAGCACCTTTGCTGCAGAAGAGCATATTTTTGGTCTTGAAGATGGGAAAAAGCAAAGCCGGAAATGTTGAAATCCGGTATTGAAACCATTTTCATAAAAAATTCAATGGCAGCATGGATGTAGAAAAAGCATGGAGCGGAAAAGTCCACGACATCAAATTTAGAGCGTTTAGTAAATGAGGGATATGAGAGTCTGGGCACAAAGAGAAAAAGATAAAGGACTGTATGAAGGTCCTTGCCCTTAAAAATTTGAAATAATTTGTACAAAAATCAGCAAATAATGTTATAATATCCTGTTTTAAGGTATTTTAATCTTTTCGTGCAATAATCACAAGTATCAGTATCGGTTACCTGGTATCAGGAATGTAAAAAAGATTCCGTAAAATACTGTTTTCAGGAGAAACAATGGATAAAAACGGTGTGCCTCATGTATTGCTGATTGATGATGAGTTATCAATCTGTACAGGCGTATGCGGTCTTCTTGAACTCGATGGGTTCAAAGCCGATTATGCACTTTCCGCAGATGAAGGCCTCCTCTATATAGAAACCAATCCAACAGTAGATATCGTGCTTCTCGATGTCAATCTGGGAAGGGGACTGAGCGGTCCTGAGCTTTTGCCGATGATTAAAGAGAGAAACCGCCATGTTCAGGTCATAATGTTTACATCTCATGACAGGCTGGAAGTCGGTCTTATATGTATGAAAAGAGGAGCTCTGGATTTCATGACTAAGCCCTTCGATCATCGTGCTTTCTATAGAATAGCCGCAACTGCACTGGACAAAAAACGGGTTGAACAGGTAAAAGAACTCTACATAGATATGGTCATTCACGATCTTAAGAATCCTTTGCAATGTGTTTCTGGAGCGGTAGAGGTCTTGCAGGATACAATCGAAGATCTCTCTCCTGTGCAAGAACGTCTTTTTGAAACTGCTACAAACGGTGTTCAGCGTATACAGATGATGATCGGCAATATACTGGGAGTTACCACTTTTGAAAAAGGAACCCTTTCTGCCAGAAAAACCAGATTCGTTCTGAAAGAGCAGGTTGAGAATTCACTAAGTTTTTTTAATCCCTTGGAATTTGAGTTCAAAACCGATCCGGAAATGGAAGTTACTACTGATAAAGATCTGTTCCTGCGAATAATATGTAACATCGTAGCCAATGCACTACGGTTTTCTTTTCCCGATATGCCGGTAAAGGTCTGTTTTGAAAGAGAGAATGAACTGCTTGTAGTCTCAATTTCTAATGATGGTTCCTTTATACCTGAAGAGTATAGAGAGGCGGTTTTTGATAAATTTTTTGGAACAAACAAAACAGCTACTGCTATCCAGGGGCAGAATTTCGGTTTGGGTTTAACATTCAGCAAAATGGCCATTGAAGCTCTGGGTGGAAAGATATGGATCGAAGGAGACAAGCAAATTCCCAGAACCATCTTTAAATTTACTGTAAAAAGCGACTCCGATGATTCTACTTCATCAGAAAATGAAGAAATAAGTTTAAAATAGCCACTTTACGGCAGTTCTTACTGAAATAATTCAGTGTTATCCTGGTATAATCAGATTATTTAATATAATGATAAAGGTTTGAATTAATTTTGCCGATACTTTTATTAAGGAGCATTTTATAAGGAGAAAAAGTTATGGGAATCTCAATTAATGGGCCATCCGGAATTGATACTCAGTATATCATTGATTCTCTGGTCGAACTTGAGAGACAGAAAGTTACTAAAGTTCAGAGCGAAAAAAAAGCATATCAGGTGAAGATTGATGCCTATTCAAAATTCAAATCTTTACTCTCTGATCTTAGTTCAAAGGCAAATGCCCTCTCCAAGGTAAGTTCCTTCGATCTTTTTACCTCCAAAAGTTCCAATGACAAAGCTGTCACTATTGAGGGTGGGACCGGTAGTGTCGATGCCCAATACGATGTACGAGTTTTTCAACTCGCTGCAAATGAGAAAATGATCAGCGCAGATGGGAAGATTACCAGTCAAACCGAATCATTGTCAAGTTTAGGCATAGGGGCCGGTGAAATAAGTATTGGTGGTGTTTCAATCACTGTAGATGATGATGATACGATCCAGGACCTCAGATCAAAAATCAACAATGCAACTGATGAGGATGGAAAAAAGATTGGTGTGTCTGCCTCGGTGCTTAAAGTAAGTGAGACCGATTACCGGCTGGTCATTTCTAGTAAAGAGAGTGGAAGCGGTGGTGTGCAATATCGTGACATCTCAGGATCAACACTGCAGGATCTTGGCATCATTATGGATGCTGATGGGGATAAGGGAAATATCAGTCAGCAGCTAAGTTCTGCATCTGATATCAGATCCGAATTTGAGGCTCTGGCTGCAGGACAAAGTATAACTATCGATGGCTTTGACCGTGACGGGCGTGCGGTAAGCGCAACTATAGTGAAAAAAACCGGAGCTACTGCAGAGGATTTTCTTAAAGAATTAAACAAAGCTTACAATGGAATGATTGACTCATCATTCGATGAGTCGGGAAATCTGCTTATATCCGATAAAGCAGCCGGTACTTCACGTTTAGCTCTGAATAACTTAAATATCGGTGCCGCATCTCATGCTTTGTCTGTTTCGGTGATTGGAGATGAGGGGGCAGGCGTACTTTCAACCGGTAAGGATGCTTATTTCAGTGTTGAAAATGTTTTTATGTCATCAAATAAAAATTCCGCTTCCGGTTTTGTAACAGGTGCCACTTTTCAGCTTCATAGTTTGAGTGCAGAGGAAACTGTTAAAGTAGAATTGACACGAGACAATGATGAGATTAAAAAGAAATTCCAGGAACTGGTTGATGCCTATAACGCACTGCTACGGTTCTCAAAAGACAGCACCAAGCATGCAAATCCCGATGATGAGAAAAGTACGAATGGTGCTTTGGCAGGTGACTCAACTACTTCAAGCATAGTCTCTCAGGTACGGTCTTTCTTTCAGCAGCAGTTCGATACGTTTGAAGGAACATACACTAATTTTACTCTTATTGGATTAAAGACCGATACTGCAACTGGAGAGTACAAGATTGATGATGAGATGTTTAAAAAAGCACTGGATAAAGGTTTTGATGAAGTTGTACGGCTCTTTACCACCACAGGTGTTTCTGACAACCCAGGAGTAAGTCTGGGAAGAACGACTAAAGATACCAAATCAGGGGCATATATTCTGGAAGAAGTAGATGCACAACATTTTCGCATTCAAGTGCAGGGATCTTCTGAATGGTATGTTTCGGATGCCCGAACTGGTGAGATAGTCAATTTCTCTGATGGTCCGGCAAAAGGTCTTTCATTAACAGCTCCGGTGGGAAGCATTGGAGGTGGATCTGCAACCTTCTCTTTTTCCAAGGGACTCGCGGCGATTTTGGATGAGAGCGTCAATAAACTAACAGACGGGTCCGAAGGAACTGTCGCATTACGTCAGGAGTCCTGGCGAAGAAGCATGAAATATGCAGATGAACGGATACTGAAGCTTGAGGATAGAATTGAAAAATACAGATTAAGACTGGTAAAACAGTTCAGCGCTATGGAACAGGCAATGAATCAGATGAAAACACAGGGATCTCAGATGACTTCATCATCTTTTCTGTATCAACAAAATGGGAGGTAATTGTGAAACAGGGCTACAATGTATACAAAACCGCAAATGTGGATACTGCTGATCAGGGTAGACTCATTCTGATTGCTTATGACATAGCAATAGTAAACTGCAAACTAGCATTGGAAAAATTCGATGACCGTCTTCTGTTGGAGGAGAGAACAAAGCACATTTTCAAAGTTCAGGATGCCATAACCGAGCTTTTGACCGCTTTAAAAATGGACGTCGGCGATATTGCACGAAATCTGTATAATCTTTACGACTATATGCTTCGATGTCTGGTGGAAGCAAGTGTGAAACAAAATAAAGAGAAACTGACTGAAGTGTTAGGATATATGGAATCGCTAAGAGAAGCCTGGGCTGAGGCTGTTCAAAAAACAAAAACGGAAAATGTCTCTGATATAAAACTGAATTCTTTGGCAGTATGAAAATGAATATTGCGGATATAACTAATATCTTAAAGCAAATTAAAGAGCTTTACAGCTCTATAAAAGAACTTTCAATAGCACTGGTGGATAATTTCTCTGAAGAGGCTTTGGAAAAATCTCTGAAAATAAGAGAAAATCTGCTCAAAGAGCTTTATCGCAAGGAAGCAGAGTTTACTCGTCTCAGAAAAGTAAACTCAGTCAGTTCCTACTGGGATTGCTCAATGCTTAAAAATGAGATCAGTGATCTGATCAGAGATATAATTTCTCTGGATAGCCGCATAAACGAAAAAATCACCTTTAGTATGAGAAATATCAGACAGGAGCTCTCAAGTCTCCATGGTTCATCGAAAGCCGCTCTGGCATATTCATCGCAACGACGGATTTAATAAAGGGGAATTACTACTGTAGCTCTCCCTATTTTTCGATTAATATGCTTCGATTTTAGCTATTAAGCGTTTTTCCAGACAGTTGCGAAATCCTAAACAAACCCCAAAACTCAAATCTGAAATCCTAAACAAATTCCAAAATTCTAATTTCTAAACAGAGATAAGAGTGTCTCAAGTACTAAAGTTTGGGAAGTGAATCATCTTTCCCTTTTCCTGTTGATCTGTTTTTTTCCTTATCCCTTCAGGGGATAAGATCTTGTTTGCCTTTTTCCTGGTCTTTGTTTAGAAAATTGCTAATTAGGAATTGGAATTTGTTTAGGATTTAATAATTGTGATTTAGGATTTGTTTATTAATTGCTGGAATAATAATTTACCCTCGCAGCTTTTCCTGAAGAAATCCGATTATTTCTTTCTGATCAACCAGATCCTCTGTGCCGCTTGACATATCCTTGCAACGGTACTTGCCCTCTTTTGCCTCATCACCGCCCACAAATATTGTAACACGGGATCTGGCAGCATTAGCAGCTTTTAGCTGTTTGCCGACACTGGAGATTTTAAGAGGGAATTCACAGGAGATGCCAAAGGACCGGATTTGTTGAGCAAGGTTTATGAGCTCCTTTAGTCCACAGTCTCCTATGGCCACCAGATAAACTTCACTACGCGCAGACAGGGGCGGCTGTAGCCCCTTTTCCTTAAGCAGATCTCCCAATACTACATCTCCGGCAGCAAATCCCACTGCAGGAGTAGACGGACCGCCGTACAATTGCACCAGTTTATCGTAACGTCCGCCACCAGCAATTGCGCGCATGCTTTTTTTAATATCAAAAACTTCAAACACAATACCGGTATAATAAGCCAGTCCCCGCACGATACCTATGTCAAAAGTGACAAAATCAGAGAATCCGTAGAAGTTAAGAAGTTCAAATAACTGTTTAAGGTCATTAAGAGCAGGCGTTTCCCCGGTGTTCTGCTGAATCTGGTCAAGAGAATCGGATGCAAAAATGGCCAGGAATTTGTTTCGAAGATCTTCACCGGGAATTATACTGCCCAGTTCCTCTTTGTATTGCTGTTCACTAATTTTGTTTTTTCTATCCAGAAGCGCATACAGTGAGGAGAATGAATCTTTGTCAAGTCCCGAAGCCGTGAACAGCTCCTCCAGAAGTGTTCGGCTGGAAATTCTTACCCTGAAATCATCAGAAGTAAAACCAAGATCACGCATCATATCGATAACCGCAGAGATAAGCTCTGCATCCGCGCTCACATCCTCTACTCCCAGAATATCCATATTCAATTGGAAAAACTCTCTCAACCGCCCTCTCTGCATCTTCTCATATCTGAATAGTCGCGGAATTGAATACCAGCGTACCGGCCGTTTTAGAGCATTTCCTTTTGCAGCTACCATCCGGGCTAGAGAAGGGGTAAGCTCAGGACGCAATGCCATCATCCGTTCAGCTTTATCTTTGAAGGTGTAGAGCTGTTTTTCGATCTCATCTCCGGACTTTTGAGTGTAAATTTCCAGGTGCTCGAACATGGGAGCTTCGTAATTTTCAAATCCGTATCGCTGGCAGGTTTTTTTCCAGGTTGAAAAAATAAACTGTTGAAAAGACATCTCTTCCGGATAAAAATCCCGGGTCCCTTTGGGACCGGATAAAACAGTCATCATTACTCCTTGAAACAAAAATTAACGTGCTACAAAAGTTTTAAAATACACTCCGGAGGTGAGGTGATTAGTGAAAAAGTTACATTACAATAATCGGGAGTAACCGGATAATGCAGGGGTGGCCTATGCTTCTTTTCAGTCTCTCTTATATTGCAGTAAGCACCAGAGGGACAGGATAGGGAATCACTTGGGCCAGGAGTTATTGTTCGGATGCACGAAATTGCACCATTCTTTCGTGATAGCTTAAGGGTTTGACTCACCCGATTCTACCCGGATATTTCGTGCTTATTCTTTGTGATCTTTTCTAAAAACAGCTACATTGATTACTGGATCTGGATTTATCCTTAGCCAAAGAGGTTTTGTTGGCCGGAGATAATGTTATCAAAGCTGGTTCCTGAAAACTCCAGAATCGAATCTGCAACTGGTTTGAGCTGACAGTCGATATAATGATCATAGTCAATGGGAGAGGAGAGGTTTTCGAGGGGTTGAGGGCCGCTGGTGGTGATATAGTATCGGATTATGTGTGCAGGTGATTTTAAGAGGCGGGCGGCCTGCGCATGTGGTGGAACATTGACATATTCATTGAGATTTTTACGCAACCGTTTCTTATAAACCAGTTGGTTATCAAAAACCCCTTTTTTCACCTTGTTTACCGTATCGTTGACGTAATCTTGAACCGGCTGTTCTGAAAAAACCCTTTTTATCAGCTCATTTTGGAAATCCTTTGCAAGATCGGTCCAATCTGAGCGTGCAGATTCCATGCCTTTGAAAATCAGTTTCATCTCATCATTTTCCAGGATACTTCCGCAATAATGCTTTTTGCTTCCGTAAGTTCCACCCCTTACCGAGGGCATAAGGAAGTGGCGGAAATGGGTCTCAAATTCCAGATTAAGTGCGGATGTCACCATGAAAGAGCTTTCCAGATATCTGGCAAGCCAGGTGGTTATCTGTTCGGATAATGTATTCCCTATGCCAGTGGCTTCATTTTCTTTACCAGGGCCAAGCAGTACAAAGATCGAATCTGTATCACCATAGATGACCTGGTAAGGGGTTGTTGAGTGGATATGTTTTATGGTTTCTTTGAGGATAAACTGACCGGTTCTGGTGATAGTAGTTGCCAGCTCGGAGGAGAAAAATCGACACCCTTGTGCTCCCAACACTCCATAGAAACTATTCATCAGGATCTTTATTGCCTGGGACAGGTAGGGTTTTTTATCCCTTTTCGCCTTGGCACGAGCTTCAAGAAGATGCTTGATGATTTCGGGCAGTATTGAGGTTTCGGCGGAAAAACAGGTGCCTGCAGGAGTCTTGATTTTTGTTTTTGAATTGATATGGAAGCCCAAAGGATCGATTTTAAAGGTAAGAATGATTGAAGGGTAAAGGCTTCTGAAGTCAAGAACAAGGACGTTGTCATAGATTCCTGGAACCGGCTCCAGTACATAACCACCGGGCAGAGGACTGGAGGGTGGGGGGATGTCTGTCGCATTTGCAGCTACAAATCCAAGCCTGTGTAAACGGGGCAGGTAAAGATGATCGAATGCGGCCACGCTTCCACCTGTTCTGTCAAGGAGAAGGCCTGAGCGTTTCGACCTTTCGACTGCATTGGGAAGGATGCCGGCTTTGTTAAATATTTCCAGCGTCAACCTGGCGTCCTCCAGGTTATATTGTGCCAGAGCCGGTTTATCTTCTTTGAAAAGTCGGTTTATCTCTGCTATTTTTTCTTCACCGCTTTTTTCGATCAGTTTTGTTTTGTTAAGCATTGCTGAGGCCACAAAGTTGAGGGAATACTCCTCAAATGTAATGTAGTTGGCTCTTAGCATAGTGGGCACATCCATAACAAGTCTTCCGGGGATTCGTACCAGAAGATCGGTACCGGAGCGGTTTGGAATGATTCGTGAACCACTATCCTTTCCTAAATTAAAAGGGATATTTAATAAGGTGCAACGCTCAAAAAGCTTTTGAAGATCAAAATTGATGACGTTCCAGCCGATCAGAATATCGGGGTTTTGATCACTGATGTGCTGGAAAAAACACTGAATCAACTCTTTTTCATGGGAACAGAAGGTTATCGGTCCGGCAGGTTCTCCTTTCCCAACAATAAAGACTGCATCGGTTTTACCACTGCAGGCGATACTGTAGATCTGTCCGGTTTCTGTGCTGGTTTCGATATCAAAAGACAATACCAGCAGCGATGGATTTACATCGGTACCCCTGATTTGGGGATTGTAGAGAAAAATCGTTCCATTGTGGTTGCTGATGATGCCTGAAGCATCAAATCCGCCTGCTACAAATCTCTCCATTAAAAAGCGTTCTACAGGGTTGATGTCTGATTCATAAAGAATGATACCGGCTTTATGGAGTTGCTCTTTTGTCTCAAGAAAGGACGAATAGGTGCTGAAATAAAGACAGTCAACCTCTGTTTTGTCCATAGCCTTTAGAGGAAGTACTTTTCGTTCTGCTGCTTTAATAGTAAGATTTGGGTCTGTAGTTCGGGGAACGAAAAACATTGGACGAAAATTATCGACAAGAATCTTTACAGACGACTGATTTTCAGCAACTGCATACAGGGTGATTTCAAAGTGGTTTCGAATATCACGGCTAGCGTAGTTTAAAAGAAAGCAGCTAAGGGGTTCTGAATTAGGCATGGTCAAAAGATAGCATTTTTCCGGTTGTGGTTCAAACAAGGGAAGGAGCATTATCTGGAAAAAGGGGAAATTGGCACTGATATTGAGTCTATATTTGGTTTTATATTAAAAAAATCTGATATTTATAATTGCTGAAACCATTTTTAATTAAATCTGATTCAGACGATTAATTGGCTGTCAAGGAAATTGTCAGATTTTGGTTAAAGATTTATTCTCTTCAATAACACTTTTTTACCAGGAGGATCTATGGATAATATGTGGGAGAAGCTGAAAAAAGGAGTTCGTGATGGCGCAGCTCTTTCTATGGAAAAAATCGAGGAGTATACAAGATTAGGGAAACTAAAGGTAGAGGAGATGGCTACCAAGCGTAAAATCGAGCGCAACTATGGTGATATCGGAGAAAGGGTGTTTGATCTTTTTGAGGATGGCAAGGGCGCTGATGTTGCTCAGGATTTGACTATTAAAAAAGCGGTGGAAAATATAGCTGCTTTGCGTGAGGAACTTATAGAGATTGCCAAGAAAATCAAAGAGGTGGGGGAGAATTCCAAAAACTCAAAAACCGATGAAGAAAACGAGGCTAACGGAATTTAGCATGATAGTCGTGTACTTTGGCTTCGCGCGCTGTTGTGCCGCTTCTGCAGCAGATACGGTTTGTTTAAAAAACATACCTGGTTCATTTTGAAAGAGAAATGGATATGGGCACTGAGCGAAGCCGAAGTGTATTTTCAGGCAGAACATCATTTTTTCTGGGTTAATAAGGATATAAGCAGAATCACTAAATGAAAAAAAGAACAATTCTCGTAGTACCCCCTCGTGGGATACCTGTGAAAACGATCAGGGTCCGTCTATCGGTGGTGGTTACTTTGTTTATCCTTATGGTATTGGGTTTTTTAGGCTATTTTATCCCATTCAACAATATTACGTTGAATGTGGTGGAAACCAATCAGAAGAATAATTTAACAGAACAGAATAATGCCCTGTTAAGAAAAATCATATCTACACTGAGACTTTTAAACAATCTTAAAGATCAGGTAGCCCGTCTGGAGACAAAACAGAAGGTTGCAGCACAGTTTAGCGGCACAGGTGAGGAATCAGCAGCATCCAGACAAGGAATTGATTTCCAGAAGATGAGCACTGATGAGCTGTTGCAGTTTGTTGAAAACCGGGAAAAGCTCTTTGAGTCCTTCTATGATAATATCAATGGTTATTATCTGCTGGAAAACATTCCTGTTATTTATCCGGCGGAAGATTCTTTTGTGATCTCGCGTGGCTATGGTTCCTCTATCGATCCATTTACTTCCAAAGTGAAGCGGCATCTCGGCATCGATATTGTTGCCCCGGAAGGGGTTGCTATTCTGGCGGCTGCTTCAGGGGTGGTTAGCCGTTTGGAGAATCATCCTATCTGGGGAGTGAAGATAACGCTGGAGCACAAGAGTGGATTCCAAACGGTGTATGCTCATGTAGGGCAGGCACTGGTAAGTAAGGGAAAGAGGATTAAAAAGGGGCAGGTAATTGGAAAGATGGGACTGTCGGGATTAAGCACAGGAGTGCATCTTCATTACGAGGTGATTCATAAGGGAGTTAATATTAATCCCACCAGTATTCTGTTCCCTTCACTTCTTCAATGATCTTTTAGTGCAAAATGTCTCTGAAGATCAGTGTGGTTTCAACTTCTTTCTATTTCATAAGCATCATTATTGTTGCCGCAGCGGCTGCCAGGACTACCCCACCAATAGAGATCAGTAGTTTGGTAGAGGTCTTTTTTGGCGGTTTCCATACTGGTATGCTTAGAGGGTTGCTCATATAACGGCAAATCAGGTCCTGCGGGGCTCTGTCGGAAATTTTCCGAAGAATCGCGAAGAGTCCATGCCCGAAATCTGCGATACTGTTAAATCGTTCGTGAGGTTCAAGGGCCATGCTTTTCTCAATGCAACAAATAAGTTCCTTAGGAAATGGCAGGTCATAGGAATCTATAGGTTTGTACTGTCCTTTGGTTTTTTTCTGGACCAGTTCGGTAAGGGTTTTTTGTGGAAAACAGCGAGCTCCGCATAGCATTTCGTAGAGAACTGTACCTAATGAAAAGATATCACTTCTGTGATCAAGAGGTTTGCCATTTAGCTGTTCGGGGCTGAGGTAAACAAGTGTTCCCATGATTTTAGCTCCTACAGTGTGCAGGCTTACTTCACTGGGGCGCGCAATTCCAAAATCCATCAGTTTGACTATCCCATTTTTTGAGATGATGATATTGTCTGGCTTAATATCTCTGTGGATGAGTCCGTGATAAACCTTGCCGTATAAAGTGTAATCCTTTGTGTGGGCATAATGCAGAGCCTGACAGACAAAGTAGCCTACAGAGAGGGCTACTGCCATAGGGAGACGATTGCTTTGTGCTAGAAGGTTCCGGATAGAAACACCATCTACAAATTCCATCTCAAGAAATGGGATTTGCTGGTCAATGTTGCCGATGTTATGGATATCCACAATATTAGGGTGATGAAGATCGGCCATGATTTTGGCTTCGGTGAGAAATCTTTCGCGAGCTTCTTTATCGGAAAATTTTTTTAGGACTTTTGCTGCGCGTACGACTTCAAGCCCTTCGTGCCAGACCTTGTAAATAGTAGCACTTCCGCCTTCGCCTATTAATAGCTGAACTTTACCGGCTCCGATCTTATCCCCAGGAGAAGGCATCGGGACATCCTGTTGTTTATAAGGATTCTGGATCGGGTCGTTTAGCTTCATGTGGCGCATATTTGGGTTGTCTGGCTGCAGATTGGTCATATACCCGTTTACCCTGGTTAAAGGAATGTTCTATATTTGCTGGTCTGGTTACTAAATTTATGCATTTTTATGCAGATTGGAAGTGCTGTAGCTAAGGTAACCATCACTATAAAATATTATTGTACCACTGATTGTGGATAGTTTAAAGATAATGATTGAATCGAACCCGGAAAAGATTTTAATAATACGATTCTCTTCAATGGGGGATGTGGTTTTGGTGTCTGCTTTATTTGCAGCATTAAAGAGTTGTTATTGTGATTCAGAAATAACCTTTGTTACTGATCCGCAGTATACAGAGCTTTTTAAAGATGACCATAGGCTTTACAGAGTATGCGGTGTTTCTAAAAAGGGAAATGCGGTTGATTGTGGGTTGTTACAGAAGAGCTGGGATCTGGTGATTGATCTGCAGAACAACCAAAAAAGCAAAGCGTTTCTGGCACTTATAAGGCAAAAGAAAAAGGTGGGTACCTTTGCTAAACCATATCTGAAGAGGGCATTAAGGCTTATAACCCGTACCGGTAAATATTCTGAAAAAGATATGGTGGTGGTCAGGTATCTTGCTGCGGCTGGAATCGGCTATGATGTTTCAAAACCACAATCCTGCCAGTTGTTTTTTAATACCTCTGTATTGCCTGAGCATATCAGGGAGCAGACACACACTGGGGAGATAATTCGTCCGATAATTGCCCTGATACCTTTTGCTGCGTGGAAAAACAAGCAATGGCCTCAGGACCGTTTTGTAAACGTGGGACAATATTTTCTTGTAAAGGGCTGGGATGTGTGCATTCTGGGTGGCCCCCAGGAAATGAAGGAAGCAGAGGAGATGGCAAGGTTGACAGGAAATCGATGTTTTTCTCTTGCAGGAAAGCTGTCTCTTTACGAATGTGGATGCTTTTTAAAGAAGTGTTCTTTGGCACTGGGTAATGACACCGGTTTATCTCATCTTGCACGGGCTTGTGGTGTAAGGACTGGCATAATTTATGGGCCCACAACCCGCCACTGGGGTTTTTATCCTCAGGGGGAGCCGTCATTTAAAGTCTTTGAGTCATTTTTTTTATGCCGGCCTTGTCATGCGCATGGCGGAAACCTCTGTTTAATAAACAGAGGGTGTATGAAAGCAATTGGTTCGGATCTGGTAATTAAGGGATTGTTGGAGCTGGTCAAATCGTCGGATTAGGATCTGAAGAGGAATTGCTTGCTTTTTTTTCTGCAAATATTTACATTTTAAATCATGAACACAAGAAATCTGACATCTTCAATTTTTTCAGTAACCGTTCTCGCCGGGATTACGGGTGTCATTATTTTTATACCGGGACAAAGGGAAACGGGTTTTTAAGATCAGAATAAGTAAAGATTTTCAGGCCCGTTTCTCTCAGAGGAAACGGGCCTTTTCGTGTTTTAAACATACTTAATTCTTGATTGTTGGGGTAAAAGGTCGTATTTTAGTCAGCTGTTTCGGTGTGGTGAGGATTATAAGTAAATGCAGCGGACTATATCACGGAGGACATGTTGAAGCTAACAGGCGCACAGATTCTTATAGATGCTTTAAAAAAAGAAGGGGTTGAAGTTGTATTTGGTTATCCCGGCGGCACTGTCATCCCTATTTTTGATGTTTTGTATGATACCAGAGAAATAGCTTTCGTATTGACAAGACACGAACAGGCTGCTGCTCATGCTGCAGATGGATATGCTAGGGCTACAGGTAAAGTTGGAGTATGCCTGGCCACTTCAGGACCGGGTGCAACCAATATAATGACAGGAATCGCAACAGCCTATCTTGATTCCATACCTGTGGTGGCTATCACCGGACAGGTTTCGAGCTCTCTTCTGGGTACAGATGCTTTCCAGGAAGCTGATGTGGTTGGAATCAGCAGGCCGATTACCAAACATAACTTTTTAGTCAAGTCCATCGATGAGCTGCCAAGCATTTTAAAACAGGCATTTCATATTGCAAACACAGGAAGACCCGGACCGGTACTGGTTGATATACCCGTTGATGTTTCCAGAGCGGTAGCAGAAAAATATTCTTATCCAGAAACTGTGTCGATGCGCAGTTACAAACCAAATACAAACGGGCATTTCCGCCAGATACACAAGGCTGCTGAAGCCATTTCAAAAGCAAAGAAACCGGTAATCTTTGCCGGAGGCGGAATAAATCATTCAGGAGCTTATGAGGAGCTTCTTAAACTTGCAGAATTTACCAACATTCCTGTTACTACCTCTTTAATGGGGCTGGGATGTTTTCCAGGCACTCATCCGCTTTTTATTGGAATGCCGGGGATGCATGGAGCAAAGGCGGCTAATTTTGCAATTCAGGAGTGTGATCTTATCATCTCCATAGGTGCTCGTTTTGACGATCGGGTAACCGGTTATGTTGCAGAGTTTGCTCCCCAGGCAGACATTATTCATATGGACATAGATCCGGCTGCAATCTCCAAGATAATTAAGGTAGATATTCCGGTTGTAGGTGATGCCAAAAAAATACTGCTCGAATTGAATAAAGTTATTCTGCCAAGAAATGCAGATCAGTGGAATGAAACGGTGATGAGGTGGAAAGGTAAGAAACTTTTTAATTACACCGATTCATCGGAGATAATAAAGCCTCAGGCAGTTATTGAAGCGGTTTACAAAGAAACTGGCGAAAATGCAATTATCGCCACTGAGGTGGGGCAGCACCAGATGTGGACTGCGCAGTATTACCTCTTTGACAAACCTAGGACACTGCTTACTTCGGGTGGTCTTGGAACCATGGGATATGGTTTACCGGCTGCAATGGGTGCTGCGGTTGCCTATCCGCAGATACCGGTAATTGACATTGCAGGTGATGGTTCAATTCAGATGAATATTCAGGAACTTGCCACTTTATCCCTGAATAATATTCCGGTAAAAATTGTAATTTTAAACAACTCCTATCTGGGAATGGTAAGACAGTGGCAGGAGCTCTTCCATAATAAGCGTTACAGCTCGACCTGTTTGCGGGGTGGTACTCTCTGCAATCAATGTGTGGGAACACAGAAATGTCAAAAACAATATGTGCCTGATTTTGTGGCGTTGGCAAAAAGTTATAATATTGCTGCTTTCAGGACTGACAAGCCGGATCAGGTATCAAGAGTGTTGAAGGAAGGGTTGGCAGTGAAGGGGCCTGCACTTATGGAATTTTTAGTTGCACCAGAGGAGAATGTGTTTCCTATGGTTCCGGCAGGAAAACCCCTTGATGAAATTCTGGAGGGATGATGAGTATACATACGATTTCAGTATTGGTTGAAAATAACAGTGGAACGCTTTCCCGGATCTCGGGGTTATTTTCCAGCAGAGGTTATAATATCTCCAGTTTGACTGTGGCAGAAACAGATGATTCCACAGTTTCCCGTATGACTATAGTTGTCGATGGAGAAGAGACCATTCTTGAGCAGATCATAAAACAGCTCAATCGACTGATCGATGTGATCAAGGTTATTGACTTTCAGGGAGAACCGGTTGTGGAACGGGAGATGGTGCTGGTGAAAATCGATTCCAACCATTCCAATCGTCACGAAATGGTAGGATTAGGAACCATTTTCGGGGCAAAGGTAGCATCTGTTGCTCCGTCATCTATTACTTTTGAAATGATGGGTACAAGAAGCATAATAAACGATTTTATCAATATGATAAAACCTTATGGGATAAAGGAAATTGTACGCTCCGGTACAATTGCTATTGGACAAACCAGAAAGTAGTCGCGCTCAGGGGAGCTCTTGGCAGGTGTAGAAGAACTTTCCAGCGTTATAAATTTTTCACTTTTTTAAAAGGAGCCTGTAAAGATGGCAATTATCGATTTCGGCGGTGTACCGGAAGAAGTGATTACGCGAAAAGAATTTTCTCTCGCTAAAGCACGCACAACCCTAAAAAAAGAAACCATCGCAATTATCGGTTATGGTGTTCAGGGACCTGCTCAGGGACTTAACCTCAAAGATAATGGCTTCAATGTTATTGTTGGTCAGGCCAAATCTTTTAAAAAAGACTGGGATCGCGCTGTAAAGGATGGCTGGGTACCTGGAAAAACCCTTTTCGATATAGAAGAGGCTGTTGAAAGGGCAACTATTGTTCAGATGCTGGTTTCCGATGCTGCACAGATGTCTATTTGGCGAACCGTCAAAAAAAATCTCAAACCAGGCGATGCCCTTTATTTCTCGCACGGCTTCTCTATTGTCTATAAGAATTTGACTAAAATTGTTCCTCCGGAAGATGTGGATGTCATCCTTGTGGCTCCAAAGGGAAGTGGACTGAATGTCCGTCGTAATTTCCTCTCTGGTGCAGGAATCAATTCAAGTTTCGCAGTTTTTCAGGATGCTACCGGCAAGGCCAGAGAACGTTGTATTGCTTTGGGAATTGGAGTAGGTTCAGGATATCTGTTTGAAACTACTTTCGAAAAAGAAGTTTACAGTGATCTGACAGGGGAACGTGGAGTGTTGATGGGTGCACTTGCTGGAATTATGGAAGCCCAGTACGACGTTTTAAGAAAGAATGGTCACAGCCCATCTGAAGCCTTTAACGAAACTGTTGAAGAGCTTACACAGAGCCTTATCAGACTCGTGGATGAAAACGGAATGGACTGGATGTATACAAACTGCTCTGCAACTGCTCAGCGGGGTGCTCTTGACTGGAAACCAAAGTTCAAAAAAGCTACTCTGCCGGTTTTCAAAGAACTCTATGAATCAGTTAAAAGCGGTAAAGAAACAAAACGGGTGCTCACTTCCTGTGGTAAGTCAAACTATAAAGAACTGCTGGATAAAGAGCTCTCAAAAATGGGAGAATCCGAAATGTGGCTTGCCGGTAAGGCTGCCAGAAGCTTGCGACCAAAGGAAAAAGCCAAGGAGATTACCAAATCCACCAAAGGCGTTTCCGGACGTAAGGGAAATTGACCAATATTGTTTTTGCACTCTCTATAATAGAGAGTGCATTTTTAAGTTTTTATGAAAAATAAAATTCTGATTTTTGATACAACATTACGTGATGGTGAACAGGCACTCATTGCCAGTTTGTCAGTTGATCAGAAGCTGAGGATTGCCCGTCAATTGGCCAGGCTCAATGTTGGTGTGATAGAAGCAGGCTTTCCGGTCTCTTCACCTGGTGATTTTGAGTCGGTTTCCACTATTGCCCGCGAAATTGAAGGACCAATCATTTGTGGTCTTGCCAGGGCCGTAGAAAAGGATATTACGGCTTGCGCCAAAGCCTTGAAAGGCGCCAAACGCCCCAGGATTCATACTTTTATTGGTACCTCGGCAATACACACCGAAAAGAAACTGCGCAAAAGTGAAGAAGATGTCATTGAGATGGTGAAAACTCACGTGCGTATGGCAAGACGCAACTGCGATGATGTCGAATTTTCTGCGGAAGATGCTGGAAGAACAGGTGTGGATTTTCTATGCCGTATAGTTGAACAGGCTATTGAGGCGGGTGCCAGTACCATAAACATCCCTGATACTGTAGGGTATACAACTCCGGAACACTTCGCAGGAATCATTGATCAATTGTTCAACAGGGTTCCCAATATCGATAAAGCAGTCTTATCGGTACATTGTCATAATGATTTGGGAATGGCTACAGCAAATTCTTTAACCGCTGTTTCTCACGGGGTTAGACAGATTGAGTGCACTGTAAATGGAATAGGAGAACGGGCTGGAAATGCTGCGCTGGAAGAAATAGTGATGGCTTTAAAGGTAAGACAGGATCTGTTCCATTTACAGACAGATGTGAATACCAGTGAAATAATGCGCACCAGCAAGCTTGTCAAAGACATCTGCAATATGCCAGTGCAGCCCAATAAAGCGATTGTGGGAAGTAATGCTTTCTCACACTCCTCGGGAATTCATCAGGATGGAGTGCTGAAAGCAAAAAAGACATACGAGATCATGACTCCACAATCTATCGGACTCAAAGAAAACCGGATGAATCTTACAGGAAGATCCGGAAGTCATATGGTTAGAAGCCGCTTGCTGTATCTGGGATACAGCGAGAAAGAGATGGAAAATTCCCAGTTTTATGAAAAGTTTAAGGTACTGGCTGAC
This sequence comes from Fibrobacterota bacterium, assembly GCA_023412475.1. GTDB lineage: Bacteria > Fibrobacterota > Chitinivibrionia > Chitinivibrionales > Chitinispirillaceae > JAAYPC01. Next base: position 29,596 of record JAEYNR010000032.1, on the reverse strand, counting down.
AAAAAGGGCAGAGTTTACGATGATGACCTTATTGCTTTGATGGAATCAAAAAGCAGTGAAGATTTTAAGGACATCTATATATTGGAATACCTCAACGTTGCAAGTGGGAGAGGTACAGTGCCTACTGCGACTGCTCGTATTCTTGTGGATGGTAAGTCGTTTCAGGAAGCCGCATGTGGGGACGGAGCAGTTGATGCTGCCACAAAAGCCATAGACAGAATTGTTGGTTATAAATTAACTATCGAAAAATATCATCTGGAAGCGGTCACAGAAGGACGGGAGGCCCAGGGGAGAGTATCGATAGTAGCCCGTTCTGTAGAAGGTGTTTTCAATGGCAATGGAACCAGTACAGATATCGTGGAGGCATCTGCATTTGCTTATATGGATGTCATTAACAAAATAGCACGTATGAAAAAATTTAATCGTAAATTACCGGGCCCTCCAAAGGAATCGTTATGAATAATAATAAGTTACTCTTAAGAGAGGAAAAACGATGAAGACCTACAATATCGCTCTTATGCCCGGGGATGGCACCGGGCCGGAAGTTCTGCAGGAAGGCGTAAAGGTGCTTGAGGCACTTGCCCCAAAATTTGGATTGAAATTTAATTTCACCAGCTTTGATTTTGGCGGGGAGCGTTATAAACGTACTGGTGAAACTCTTCCTCAGAGCGCAATTGAAGAGCTTAAAAAATTCAATGCAATCTATCTGGGTGCTATTGGACATCCCGATGTAAAGCCTGGAATTCTGGAGCTTGGCATATTGCTGAAACTGCGTTTTGAATTGGATCAGTATATAAATTTACGGCCAGTAAAACTTTATCCCAATGTGGAAACACCCCTTAAAGATAAAGGGCCTGAACATATCGATTTTGTTGTTATAAGAGAAAACACCGGCGGCATCTATACTGGAATGGGTGGAGCCAGCATGGTAGGTACAAAAGATGAGATCGCCACACAACTGATGGTTTATTCGAGACCGGTTGTGGAAAGGTGTATCCGCTTTGCGTACGAATATACAAGGAAGCGCAACAGGAAAAAGACACTTACTCTGGTTCATAAATGTAATGTACTTACACATGCAGGGGATTTGTGGCTGCGCACCCTTCAAGAAGTAGGTGACAAAGATTATACTGATATCAAGCAGGATTATAATCATGTTGATGCCTGCACCATGTGGATGGTTAAAAGCCCCGAATTTTACGATGTGATTGTCACCGAAAATCTCTTCGGCGATATTATTACTGATCTGGGAGCGATGATCCAGGGTGGAATGGGTATTGCTGCAGGCGGGAATATAAATCCTGAAGGTGTATCCATGTTTGAACCTATCGGAGGAAGTGCTCCAAAATACACTGGGAAAAATGTAATTAATCCTCTTGCAGCAATATGTGCAGGGGGGATGATGCTTGAGATGCTGGGAGAAAGTGAGGCTGCGACTTCTATTGACAAGGCTGTCTATTCTGCATTAGCATCAGGTAAAATTAAAAGTCTTGCTGCTGGAAAGATGGGAATGAGTACAACTGAGATTGGAGACATGATCGCTTCCTCTGTTGCCTGATTCTTCTATACGTTCCGGATAAGCGCGCGCTGATATTTTGGTATGGGGTCAATTTGGCCCCTTAACCAAATACAGGAATCTTCAAATTGGTCAGATGAGTAGATGCTGACAGGAAAAATTTATGAAAAGTGAAAATCACCCGGTAAAACTGTATGATACCACTTTAAGAGATGGTAATCAGGCAATTGGAATCAGTTTGTCTCTGAGTGATAAGTTACGGATTGCTGAAAAGCTTAATGAGCTGGGTATCCATTATATAGAAGGTGGCTGGCCTAATTCGACAAATACTGTTGATACGGAATTTTACATAAAAGCAGTCTCTCTTAATTTACAGGCAAAGATAGCAGCCTTTGGAAGCACGCGTCGTCCAGGAAGTGAAGCTTCAGAGGATCTCTTTCTTTTAAACCTAGTAAAGACCGGGGCGCCTGTTGCCACCATCTTTGGCAAAAGCTGGGATCTGCATGTCACTAAAGTGATTGGTACTTCCCTGGAAGAAAATCTGGACATGATTGGTGAATCGATACTGTTTCTGAAGAAACATTTCGATGAAGTCTTTTTTGATGCAGAACACTTTTTTGACGGTTACAAGGCAAATCCGGATTATGCTTTGCAGACTTTAGAAATTGCACAGCAGGCAGGTGCAGATTGTGTCGTTCTTTGTGACACCAATGGCGGGATGCTTCCTGATGAGGTTATAAGTCTGTACAATAAGGTTAATAAAAAGATAACAGTACAAGTTGGTGTGCACATGCACAATGATTCAGGATGTGCAGATGCAAACTCTTGTGTTGCTGTTGTTGCTGGTGCTTCTCAAGTGCAGGGAACTTTCAATGGGCTTGGAGAGCGCTGTGGAAATGCAAATCTGTGCACTATAATACCAAATCTGCAATTAAAACGGGGATTTAAGCTGCTCTCAGAGCAGCAGCTCGCTTTGATTACATCTACTTCGGTTTTTATTGATGAGATTGCTAATGTGATTCCCAATGTTCGTCTTCCGTATGTGGGTGAGGCTGCCTTTTCTCACAAGGCAGGAGCTCATGCAGATGGTGTCAGAAAGGTCCGTCAATCTTTCGAGCATGTTGCACCGGAATCGATCGGTAATGTTCGTCAATTCGTGGTCTCCGATCAGGCAGGCACCAGCACCATGCTGGAAAAGCTAAGCTCAATCTATCCAGGAATAGATAAAAAGCATCCTGATGTAAAAAACCTTCTGTTGAAAATCAAAAAGATGGAAGCCGAAGGTTATCAGTTCGAGGCTGCAGATGGCTCATTTGAACTTTTGGCAGGAAAGGTTCTGGACCATTTTCAGGAACCTTTTCAGGTAAAAGGGTTCAGAGTCATTGAAGAGAAACGGGACAATGGGGAGGTCTTCTCAGAAGCAACTATAAAGATTCAGGAGGGTGAACTTCTTGAGCATACAGCCGCTGAAGGTGAGGGACCGGTTAACGCTCTTGACAATGCCTTGAGAAAAGCTCTGGTCAAGTTTTATCCCTCTTTAAAGAGTGTGCGACTGGATGATTTTAAGGTGAGGGTACTTGATGGAAGAGATGGAACAGAGTCCAAAGTAAGGGTTCTGATTGAATCTTCAGATGGAATCAGCAGATGGGGAACAGTGGGGGTTTCCACAAATATTATCGAGGCTTCATGGATCGCTCTGATCGATAGCCTCAAATATAAACTTATGAAGGACATTAAGAATAAAGGATCAGAAGGTGTTTCCAATTCTGGAGATACCAGAAAGCTTGATCTGCAAATACACTAATATCAGGACTGGTTAATATGAGCAAAAATATTGATTGGCAGGAATTGGGTTTTAAGTACATGCAGACTGATTGCTTTGTGCGGGCAGATTTTAAAAACGGGCAATGGGGGCAACTTCAGGTAAGCTATAAACCTGAGATGCAGCTCAATATTGCTGCAACATGTTTACACTACGGGCAAGCCTGTTTCGAAGGTTTGAAGGCTTTTACTCAGGTAAATGGTGACATTTGCATCTTCAGGCCTGAGCAGAATGCACGTCGAATGGAAAAAACTGCCAGACGGCTCATGATGCAACCGGTTCCGGAAGAACTGTTTATTAAAGCAGTGAACATGGTTGCAAAATCCAATCTGGACTATATACCTCCGTATGGTACAGGTGCCAGTCTGTATATTCGACCGCTTCTTATAGGTTCAAGTCCATACGTTGGAGTGCACCCTTCCGATGATTACATATTCCTAGTACTATGTATACCAGTTGGGCCATACTATAAAAACGGATTCTATCCGGTAAATGCATTTGTTCAAGAGGAATATGATCGGGCTGCACCAAGGGGAGTAGGTAATGTTAAAGCTGCCGGAAATTACGCTTCAGGCATGCTTGGTGATTTTGAAGGTAAAGCAAAAGGTTATCCTATCAGCTTATATCTGGATTCTCCAACCCATAGCCTGGTAGATGAGTTTGGGACTTCGAATTTCCTGGGTATCACAAAAGACAACAAATATATCACCCCGGATTCCTCATCAATTCTGGGTTCCATCACCAATGACAGTCTGCAGACAATTGCCAGAGATTTTGGAATGGAAGTGGAGAAACGGCATATACCACTTACTGAACTTCCGGAATTTGCAGAGGTGGGTGCATGCGGAACCGCAGCAGTTTTAACACCTGTATATTCGATTACTCATGGTGATAAGATATATACTTTTGGTAAGGAGTGTGAAGCCGGGCAGACTCTTACAAAATTATTTAAACAGATGCAGGGGATTCAGTACGGAGAAATAGAGGACAAACACGGCTGGATGATGAAACTGCGATAGGTAATCTGATTAAACCTATTGATATATATAAAGGCGGTGTAAAAACCGCCTTTATGTTTGGTGTCGTCCGACAATTTCTTAACCTATATACTCAAATCGAAGAGCTCCAACCGTAACCCTCTTTGTTTAAGGGTCGCTTTCCAGCGGGGGATTTCGACATTAGCCGTTTATTCACCCATTGCTTGTGGCAGAAAGACACAGATTAACATGTTAAAATAATGGTTAAACAGAACCCAACCTCTCTACTACCAAAACGTCTCTAAAGTTTCCCACGAATCCTTCCGATAATACTAATATAATCCGACTAGCAGCAAGGAGGCTCATTATGCGGATAACTTCCTCTGATGTCTCTCTTTCATCATCAAGGATCGATATTAAGCACTCCAGCAAATTTGAATATCTACGGATGTGGGATCAGAATTCCGAGAGCATTGAGAGCTCCATGGAAGAAAATGGTGAGATTGCAATGGAGTCTCATGAAAAAAGAGACAGGGTAGAGTTTAGCACACCCGCGCTTATTCAAAGCCAGGAAGGCAAGAAGCTCTCCGAGCAAGCTGAGGCTGACAAACCTTCATTAAAAGAGATGATTGATGAGATATGGAGTGATATGAGGACCAGGATTATAAAAGACCTGGTGGAGATGTTTACCGGAAAAAAAATTGAAGTGTTTGATCCTCAGAAAATGGAAGAGCTCCAAAAATGTGACTCCTGCGAAGAGGGTGACAAAGTGGAGGATTTTATGAGCTCTTTTTTTGCTCCTGTAAGCCAGAAAGGTAGGGGAAACGCACCTGTTTCTCAACCTGCGAACCTGCAGGGGTGGGGGGTGGATTATTTTTATAAAGAAACTAATTACCAGAAGGAGGGGTTTGAGTTTCTGGCTTCAGGAAAAATTACAAATGATAAGGGACAGCAGATATCCTTCGGTGCTTCGCTTCTTATGAGCAGGGAAAAATATGAGGAGTTGACTATATCATTAAAACAGGGAGATGCGCTGATCGATCCACTGGTGCTCAATCTTAATGGATTAGGAGCCTCCTTTGACGGCATGAAATTCGAGTTTGATCTTGATGTCGATGGAAAGACCGAAATGATTCATGCTCCTTCTGCGGGCACTGTTTTTTTGGCTTACGATAAAAATGGCAATGGAGTTATAGATGATGGCAGTGAGCTGTTTGGTCCTTCAAGTGGAAATGGCTTTTCGGAATTGGCTGCTCTGGATGAAGATAACAATGGATGGATAGATGAGAACGATTCGGTCTTTTCAAAATTGAGACTATGGGAGAAGACTGCTGATGGTAATGATACGGTTAGCTCTTTACTGGATAGAGGAGTGGGAGCCATATATACCGGACGGGTTGACACTGGTTATGATTTACATAGTAACAATTCGGTGAGTGCTGTAGTAAAAGAAACCGGAATTTTTCTTAGAGAGAACGGACAGAGCGGGTTTATTCAGGAAGTGGATATTGTGGTTTGAATCGGCGGTTTCCAGCGGGGGGGGTTCTTCGATATTCGAAATTCGTTATCTCTTTAATTTTCAGTACTTTTTTCTTCGTGAGTTCCACAAGTGAACAGAAAAAAAATTTTGTTAACGTATATACTCCAGGCTTTTTCGTTTTTTACTTCCTGAGTCGCCGATACAAAGGCTTTCGAAAAAATTATATCCCTCTACTTATGAACCTGAATAGATCAAGGTCGTTTTTGGTAAATTTGGGCGTAACTGCCTAATAAAAAGAATTTGCCTTATTCTTTTTTCATCAAATTATAGTGGCCGTTGGATAAGCAAAATGGAGAGAAAAAATCAGGTGTTTAAAATATAGAGTTGCAGAATTGCTAACCATTTTTCATTTTTACAAGAGTTTTCATGATACTTTTAGAGAAACGAAAGGGTAAAAAAGCAAAATATATGAAAATTGAAGCAACTCAAGGCACTATGGAAAATAATATGATCACCAAATGGAGTACAATCTTAAAGGAATGCAACGAGGTTAATCCGGAGCTCTACACTAGGTATGAAGTAAAAAGAGGGCTTCGGGATATCAGCGGCAGAGGGGTAATGGCAGGGCTGACCAGAATCGGTGAGGTGCATTCATATATTATCGATGAAGGTGAAATGGTACCGGTTGCCGGCAAGTTACTCTATAGAGGAATAGATATATGTGATCTTATTGAAGGTTTTAAAAGGGATGGACGTTTTGGCTTTGAAGAGACCAGCTATCTGCTTTTGTTGGGGAGTTTGCCAAAAAAAGAGGAGCTGCAGACATTTGAGGAAGTCCTGACTGAGTACCGAAAACTTCCTGATAACTTTATCCGGGACACGATTCTTAACGCTCCAAGCAAAGATATGATGAATGTTCTTGCCCGAAGCGTTTTGCTTCTTTACTGCTATGATGATTCCCCGGATAACACATCGATTCCCAATGTTCTCAGGCAGAGCTTACATCTCATTGCTAAATTTCCGCTTTTAGCTGTGTACGGCTATCAGGCATATTCCCATTATCATGGCAACAAAAGCCTTATTATTCATTCTCCCGATCCTGCCTTAAGTACCGCCGAGAATATTCTTCATATGCTGAGGCCTGATAACAAATTTATTCCTCTTGAAGCTGAATTGCTTGATATGGCTCTTGTTTTACATGCAGAGCATGGGGGAGGGAATAACTCCTCGTTTACCACCCACGTAGTCACATCATCGGGCACTGATACCTATTCTGCTATCGCTGCAGCCCTTGGCTCATTGAAAGGACCGCGTCATGGAGGTGCTAATATCAAAGTGGTTCAGATGATCCGCGATATTAAAAAGAACATAGAAGACTGGACAGATGACAAAAAGATTGCTCAATATCTATCAAATCTATTAAACAAACAGGCATTCGACCATGCCGGGCTCATTTATGGCATAGGGCACGCTGTTTACTCAATTAGCGACCCCAGAGCGGTTATTTTCAAAGATCATGTGGAAAAACTAGCCCAACAAAAGGGCAAGATGGATGAGTTTGAATTGCTTTCACGAATTGAGCGTCTGGCACCAGAGATAATTGCCAGGGAAAGAAAGATGTACAAGGGCGTGAGTGCCAACGTCGATTTTTATTCCGGGTTTGTATATGAGATGCTTGGAATTCCTGAAGAGTTATATACCCCACTATTCGCAGTTTCAAGAATTACCGGCTGGTGTGCTCATCGAATCGAAGAGCTGGTGAATAATGGCAAGGTGATCCGTCCGGCCTATAAATGCGTCGAGCCGCGGCGAAGCTACATTGATATCACTAAACGATAAAAACCTGTCCAGTTTAGCCTCCAGACTCATTGTTGTTTTTCGAATGACAGGGTAACATTAGTTTACAGGAATAACTGCGTGTGTTCTTTCTGGCATTAGTTTACTGACGTTTTATATGCAAAACTGCATGAGTTTGAAAAAAGAGATTTGTGACTGTATTTCGATATAACTCATATTGGAGCAGTAATCATGAAATGTAAAAGTTCTTAAATTCTCTAATCACTGGATTATGCTTCATTCTACTATCATGCAGTGCAACAGTGTCGGTTAAAGACAGTACCACACAATCAAAACCTGCCTCTACATTGTATTGGTAAAACTCTGGCATCTACAGTGAACTGGGCACCAATTGCAACAGAAGGGAGTATTGGAAACAACACCTGGGAAAACAACGGTTCAGGTTTTTCAGTTCTTCCGGGCGGATATCGTTATATCAATGGTGACTTCTTTTCATGCAGGGTGATGGTCTTTTACTGGGGTTCAACAGAAAACGATCGCTCTTACGCCTGGGATCGTCATTTGAGTTACGATTCTGATTACCTCTACAGAGAAAGCCGGAAAAAAACATGGGGGCTTTCTGTGCGTTTAGTTAAGGATGAAGAATAAAGGAAAGGGTTTTACTGGTTCAGGGGTTCAAATCTCATTTCCACTTCGAAATTCGTTATTCGTTATTTTCTCCTCCACTGATTCGGTGTTCAGCTTTCAAGACTGCTGTTATTAAAAAAATTAAGCAATAGTATTAATGTAGATTATATTATTGGTTGCAATAAGTTTATTAAAGATCTAAATCGGGCGGTTCATTGAAGCGATCTGTTTTGCTGCCTTAAAATCCCAGGGCTTTCGAAAGCTTGAAGATATCGTGCTTTCAAAACTCCTAGTTTGCTTTAAGGCATGCTGTGCATATCAATTAAGTAATTAAGCGTTCAATTAGGTAAAACACGGGGGTTATTGTTCTTAATCGAAGGAGTGGATGAGATGAAAAAAAAATTATTATTGATGATGTGTCTGCTGATGTTGTCTGTATCAATAAATGCATCTACAGATATAAACATTACAGGCAAAGTCACAAATAAAGGCGGAGAACCTCTGGAAGATGTTACTGTATATCTGGCCGGAATTCCAGAAATTTCTGTCAAAACTGATTCCAAAGGCGCTTTTAGTATTGTTACAGTTAACATTTTTAATGCCAAAAAATCAAAAATATCACGGACTATTTTTGAACTCAAAGGAAGAGATTTGGTTTTCAATCCGAATCTTAAAAACATAAGTGGAAAGATAGCTGTTTTTTCCAGTAATGGGAGAATGTTGAAATCGAGTACCTTTAATGATCACTCATCTTTATCCAGATCTTTTACACTGCCACCTTTTGCTCAAGGGTTAAATATCATTCGTTTTGAACTAAATAATACCACTTATACCTGCCCGATTATGCAGATTGGAAATAATTTGTATCTGAAAAGATCAGATCTGGCTGTGAATGAAAATGTCTTATTAGCCAAATCAAATGATGCTTCAATTGAGGATACGCTGATTGCAAAAAAAAGCGGCTATGTGGATAAAAAGACTCCGATAAATTCCTATTCTATTTCAGATATGGTTATCACTATGGATACTATAGAAAAAAAGGTCTGTGATGCCAAGACTTTGAAAGAAGCCGGAGAGTGCCGAGGTGATAAAATATTAATAGGAACAACTGCCTCTTCAAACTCATTCTCCGAAATTGCTGCTCAGGAATTTAACTATGTGACTGCAGAAAATGAGATGAAGTGGCAGTTTCTGCAGGGAAGTGAAAATAATTTCACTTTTAATCAGGCAGATAATATTATAAACTGGGCAACTCAGAGGGGAATAAAAGTCAAGGGGCACTGTCTTGTTTGGCATAGCCAGCTCCCACAATGGGTAGCGCAGCAAACGGGTAAGGATAGAGTCCTTGGTATCATGAAAAAACATATAGAAACTGTCATGGGACACTTCGGAAATAAAGTTTATGCCTGGGATGTTGTCAATGAAGCGATTGCTACTGACAGTGACATAGGCGAGGGAAATGCACGTATGAGAAATACTGTTTTCTATAATGAAATAGGCCCCGACTATATAGAGCAAGCTTTTAGAATTGCCCGAGACTATGCAGATAACAATAATATGAAAGAGATGAAACTCTACTATAACGATTACAGTATCGATGCTGATAATGACAAATCAAAATTTGCCCGAGTCATGATAAAGGACCTTGTAGATAAAGGGGTACCAATTGATGGTGTAGGGTTTCAAATGCATATCGGACCACCAAATAACATTCCGACAGCCCAGGCTGTTCAGGACAATATGGACTATTATGCCAGTCTGGGTCTAGAAGTTCTGATTTCGGAATGGGATATTAATCTCTGTGGTAACAGAGTATCAAAAGAACAGCAACATCAGTTTTACTATGACATAACAAAGATATGTGTGAATCAGCCCAAATGTGTAGCCATCACTTTCTGGGGTATAAACGATCAGAATTCATGGCTGAACTCCTGGAGTGGAGCCTTGTGTAATGGGGGTAATTCACAGTCTTTGCTTTTTAGTAATAATCAGAAAAAAGATACATACTATCAGGTCCTCAATGCCCTCAATGGGAAATGACTGGAAAAATTCAGGCCGAATTTATAAAAAACGCGCGATACCACTTATTGTGAGTGGTATCGCGCGTGTAGTATTATTCCAGCAATTAAATCTTTACCATTCTCCTATTGTAACTTCTAAGCGTTTTTTTCCCGACAGACTTGTTACCTCATTTAAAAATCTGAAAATCGAGACCATAATTGAAGGCATCAAAAAACAAGGTAATAAATTTTTATTCTCGTGATCGTGTGTTAGCTCTACTAAGGTTGGAGCAGGTAGATACTAAGGTATTGAAAAGAGACGATAAATGATATCGATATCGATAATAATACAGATACAGATAGGTTTGTTGCCGGAATAATAAATAGTTCTCTATTTACACTTGTGTAAGAGGAGAGCAATAAATTAAATTAATTCATCACTTTTTCTACTCTCAACTTAAGGAGGATTCGTGGCTAAGGTATTAGTATTTCATTTTTCTGAAAAAGGTAGACTTCCGGCATTAAGCAAGGAAGAGGCTGAAGGAATCACTTTAAAGATTAATGCTGAGCTTAAGAATTATCCCGGGGTAAAATTTAATGGGACTTTTGTCGATGAAAACGGCAGAGGAATTTGCGATTGGGAAGCACCAAATGCCCAAGTTGTTAATGAAATAGTTGAAAAGGTGCTTGGTGAACCGCCAGTTGATGGGGCAGTTGTTGTTACCAAAGTTCTTTAATATTTAAAAAATCTCCCCGTATGATTAGCCTGAAATATCGTTATAAGACAGTGCTTTCCAGCGGGGGATCCCACACCGTTTAGTAATATTGCACTAATTGATCATAGTGAACCGTATGCTTTTTTGTACCGAAACACCTTTGAGCGCCGCAATGTAATGCCCATCTGGTATAATGGCGCATCTTTTACCTATAAAGCCAACGCTACCATTGCTTATTTCTGAATAAAAATGATCAACCTGCTTTCCCTGCATATCAGACTTTTATTCTATATCAGCGGCCACAAATCGTGAATAATAGCTTTTTTTCGACAGGCCAGACCTGTTTTTGGGGAGTATGTGTGAAAAAACACCCTTTAGAGCAAAATTCTGGAATGCTAACGCGGGATTTTAATATACTGATCGGCAAAATGGAGCCGCTCAAGATGCTTTTGGACTGTTATGTGAGACTTTTACTATACTGAATGAGAATACAAAACAAACCGATTGCACATTTTTTACCGGCCAAATGCTTTTTATTCTTTACTGAATGGGAAAAAAAGGCCTTTGATCTCACTTTTTGGCCCTTTAATTTCATTTTTTGCTATACTGAATGCGAAAAAGATCAAAGTGAAGGGGTAGTATTTTTATGCATGTGACAAGTTTTTGGGGCGCTGATCGTGAAAAATGGACCTTTGAATGCGATTTTTTATATGCATGCGACAACTTTTTAAGCACAAAGAACTAACCTTTCAAAGGAGCTTTTTATAACGCATGCGTAAATACTTATAAAGCAGATCTTAAAAAAAAGTCTTTGAAGAAGTTATTTTGAGAACTCAGGAATTTGTTTTGAGAGGCTGATTTATAAAAAAAGCCTTTTAATAGACGCATTCCCCGGCTTCTGTCTGCAGTACTGCCAACTGTGTGGCCTTGGGAGCCTATATATATACAATAGATGGTCGGTAGCTGATTTATAGTGTTGCCTGTGGGCTTTGCATGTCTGTTTATTTTTCCTTATCCCTTTAGGGATAAGATATTTATAGCATACATAATGACAAAAAAAAAGCTCATGGTCCTGTAGGGACGGAAATTTATCGTTTCCAATTTTGCCAGATCCACCCAGGAATGAGCGAGGTTCGCTCCATAGAGTATGCCCAACTAATCACTGGATGTTTGAGCGGCCCAAATCTAAGCAGTGGTGTCCAGTAAAAATTATTTAAAGTTAATAGCAAATCTGTTAATAAGCTTAATTATACCTAATTTGGACGATTAATTGACGATGATCATCTCTGAGCCATACTATAAGAGAGGCGATTTTGAAGATTGTTAACAACTATGGGTACCAAAAATAAATAGGATACGAGTATAGCCCGTATCCCATTTATTTAAATACTGTAAGAAGTAAATCTTATTATTTTCTTTTTGGACGCACAAATGATATACCGAGCATGCTAAGGCCTACAAGTATCAGCATGGATGGCTCCGGCACGCTTGTTACCATGATTTTAAATTTTTCGGTTTCACCCTGTGTATACTGTGTATTTATCCCGAATACATCACGATTTTCGCTATAGGTTTTTGAATTTAAACCGGGATGCCCCCCAGCAAGATCGCTACTACACACAACACGAGCTAAAAGATCAAATTCTCCAGCTTCTTCAAATGTGTAAGTAACTGAAAATGTTGTGTCTGCATTGGCATGGTATAAAGAGATGCCATTCCGAGGAATTATGTTGACGTTATAAAAATACTGAGGTTTACCAAACAAATCATACTGATAAGCATTCACATAATCGCTATAATTTGAATAGGTAGAATGGTATCTATCTGTCCTCGGTTTATTAAGTGTTTCACCAAACACCCATTCGTCAGCATAAAATTCTTCGCCATCCAGCCATACTTTTAATGCATCAAATGTATGAACACCCCAGAGAACTTTATGCACATTGAATTCAAAAGTAACTTCATCTCCAACATTGATATCAGCTACGCCGTTGACCAGGTCAATTTTATTGCCATCGACAAACATGGCGATTCCATCGTTTGTACCCCATTCTTTGCCAAGCATCTGCCATCTGGGATCTTTATGCAGCCCTTTTTGATTATCAGCAACTTGAGTGGGTGCATATATTTCATTACCATTCCATGATGTAGGACCTGACCAGATCGCATCAGCCTTAGCAGTGCTGAAAGTCATCAGCATAGCTGCTATTCCACTTAAAAGCTTCTTATTCAAAAAGTACCCTCCGAAAAAAATAATAAAATGAATATTTTTCTATTATATCGAATCATTACAAAGCAACTCAAGATATTATGCAATTACTATGACATTACGGAAGGTGATTTCCTGGCAAATTAGGGGGGTAATGATCTACTACTCTGATTTTCAAGGGCATGTTTAATCTTAAACCAATGGGTATTAAGCCCGAAAAGCAGATTTTAATCCTAAATAGAGTTGAAAAGTGTAACGTATCCCGACACTGTTATCTAAAAGTTTACATCACAACAGATGTTTATAAGGGTGTTTTAAACTTAGGTTCCAAATCTCAAATTGCTTTTTTTGTCAGTCAGCTTAGGTCAGCTAATATCTAACTGCCTATCACAGAAGATGCAACTGTTAAAAAATTATATCAAAAGTGTAATTACGTTAAAAAAAAATATTACTTTTACAAGTATAATGCCGCTATATTATTAGCTTCTGGGGGCAAATTCTTTTTACCCTGGTGTTCACAACTTATCGGGAGGAACAATGAATTGCAAAGTAATCCAGACTATTTGCATTATCACTGCATTTTTTTGTGAAAGCGTCCTGGCGCTCAGTGGAACTGGTGGCACACCTTTAGGTGGGATGGGGACTGGTTATGTCAAATTTGATGGCCAGAAATTCAGGGTAAGTGGAAAGTTCCCACCCGCAGCTGCAGATCACGCCAAAAGTACAAGCGGAAATAAAGAAGAGAGTCAGATCTCATCAAGTGGCTTTTCATTCTTTGTAGACGGAAATGCCAAAACACAGTTGAAAGCAGTTACTGAAGACGCAAAATGTCCCTTGCAAACTGCAGATTTCGGTACTATTGAAGGTGTTAAGTTTACCTTGAATGCTTTTGGTCCCTATCTTCCAGGAGAGGGAAAAGAGAATTACCAGCTCGCTACTTCGCCAATGGCGTTATTCGATATTGTTGCAGAAAACAGCGGAAGCGAAGCGATAGAAGCTGCAGTTGCAATGGAATTTGCTAATGGCGGATTGCTTGGAGGAGCAAACAGCGGCAAGATTGAATCTGGAAATAAGGCAATCAGTTTTGCCGGTTCACCCGACAATGCGTATCTGGCGGTCGATTGTGATGGTGAATCACCTACTTTCAGTGCAGGTGCAGCGGGCACCTTTTCTACTGACGGCAAACTTGCTAATGCAGACGGTAATCTTGTTGCAGCCAAATGCAATATCCCCGCAGGAGGGAAGGTTCATTTCAAATTCGTTCTTGCCTGGTACCGTGATTATGGCTCAGAAGGTTACTATTACCATAACTTCTATGATGATTCAAAGGAAGTTGCAACATTAGGATTATCAAAATTTGATGCAATAAGAGAAGGTATAACCTCTTTTGTCACCCGGGTAATGGCATCAAACTTTCCTGACTGGTACAAAGATCGTCTGCTTAATAATTCCTATCCACTGGTTAACAACTCGGTATGTGCAAAGGATGGACGTACTGCGTTCTGGGAAGGTAACTATGGTATTATTGGTACAATAGATCAGGGACAGCATGCAGCAGTTTTTTATACATTTAACTGGCCCAGCGTACAGTGGCATGAACTTCAGTATTGGGCACGGCAGCAAAAATCAAATGGACAGATTCATCACGATTTTAATGAAGGAAAGATGAGTTTCAGTGCTGGCAGTACAAATAATAACCGCTATCTTAAAGACTGGGATGATAAAACTCACGCTGATTACTGGTGGTTTCCCAATACTGATTCCTGGGCAGATCTTAACTGCATGTTCATTTTCAAAGGTTATGAACTTATGCTTGCGACAGGAGATAAAGACTCTTTAGAAAAAAGCTACCCGGCACTAAAAAAAGCTGCGCAGCGAATCCTTTCACAATGTGGTTCGGATAAAATTCCTCTCCAGAGTCACAGCACCTATGATCGGTGCCAGAGCGCAGGCACTAACTGCAGTTTGACACCAGAGTACAATGGTGGTCTGACAATTACCACATTCTATGCATTTGCCGAAATGGCGAAATTTTTAGGCAAAACTTCCGATGCAACGGAATTTACCGAACATGCCGAAGCTGCAAAAAAGGCCTTCAAGCAAAAATATGGTAATTCAAATGATTTTGCTTCCAAAGCATCAACATCGGGAAGCGGTCGTTTCCCCGAATCGCACGTCGCAGGATACTCCTGGGCTAACTATTTCTGTCTTGATCCTATAATGGATAATGACTTCATCGCAACAGCTTTAGGAAGATTAAGAAATACTCAGAAAAGTGGTGGTGTACGTGCAGTTGGAGAATGGATTTTTTATAATGTAGATCATTACGGTGGTTCTGAAATCGCAATGAACAATCCCGATGATGCACTCAAACTCCACAAGCTCGATTATGATTATTACTACAAGCAGGTTGCCAATATGGTTTTCTGGCAATCACTTCAGGAAGGTGACGGCAATACTCATAAGGACAGTTACATGACTGCACCACTGGTCTGGCACTCCTATTTTCAGTTTTGCGGTTACATGATCGATAATGCCAACAAACGTCTCTGGATCAGACCTCGAGTTCCAACAGATATGAAAGGTAAGATCACCAACGCAATACTTCTTAACCCCAAAGGGCATGGCACGCTCGACTATGATGAAAACGAAGATGACGCAACAGGCGTAACACAAACTATTACGGTAAAATATGACAAACCTGTTACAATCAAAGAATTTGTTTTAAAGAACAACACCGGTATCGATGAGCCATATGTTTCAATATCAGGGGCTGCCAACCCGATTATCAAAGCTGAAGGTGCTGATCCAGAAAAGAATATCAGGGTGACACTAGCCACTCCAATTGAGATCGGTCCATCAGGGGTAATAATCCAGGTTTCCCAAAAACCGGTCTCAGTCGCAGGTGCCAAAGGATTTAATACTGTGTCTCCACTTGCATTCAGCAGTTCACGTCTCTCAGCAGGCACACCGATGTACTATTCAGTAGATATTACTGGACTTGTTAAGATTGAATTGTTTAGTATCAACGGTGCAAAAATCGGTACAATAATGAATCAGGAGGTTTCTGCTGGCAGTCATGCGTTCAGATGGAATGGAAGTACAATTGAGGGCAAAAAAGTCGGTTCCATGTTCGCAGTGCTTCGGTTGTCATCAGCAAATGGAGCAGTAACCAGGATGGTTTCAGTTATGCGGTAATTATAAGGGATTGGCTTTATTATTATCATAATGTGATTTTTAAGAACTCCTTTTTGAAAAGGAGTTCTTTTTTTTGTGTGCGACATGCATGGTGCTAATCTATAGGGTGAAAATCCCGAACGGGCGTAGACGGAGACGAACCCGTTAGCAGAGGACAAGGGTGCCTCGGGCAATCGGGGATCTGAAGGAAAAGCCGAGAATCTGATTTTCAACCCTTACAGGGGTAATAACAACCAGAAACCACTTAAAGGGTTGTCTATAGATGCACGAATTCAATAGGCACCCTAAAATTTGAGAGGCTATATGGAAAATCATAATCTGATAATGAATGAATTAAGGGAGCAGCTCAGCAAGGGTGTACTACAAAAAGCTTACCGCTATATTTTCGATATTTTTTCTGAACTTGGAAAAGAGATTAAACAGAATCAAAACAAAGCTATTATTATCAATTCGTTATATCATGGGTATCTTGATATGACCTATTTGCCTGTCACAACAGAATCCTTAAAAGAAAATGGATTAAAAATCGCAATTGTTTTCAATTATTCCGCCTTTCGATTTGAAATATGGCTTTCAACTGTTAACCGTAATAAAAGAAAAGAAGTAATAAAAAAAATAACTCAAAGTAAATGGAAAAAGTATAAAACAGTTGAAAATGATTTAAATACAGATGCAATTATTGAGCTAATAATAAATGGAGTTGATGAGTTTGGTAATAAAAACCGGATCGTGTCTTTAATTACAAAAGAAACAATCACCTTTATTGATGATATCGAACTGTTTATAAATGAGTATAAAAAATGATAGACAATCAAAAAACTACAGAATAGATAACCTGCATCTTACCTGAGAATGATTGGATGTGTCAGGATGATTAATTATTGAAAGTTTAACTCAAATTTTGTCTTTAGGAATTAAGTGACAAATCTCCCGCTGGAAAACATCACCTAAGCTCTAATTACATCAACTCATATGTACTTGTTTACAGGCTTAAAGGGTTTGTACTCTTATATCCTAGCTATATCAGTGATTATTAAGCTGCAGTACTAAAACCTAATAGGGATAGTATTATAATGAAAAATATGGGTTATAAAAGAAATTAAGTCAGAATGATAGTCGACTATTTAGCCGATAAGATATCATGGTATGCTTGTGGTTGGAAGCGGTTTGGGGGTTTTACCCGGTTTAAAATGACCGGGTCTCCTGATAAAAGAAATTTTCTGAGAAAGTCGCTTTAGAGAAATACTCATAAAAACTTATTATCTGTTCAATTTCCGATATACTTATATCCAGTTTATCTGATATATAGTACTGAACTTCTTTTGGAAGTGATCCGCAAATCCGATACGCCTGGTGTAAAACAGCAAGTGTATCCATCTTTCTCAAGGCAGTAGAGCTTTCCTTTAGAAACTCAATAAACGAATCGATTTTTCTGAGTTGGCCTGTCTTTACTTTGCTTGTAAATGTTTGCGCGACCATTGTTGCAGCCTTATCTCTTTCCATTCTTTAAATGAATAAATGCACTTGGAATAAATATTGTACATTGATGATGTAATAAAGAAAAGGGGAAAAATAAGCAAAGCAAATTTAAGGGTTAGTGTAGCATTTCTCACCAAAGAGTAGACCACCGTTATAAAAAGGTGGTCTACTATACTGCAACTGATTGATTTATAATTCAGAAAACATTAATATCTATCTGATAAGTCACAGTTGGTTTAAACTCTCTGTTATCATTATAAATATCGTATCCCAGTAACATTCCCACATTGGGGGCAAATTTCCAGGCAGCTCCTAAGTTGAGGGCACCATAGCTGCTTTTCCCACTCTGAAAATCGACACATAGCCATAACTTATCCGATACTTCGCTCATCACTCTATCCCATGAAAACATTACACCTGCATCAGATTTGCCAAACAAAAGTTCGGGATTATCAACACCAACACCACCTTTGTACCCTCCGATACTGAATCTGCCAAGCTTCCAGATACTTCTGGAGACCAAACCGTAAAGAATGTTGTAGGTGGTAAAATCCTTTTTAGTTCCAAAATCATATCCACCAATTGCAACTGCGGGCATATATTTGAAAAAAGCATCTTCAGGCAACCCGATTTTTGCATTAAAATAGAGTGGATTTTTGTGATTTCCGTTTCCATCCCTGTAATCAGCACCGACCTCCATGCTGATTTTTGAAAAGGGTAGTACTCCTATTGTTAAGCCTCCATTACTCATGACACCCTCTGTTCCACCGCTTGCTGTTGCGATGTAGGAATCAAATCCTAAATGCAACTTTTTATAAGGTTGGACTTCTGTAGATGGTATCCATATCTGAGTGGAAGGTGTGGCCAGGGTTTCCAGTGAAAACGCAACAATAATTAGTGTAATACAGGCAGAAAACAGCTTGCTCATACAATTCTCCTTTAAAAAAGGTAAAGGTTTCCCTGCATTTGTATTTGCACAATGCAGTCTGACTCAAAGGTAATTACATTTATCTGAAAAGCAGAAAAATTCAACAGAAAGTAATTCGTTTGCTTAGGTATAAAGGCCTGGATCTAAAAAAATGAGCAGAGCATTTATTTCCAATCTTTATCTTAACCCATGTGCAAATCTTCAGGTGTGTTGACATCGGAAGTACCGGATGTCATTCATAATGAGTATTCTGCAATGAATGTGCCGGAATGCAGTGGTGTAAAAAACAGTTATCTGTGTAGGATAATATTTTCCCCGTTAATTAAATGTTTCTCATTTAAAGAACAATACATGATAATTTTCTGTTTAGAATTTGAAAAAAAGGGAGTAAGCACGAAATCCGAAATGCGAAATATGAACAGGAATGGAAACAAGAACAATAACGGGAAATAGCAATATTGTGATATGGGGGTTTCTTCAGTTTGGATATTAATTGGGTTAGTTGTTCATATTTATCCTGATTAGATAATTGTGTACTAAATAATTGCTGGTATAACAGATTTTCTCTATACTGGTTTTAACAGAGTCATGAAAAACCACATCAATGCAAAACTGACAATCATGGTAAGATTGGCAATGGTGCCTGCAATATTGGCGTCGTATTCAAATTCAACCGAATAGGGGATAACCGCGATTCCCACAGGTAACATCAAACCAAAAAAAATCACCATTCGGTACAAATGTGAAAATGGAAGAAACAGGTATAGAAGTAAACCAACCACAAATCCTGCAGTGTATCTTAATAACAGGACCTTTGTGATAAGTTTCCAGCAGGATGATTCGAAACGGAAATCAAGTGTCAAACCCAGAACTACCAGCGCCATCCCCGTATTTGCCTGTGCTAAAATTTCAAGAATATCGGAAGGAAAACCTGAAAAGCGAAATCCTGCAAGATTCATAATAATTGCAATCAGATAACTCATGAAAGGAATGGAGGTGCCAAAAAGGGTGAATATCTCTTTAAAGGTCAGTTTTTTTCCGGCTCTATTTCCTGAGTACATAAACCCAAGGAAATAACTCAGGCCAAACACCACAAATGCATTACCAAAATCAAACATTGCCATGGCAGAGAGGCCAGGAGAACCGAAAAGCCCTGAAATTATGGGATAGGCGAAAAGGCCGACATTAAATCCCACAGAGCACATCCTTGAGATTCCTTTATTTTTGTCAAACTCATTTTTAAATAAAAACCCAGATAAAGCTGCAACCCCAAGGGAGTGAAAAAAGCAGATCAGGGGAGCCAGAAAAAGAGAAAAATCGAGTTCGATTTTGCTTATAGTCTGAAGAATCAGAGCAGGAAGAGTGACATTGAGTATTATTCTTGAAAGGGATTTACCATGTTCGATTGAGAGCACACCTGCTTTTTTAAGCAGAAAGCCAATAGCAACCACTGACAGCGTTTTTAGAAATATGTAATTAAAACCGCTCATTTTTTATGCAGCCGAACTTTTCTATATTGGCCGTAGGGGATATTATCCTGAAATTCATTTTAAAATACATTATGTTCAGGATATTAAAATTTTGCTCAAGCAAAGAGAGCTGCAAGTATCTTACATCTGTAAGATAAGCGAGCGCACATGTTCGGCCATATCATCTGGAGTGGAGTTGTGGTTAAGTACTCCTGAAGCGACAAGGCCGGTCCAGGTCAGCGGTTTTCCAAAAATCACTCCCTTTGCTCCCTGTCCGAATGCTTTGATAGAACTAAGGTGCGCAGGACCGACAATCTTTACAGGAATAATAGAGGCTTCGGTCTCACGCGCCAATAATCCGATTCCGGATTTAAACTGGCCAATCCGACCATTTTTGTTCATTGTGCCTTCAGGAAAAACTATAAGATGCCGCTTGTTACGGATAACAGACAGATAGATTTTGAGCAGTTCGATAGGATCACCTGATTTCTCCGGCTTAATCATATTGCTGCGATGCAAAGCATAGGGGATAGAAGGATAATCACTGGAGCTTTTATCATTAATAAAGTATGTATTGCTTTTCACCGAAGATGGCAGTGAATTGAGAATCCAGATTACATCAAGTTCGTGTGCATGGTTGGATGCAAAAATCATGGACTTTGAATCATACTTTAAATTCTCTGCACCATTTTTTTTAATGTTGAAAACCGTTCCGTAGAATCTTGAGATAAGCGGTGCGGTAAAATTATTCTCAACTGGAAATTTTACTATCTGGAGGTCATCGGAAAGAATTCTTTCTTTAAGCCCCATAACTCTCTCAACAGTTGGGTTGTTGCTGATTATGTGCTCCCTTACTAGTGTGACCAGATCGCCTACTGATTCCATCTTGTCAAAAACATCCTCAGAAATCCTGATTGAGAAGCGTCGCTCAATGCGAGTAAGAAGCTCAATTCTTTTGAGCGAATCTAATCCCAGGTCTATTTCCAGATGAGATCGAGGATTGATTATTCGGGGATCAGTTTTAGGTGAAATAAGAATTATACTGCCGATTATTCCGGTATACTCTGCCGTTTCCATCAGGGCCATCTCCACCACAGAGAGCTGCTCCTCGGGGAGCTCACGGTTTGCAGATTTTCGTCTGATGGAGTTGTAGATTTTTTTCAGTTCCACTTTCTTGAGTTTACGTGTAGTGGTTCTGGGAAGAGGCGTGTAAAGGGTAACAAAGTCGTTGATTCTTCTGTATACTGGAAGATTTTTTCCCATCTTCAGTAATTCTTCATAAATAATATCGGTAGCCTGTGCAACAGTATGAGCCTTACGGATCTCCTTTGAGGGTACAATTGCAGCAGCTACGACCTCTGCTCCTTTCTGACTGACTCCGAACACCCCGATCTCTTCAATAAGTGAAGATGTTCCATAATAATCTTCCAATTCATCAGGATAGACATTTTTTCCACTATCAAGAACTATCATATCCTTTTTTCTTCCTGATATGAATAGATATTTATCCTTATCCAGCCGTCCCAGATCACCTGTGTGAAACCATCCCTGATCATCGAAAACCTGAGATGTCAATTCATTATCATTGTAGTATCCTTTGAAAACGCAACTGCCACGTAAGCATATTTCACCAATTCCAGATTCGTCGGGATCGGAAATTCTGATCTCATTGTCAGGAAGCGCAGGCCCGACTGAGCCAAGCCGAGGTTCTTTATCAGGGCAAACAGTAATAGGACCGTAAGTTTCGGTAAGTCCGTATCCCTCCAGGATGTTAAAGCCCATGTGGCGAAACCCGTTCCAGTATTTTTTATTCAGTGCAGCACCCCCGGATATAATCAGACGGAGCTTGCCTCCAAACCCTTTGTGAACACTGGAGAACAGGCCACGACGAAAGCTGGTTCCAAGTGTATCACCTGCAGTTGCAGAGATGGTCTTCAGGCCAGTAAAGACTGTGCTTACAACCGGTCCTTTCTTTTTTACATTATGCATAACACTTTCGTAAAATAGTGCAATCATCTTGGGCACTGCGGGGAGAATGGTAACCTCTTTATCCCTGAGAGCTTCAAGAATCAGAGGCCCTTTTATATAAGGCACAATTACCAGATCGAGTCCAGATGTCAAAGCTGCAGCAATACAGGCAGCAGAACCGAAAACGTGATGAAGGGGGAGAACTGCACACATGGTATCCTGAGCATCTGCTCTCATCCGTGGAATACCATATACGCTTATAGCAGTAAAATTCTTCTGAGTTAAAACCACGCCTTTTGCTTTTCCAGTAGTTCCTGAGGTGAAAATGATAACCATTGGATCATCAGGACGGAAAACCGATAAAAAAGCATCCTTCTCTTCGTTACCCGATTTAAGAAATTCCTCGAAAGCAGGTTCTTTACCATCTGGTCTGCTTTCCAGGAGTATTATTTTTTCCAAGTGTTGGTGTTTCTGTTTTAAAGTTCTGAAAAGATTTAAGAATATCTTTGAGCAGAATACCACTTTTGCTTCAGTAATAGATAGTATAGACTCGATCTCTGATGGGGGAATGCCGGGGTCTACCGGAACGGTACAGGCACCAGTAAGCATGATTGCATTATAGGCGATGATCCATTCAGGCGAGTTTTCGCCGATGACTATAGCGTTATTGCCCTTTTTAAGGCCCAGTTTTTTAAGAGCTGAGCTCAGCCGGTTCAGATCTTTATGGAAATCGGAGTAACTCCAGCTCAGATATTTTCCATCACGCTTTATGTGTAGACAAGGACGGTTGGCATGTTTTAAAACCGATTGATGCAATAGTTCAACATAGACATGTTCGTTCATAATACCTCATTTGATTTTGCTCAACCAGTAATCTAAACTTCTCCGGCTGAAAAACAATAATATAATCACTTAAACTTGAACCATACGATTCTTTGGCAATAAAAAACAGGAAGTCACTCCTTGAGAAACAGAGATTATCGCATTTATTCTATTTTTAAAATAACAAGATTCAGTCCATTGTTTGTTTAGTGATCAGAGTGCATTTTAAATTACGTTCATAAACAATAATTATTAATAGTCAGGTTTTTGCGAGAGTGTGCTCCTGAAAATAGTAGGTTTTTATAAAGATCAGCACTTACACTGGATGATTCCAGTTGTGCTGCATTGGGCAGATCTCTTTAAGGTTTTAGTTCTGCTGTGGAGACTGCAGGGATTTGCTGTTCTGCGGTGAAAAACAAAATTCCGCTGAAAGCGACAATGGAGAAAAGAAGTGCTACGAGCCAGAAACTGGAGAAATCTATCAGATTAAGAGCATTTGCTGCGGTTAACTCTGCAATGAAGCCAGCAAGAAGGTTTCCTGCAAATGCCCCGACTCCACCGATCATGGAAAACAACTGATGAGCTCCGGCACGGGAATATTTATCACATCTGGTATCCAGAAACATGGTTAGTGGAATGAAAAAATAGGCATATGTGAACCCATGAAAGCTTATGCCCAGAAAAAGCAGGTTCCGGTCTCCAGATAAAAAGATTAAAAAGCGGCTGATTTCAAAAAAAGTGCCTAACAGTAGTGTCTTTTTCAAACCAAACTTCTTTAATATCAGCCCCAATACCCCCAGACCTATGATCTCGGGAACCTGTCCCAAACTAAGTACCGGCAGGATTTGCCGGTCTGCAAATCCAAGACTTTTTAAAAAAGGAGCACCCCCAAACATATAGAAACGATCCGCGAAAGTAATAAGGATACTTATCATGGAAAAAATAAGTATTTCCGGCCGAAGAATGACTCTCAGGGAATCTCTGGGAAATAACACCAACTTAGCTTGCTTAGCCCGTTTCAGACCAACTGGCAAGGTGGCTGCATAAATGGATATGATAACAGATGAGAGTGCAGAGAGTGCGAGCGCGCTGCGCAGGGTCTCTGAGGATTCTTTTCCAGTCCATAAATACCTGAAAACCCATGCTGCCATAAACCATCCGAAAGTTCCCCACAGACGAATACCACCAAACTTCTTTACCGCTTCTGGAGCATGATGAAAAGCGATAGCAGTTGTAAGAGCCATCGCGGGCCCGGTAATAAGACCATAAAGTAGGTAAAAAAAGAGCACCGGATAAAATTCTCTCTGAAAGTATAGTGCTGCCATAGCGGTCGCACCTGCAATGTTGCAACAAATTAACAGTCTTTCGGCGCTGATAAGCCGGTCCGCAATAAAAGAAGAGATCAGCGGAGCAAAAAACGCTGGAACTGCAGACATTGCCAGAATGATACCGATTTGAGCGCCGGAGAAGTGAAGATAATCTTTCATGTAAAGACTAAAGATCGGTATGGTGCAACCGAATACAAAAAACTGAAGAAACATCATTGTGGAAAGGCGAATGTATTTGAAGCGCATATTATCAGTTTCACAAATTGAATAAATGAAACATCAGTATACTTTCTGAATAAGTGATCATGCAAATCTCAAAGATTGCAGTGAAAGAGAAAGTCTGTTAAGTTTAACCTTATTTGAAAACCAATGGATCTCCAAGACTAATTCCCATTTTTTTCGGCCGCCATCAATTTCCTTCACGGTTTTTTCATATACCTTTTGGTGATGCCAACTCACTGTTCACCAAACAACTGAAGATAAACATCTTGCTCACCTACAACCTGTCAAACAAACTGAAGATAAACATTATGCTGCCCCTCTGTTTATCATATCAACCGTGATTCTGAAACAAAAAGCTCTTAAATCTTAACCTAAATCGTCCGATTTAGGTTTAAGATATAACAGTATTTTGACTGGAGAAAAAATGAAGCCATTGGCTTTTATCGGTTTATAGTATTCCAGATTTCTTTGAGCGCAGAGGTAAAAACGTCTCTGGTTATACTTTCGGCATACTTACTGGTATCCAGAGCTGTTTGAGAGTTTTCACTATCCACTACAAATCTGAGGAGTCGATTAGTGTCCAGGGGATCGACCTGAGTGACTTCCAGTTTGATTTTAGCGCTTATGGTCTGAGTTAGAAAGGAATTTTTTTCAACCAGAGAAAATTCGAGGATCTTTACCCTTACAATAAAATCAGCAGCGCTGGCATCAAGGCTGACCACTTTTTTATCATTAAAAAGATTAAACAGTGAATTTCTAAAGGCTTTCTCTAATGAAGGTGAGCATAAAACAGGAGCTTTGGTTTTAATGCCCGTACGGGTATAACCGAGTACACTGGAATCCTGCCCGACTACCAGATTTTCAATGGATCCTACAAACCATCTGTTAGTGGTGGAAAAAGAGGGGAAAGAATCAAAGCTATTAACAGTGGGGTTTATAATGTATTTATCTTTTTTTGTTCCTGCAGATAAAATGCCTGGAACAAGAATTACACAGAAGAATAAGGACAAGGAATTTTTGATAAACACCATTTTTAAAGACTCCCGGATATGAGCTGATCTTTGAAGTAAAAGTAGCAATTTTCTTACAGCTAAAGCAAATTATAGGCCTTATGGAGGGAGAAGGTAAAAGTGACTGATATCCTGTCAGTTTCTTTATCCAACAATTCTTTTTGACTCTTCCCAATAAATATCCATCTGCTCAAGAGTGGAGTTTTGGATTTCATGGCCATTCTCTTTGAACTTGTCTTCGATAAATTTAAATCTGCGAATAAATTTACGGGTGGTGTTTCTGAGTGCATCTTCAGCACTGATGTTGTGATGACGGGCTACATTTACTAACGCAAAAACAATATCACCCAATTCCTCGAAGGCATGCTCATGTTTGCCGCTTAAGAGTGCTTCTCTGAATTCTTTAATCTCTTCATCAACCTTATCAAATGCAGCCCTGGAATCATTCCAGTCAAAGCCTACTCTGGCTACTCTTCGCTGCACTTTTTCTGCTCTGAACAGTGCCGGAAGTGCCTCTGGGATGTCATCTACGATGTATTTGCGGTGTTCTTTACCTTTTTCACCCTTTTTAATTTTTTCCCAGTTGTTGGTTACTTCCTTTGTAGAGGAAACCTCAACAGAGTCAAAAACGTGAGGATGACGTCTGATAAGTTTGTCGGAAATATCACTGGCGACATCGTTAAAATCAAACATTTTCTGTTCACTGGCCATTTGGGTATGAAGGACGATCTGAAGAAGCAGATCTCCCAGCTCTTCTTTCATGTGCTCGTAATCGTTCTGCTCTACTGTTTCGAAGAACTCATAGAGTTCATCCAGAAAACAACTGAGAATGCTGTGGTGGGTCTGCTCCCGGTCCCAGGGGCATCCGTCGGGGCTCCTTAATTTTCGTACAATATCGATTAAACGGTCAGTCTGGCTATTCATGCTTATAAATCCTTATCAAATGGTAAAAATGCCTTTACCTTGCCTGATCACTATCGGTGAATTGTCGGTTAGATCCACAATGGTGGATTCGGTGGGATCGTCAAGAACACCGGCATCCAGCATGACATCGACATCATTGAGCACTGCAGGTCGGATCTCATCAGGGTCTCCGACCAGATTGCCTGGAACATTAATCGATGTATTGGCCAGAGGTTCACCCAGAAGCTCCACAAGTTCACGAGTTACGCTACAGTCTGGAATACGTATGCCCACAGTTTTCCGCTTAGGGCAGATTTTTTTAGGAACCAGATTGGTAGCATTTAGAATAAAGGTAAAGGGGCCTGGAAGAAATCTTTTTAGAAGTTTGAAATAAGCATTAGGAAGGTGTGCATAATCAGAAATCTGTGAGAAACTGCTACAGATAAAAGTGAAAGTGCGCTGTTTATCCTTAGCCAGGAGTCTGCTTACCTTTTCAATAGCTTTGGGATTGCTGACACATGCTCCCATTCCATACACAGTATCGGTAGGATAGACTGCTATACCGCCTTCGTCTCTTAAGATTTTTGCTGCAGAATCAAGATATCTACGTTGGGGATTAATCGGATGAACATTATATATAATCATAACTTTTCATTTATCCAATGTTTATCGGGTTAATGAGAGAAAAATTTATCAAAATGGAAAATAGTATACAGATAACTTTCTTTACAGGAAGAAATATGGGCCACTTTATTTTGTTTCTTGTCTTGTTGATTACGTTTGAAAATGGCGAAATCTTGTATTTTAAAGGGAAGAAAAGAGTAGCGCATAACACTATCTGTTTTTTCAGGTCTGAGTTTTGCAGAAGCGAAATAACAGCTTAGAAGACACCGGATCTGGCGGCAAATATCGTTTAATGTATTAAAGTGCATATGTAGTTAACCTTTTTTCTGCAGAACACTTAATATACATCGGGAAGAACCCATATAAATGGTTGACTTCCTTTTTATATAAAGATATCATCTTTAACAGGATACAATCATTAAAAACTTAGGGGTGTACATGAGTGATGCTGAGAATTTGACTCTTGAAGTTACAGTTAAAAGCAATGAAGAAACTCCACTTATAGAGCTGGTTGGCAGAATAGTGGATGCTGATGTAAAAAAGTTTCAACGGCGTATCGATCAAATTTATAAGAAAAAACATCAGCAGATTATTGTTGATCTCAGCCGTGCAACATTTATTGACAGTCATGGTTTAGGTACTATCGTTTATTACCATACACTAATGCAGAAAGAGAAAAGGGAGTTGGTCATACTCAATGCCAATCCGGATAAAAGCTCCTATTTGTACAGGCTCTTTGAGTTGACCAATCTGGATAAGGTATTAAAAATTGTTGACCATTTGTAACTTATGCAGATAGCGCTTCGCCGATACGGACAAGCGCCTTTTCCACATTCTCTTTATTGTTAAAGGCACTTATTCTTATGTAACCTTCTCCACATCTTCCAAAACCGGCTCCAGGTGTGCAAACAACTCCTGCTTCAGTAAGCAGTTTATCAAAAAACAACCAGGAATCAGTTTTCCCATTTATCCAGATGTAGGGAGAATTTTCTCCTCCGGTACATGAATATCCCTTTTCGGTCATTGCTTTTTGAATCATGCTGGCATTATTCATATACCGATCGATAATTTTTCTTACCTGGGAAGCCCCCTCTTCAGAATAGACCGCTTCTGCGGCCCTTTGTACCGGATAAGAAACACCGTTAAATTTTGTACAGTGCCTGCGGTTCCATAGCGAATGCAACGAATGCTGGTTTCCTTGAGAATCGTTTACCATACAGTTTTTTGGAACGACTGTATAGGCACAGCGAGTTCCGGTAAAGCCTGCAGTTTTTGAAAAGCTTCGGAATTCGACTGCGCATTCGCGAGCTCCTTCGATCTCATAGATGCTATGGGGAATCGACTGATCGTAAATAAATGCTTCATAGGCCGCATCAAAAAGAATCAGAGCTTTTTCTTTTCGTGCATAATCGACCCATTGTTTTAGTTGAGATTTGGTGGCGACAGCTCCGGTTGGGTTGTTGGGGAAACACAGATAGATTAGATCTACTTTTTGTGAGGGTAGGGAGGGCACAAAAGAATTACTTTCGGTGCATTCCAGGTAGTACAAACCGGAATATCTACCTTTTACAAAAGAGCCTGTGCGTCCGGCCATCACATTGGTGTCTACATAAACCGGGTATACCGGATCTGGGACAGCGATAGAGAGGTCATTTGAGAAGAGTTCCTGAAAGTTACCGGTATCACATTTGGACCCATCGCTGACAAATACTTCATCTGCTTCAATATCGGCATTTCTGGCTTGGAAATCGAATTTAGCGATTTTTTCTCTTAGAAACTGATAACCTTGTTCTGGTCCGTATCCTTTGAAGGTTGCATCGTTGGCCAAATCATCGATAGCTTTATGGAAAGCCTTGATGCAGGCATTGGGGAGGGCATTTGTGACATCACCGATTCCAAGTCGGATAATTTCTTTGGAAGGGTTTTGCTTTTGGAAAGCGTTGACTCTTTTTGAGATTTCTGAAAATAGATAGGATGAATTTAGTTTGAGATAGTTTTCATTCATTCGAATCATATTTTAATTCCTTCCATACATAAGGGTTAGTGGATGTAGGTTATGATAAATAAAAGGCGGGGGTGAAGTCAAGAGGGACACTTTGGGGACGGACTATCTTCTTTTTCTTCTTTGGGGACGGACTAATTTCTTACTGTGAGACGTCACTGTGAGACGGACTGCTAATTTCACTAAAAGATGGTGTGAATTTTGCATTCTTTTAAATAAAAAAAATTAGCAAAAACCATATTTATGCGGGAGAAATTCATGCCTCGTATGGTTCGCTTGGAATCCCCCAGTTCTTTATTTCACATCATGGCTCACTCAGTTGAGGAAAAGCCCCTATTTGTGGATGACCAAGACAGATCGGAATTTCTTTCTCGTTTTGAGAAAGGACTTACTAAAAGTGGATTTCTTTGCTATACTTGGGCACTAATGGATAATCATTATCACTTGTTTCTAAGGACCAGCGAAAAACGCATGAGTAAGCTTATGCGGGGTCTTAATG
>JAEYNR010000030.1 GCA_023412475.1 Fibrobacterota bacterium | reverse complement strand
ATTTCAATGGTGTATCTTTGGTTATTTATCATTTGATATAGCAATCTCGGGACCTGCACAAAAGAGACCTGAGGAAGGTTTGAGAGGAATTACTTCTGAATAGGTATTGTTTTGATATTATATAGCTGCTGTTTTTTTCGATTTTGTGTTATTATGTTCTGTTAAACCGTTTAATATTTGCTCAACTCTAACTTTCAGTTTCGCAACAACGATCACAGAGAGTTTAAAATGCAGAGGACGTAAAGGGCGCAAAGGGGTAAACGCTTCGCGTTTATAAGAGTCCCAGTATCATACAGTAGTGATTATTATAATTTCCATTCCGATTCTGTAAACGCTTCGCGTTTATACTTTGAGTCCTGTTTTTATTCTTTTCTCTGCGAACTCTACCGTACTCTACCGTTTAAATTCCGATTTTGTTTCTGGCTTTTATTCTGTTAATACGTTTACTATCCGCTACCAAAAAAAACGGTTTTTTTGCAATATTAATCATTAAAGCAACTTTTTGCTATCGGGTATACCCATTTGGGTATTAAAAAAAAATCCGCTTAGCACCTGGGGAACCGTTTTTGGTATAAGGAAAAATCGTTGTGCGTATCTGGAAGGATGTGAGCTTCAGCGTTTCAGATGTTCATAGGTTCAATAAAGATCCTCCCTTGGTAAGGAGGATCTTTTTCCCGCTCCAAACACGAAGCTTTTTCGTAGCCACTTAATTATTGAGAAGATGACCTTTAAACTGAACGCTTACCTATTATCTGGAAATAATCAAAGGCTTCTGAAGCTCCAGTGAACCGGACTGCAATTGTAATGTATAGACCCCGTTAGCCAGATTTATATGCCCATCGTTAAGGCCAAAGCGAAATTCTCCATTCGAAGATGCTTTAGCGGAAATCTCTCTGACCAGTTTGCCTTGCGCATTAAAGATTCTGGCTTTCAGGTGTTGTCCAGAGAACTCTGGTGAGAGTTGTCCCTCGATTAGGTTGTGTTTATTATTAAAATTGATGTAGCCGGTTTTGCCAGTAACATGGTTCTGATGCAGGGCAGCTATTTTGGTGGGTTTTTCACCAGAGCTTTGGGTGAGCGGATGTGGATAAGTGTAGGGTTTGTATCCCGGCATTTCCTTGAGGAAATAATCTCTGTCGAGTTTGATTATGTTGGGATGGGGGGTTCGTATTTCGAAACGTTTGTTTTCGTAGGTGTTATTCCAGATATAAAGCTGTCGGATCTGGTCCACGCAGGGGTATTTACAGTTTCCATCACCCTGATCGCTCTCGTGCATGATTTGAAGGGGGTAGGAGTAGCTGCCGAAGAACTTATTGTCAAATATTACTCCGTCTCCGCCACGTATGTTTACGCAGACCCAGCGTCGTCCGGATTTGAAAGTATTTCCGTAGACCTCATAACCGCGGCTTCCCCTGGGCCAGTAGAATTTATTGCCATGTGCATCAACAGCACTGGAAGCGAGGTTGGCATCATCACACTCATTGTATCTGAAGACGTAACGTGAACCGTTATTGGAGGCGATGTGATGGTGCATGTTGGAGCTGGCGATGTGTTCCTGGCGAAAATAGTTGTCTTCCACATAAACTGCATCCGCAGATCCCAGTTCCAGTTTCCTTTGCCATCCCTTGTCTCCATCACCAAATATCACTATGGCGGTCAGATTGTTGTCGATAAAAATGTTATGATCGATAACCCCTCTGGTATTTCCATGAATTTCGATTGCCCGGTCCATACATTTTTTGAAGGTGTTGTCGTAGATTCTGAAGTCCTGGCAATTGTTGGTTAATTTGATTCCTGGGCTCATGTTTGGCGATAGTCCAACGATTGTAAGACCGGTGATGACAACCTGTCCTCCGTTGGAGCAGTTAACGGTAAACATGTAGCTTCCGCCCGAAGAGGTGCGTCGAAGAGTGGTTTTATCTCTTCCTGCTCCCATAATGGTGATACCTGCTTTAAGGGTTGCACCACCATTGAAAACGAAATTACCAGCCGGAATAAAAACAGTGTCTCCTGTGTTGGCCCTATTAATAGCGGCCTGCACATCGTCTCTGGAACCGCTTTTGGCCTGGTGAGTTAGAGCATTTCCAAGAGAAAATGCAAAGAGAAGTGTAATAGTGATTAATCGTAACATGTTTAATTTTCTCCAGATTAAAATTCATTTAAAAACTTTTAACCGTATAAAGTGCACTCTTATCTTTTTTGAACAAAAGGCAGTTTTACTCCAAAAAGTATCATTGTCCATTGAAATTGATCAAACGAAAACCTCCTTTAATTGCAACTGATTTAGGAATCCATGGTTTCCAGATTTTTTTTCCTGAAGTATTATGGAAAGCACTTGTGGGTCTGTCACAAACGGCAGTACTGCTTCCGGAGTTGGTAAATTTCCGCTAATTAGCCAAAGCGGTAGATACCAGATAAATTGTTTTCGAACAAAGACTTAAGATGCAATTTCCCTTAAGTCATCATAAACATATTTTACGATAAAGTGGAAATGCAAATAAATTGCCAACTTCGAATTAATCTTCTGCTTGTCTGATGGATATTTATTATATCCTGCATTCAATCACAGATTAAACAAATGGGTGAGTCGGTCGGCAGCTTTGCCTGGTATGGTATTTAATTTAATTATGTTAAAACCAGTGTCAATAAAGAAAGTTTGAAGAGCTGAGTAGTAACAAAAGAAATTGAAAAAGTCGCTCTAAACATGCTTAACAATGATGAATCTGAGGGAATAAGAACAGTAATTGAAAGAACCCTTGAAAAAAAACATGACCATTTTTCTATTATATAATCACAAAGATTATTTAACCTGGCTTTCAGGTTTATCACAAACTTGAAACGCTTAAAACTAATAATCAATAAGTCGGAATCGCGCTGGAGTTCTTTATGTATCTAAAAAGATCATTTTTCATTTATGTAATCAATCTTATTTTCCTTTGGGGGACAACTGACGCCACTGCGTTTGCCCACACAATTGATCTACCCTCGAATCTGGTTGCACCCGGTGGGGAGATCAAAACCTTAAAATCCGGAATAAACTTCGGAGAGGGACCTGCAGTAGACTCTGAAGGCAATCTGTACTTCTCCGATATACAGGATAAGGCAGGGTGGGGTTGAGTTAAGCGGACTCAATCTTTTCAGAGCGCCTGCTAAAGATCGAAAGTGATCGAGAAAAAAGCACAGGATAACTCTTTGAGAGTCTCTGCAAAAGATTACTCACACTGCTATTGACTAGCAGGGCTGTGGGCATTTTGCGCAACACTTTTTTGAGTCTTGCAGGCCCTTTTTTTAGTACCTGTTGCTCTTTTCTTCTATATTAGCGGGGATATGAAACCGATTAAAGAGTATCTGGAGTACCGCGTGTTTTTGAAGGATTTCTACCTGCATAAAAAACAGGAAAGCCCGGTTTTTTCATTGCGTTATATGGGAAGTAGGGTATCGGTTGACCCTTCACACCTTTTAAAGATATTCCAGCTTCAGCGCCACATCGGTAACCGCTTGATAGATCCATTCATCGTTCACTGCGGCTTGAAAGGCACAGATGCGGAATATTTTTCGAATCTGGTCCGGTTCAACAAGGCTAAAACCGACAGTGACAAAAGAACTTACTACGAGAAGCTCATTGTTCTCAAAGGAGTGAACGCGCAAGCACTGAAAAAAAACCAGCATGAATTTTACACGAAGTGGTATTATTCTGCCATACTGACTCTTTTGGACTATTATTCATTCCGGGATGATTATGCAGCGCTGGCTAAAAAGCTTTCTCCACCTATTACCATGACGAAGGCGCGTAAATCGATTCGTCTGTTAAGTGATCTGGGGATGATACACAAAAATGGCAGTGGTAACTGGGAATTGACTCACCAGATAATCACCACTGGAGAGCAGTGCGGCTCTTCTGCCATTAAGGCTTTCCAGGAAGAAACAATGCAGTTAGCCATTGAGTCGCTACACCAACATCCTGCCCAGATACGCAATATTTCCACTGTAACCGTGACTATTGCTGAAAGTAAACTGGATCAGATAAACCAGATTATTGCTCAATTCAGGGAAAGTTTACTGAAAGTGGCCCGTGATGAGACTGAGCCCGATAAGGTGTATCAGCTTAATATTCAGTTTTTTCCTTTGACAAAGTAAAGAACCATATATGGCAGTACTTCATAAAAACGCTCTTGTTAATCTGGTTTTCATTGCACTAACCTGTTTTATGGGCTGTACTGAAAAGCTGGCAGGTGCGGGCTCAGAAACAACCAACGGTATAACCGGTTGTGTTGTAAACAAAGATGGCACAAAGGCAAGACAGGTAACGATCCGGCTGTTTCCGGATGATTTTGATCCTTGTAAAAATGATACCTTTAATCATCAGTTTACTACAAAGACCGATGATTCAGGGAAGTATAAATTTGAAAATCTTGAGGCAGGCAGTTATTCTCTGATTGCCAGAAATCACGACTATTCATTGTGTGCCAGAGTCACCGATATTCAGGTAGATACATCGGGTTCGCCTCTTGAACTTGCAGATTGCAGTCTGGATTCCGCAGGCTTCCTTGTGATTGATTTTTCAGCAACCCCGGAGTCTCTCTCAGGGTACTGTTTTATTCCGGGTACCGATATCTATTCGTTTGCAGATTCCAATATGGTTATAAAACTGGACCGGATACCTGCAGGATTCTTCGATTCGGTATTGTTTGTTTCTTCTATTGACTCAGGCAGAATGGTTGTCTGCAGTTCTGTATCTGTAGAGCCCGGGCAGAGAATTATAATCAATAATCCGGGATGGAAGTTTTCCAGAAAAATAGGTTTTAACACTTCTATTACCGGAGCAGATATTACCGACAACCTTTTCGATGTTGCAGTTTTACTACGGTTAAACCAGGACAATTTTGATTTCTCTGAAGCTAGCTCAACGGGTGCAGATCTGATGTTTACGACCGCTGATAACCGGGAAATTATTCATGAGATTGAAAAGTGGGATCCGCTTTCTGCAAAGGCTGAGATCTGGTTGCATATAGATACACTTATTGGCAACAGTAAAGATCAGTTCATTTTTATGTACTGGGGAAGCCACCTGATTCCTCAAAGGGGAACAGAAGAACGGGTATTCGATACAGCAGCGGGTTTTCAGGGTGTATGGCATCTGGGTGAAGATGAAAAGGATACCGTGAAAGATGCAACTGCAAACCTGTATTATGGTCTTTCACCCGATTCTGCAGTACCGGCCAGAGTTCAGGGAATTATCGGTAATGCAAGGAGTTTTGATGGTATCAGCAGTTTTATTACCATGCCCAATACTGCAGAAAGCAAAATCAATTTTGAGCGGAGTAGCCATTACACCATCTCTGCATGGGTATACATCAAGAACCCTGATGACCTCTCTCATGTCATTGTTTCCAAGGGCAATACCCAGTACTTTCTATGGCATACTTCGATTCATCTCAACTCTTCGCTCTGGGAGTTCGCCGACTACCGCAATGAATCCGGATGGGATCTGGCAGTAACAGAAATGTCTTCAGGTGAATGGGTGTTTGTTGCCGGGGTGCATGATGATACTTCACATGTACTTTTTATCAACGGAGAACGGGCAGATACACTTATCGATTATCCTTTCAGTGCTATTCGCAGTGGTCAGTCCGATCTGATGATTGGCCGTTTTGCCCAGGTCATGGCATCTCCCATCAGAGATGAAGGATACTGCTATTTTAAAGGTATAATAGATGAAGTGCAGATCAGCAGTGTTGCCAGGAGTGCCGGGTGGATCAGGCTTTCATATAGAAATCAAAAAGAAAAAGATTTACTTATATATTTCCCTTAAACAAAGGAGGGTTTGCATGTCATCAATTGCATCACCTGGTTTTCAGCAGTTAAAAAAAGTGGCATTGTTTGTAATTGTGACTGTTTCACTATCGTTTGGTAAAACCGATCTTCTGGTGTTTCTGTTTTCAGGTCAGTCCAACATGTGCGGTGCAGGGGTGGTAAACGATCTTCCTCAGGAGCTTAAAAAGCCGGTGGACAGTGCGATTATCTATCTGGCTTCAGAAGGTGATGCGAGCAAAATGAGGAAGTGGTTGACCCTTGAGCCCGGGTTTGGAAGTTCGCAGTTGAACGGGGGGAAAACGGCCTTTGGACCGGAACTGTTATTCGGCAAAACAGTAAGCGATTCCTTGCCCGGTATTAAAATCGCAATCATAAAAGATGCTGTATCTGGTACTTCGTTGGCTGAATCCAATAATGGATGGCGACCACCCAGTTCCGGAGGTACAGTGGGTTCCCTTTACTCCAACATGATGAAACATATCAAGGATGCGCTTGGTTCTCTGGATACAACAAAATACACGATTCATATGGGTGGTTTTGTCTGGCTTCAGGGGGAATTTGACGCAATGGATAATACCCAAAAACAAGCAAATGAGTATGAAACCAACCTTACCAATCTGATTAAGGATATACGTGATACACTGAATACCGAAGATCTGCCGGTGATTCTTCCAATGATCGATGTACAGAGTTTTTGGACTCATAATGCCAAAGTCAGGGCCGCCGATATTGCTGTCAGAAACAAGCTGGAAAATGTCGATACTCTGGATACCAAAGGATTTGAAACCGACGGCATCCATTACAAAGCGCCAGGAGTGATAAAGATCGGCAGAATCGCGGCTCAGCGATGGCTCAATATGCACTATTTTGCCCCGGTTCCAGTGATTCCCGTATCCAGAAACACCATTCGACCTGTAGTAATGTCTAACAGGGATTTATCGTTTTTTAATTGTGCAGGGAGGAAGATTAAAATTCACAGAAACGATATTTCAGATAACAGGATTAATACATCTTCAGGTTTTCTGCTGATAGTGAAAAATGGAACAGTGTTTCAGAAAAAACTGAGTCTGACACGTTAAAAAAAACTCCCTGGAGGAACAGCTAAAAAGTCTTCTGAAAACAGTTTCCCCGGCTGCAGGTAAAGCGAGCTTTCCCTGCAGCCGTCTTCCTTCCCTATCTTTATTATTATTCCGGCAACTAAAACCGGCATATTCAAATGCTATAAACACTTTACTACGGCTTGCTGCGGACAAGCTATCCGCAGTCAATCTGGTTTACTCCCCTTCTACAATACATTTGTACACAGAAGATGTACGAATTATTGTATAATAATGATAAATTGGTACTATGATAACCTCTTATCCGCTATATTGAGATAAGTATCTGGAGTGCCGAAGTTACAGTCTTCGATATTTCTGATCCGGGGGTGCGTTTTATTTACTACACATCATTTACATGAGTATTCCTTTGATAAGTTACAGCCGCTTTTAAGCGAATAATCAAATCTATTTCTAAAAAATCCGAAAATTTTCAAAGTGCACATATTTAAGATGGAGGCAGGAATGTTAAGAAAAATCAGTGGCGTGATACTTACGGGAATTTCTCTGCTTTTTGCCGCACCTTCAGAGGTTTCGCTGAAGGGGACGGTGAAAAAAGCAGATGGAATTGCAATAAGTGGGGCAAAGGTATATCTTGCCAGCGATACAACAACCAAAGTGAGCTCAGAAGCTGATGGTAAATTCGCTCTGGAGATCGTAAAAACGCTAAAACCCTATGGAATTGATGTGCAGAGATCTTTCGAGGTTACCGGACAGGGAGCATCGCTTGGTTTTTCGGTTAATGCTGCAGTTTCCAAAGGCTTGATTACGCTTTTTTCCGGAAATGGCCGTATCGTAAAAAACATTCCCTTACAGAATCTCTCAGCCGGTACCCACAATATTCCACTGGTAGGGATAAGCAACGGTTTTTACATTCTTCAGATTACTTTGGGTGATCAGACTGTTCGAAGAAGAGTTATCACAGCGGGATCGCAAGTATTCGTTTCAGATTACGAAGCCAGAAAAAGTGAGACTCGATCTGAAGGAAAGCTGGCAAAGATTACGGCTGCGGTTGATACGCTGATTGCTACAAAAGAGGGTTTTGTTACCAGGAAGACTGCCATTGATGCTTATGTAAAAGAGGGTATTGAGATTGTAATGGAAGAGGAAGGAGCTTTTGATTGTGTGCTTCCTGACTTGCCTGCAACCAGTGCACTAAAAGAAAATCAAAAATTGCCTGATCCTTTCACATTCTATGATGGTACCAAGGTAACCAAAAAGTCTCAGTGGCCCTGTCGTCGTAAAGAGATACTGGAGATGGCTTATAAATATATGTATGGTCCGATGCCACCATTTGAGGCTCCTGATGTTGAAGTTGAAGGAACAGTTTCCGGGAGCGGTGTTCAAGCTAAAATTACCTATAAGGGTAAATCTGCGACTATAAATTTTGGAACAAGCGGCTCAGGTGATATTTTACTGATTTCTATGGGTAGTGGCCTTGAACCGGGAAGCAAATATCCTCATAGAACTACTACCGTTGATAATAACAAGGCAAACAGTTGGGCAAGTACCTGTAAAACTCTCTTCGGTATGTCTCCATGTGGGGAAATAGCGATTGGATGGGGATGTAATATTCTTTGCCGGGCCATCGCTGATGATCCTGATGGCGGTATTGATACC
The DNA here is from genome assembly GCA_023412475.1 of Fibrobacterota bacterium. Taxonomy (GTDB): domain Bacteria; phylum Fibrobacterota; class Chitinivibrionia; order Chitinivibrionales; family Chitinispirillaceae; genus JAAYPC01. Next base: position 25,979 of record JAEYNR010000030.1, on the reverse strand, counting down.
AACAAAATAATGACAACCGGATGTTCCAACACTGCTAAAGCTGCATTTTTATCAGCTGCATTTTGTGAAGGCATTGATCTTGCGGTTGTAGTTGAATCCGGTGGTTTTGGTGATGCCAGCCCCCGGGTAGCAGAATACTTATATAATGGACCCGGCCCCTGGGTCTGCAAAGATTCACCGCAAGGGCTTTGGAAGCCTGATTATAGTGATCAGTTTTTAGCAACTCCCTATATGGATCAAAATGTAGCAAGCTGGGTGATTGGCAATAATTCTAGAAATGTTTACAAACTCCCATTTGATACTCATTTACTTATAGCCTGTGTCGCTCCACGTCACATTTGCATTCTAACAAATGGTAATGGTCCAAATTCATGGTGTCATCTCAATGGAACAGGTAGTGCGGTGGCAGGTTGGGCGGCTAAACCGGTATTTAAGGCTCTTGGAGTCTCTGAAAACCTTGCAGTTAATATACCGAAAGCATATAACCATTGCATGGAAGCTCAGCAAAATCATGGTTCATTGGTGGAAGAATTTTTCAAAAAAGTTTTTAATGGTGATAAAAATGCAAAAACCGATGTAGTTAATATTCCCAAAGACCAGGTACAGCTCGACCCTGCAAAATGGAAAGAAACATGGGTTGACTGGGATATGGATGTTACATTGGAATAACAGTTTACAAGTATATCCCATAAAAAGGCACTTAAAGCTATATGCTTTAGGTGCTTTTTTTATAAGCTTTGATAGAATGGAAGCCCCGTTTTTCTGCTATACCGCTTTCTATTGACGCGACTCGCTTTGATTCCTTTGTTTATCGATCCAGAATCCTTTAAGCAATATTACAATGGTAGTTTTAAATTTTCAGGAAACCTTGTCCGCAAAACAGACACTATATTATTCATCATCTCAGGTTTTCAAAAAACGGACTTCTTTGGAGTGAAAATGATCAATTTAACAACCATTAAAAGATTACATATAATGATTATTTTTTCCTTCTTCCTTTTTGAGGCACATGCTCAGGTTTTAAGCGGCAGGATCATCGATGAAGAGGGCAAAGGCATCCAGGGAGCTTCGGTAAGCCTTGTTGTTGCAGGATTATCAGACACTTCCGGCGATGATGGATCCTTCAGTATTCTTGTTCCTACAGGCATCGAACCGGTGGTCAGAAAATGGCTCTTACCAGAACCGCTACTCAAAGGTACTACGTTATATTTTGCCATCAACCACAAAAATGAACAGGCAAGAATAGCTGTTTATTCATTAAACGGAAGACTCATTTACCAGAAGGTGCACCAGAATCTGCTGCCTGGCATCTACAGCCTTCATCCTTTTGATCGTTCTTTTTGCTCAAATGTCTATGCAGTAAAGCTTCAGATTGGCAAAAAAGTCAATCATTTCAGGGTGTTGGTAACCGGCAGACAGAATAACACCGGGCTATCACCCGCAAAAAGCGATATCGTTGAGGGCAGACTGGTGAAGCGGATGGTGATAGTTGATACTGTGGGGGTATCCAAAAGCGGTTACTCTCCGGCTTCTGAACCGATAAATACTTATGAGAACAGCTCTTTAAACATAACACTTAAAAAATATGTTCCATCTTATCATCTTAATCCGCCTGACCCTTGCTATAACCAGTTTTATGTTGATAGCTGCATACCTGGTGACCCTAATAGCGCCTGTGGAGGAAACTGCAGAGTGGCTAACTCCTGCAGTCCCCCGGAAGATGCAAGTAAAGCAGACCTGCCCAAGACATTTATTTGTCCAAGATTCATGCTTTTCAGCACCGAGATGCTTCAGGCAGCAAAAGACGACGCTGCATTCTATGGATGGAAAAACAGTGACGATCCGCCTTTCAACTACGGGGTGGTGGGTCACGATCCGGATGTGGGTGGAGTCGATGATGGCCCAAGCAGTTGCTGTCAATGTTACCAGATTGTTTTTGTAAATCCGGAACCAAGTTCTCCCAAACCCCCCGAACTCCCTTATCCCAAACCTCTGATCGTTCAGAGCTTTAACACCGCCGCCAGCGGTCCCAAAGGTTTCGATGTGTTCATGGGTGCAGGCGGATACGGTGCCTTTAATTCCTGTTACAATGATCCTGCTTTCAGTAATACCACAGATTTCGATGAATTTATCTATGACGAATATCCTTACCAGAATCCCGGCAGCGGAGGCATATCGTTTCTCAGATATCAGGAGTGTATACAGGGATGGCCACCCACTGTTGACGGAATACTCTCATCAGCATGTCAGGATAAAATAAAGGAGATGTGTGATCAGGCTCTTGTCAAAGCATCAGAACAGATCACCGAGGATACCAGGCGCTCCTGCATAGAAACCAACAAACTTCACTCCCTCTATCATCAGAACTGGGATGTGATGGTAAAGCGGGTACGCTGTCCGGATAATTTAACCAGGGTAACCGGTTGTCGTCTGAAAGAAGAGCATCTGCCGTTACCGGATCCGGAAGTAAAGACCCCTGCAGATGCCAAGGCAGAAGGTGCTTTTCGGGAGGGTTATCATACCACCACCATGCAGGATTGTTGTAAACCGACCTGTGCCTGGGCTGACTGGACAGTGAAATATGATCTTCCGGTGGATGGCGAATGGAACTCGTTTTATTCCTGTGACAAAAACGGGGTGCCGATTACCAAGAAATAAAGATGCTGAAAAGGAAACATCTGGTTAACCAGGAGAGAAATATTTAATTCAGGTCGTCCATTAATAAGGGAACCAAACATGCGGTTGTCAAAAATGATTCTGTGTATCAGTTTATGTGTATCTCTGTTTTCAGAAGTTGCCTTTTCTGAAACAGTGCTGATTACCACCATCGATATCAGTGAAGCCGGTGAAGGGAAAAGAATGCTTCTGGGTGATGTCACCGGGGATGGCCGCCTGGAAATGATCATGATGCAGGGAGACAGGATGGATGATGACCGTTATATCGGTCATGAAGTCAATTGTCTTACCGTTTACGATTGTGATGGTAAGAAACTATGGCAGATAGGTGATCCAACCAAAGGCTCCTCAACCGGTTCCGACATTCCTGCACAGGTATATGATATCGATCAGGATGGTTTCAACGAGGTCCTGGCTTGGCCCGGCTCTTAAATAGCGGGAGTGAGATTGTCAGAAAATCACTTCAAAGCAGTCTTGAATACTACAACAAAGTACTCTTCCACCCTTCACCTTCCGTAGCAGACAATTACAAAAGCCTGTGGAGAGGAGGACTCATTCTCCGGCCACTCAATATAGTAGACTACTGCCGGCGGAATCGGGAAAGAGTTTGGTGGAATTGATAATTGACCTGGTGAAATTGGAAAAAAAGCCTGGTTAAATTTAGAATGGGCCTGGTTAATTTGAAAATTGGGCCTGGTTAATTTGAAAAAGGGCCTGATGGAATTAAAAAAAAGACTTGGTGGTATTAAATAAAGGGCTTGGTGGAGTTGTAAATCGGCCTGATGAAATTGGAAAAAAGACCTGGTTAAATTGAGAATGGGCCTGGCGGAATTGTAAAATTGGACCTGGTTAATTTGAAAAAGGGCCTGATGAAATTAAAAAAAAAGACTTGGTGGTATTTAAAAAAAGGGCCTGGTGGAGTTGTTAATCGGCGTAATGAAATTGGAAAAAAGGCCTGGTTAAATTGAGAATGGGCCTGGCCTGGTGGAATTGTAAAATTGCTAAGCTGGACCTGAGATTGTCATTGGTAGGTATTACCCTTGAACAGAGAGTGCTGAAAAATCGCTGAACCGCGGATGTACTGAGTGGTTCCAGGCCTTTGCGCTCAAATACGGCGCATCTCAGATCAGTTGCCATTATTTGTCCATCCCATAAATGAGGTTACGCACTACCTTGCATTATGGTTATGCAAAAATTCATCGCCGTGGGGTTAGGAATGTACTGTAAACATTTCTTCTGGTATTGCAAGGGTTTGCACTACCCAGTATTCTTTTCCCCTTTTCCCTTTTTCCTTTTTTTTTTCCTTTTTTTCCTCACTTCGATATTCGTTATTCGATATTTGTCATTTGTTATATATCATTTGTCATTCTCATTCTGCACTCAGGAACTGACAATCCAGCTTGGCACCGTAAGCACTAAAAGCCAGTGCTGGTCGCAGGGAGGCACTCTTTTGCTTTGGTGATTGCGTTTCCCCCACCGTTTTTAAACTTTCCAGCAAGGGAGATCTGAAGGGCTGCTGATGCTGCAAGGAGCATTGTGCAAACAGAGCTCATATCCACCTCTTTGAACTCGGTGTTGTGATTTTTTTTCCTTTAATCAGGGTATTCACTTTGCTTAATAAAAATAAAAAACCGGTATTTTGGTTATATTCATAATTTTCCCATTTTTTTTACACCCTTCACCATAAAGGAAACATTTTTGAAGGACAGTTTAAATGATCTGGTATTGGCAAAAAAGGTTTGTTTAATATTCAGTCTCTTGCCAATAGGGATTATCGCCACTGTAATTAACAGCAGTATCATCTCGGTCTTAATGTGGAATGTTATTCCTCATTTCTGGATCCTAAGCTGGTTATTGGCTCATATTGTTTTTGCAGTTTTGAGAATGGCTATGGTTACCATTTTCAAATTGGACACCAAAAAGTTTCAGCATGTCAAAAGATGGGAAAATTTTTCTTCTGTTTTTTTGATAATCTCCGGAGGTATCTGGGGAAGTTCTGCATTTTTTGGGTTGCTTCACAGTTCCGTTGCTTATCAGATGATAGTAGCTGTGGTCCTGGGGGGGATGTGTGCAGGAGCTGCAGCAACTTATTCTGCTTTGAGGGTAACCTACTATGGTTTTACCACACCCACCCTGGTTCCCCAGATAGCGCTCTTTATTATAATGGGGACTCCAATCCATCTGGCTTTTGCAATCATGTTGATTCTTTTTACCATTCTGATCAGTCTTTCTGCAGAAACCAACCACTCGATAATAAGCTCCAATTACCGGTTAGTGTTTAGAAATGAGGATCTTATCCAATATCTCAGAGGCTCCAATCAAAATGCTCAGTTGGAAATTACCAGAAGAAAGCAGGTCGAATCCGAATTACTGAAATCCCAGACTGAACTGGAGGAAAAGGTAAAGGAGAGGACGATTGCCTTATCATTAGCTAATGAGGGTTTGAGAACTCAAATAGAGAAGCGGATGAAAGTGGAGGATGAGTTACGGGAGAGTGAAAAGTATTACCGTTCCATAGTAGAAACAGCTCAGGAAGGGATCTGGATTATAGGTGAGAATCACCGGATTTCTTACACCAACCAGAGAATGACTCAGATACTGGGCTACGGTTTAGATGAGCTTAAGGGAAAGGATATTTGTGAATTTCTGGACAAAGGTCAGAAAACTTTTCACGGGGTCGATCGCAGGATAAGAGGAGTACGACAGAAAAACCTGCGAAAAAGTGATGGAACGTTGGTTCCGGTTATAGAATCTGAAAGCCGCCTTATTGATAATAAAGGACAATTTCATGTAAAAGTGGGGATGGTTACGGATATAACCGAACGTCGGAAGTGGGAAAAAAAGATAGTAAGACTCAACAATAGTTTACAAGAGTCAAATCGTGAACTTACCGAATTCAGTCATTCAGTGTCTCACGACCTGCGTGCCCCTCTGCATACCATACAGGCTTTCAGCGAACTGGTGCAGCATGAATATGCAAAGGTGCTGACTGACAGCGGAAATGAATATATGTCAATTATAAGAAAATCTGCGGACCGGATGAACGAATTGATAGAAGACATGCTGACATTGGCAAGAGTAACCAGAGCAGAACTTCGCCGGAAAAATGTAAATCTGAGCATTATCGCCAGAGACATCATTAATACTCTGCATAAAAGTGAGCCGATGCGCAATATCAGGGTAGAGATACAGAAGGATGTATTTGCCAATTGTGATCCGGGGTTGATAAAAATTGTCATGGAAAACCTCCTGAGTAATTCCTGGAAATTTACCCGTAAAAAAGATGACCCCAAGATAGTATTCGGTGTTGATTTCAAAGAGGGCAGTGCGATCTATTATGTCTGCGATAATGGCGCCGGGTTTGACATGAAATTTAAAGAAAAGCTCTTTCAGCCCTTTCACAGATTACACAGCGAATCTGAATTTGAAGGCACCGGAGTAGGACTGGCTACTGTTTACAGAATAATCAAAAAGCATGGAGGAGCAATTTGGGTAGAAGCAATCAAAAATAAAGGGGCAACCTTCTATTTTACCCTATAGTATCTGACTTCATCTCTCAAAAAAAAGTAATGCCCTCTCTCAAGGATTGATTATATTAATTAGTGCCAGCTTAGAATTGTTTTCTTGAAATGTTGGATTGACATCGTCATTTGTTCATTTAAATCTTATACCCCAGTCCATATTCAGGATGAACTGTTTTTATCGGAATTAATTGATTTTTCAAGAATTTTGAATACAGGGCAAACAGGATATTAATTGTTTCTTTCGGGATAAAATGTTTCATTCATTGCTACTGAAAATTGTTGTGTGTATAGCTGCAGGGAATCTCGCCGTTGCTACAGGAAAACAGACACCTGGTCTTTATCAGTCCCAAATCATTGATTCTTCAAAAATTATAATTTCAAAGAAGGAAGGTTTGCAGGGAAGTGTCAATGCACTCTATGATAGCAATTACTCTGAAATTGATACTTTTGCATGGAGTAAAAACAGGATAAATTCCGGCAAAATCGACTGCAGTTATCTTTTTGATACTGTGAGAATCGTGTTGAGGGATACTTGCAGAAACAGACATTACATTCACCCCTTCAAAGGCCATATTACCTCTGATTTTGGAAGACGCGACCGCTGGTTATGGCACTATGGTATTGATATAAAACTAAATACAGGAGATACGGTTCGGGCTGCCTTCGATGGAATAGTAAGGGCGGTCTTATACGACCGGTATGGTTATGGCAGAGTAGTAGCAATAAGGCATTTTTGGGGGGTGGAGACAATTTATGGGCACTTATCTAAATCGATTGTAGTCCCTGATCGAAAAATAAAAGCAGGTGATGTAATCGGTTTGGGAGGGAGAACCGGCAGGGCCTCAGGTTCTCACCTGCATTTTGAGACGCGCTATTATGGTGAGCCTTTTGATCCAAACATTATTATCGATTTTGAAAATTTCTGCTTAAAAAGCGATACACTTAAATTGTACAAAAATGACTTCGCCTATCTGGAGCAAGTGAGAAAAACTGTAATCCATAAAATCAAAAAAGGGGATAATCTCAGCAGCATCGCCCTGCGTTACCGCACAACTATTAAAAAATTGTGCCACCTCAATGATATTACACCTCAAGCAGTTTTAAGAATTGGTAAAAATCTGGTGGTCAGAGCTGCCAATTAATGATAGCTTCTGTTAAGTGTTTGCTAAGCCGCTGCTGTCCGATAAAGACCTACAATCGTTTGGTCAAAAGCAGCACATTTTCTATTTCATCAGGAAATTTCATACAGAAAAACGGAGCACTTTCAAAACTATTGCATTTAGAATTACAACAGTTTAGATTCAATATAGACGGCCTTTTTAAGATACTATGGGCTTGCCCGGATTAGTGGTTGTAAGAATCTTGCTTAAGTGAAATATCAGTCATCTCTGGCTCTGAAATCACGTCTATTTTCCTTTCATTCTCATCTTTTTCCCTGATATATTCCCGGAATTTTCCTTCACAGCTAATGAATCCGTAAAAAACGGCCGGGCTTGTTAAAAGATCTGTTGGATATTTGAGCGTTTATCGAAATAAGTGTATTTCAAACTCATCTAAAAAATTTATCTAAATGGGACATCAGGAGCACAAATGCAGAAAAATATCAAAAAAACGGAAAAGAAAAGACTGGTTCAGTTTTATCAGGAAGAGAAGTATTCAAAGCGGGTGGATGCATTCTGGAAAGCATTTTATGAAAACGTTGCTTTAATAATCCCTGCATTGCACGGTAAAAATGAGTTCAAACCACATAAGTTTCTAGACAGGATACTTAGAAAGGTTCACCCTGATCTAGACTTTTACCTCATTCCCAGAAGTTTGAAAAGTATGGACCTGGTGATATCAATTACCAGCAGAGTGGATCTTTACCCGCTGGTAGATCTGATATGGAAAAAGTGCAAAACTATTGGAATAAACTGGGGCTTTTGCTTTCGACGTCAACGCTATGACTACGAATTTGTCAAACTGTTGGTTCAAGTACGAGCTGAAGGAAATCTCGATGAGTACATGTTTTCCGGCTCTCTGGACCATCTGAACCGGGTAAACATCTTATTTATCCATAAGAATGCTACAACAGTTGAGAACAAATATAAAGCAATTGATGAATTGGCTGAGGGAATCAGCTTTTTAATCGGAGAGAGTGTACAACGTACCTGGGTGGGAAGCCTTGATATTATCTCGCAAACACCTGGTGATGAAAAAGTCTATCCAATACGTGACTTACCCAAATTTGTTGATGAAAAAGTGGAAGAGGCAAAGAAAAGACTTCCCAAAGAACCATACGGCATTATCGAAGGCATGGGGGAGTGGGTAGGAATAGATTTTGAGCCACCCGAAGAGTGTGATTATACCGGCCGCTCTGATATGGTCACAATGTGTACAATGCTGCCACAGGTAGTCGAAAGCTACCATAATGGTAACAGATTTTTTTCGGAACGCTTCTCCAACTTCAATGAAACCTTCTGCTATTTGAAAATGGAACGATGGCGGCAAAATGAGGAAATGGAAAATGAGGAATATAAGGTTAAACTGATTGATGAGCTGAATCTGGGTTTGCGTAAAAATAAAATGGGCAGGGTTATAGGGGCTGGAACAGGACTCAAATATGCCTACATCGATTTTGTGATCTCAAATATTTCCAGGGGTGGACGCATTATTCAAAGCAAGCTAAGAAAGTTTAAAATCACAAAAAATGCCTGGATTATGTTTTATGATTCCTCGATGGAGGCTAAATGGATTAATGTTTATGATGACACTCCAGCTCCCATCATGCCTGACTTTGAAAGCCGGGGAATATACGGTGTGGAAAAAAAGCTTAAAAAGTTACTGGAAAAAAGGGAGAGCCGGAAAAAATAGAGTGACAGGCGGTTACCGTTTTTATTAAGAATCTAAACCCAGAAAGATTCTTTCTAAAGAAGAAAACGAGCGGTTCCCGCGTCTGTCACTTGCTTCGATATAGTAAAAAACTTCCCCTAACGATTCCGGCAGTTCTAAAGTGAAGTAATCAGCAGTAATCAGCGGATTGGTTCTTGAGAGGTAAGCTCCATGAGAGTTCATGGGAATCCGCTTCTCCCCGGCCGAGCTCCTCAGGATAAGCTCTACAGTAGACAAACCACTAATATCGTAAACAAAGGTATGAACAGTGCCTTTTTTTTCGGCATCTCTAAGCGAGCCCTGACCCCAGGTAAGACCACCGGGATTTTCGGGGGTGATCCAGGGAGAAAAAATAGTCGGGCCTGTAGATTCATTATTTGCACTTACCAGAGCATTTACAGAAGCTCTGATCAGGTCGTATGCTTCGTTGGCTGCTAGAGTTACCTGCTGATCCCATGTCTCTTGGCCGGTCCAGTACCAGTAGCAACTGGTTTCGGCGGTCAATAAAAGTTTTACTGCCTTTTCAAAGGACTCTTCTGTGAGCTTGGAATCCTCTAGACTGTGAATACAATTTTGCAAAGCGGTAAGAACTGCCCAGGAATTTAAATCGGGAGAATAAGCACTCTCACTGTAACTGAACCACTTTTTAAATTGCGGGTCCCCATTATCTGCACCACTCCAGGCACCAGGCTCGATATGGACCATTTTTGAGAAATCAGGAGGAAAACGTTCAAGATAATCCTCTATGGTGGTAAGCTCAAAACGGGGTTCGCTTTTTATCCAGGCTACCAGCCGCTCTGTATTGTGGTGATAATAACTGTCTGCTCCCCCGCCATGATTATCACCATCTGAATGAAGAACAAAAAAGGGAGGATGGGCAGGATCAAAAGAGTTGAATCGGATTATACTGTCTAAAACCTGAGATAGTATGTCCTGATATTGTAGAGCACCAAAACCACCCCGACCGTCTTCATTCCCAATATATCGCTCTGCAGGTATGCCGATTATTGAATAAACTGTACCATCGATATCTTCATATTTTACATATTCAGGTTTGAGCAGCGATGGGCTGATTTTGCTTCCAGCCCAGATATTAGACAATTGAATCCAGTCTTTTGATGGCGGATTCTGCTGATCAGCAGGATTGGGGGGCAGCAAACCCTCGGAGATTCCTGCGTAAGGATAATCTTTACAGGAACGATAGCGGTGGATAGAATCATAGATTACAGCCTTGATACCAGCCTCCTTGAGTGCAGGAATCATTCGCACGTGAAAGGCGGTTTCCGGAGGAAAGAGAATGCTGGAAGATTCAACTCCAAAGGTGTCTTTAACGATTTTACGATGAAGCTCAATCTGCTTTACGATGTCTCGTTTAGGAATAAGGGACATTATTGGGTGATAAAACCCAAAGGAGGTGAAATTGAGCCGTCTGTGCTCTCCCTTGGTAAGAACTGATGTGATCTGTTTAAGTGAATTACTCCAGTTGTTAAAACACCCCCCACATAGGTTTTCTTTTTCACAGCGGTTTAACTGCTCTATCAAAGAGCCACTCCAACTGGTAGAGATTCCTGCATAAGGAAGATCCCCTTTGAGGTAATTGTTGATCGCATCTGCAATAAAGCTGGTATAATTACCGCATCTGGATCCAAAAATAGCTTCCAGTTCACCATTCCAAAAATTGGGATCGGCTGCCCTGTAATAGGGCTGATGCATGTGCTTATGAATTGCAAAATACAAACGCGGCTGGGTTTGATAAGTGCTCATCAGAGGTTGTCCTCAATACTTTGGAGATAAAGAGAATTGGTTCCTCTGAATAAGAACCTCTGCAAAATAAATACCACCCTGAGAAGATGGATTGCTTTGGTTATTTAGACGTTTCTTTTATAATTTCGGGATCCCTGAGTAGCCAATTCTCAAAACTCTAAACAAGAATGGGAAATTGCAATTTGTCACTTTTTATTAGCAAGCTATATCAGTTTTTCTTTCGAGTTCTTCAGAAGAAAAATTCTAAAGCACGTAATCCGAAATAAAAAATTAATACTAAATTTCAAATAAAAAACCCATGATATTATTTACTTTTTTAGTATTTTTTACTAGATGTAGGAGGTCTGACCATGCGAATTAATTATGATAAATAACATCAGCATGATGTGACTTTTCTGAGGCAGGTATAAAGTTAGGAGGCAAGCTTCTTTAATGATTTAAATCTAACTCTTTAACAACATCTTCATGCAGAAAAGATCTGAGAAGGTCCATAACACCCGTAGTGTAACTTAAGAGACACACGAACCAGTTATGGTGTCTTTGTCGCATGCTTTTCCTACACTTCAGCACGCTCCATATTTTTCACGATAATCTCTGATTTTCTGGAGAATGGCATCATCTACTACGACTTTACCATCGATTTTGCGGCCATAAAGGTAATCGACAATTTCTTCCAGAGTTACTATTGAAAAAGTTTCTATCCCGAACTCTTCTTTTAATTCTGTGAGCGCGCTTTTATTGCTCTGACCTTTTTCCATGCGATCAACAGAAATCACCAGTGCACATATGTTTACATTGGCAGCAGAGCGCAGAAGTGGTATGGATTCCCGCACAGAGGTTCCAGCAGTAATTACATCTTCGATAATCACTACACGATCATTATCCATTAATTTGTGCCCGATGAGCTTTCCACCCTCGCCATGATCTTTTATTTCCTTGCGATTAAAGCAGAATGCGGTTTGCCGGGAATATCTGGAAGTAAGTGCCATAGAGGTAGCCACTGCCAGAGGTATTCCTTTATAGGCTGGGCCAAACAGGACATCGAAACCAAGGGGTAGATTGAGCATTAAAGATTCTGCATAATACTCACCCAGTTTCAGAAGCTGAGAGCCTGTGCTGTAGTTGCCGGTATTAATAAAAAAAGGGGTTTCTCGGCCGCTTTTAGTTAAAAAATCCCCAAAAGTAAGTACCTTACTTTTTACCATAAACTCGATGAACTCTTTTTTGTAATTTTCCACTAAGTCACCTTTTTTCAGATATTAAGCACTAGACCATCATAGGAAAAATCCATCCACGATTCCAGATATTTAGAATCAGTTTCATAATGTATATCATGGCACATGTGAATAAAATAGCAGAGCCGAGGAGAGATTTTCCTGGCAAGTTCGATACTTTCCGATAAACACAGATGGGTAGGATGAGAAGGAGTGTTTCTGAGGCAGTTTATTATCAATATTTCTGTGCCCTTGAGTTTCTTCAGGTTTTTTGGATCTATAGATTTCATATCTGGTATATATGCAAGTGGGCCAATTCGGTACCCCAAACAGCCGTTGAGTTTGCCATGACCAACTTTAAGAGTGGTTACTATAATTTTAGAATTGAGTTCAAAGGAGTCTTCTACTGTATGTGTTTGCAGTTTTGGAATCCCGCCTCCGATGGTAGTATGCGGATCAAAGATGTAGCTGAAGGTTTTCTGAATGCTGGTGATACTTTCGTTGGAGCCGTAGATGGGTAAAGGACGGTCATTGGTAAAGGAGCGGATGTCAGGAATTCCACCGATATGATCTGCATGAGAATGTGTAACCAGGACAGCATCGATTTTTCTGATCTGCTCTCTTAGAACCTGAGCTCTGAAATCAGCGGAAACATCAATTAAAATGCAATAATCCTGCAGTTGAACCAATATTGAAGAGCGGGTACGTCTGTGTCTGGGGTTGACATCGGCCAGTCTGCAAACCCCTTTTGGACATTTGCTGTACTGACTTATCATACAGTCGATAGATGGTACCCCGTGAGAGGTTCCTGTACCTAAGAAAGTGATTTTCATGATTGTTTCCCGATGAGAATCAGAACAAAGAGTAACTAAAAAAAGCACAAAATTCGAAAACCGAAATTCAAAACAAGAACAGGGCAATGGAACTACCACTAACAGTTAAGCTTTAGCTATCTTGAAACACTCTAATATTCCTGTTTAGAATTTAAGAGTTGTGATTTTGAAATTCCTTCTGATTGGATATGTTTTCCTGATGCTGCAATTAAAATACTCAAATGATTGAAGCAGGAATTCAGGTTTTATGTTTTTTTTCACTCTCAGTCATATCGGGCAGGTATGCATTAGCCTGATTGCGTCCATGTCCTTTTGAATAATAAAGAGCTTTATCAGCCAAATCAATCAGCTCCTGTTGAGAGTTTGCCTGAGTGGGATAAGTGGCGCAACCGACACTGACAGTTACATGGAGTTGTTTTTCCAGAGAGTGGATAACGTGTTTTTCGATGGTATCCCGAACTCTTTCGGCGATAATCATAGCGTTGGCCTGGTTTGTTTCCGGAATGATGACCGTGAATTCTTCACCACCATAACGGGCTGGAATATCGTTGGTGCGTATTGATTTCTGGATGCAAAGAGAGATCTCTTTAAGGACCAGATCTCCAACCGGATGTCCATAGGTATCATTAAATGTCTTAAAATAATCAATATCCATTAGGAGTAAAGAAAGCGGGTGTTTGTAGCGTCTGGCCCTTTCCAGTTCTTTGGAGAGAATCTCCTGGAAATTTCTGTGGTTGTTGAGTCCTGTTAATCCATCGGTGGTGGCAAGCAGTTCCATCTTCTGGTAAAGAACTGCCCTGGTAAATGCAACTGAAGCATTTTCCATCAGAGTACTGAAGATTTGAATTGTTTCATTTGTGAACAGACTCGGTTCATTGCTTTCGACCGAAAAAACTCCTCTGCATCTGAACTCATCATCAGTTATTGGGAATATGATAAGGGAGCGAATAGATCGGTCTTTTTTTTCATCTGGGAAAAAACGGTAATATTTGCCATGGTATTGAAGAAAGTCGCTGATATTGACCATTTTTCTTTTTTGAAAAACAAAAGAGTAGAGGCCTTTATTAATTGGAAATTCCATTGCAGGGCTGATATCCAGACTGTTTCCCTTGATCCCTACGATTCTTCCCACATTCCTGTTGTCATCAAAAACAATACCTATCTGTCTGGTGCAGGGGGTGATCATGGGGACAGTTGCAAAAAGCACATCAAACACATCATTCATGTTAAGTGAAGTGGTGAAACGGTGGCTGGCTTGATAAAAGATCTGGAAGGTATGGGCTGCCCTTTCCTGTAAGGCTCTCATCCGTGCGTTGGTAATCAGTGCTGCAGCCAGAAAAGAGAATCTTTTAAGAATCTCTTTATCCTGATCTTTAATTGCGTTTTTATCTATACAATCAAGAACCAGCGCACCTAAAAGTTCTTCTGCATCGGAAACAATTGGCACTGCCAATAATGAATTTATCTCCACCGGGCTACTATAGTACAGAATTTCAGAATTATAAAGCGGAAGGTTTCCACTCATAAAGGCCCGTTTCTCAAGTCCGATTTTCCCAATAATCCCTTTCCCCAGAGGTATGGAGATGCCTTTGGCAACATGGATGCTTTTTGATTGAAATGAGTTCAATTCGAATGATTTGGTTACAGGATTGAAAATAAAGCCTAATGCTGAGTGGGCCTTAAAATTACGGCTCATGAAATAGACTATGCTATATAGAAGATTCTGGACATTGTCAGCGCTCTGACTGTCTATATCGCTCATATAGTTTAAGGATGAATTTTGTGCAGCAGCTACTTCCTGCTTACTATTTTCAGACTTGAAAAAAACATTATTATTACTGGATGGGGAAACTTCTGAAGAAACACTTGCTTTTCGACCCCTAAAATATGGTGTCTGTTGGTGTCTGTACAGGACTGATGGGAAAAGACCTGATATAAAAAGATTTATTATTTGGTGATAATTAGATGGATTCCCGGTTAATAATTGTAAATCCATATTTGATGTTAAGAAAATTCTGGCAGTTTCACCTACTGCCAGAATTAAAAATGGGCTTATCCATGCAAATTTTTTCCCCATTAGAGAATTACTTACTGTTATTATATAATAAAGCGCAGGGAAATGTAGTTCCTGAACGCTAGTGCCATCTTTTGAGAGCTGTACAGCAGCAAAAGCGATAATAGAAACAGATGCTGTTTGAATCCAGGAAAGGTTCACTGGCTTCTTTTTCAGGATGGGGGAAGCGAAAAGCAGAGTACAAAGAATAGATAGACCACCAAGGATTTCATAAGTATAGGGCAGGCTCTTTCCCATGACTGTAATATTTGCAATTATAAGGAGTATCCATGTTGAGAAAAGGAGTGTAATCTCAAGAGGTTTAATAAATTTCTTTAATGGCATAATGCTCCGAAAAGAACAAGCTAAACAGTTAGTCGCAATTAAAATTTGCAGGTCTTCCCAATCGCGTGCTATTTTTCCGCAAAGGAGTAATTTACGCTTCTGCGTAATAATTTTATAATAACATGGAAAAAAAATCAAAAAATTTGATCAGGCAGGCAGTTCTGGCATTAATTGGTAAGTCAGGAATTTACGGACTTACCTCTTTTATCTTAAAAAAAAGATATAAAGTGTCACCTATCAGTTTTCCGGTCAATATATCAGAAGTTAAAGAGATACTTCTTATATTGCCACCTAGGCAGATCGATGTTTTGTATCAGCTTCAGAATATTACCGGATTAGCCTCATTATTTAAACATGCGGGGGTCACTCTGGTGTGTGAGAATCAGACTACTTCGCTGGTTAAAATGATACCTGGTTTGAATGTGATTGAATATGATCTGGATTCCAGCAAAACTTTTGCAAAACAGTTCACCGGGTTGGCAAAGGAGTTCAGGGGAACTGTGGATATCTGTTTTCTGCTGGATCACAAGCCTGATCTATCTCTGCTTTATCTTGCCGGAGCTTCGGCAGCACCTACCCGGGTCGGCTATCAAGGTGCTGGAAAGTTTCCTTTCCTCAATCTTCAGGTAAGTCCTTCTAAACAAAGAAAGTACATTCCAGATTTAAACTGCTCAATTTCTGATCTTTTTGGTGCCAAGCCCGAAGGGGTGTGCTGGAGTGTGGCTCCGAAGGTACTCGATGAAATAGACCATCTGTTACGAGAGTCAAAAATAAAACGAAAAAGCGCTCTGATTGGAGTCGATGCCCTCTTTTTATTCAGAAAATTCGGACATGCATGGACCGAACAGTTTCTTGGCAGGGTTAAAGAGCTAAAAAAAGGCGAAATGTATTTATATGCCGAATATATCGATTCTACAAGAGAAACAGAGTGGATAAAAGCCCAAAAATTACCTGTGCTGACTAACCTGTCTGAATCCAGAACGGCTGCATTAGTTTCCAGATCTGATCTGATCATCACCGGAAACACTCTTCTATATGTAGTTGCTGGATTGTTGAACCGGCCGGCTGTCGGATTTTTTCACCAAACCGAGATTGAATCATACTGCCCTCAGTCCTCGATTCATAAAGGGATACCATTCAAAGGGATTTCTGAAAAAGAGAATGCCGAGGTGCTTGATATGGCTATTTGTTTGATTGAAAGTTACCAGCCAAAAACTGCTGAAAAATAGTATCATTCTCTTCTGGGGACAAGTTCTTAAAACCTCCTGATGTGGCCATTTCTGGTAGAAAAATGGTGCAGTATCTTATGCTGAAATGGTATAATGTTTTTGCTTAGAAGTGTTTAATCATCAGCTTAATTCGTGGAAATTCCTTATGTTAGAAAATCTGAGAATTAAAATCCTTTACCAGCTTAAGGTATTGGAGTATAAATTTGAGGCTTGGATTAAGATTTTTGAGGTATCCAAAGCCTACTCTCAGAAGAAAAAACCGCTTGATATAAAGCGGGTTCTTCAAAGGTCCTGGAAACTGGCATTATATGGAGGATTTCTGATTTTAGGAACCGGTGCTGTGTGGGGGATATTTAAATTGGTGCAGTTAAAACCCTTTAGTAATCCTGAGGCAGCAATTACTATTAAAAATCCTGAGCAGAACCCCCAGGGATTTACTGCTCAGGATTCTCTGTTAAAAAGTATGGCTCAAAAAGAGGATGATTTACAAGGTGACAGCTCTTTTATTGATTCAATTGAAACATCTTTACAAAACAGCGCAGGAATTTTGAAGGAGTCTTCCGGCTCTGCTCCGGCAGACTACTTTATAATTCTGGCCAACAAAAAAAATAAAACCTTGTATTTATTGCAGAATATCACTGGTAAATGGCAGATCCTGCGCTCTTATACTATGGGAACCGGTACTCAATCAGGCCGCAAAAAAACGGCTGGTGACAAACGCACTCCCGAGGGGCTTTATTTTATTGTTGATAGGAAAGAAAAACGGGAGCTATCCTCTATCTATGGTCCTTTGGCTTATGTTCTGGATTATCCTAACCAGCAGGATCGACAGGAAGGCCGTACCGGTCAGGGTATCTGGATTCATGGTACTGAGCCTGATTCTTTACCCGGAGAGACCAAGGGATGTCTTGAGATCGCCAATGATCAGCTTTTGCTGCTCGCATCGTTTCTAAATGATGGTGTCGGAACTCCGGTCTTTATCGTGGATGAAGAAGAAGCAGAAGAGCCGCTATCGATACCAGATTTTGAAATGATACACAATAAATGGGAAAAAAGGTTTGCCCGGCATAAGCGGTCTGAGGAGGAGTTCAAGGCACTGCTTGGGAACTGGAAGAATGCCTGGGAATCGATGGATATTAATAGATACAAAGAATTCTATGATACCTCCGGATTCAACAGTCAGGGGGTAAGGTGGCGAAGCTGGGCAGAGCGAAAAATCCGCACATTTGAAATTTATTCCAGTATAGATGTTACTGTCGATAAGATTCTGGTGATGGATGTTTCTGAAAACTCAGCAACAGTAAAATTTCTTCAGATTTATAAATCTGATAAAAGCAGTCAGGAAAATGCAAAACAAATGGTTTTAGAAAAAACAAATGGTTCTTGGAAAATAACCAGGGAAGTGACAATTCCCAAAGAGGAGCTTCTTCTATGATATTTTCATTGTCAAAAAAGAAAGAATTCAAAGATCCTCAGGAACTCGCAGAGGTGCTTGAAAGTCATCTGAATGAAATTCAGGAGTTGGTCAGAAGTGCCCGCAATGAAAAGGCGGAATTGCATTCGCTTATTGGATCGGTCGAAAAGGAACGTTCTCAGATTCAGGAAGAACGTCATTGGGTTAGTCAGCTTAAAAACGGTATCGATGATCTTCATCAGGAATATGATCAGGTCAAGACCAAGGTTGATCAGGTTGCAGATGGTACCTCTCGTGCAGAGGAGCTTTTGAATAAAGCTATTGTTTTTGAGGATCGGGTATCCAGAATTGAACAGATGGTTCTTAAGATTACCGATAATGAGAAGTTCATCGATTCTATGGAAAAAAGAGTTGATACAGTAATAAAAAAATTTGAATCAAGTGGAGGTTCACTGCTGCAGGAGGCTGTTAAAGGAATCTCTGAGATCGAAGAGCGACAGTTAAAGGCGATTGCCGCTGTCGATAAGCTTGAGCAGCGATTAACTTCATTTAACGATGTATCAGCTAAAACTCAAACTGAGATTACTGAAGTAATAAGCAGTGCCGAGCAGATTCGTACACGTCTCTCTGAGTTGGAAATCGAAACAGAGCGTTTCAGGGTGATGAAAGAGAAGATCGACAACCTCAACAGTCTTTCAGAATATGTAAAAACAAAAATCAAATCTTTGGAAACTCAGCATCTGGTGGTAGAAAAAGCGGTTGATCAGGCCGGCAAACTCAGCGCTTTGACCTGGAAGACCGATGCTGATCTAAAGCAGATTCAGAATAAATTTACATCTTTGGAAAAAACTGAAAAAAATATCGCCAGAATCGACACGATGCTCAATCAAAGCCAGTCTTCCATAGTTGAAATCAGAAGATTTGAGCAGGTGATGCTGGAAGCTAATCAGAAAATTGAGGAGATTCGTAAACTGGACACTGATCTGAAATCAAAACTGGTGGAATTTCAACGATCAAGCAAATACATCGATCAGGTAAATGAGAAAGTTCACGATATTAATAATCTGGCAAAAAATACCGAAGCGATACTGAACACCTTGACCAAACATCAACCGATGGTGGAGAACACACGTACTCAGGTTACCGAATATGAAAAAACTGCAGAAAAAATCCGGGTGAAGGTTGAGGAGGTCACTCAGGAGTGGCAAATCGTCGATTCTTTAAATCAGAAGGTTAAGAGCATGGAGCAAAATATCAATGCTATCAGCTCCAGAGTGGATTCTGTTGTGGAGAAGGAGAGTATTATCGGCAAGTTCGACAAGCAGCTTAACGATCTGCGAATACAGATAGATGATACTTATAAGAAAGAGGAAATGCTGTCTGTGCATCGGGATGAGATCGAAAAAACCAATGAACAGGTGGAGAAATTTTTCCAGAGGGTTGGATCGCTGGAAGAAAAAATTGACGACTTAAGCAAACATGAGCAGGAGGTCGAATCGGTTGCTGCAAGTATCGATCAGTTGAAGCTGCTTTCAGATGATGCAAATGATAAGATCAGACAAACTGAAGAAAAGGCCAGAATTATCGGAGAGGTCGAAAGAAAAATCGAAGATCTGGGTAAGATGGTCTCCGAGATTGATGAAAGGGTGGCCGATCAGCTTCAACGTAAAGCCATGATCGATAAGACAGAGAAAAGACTCGATCAGCTTAACTACCTGCTAGGTGATATCAATATGAAAATTCAGAGCCTCACTAAGGATCAGAAAGTTGTGGAGGATATCTCTGCACAGCTCTCTGCTATTTCCATGCAATCTCTGGAAGCAAAAGATATGATGCTGCGATTGTCTGAGGAAAAACAGAGCCTACTTAAGGATGAAGAGAAAATCGTAAATATGCAAAAAGAACTGGAAGATCTGTTAAATGCCGGTCGCAAAAATATGGATGTCTTCCTTGGTGAGATCGACGGTATGGATAAGGCTGTTAATCAGCACCACCATAAATTCCAGACTGTTATAGATAATATTCAAGGTTCTCTTAAAAGTATTGAATCACACCGCACTGATATCGACAAAGCCCAGAAGCAGCTTGGATCTGTGGAAAAATTAATGGAAAACCTCAAAGCCGAAATGGATCAGATAAATCGCAGAACCAGCAAGATCGAAGCTATCGATTCTCGAATAGTTAATGTAGACACAGTTGTATCTGATATGGAAATCCGTATCGAATCGATTGATAAGGGACGGGATCTGGTCAATTCGGCGCAGAAGAAAATCGACAGCCTCACCGGTATCATCGACCGTGCATCTACGCAGATCGACACTATTAACAGCAAGGCTAAAGAGATAGAAAAGATCGGAAATCAGGTCGAAGACATGACCAGAATGACCGATTCGGTAGAAAAAAGAATTCGGGAGCTTGCCCGTGAAAAACAGCTCATTAAAGAGGCTGAAAACCGCATAAGCAGTTTGAATCTTTTGCTGGAGGATATAAGAGCTTCTATGAACAATTTAAAAACGGAAGAACAGCGTATCCAGACTGCAGTGGAAAAAACCTCTGAACTGAGGTTTTTACTGGGTGAGGTGGAAACAAAGCTCAATGTGTTCCGCCAGGAAAAGGAAAGACTGGCTGGGGTATAAACTCCACCAAATATTAGGTAGAAACCGTCTGCTGACTGTGCAGGCGGTTTCTGCTGCCAGAATAAAACCCCAAATCACAATTATTCCTATTTTGCTATTCTTGTTTTTCGAGTTTCGTGCTTCTGATTTTGTATTTATTCTCCCCCCATTAAGAGATATCTTCCCATGATTTATTCTGGACGGCCGGTATGGCTAATCAATCTTGCTCCTTAATTATGCTTTAAGTTATTTTGCTTAATGAAACACTATAGAAAAAAAAACAATACTGCACGAAGGGATTAATTCAGGTGAAAAGTTTTCTTGCCTGCACTTATCCGCTTTTTCTACTCTCGCTATTGCTTTTGCAGGAAACGGTTACTGCACAATTTACTGATGAAGAATCAGACTTTTATATTCAGAAAGGTATTATTCCTTTTGTCGATCAGCAGCAGGATGGGGATTATTCCAGGGGAATCTACCTGGTCCCTCATGATCTAACAGTCGATTCCGGCAAGGTTATGACTATTATGCCCGGTTCCACCATACTATTTAAAAAAGACACTAAAATCATAGTAAAAGGGAAACTGGTTCTAAAAGGTACTGAAACCCAGAGGGTCTTATTACGTAAACTGGATCATGACATGTATCTTAATCCATTTCCACCTGAGATAGAAATTCCCTGGGATGGTATTTACGTTCAGGAAGGCGCAGAGCTGGAAGCCCGATATACCCACGTATGTGACAGTAAATTCGGCCTTTCTACAGCCAGAAAAGCATCTATCTTTCTTCTGGATTCGGTGCTCTTTGTTAACAACAAATATCACAATGTCACTCTGGGGAGCGAAGCCCTTTCTTTTGAGAACAACAGGTATTGTTTCTATGATCTTGCCCGGGATAAACCGGAGCCACTTCCTATGCTATACATAGATACTGTAAAAGTGCCTCAATATATACCTCCTCCTCCACCTGTTGCTCATCCACAGCCTGACATTGAAGTTGAAAAAAAACGGGTTGTTTCAGAACGGAAAGTACATCTGAGAGTTACATCAGGAACAATTGCTCTGGCAGGAATCATTATGGGTGCTGGAAGTTATTATGTAAATGATACCTATTACAAAAAATATAACAGAATGAGAACGCCTGGTGTTTTCAATCCAAAAGAAGTAGGAAGATACGAGGTCTTTGCCAAAACCGGAAGGGCCGGCATGATTACTGGTGCCGCTTTGGCAGCCATTGGATTGTCTGGGTTGACACTGACCTTTCTGTTTTAAACTTCATTACGTGCTCTCACAGAAATGCCTTTGCTAATATCAAGCGGGGTGGCTTTGGGGCAGGATAGCAAAAATTCGGACAATACTGCATCTGAATTTCGCGGATGCATTGACCGTTTAAGTCAATGCATCCCAGTCTGTGGCAGCAAGTGGCAGTCGACTCGATTCTTTTAATTTGAAACACACTCCATACACCTTAGCGGAAGGGTTACTATGCGGAGTATAAGATATAACATACGGTTTAAAACGGGTTATCTGTGTTTAACCGCATTACTTGCAGCGGTATTCATATTTTGTAACCAGGACTACGATAACCCTGTTTCCTCAAAATACGATGGCGACTACAGGTGCTATGTAAACTGGAACGGGCTGGACACAGATTCTGTTGAAATTCTCAAATCATATTCTATTACTGTTATTGATACCGGAAAAGACAAGTATCATCAATTTGAAGTAATTACCGAGCCACCTATCCTTTTTAAAAGTGAATTGGACCAGAAAAAAAACATAAAGCTGGTTTTCCTGGAACCCTTCTCAGGTAAACTCTCTGTAGTGGCTACACGTCCCAATCTTATAAAAGACAGTTATCGGGTAAATGTCTCTATCATTAGCCCTTATATCATTTCCGGTGATACTGTGGTGGGAAGAAATGTTCCTGCTAATGTATATATAAAACGGATTGACTCAAAAAATATCGATACTGCAATGACTTTAGTCTGGGATATCTCTTCTGTATCATTTGACACCGCACCAATTACCGATCTGTTCACGCTGCAATATGACGACAGCGATAATGTAAAAGTAAATGCTACGATATATAACAAGAATGGAAGCTATAAGCTTGCCCCGTTTACAGTAAGATTTCAGGGTGAGGCACCGGTGATTGAGTCTGCATTCTTGCGTGATTCGCTTCGTATGGGAGAGGAGCCGGTGATCGATGTCGATTTCAGTGATGATGATACAGGCACGATCTTTTTCACTGTTTATGCAACTGCGCACAAACAGTTCCTTACCTCTACTCCTCAAAGTGTAACCGGAAATCGTACCACTATTGTCTGTGATGTGGCAGTTTCAGATACCGCTGCCACATCTTTAAGTATCGTGGCTACAGATCAGAACGGTCTGGTTTCAGTTCCTAAAATCATTACAGATCTCAATGTTACATATATTATCCCAGAAGTGGAGTTTATGAGCACCTCTGATACTGTATTTTTTAAATATGGTGATAATCCCCGCTTTATCGCATCGGGTGAAGCTGATTCGTTCTTATGGGTTATTGACAATGGTGCTCTGACTAAGGGGACAAAAGAAAATTCGCTTCAAACTGGTTCCATAATGGATACATTGTGGCATACGATTACTCTGACCGGCATAAACCACTCCTTTATTGAAGGCAATACTGCCACGTTAGTTTATAAAGCCAGGATCACAAAATACGCACTCGAAGAGGTGACCCCCTTTCCTTCAGAAATAAGAACCGGAAGGTGGTATTCCTGGGAAGTGCGAACAGTAGATGCTTTAAAAAGAGAAATAGGTTCTGATAGTGTGAGATATCTCTGGACCTATCCTCAGGGGTGCAAGGATTCATTAAATGAGGACAACTCCAGTCTCTATCTCTTTTTCGAAGACAGTGTCAAGAGCTTCTCGGTAGAGGTCATGGCGATCGTTGGCAATGATTCATCTTCAATGGATACGACAGTGCTACTTATTGGTCAAGTAAAGACCAGAGTTTTTCAACCCCAATGTTTCTTCGATTATGAAAAAGACAGCACATTAAAGTTAAATGACTCTGTTGGTTTTAATGTTACAGTGCAATCACCCGATCCGGATGGGAAGATAGACACTGTGTTTTATAAAGTGATATCGCCTGACACCTCAATAATTGAAGCTATGGGTGCTGATGAACTGTGGGGATACCGGTTCAGGGATAAAGGTGTTCATTACCTGATCGCCTGGGCTGTTGATTCTTATGGGGTAAAATCCAATTTCGATACTTTGAAAATTGGGGTTACCACAGATAAACCGGTCTTTAATCCGGAGATTCTCAAAATGACAGTATACACCAAAGACACTGTGGTACTGACAGCTTCCATTGATCCACATCCCCACAAAATCAGCAAATATTTCTGGTACCTCGATAGTGACACTGTTATTGATTCGGAAACTGACACTAATTTTATAGAGAAGGTATTCCAAGATACCGGTACTTACACTATAAAGGTCAATTGTGTAAATGTTGTGGATGATTATGTTGCAAAACCTCTGATTATTACAGTTACGGTTTGTTCCAACAATCCGGTCATAAAGAATGTAATTCACCCTGATACTGTTTTTATAAATGACAGTTGTAAGTTCAGTGTGATTGCAGAGGATGTTGGAAAAAATGCGGGCATAGTGCTGTATGCATACTCATTTGATCGCAACAATTTCTATCCTATGAAAGAGAGCAGATTTGATACAGTGTATAGTACTGCCGGGTGGAAACGGATTTATTTCCAGGTTATTGACGATCTCAATCTGCGAAGTCAGCTTTATTCTGATTCGGTTCTGGTAAGATCAGCTATCCCTGTAATAGACAGTGTTAATATTGAGTATTCAGAAGATTTTCTTAATGTGAATGATACTTTTTATGTGAATGATACTTTTAATCTGAATGTGTTTGCCAGTGATACCAATGGAGTAGTTGAGAAGGTTTTTGTCAGTTGGGATGATGATGATATAGAAATGGATAGTATAATTTTCAGTTCGCCGGAAAAAGTTCTTTGGGCCGGCTTCAGCCATATGTTTGATACAAACTCAGTAGGAAAAAGAACCTTGAAGGTTTGGGCATTCGATGACGACAAACAGAAATCGGTTGTTTTAAATAAAGAGATTTATGTTTTCAAGGGTGCACCGGTGATTGAAGGTTTCTCGCCGAAAGAGCTCTGGGTGAATGATTCTAACACAATAACATTAAAATCAACTGATCCAAATGGAGTAATAATTAGACTCTGGGTAGACTGGGGTTCAACCGGAGTCTGGGATAACAGCTCACTTCTTGAGGGTGTATCATTTCCATTTTTCAGGGATACTACTTTTGGTGATAAACATATAATATTTAATACTAAGGTGATGGATAATGACTTCCTGGTTACAACAAAACTCTGCAGCATACTTGTAAAGATGGGCAGACCGGTTATATCTGGTGAAAACTTTGGAGACAGTATACAGTGGGTTAAGGCAACTACGACCGGTTTGGACACAATGTTCTATATCCAAAAATTCGTGGGTGTACCGATCATGATTAAAGCAACAGATGATAACGGAACAATCAAAGAAATTTACTGGGACCTGGATGCAGATGGTACCATTAATGAAGTAACAAACTCACCAAAATGGGTTAACAACAGTCTTCAAAAAAATTATCCAAGACAAATGCGTGTTTGGGGAAAAGACGATGACAGTATTAATGCAATTCCTTTGACATTTGTTGTTTTTCCAGATGAGCCTCCTCCGGTACCGGATGTGGCAAGTGAGAAGTTGAATAACTCCGAAATTAAAATTCTATGGAGGAATGAAGATGCAAAAGATGGGCAGGGTACAAAATATGCAATTGTATTAGGAAACAGCTCTACAACATGCACAGATACCTTGGTTGACTTTAATAAGGGAAATTCATCCCATTTTACAAAAAATGGAGAATGGTATTCATATACCTTTAAACCTACAGATAAAGGATACAACACCGCGTTTAGTTTCTTGGTTATAGCCAAGGATGATAGGAATTCAATTAGTGAAAGTATGGAAGGTAGGGGTACAACGGTTTTATATCCCTAATGAACGGGAGATTGATTTGGCTAGTAACTACATATAGAATCGTATGGTTTAGGCTTAAGTAGAAAAAGAGCCCCCCCCTTTTTCGCCCTTATTCCGTGGGCCGGTTCCAGACGGAGAAATATTGATGAGCTAATGAGCTGTTTTTGTGAGCGAAAGCCCCTCCCCAGAGGTAACAGGTTAACGAATTGAAAAGTTACCTCTGGGGAGTGTGGAGGCCATGAGACCTTCCTTTTTGCTCCTATATAATCTGATCTCTTTTCCTACTCCTAAAACTTCATCATTCGTTATTCGTCATTCGATATTCGTTATTTTTTTTAATACCATTGTAGATAGATATAAGAAGTTTTAAGTAGA
>JAEYNR010000095.1 GCA_023412475.1 Fibrobacterota bacterium | reverse complement strand
CTGGTGTGGTCATGGTTTTCTGATGGGAGATAAATACGCGGCAGGGAAGAGTTTCCAGAAACGAGAGGAATGTCTCCGTCGCTTTGGTGAAAACGAAGAGACAGCGCTAAAATCATACATTGAATTTTTGATTCAAAGCTGTGGTGAAAATACAGAAACCGCTGGGCAGCTCTCAAAAATAGAAGCAACTGAAATAACTGGCTCCTGTAAGGGATGGCCAGCGGTTATCGGTGATCCTGAATTTGTTACTAAAATAATGGATGTTCACAAGGATTTCATTCATCGGAACCATCGTAAAGCCGACTATCCTCATATACTAAAAACAATTGCAAGTAGAGTTTGCCAAAAGTACGGAATCTCCATGAACGAACTGAAAAGAAGGGGGAGGAATAATAAACGTGCTAAAGCGCGCGCAGATTTCTGTTATCGCTTGCACATACAGGAGTTTGTTCCGCTTTCGGTTATTGCGGGGTTTCTTGGCACAACTATTTCTCCCATTGCAGTTCTGGTTCAGAAGGGGACTGCCATAGATATAACTGTTCCGGAAATATTTAAATACTCCTGACAAAAACACTTCTTATTTCTTGAATTGGTAATTCTTCATTAAATCATGTGCTTCCAAACCTGTTCACAGTTGCAATTACGACAAAAGAAAGCATATTCCAACAGAATTTATAAACGTCTTCTTGATATAGAAAAATGTTATTGGTTTTCTTTAATCTAAATTAAAGTAGTCCGTCCCGAAGGGAAGGGAAGGAAGAAGAAAGGAGAAGCAGAAAAGATCAGTCCGTCCCTTCATAGACATCCATATAAGCCCGGGCTATACTCTCATCTTTAAATTTCCCAGCATGATCCAATCCTCCTTCAATCATCCTGCATCTTAAAGCATTATCACTAAAAACATTCTTAATGGCATCTGCAAGTTCTGCCGTGTTTTGCGGATCTATATAAATAGACTGCTCTCCACCAGCTTCAGCAAAACAACCACCCTTAGATGTAATGACTGGTGTCTCTGAAACCAGGGCTTCAAGAATAGGTATACCAAACCCCTCATAAAACGAGGGATAAACAAATACCTGGGCCTGTTGATAGAAGCATGGAAGATCTTCCATGGTGACATTGTGCAGAAAATAGACATTACTAACTTTATTCTCTTCGATGTAACCTTTAACCTGCTCCAGGTAAGCAGTAGCTCTTCCGATCACCACTAAAGGGAAATCAATCTTATTTTCGTAAAGAGCTTTCACAATTGCCAACACATTTTTACGCTCTTCAATAGTACCCACAGACAATATAAACTCTTCAGGAACTCCATATTTTTTAATTACTTCAGCTCGCTTTACAGAATCGATACGGTTCCAGAATACCCTGTCACATCCTGGATAGATAATCCTTATTTTGGACTGATCAACAGAGAGCAGATTTATCAGATCATCAGCAGTTTTTTTACTGATAGTAATAACTCTTCGGGCAGCTTTGACTGCATAATTCACCTTTTTGGTATAAACCATTCTGTCAATAGATTTATACAGCTCTGGGCAGGTCATAAAAATCAAATCTGCTATGGTTACCACTGGCATAACAGTGGTTTTTTCGATACCTGCAGGAATTTCATTGGTTAACCCATGATAGATTTCGATTTTTTCCTTTTTGAGCTGCTCACAAAGTCCAAAAGAACGCCAGATCGAAGGCAGGCTTTTAAAAAAAATACCAGTAGGTCCGCTGATGTAACAATTGGTAAAATCAAAGATCTTGTTTGACTTCCCAGGTTTGGGAGTGTAAAGATGGTAACTGTTCTTTGGAAAATGTTCTGACAATCCTGTTATTACCGAACGGCTGTAGTTCCCCAAGCCAGTCTTATTAAAAAATGCCCTTTTAGCATCGAAACCAATTCGCATCTCCTTATCTTAACTCCCAGCTATAATAAGTTTTTCCACTACGGTCTGACTCAAAATCCCTTTCAACGATCTCTCTTTTTTCCGAGATCACTACCAGATCCTTTCTTTTCTCAAAGGGCTGTCGATTAAAAATGAACCGACAGATGTATTTTCCTGTCTTGGAAAAGACTATCATCTCAGCCCAATTATCAAGGTCAACCCTGATGAAGACTTCATCGGTTTTAGTGACTTCCACCACACGGGCACACATTATTACATCACCAAACCCATAATACATTTTGGAAATCTCCCCTTTTTCTTCCTGATTAAGCGCAATTGTGTATGGGCACCAGGATGTATTTTGTTTTGCAATTGAATCCTGCATCGCCTTGATATTATCCGGTAAAGAGTTGGGTATTCTTTTAAGCCTTGTATGCAGATTTTCATCAGTATATCTATGAACCTTGACAAAAAAGCCCTGACGGGCAGTCTGTTCATTATCCAGGAAATTCACATCTTTCCCATTTAACAAAATCACCTCTGGACGAACACCTCTATTGGCTAATGCTCCACATTCCAATTTAATAGGAGAAAGCGCGATATTTCCTTCATGCATAAACTTTTCTTCCAGATTGTTTTTTGTCAAAACCGGCACATAATGTCTGTGAATTCTTTTGTATACCTCTATCATTTTTGATTCGAAGTTCATTACTCCATAATACAAAAAACCACCCCTATCGACGGTTGGGACAAACACATGTTTTCCAGCCCGCCTCACAGTATAATTGGTGTTTTGATCTTTGTTATAGGTAAGAATAGCATCAGTAATCTCCTGCTTGAGCACCCGATTGCTGGAGAGTATGTTTCCGGCTTGATCGCATAAAACAAGTGATTGATAGTATTCATCCTCGATGTTGCCACGTGATGAATATAAGCCATAGTAAAACCAACGTCCATCAGTCTGAAACACTCCCAGTGGTTCAATCAGGTGACGTTTTATATCGCAGGGCTGGTCGCTTTTAAGTCCTGGAAAAAATGAGTGGTATTTGCCATTCTGCTCCACAATTATGGAAGAAGAAAAAGAATACATGATGTCTGTAGTCCACCACTTTATACCGCCTTCAAGCGAAGTATAACCCAGTAAGTGTGGTAAGAGAAAAGATTTGGTACTCATTTCATCGGTAATGCTATGACTGGCGATGTTAAAAAGTACGCTTCTATTAATCTCTGAGTAGATCTTATACCTGTCATCCGAAATCTTTTTCAGGTCTTTTTTTAATAGTTTTTTCTGGAATACTTCTATGGGCCCATCTTTTAATTCACGGTAATAAATAATGGTAGTGCTGTCCAGAGGATAAGCAAGCCGGGAAGGTTGATTTGACCCCTTATTCATTTTGAACAAGGTATGAGAATCAATCAGTTTGCCATCCTGCCGGTATAAAACATACCCTTTCTGAGAAAAAAACAATAATGAACCCTTTTCCATTAACACAGGTCCAGCAAGACTGGTTTTAACCCGATCATTCCACTGACAGCCATAAATGCTGGTTGTATCATTATTTAAAGCAATAGTAAAAAGTAATGAGTCATCATTGCCCTGGCTCTGAGAGAGTGATACCAGTAACCCGCTGATTATCATTGATTTCGCTATTAACCTTCTGATTTTCTGAAATTCCTGCATACACTATCCTTATCTTATACCCTGATTTTAATTTCGTGATTCAAATTACCAAAAAAGTTTATTATTTTAAACGTGCCTTAGTTTCTGATCAGCCGATTTATCAGCCATGCAGATGAAAGCTGTATCAGAAAACATAGACTGTGAAATTCTTGATTGCAAGCAGTTTTTATCTGCAGGCATCTTTTCTAAATTGCATTTCAGCTTCGACTTTACAATTCTTTCACTAACTTTCGGTATTCTCTTTTAAGTTTTTATTACGCGCAAATATTTCCAACAGGCCACTTTTAAAACTGGGGACGTTAATGAAAAGAAAAAAAATTGCATTCTTTGGGGCTGGAAACGTTGGTGGAACCGCAGCTTTTCTATGCGCTATTAAGGAACTCGGAGATGTGATACTCCTGGATACTGCAGATCGTCAAGGATTTGCCATAGGGAAAGCATTAGACATCAAGCATTCTCTTTCTGTCTTTTATGCAGATGTGTCCGTTATTGGTTCTTCCGATCCTGAAAAAATCCAGGATGCAGATGTATGTGTAGTACTAGCAGGAGCTCCCCGCAAACCGGGTATGAGTCGAGACGATCTTTTCATCACCAATCATCAGGTAATCGAATCTATTGCCGGAATGATCAGAACTAATGCACCAAATAGCATTATTATTATGGTGACCAATCCTTTAGATGCTATGACATATGCCATGCTCAAATTATGCAGGTTTCCAAAAAAACATGTTTTGGGGATGGCTGGTATTCTTGACAGTATCCGGTTTCAAAGCACCCTTGCAGAACTTATCAACTGCAGTACTAAAGATATTAGGACTCTGGTCCTTGGAAGTCATGGTGATGATATGTTACCGATATATGACTGTTCAACTGTTAATGGTGTACCGATTTCCAGCTTACTTGACGATCAATCGGTTTCAGAATCTGTGCAAAAGACCCGAAACTATGGTGGTGAAATTGTTAAATTAATGGGCACTAGTGCTTACTTTGCAGCAGCATCAAGTGTAGTAGTTATTATAGAAAGCATTTTAAGGGATCAGAAAAGGATTCTCCCATGTTCGGTGCTTCTTGAAGGAGAATATGGGATCAATGATACCTGCACGGGAGTACCTGTGATGATTGGTAAAGATGGTGTTGAGAAAATCGTTGAGATTCCGCTCTCAAATATAGAGTTCTTTAATCTTCAAAAGAGTGCCGAGATTGTCAAAAAAGTTACCTCTACCAAGAAGTATTATTGATTTGAGATTTGAGATTTGGGGATGAAGAAAAAAGATATCGGATTTTAGGATTCTTCAAATGGAGGGAATAAATGCGAAATATCCGGGTAGAATCGGGTGGATTACTCACCCGCCCCCCACAGACCCGTACGAGCGCAATTAACGCATAGGTTCCTCGAATTGTGGATTTGCTATGCATATGAATGTACGATTCTCGGTCGCAAAATCATCTGCAAACCAAATCAGTCGTGTCTGCGATTTAAGCAGATATACGACTTCCTTCTCAAACCACATGTCAAGAACGCAATGCTGGTACACATTACTCAGAAGGGGACTTATGACTCCCCCTTGAGGTGTACCATCTTCAGGATACTGGAGCTTTTTATCCTCCAGCACCCCCGCATTAAGTTTCTTTTCCTTTAACGTCCTTTGGAATGTTCGCACTCTTTACAGGTGGGGTATATCTTCTTAACACCACCGAAGCAGAGGTTGTGATAAGACCGGATTTTTAAGGGTATCCCCTCAGGCAACCATAAACCCTTTTTCTCACATGGAAAAGCAAGGGTCTCCCAGGTGGTGTCCTTGCTGCACCTTTGGCAATGCTCTATGACCCCGGCCGGGTTATTTGTTTTACCTCCTGAATGATTAGCTCATGTTTTTTCCGATTTTGTATTTTCCTGATTTTTTTGGTTAGATAGCTGAGTAGTTATTAACATTATCATGACTTAGAACAAAACAATTCTTTCTTATTACCAGAAAATCAGTAAAATTTAGCTCCGGATACAATAAAAATACCAGTTCTGATGGTTTACAGGAATTAGGTGGTTTGATCGAAAGCAAGGCATCAAAGCCTGAGCCGTCACTATTCTGCTTTAGCTCCATTATTCCCGGCCTTACATCCTTTATTCGCTTTTCACCTTTTTTTTCAATGGTGATTTCTGCATGTTCCTTGGAAAGCAGACTTTCAATTCTCTGGTCTATCAGATCGTTGCGGTAAGCAAGTGGAATTTTAAAACAGTATTTGACAGCAACAATAGATGAATTCAGTGACGCTTCCTTACCGCTTAATTGATAAAAACCGGTGATTCTCAGTTGCTCAGGCAGAAATGCACTAATGATGCGGATATCTTTATCAAATTGAGCAGTTGTCACAATATCAAAAGCCTCTCTCTCTCCTGAGACCGCAAAAGGAAGAGGCGGGCCAAAGGATACTCTGGCATGTGGATTAAAACCATTGGAGTATGCCAGCTTTACTCCAGCCATCCTGAAAGCACGATGAAACAAAGAAACCATATCCATGTGCCCTAAAAATCGTAATGATCCGGTTTTCTGGTAAATAAAGCGATAGGAAAATGCCCCTTTACCGGAAGTTTCCCTCAAAGTGACACTATCTGCATTATCAAAATGATCTTCCACCGGTTTCTCATATTGCAGATTGTTTCTAATCTGATTATTGCATACACCGCATCCCTTGCATCCATCCTGACGGCAATCTCCGGTAGTAATCTGCTGGGTGGCTTTCTCTGCTTCACCCAGAAGAAATTCTTCAGATACTCCGGTCGAAACCGCTGCCCAGGGAAGCTTCATGGTTACAGGTATCCTTTGCAGATAAATATCAGTATCCATAACTAGCTTACTGGCTGCCTGAATCCATCTTTCTATATTAAAACATTCATCCCAACCATCAAAACGGGAACCATTGCTCCAGGCCTCATATATCAACTGCCCCACAGCTCTGTCTCCTCTGGCCATAATTGTTTCCAGAAGAGTTATCTGCGGATCCCGATAAGAAACTTTAGTGTTTTTAAATGGCCGTAATGCACGTTTTATGTGTATGCTTCTTTGCAGCAGAGTCTCGACATTTTCCATAGGCTCTCTTCCAAATGGGGTATGAGCCTTGGGAGAGAAGGGTGAGATTGCTACATGCACAACCCTTCTTTTGGACCTTTTACGTACCATTGCAGAAATTTCAGAAACCATCTGCACAATTGCATCTATATCCTCCATTGTCTCTGTCGGAAGTCCTACCATAAAATAGAGTTTAAGAGTCTGGACGTTGCGGTTCAACATTTGTTTTACTGTTTCAAAAATCATTTCATCAGTAAAATCCTTGTTTATTACCTTGCGCAACCTCATACTTCCTGCTTCCGGTGCAATTGTAATGGAGGAGGTTGAAGTAACGCTCTCATAAAGCTCTAACTGCTGCTCAGAAAGAGCATCAATTCTGGTTGATGGCAGACCAAGGGAAACGTGGCTTTGCTGTTTTATCTCCCGGGCTGCTCCTAAAAGTGTAGAAATACAGGAATAATCGGCAGTAGAGAGGCTCAGTAAACCTACATCCCTCCATCCTGTGGAATCGATTCCGCAACGAATCTGCTCCATGATATCAACAGCAGTCCTCTCCCTTACCGGGCGATAGTTTATTCCCGCCGAACAGAATCTGCACCCCCTGGTACAACCCCGCATCACTTCAACGGCGAGTCTTGAATGAACAACTTCGATCAAAGGAACAACCGGTTTTTCAGGATAGTTTTCATTATCCAAAGAAGCTATTTTTGCGGCTGTAACTACACTTTGTCCATCAACAGGAACGATATAATTCCCGGCTTTTTGCGTCTTTACAAGAGATGGAACATATACACCGGGAATTTCTGAGAGCAGCTCTATTTTCTTTTGTCTGGGCAAGCCCTCTTTTTTGGCATTTTCCAGAACCGTGCAGATATTTACTATCGTCTGTTCGCCATCCCCAAGAGCAAAAACATCCACAAATGATGCCAATGGTTCGGGGTTTGCCACGCAAGGACCTCCTGCAATGATAAGCGGTTCGTGCTCCTCTCTTTCTTTACTGAAAACATGAATGCCTGCAAGGTCCAGCATATTGACAAGATTTGTAAATTGCAGCTCATACTGCACAGAAAAACCGATCCAATCGGCTTCTTTGACCGGCGAACAATATTCAAGCGTATAGAGAGGAATATTCAGATCACGCATCAGTTTTTCAGCATCATTCCAGGGATTGAAACACCTTGAAAGAGCCCATCTTTCCCTCTTATTAACAATATGATAGAGTATCTGCAGCCCGAAATGTGACATACCGATATCGTATAGGTCAGGAAAACACAGCACCCCGTGCAGATCGACGGCATCAGGGGTTTTTCTTATCATGTTGAGCTCTGCACCTGTATAGCGCAGTGGTTTTTCCACAAAAGGAAGAAATTTTCTTTCGATAATGTCTGAGAGTTTTTCCATGTATTAAGAACCGCTTTTTTAATTGGAGGATTTGAAATAAAAAGAGGTGTTTCCTTGAAATCTGATTCTGACAGAAAGTTTTGTTTCGCTCAGATGCCCGATGAGAACTGGAATCATCTTCCTCTTTCCAGACGTTCTGCCAGAAAAAGGGGAAGGTGATTTTCCTTTATTTTTTTCTGAGTCTCCCGGTAATTATAACTTACCCGTGAGAGGCTTAACTCTGAGGATTCGGAATCAAAAATTGCGTAGCACGAACGCGAATCAAAATCTCTGGGCTGACCTACACTTCCCACGTTTATAAGATAATAGTTGCCCTTGTTGATTTTTATCCTGTGATCGGAATGAAGAATAATCTTTTCTTCATCCTGAATAAGTATTGATGGCCAATGCGTGTGACCAATGAAATTCAATGGATGAACCAGGCTGTTGAAAGCTTCAAATACTGCATCTTCACTGTCAGGGAAAACGTAGACCCATTCCTGGGGGCTAGAAGGCGAGGAGTGGGTAAAAAACATCCCATCCCTTTCAATAGTAAGCGGAAGAGAGGAGAGGTACTGCTGTGCAGAAGCAGAAATATTCTGTTTTGTCCATTCCATGGCAGCAAATGCATGAAAAGTGAAATTCTGAGTGTCGATCTTACCGATAGCCGCATAGTCATGATTTCCGGCCACACATAGATCTACATTCTCCTTAACCAGCTCCACGCACCTCTCTGGATCAGGATAGTAGCCTACAATATCACCCAGACAGATAACTGAATCAACTGCTTTTCCCCGGATATCTTTGAGCACCGCAACAAGGGCCTCTACGTTTCCATGAATATCAGAAATTATTGCATATTTCATTAATTAAACCCACTTCCAGATAGTCCTGTGATTAGAGATCTGGTTCACTTCTAAAATGGCTTGTTCTTCAGAATCATATATTATATTAAAAGGTCCTTATTGCAAATATAATATTCCCCTTTATGGGGAAAGAATGTTCATCTATGCAAAATTTAATAACCGGACCTGGGATAACAAACTAAGCTATGTCGGATAACTGTAATAACATTCCTAAGAATCATTCCGATGATTTCGAAGAGAAGATTGAAGAGTTAAGAAAACACATCATTCCAGCCTCCTCAGTGCTTGTCCTTACCCATGACTATCCAGATCCGGATTGTCTTGCATCTGCATTTGGCATCTCTAATCTCCTCTCCTTCTGGGGCATAAAATCTTCAGTCATCTCTTTTGGAGGCTTTGTGGGACGAGCAGAAAACCGTGCTATGATCCGCTTTCTGAACATTAAAACAGTACCTTTCGTATTAACTGAAATCGATGACTTTGAAAAAATCATCCTCGTAGATTCATTCCCAGGTAAGGGGAATGTCTCTCTTCCGGCCTCAACACATGTAGATGCAGTCATCGACCACCATCCAAACGACCCTTTGCCAGGATCAACCTTTTTCTTTGATATAAGAAAAGACTATGGCGCAACATCCACCATAATTACCAGATACCTGCTGAAAGCCCATTGCCCTATTACACCTAAGCTGGCAACAGCGCTCTTCTATGGCATTAAAACCGACACAGGAGATATGCGCAGAGAAGTGTCTCCTGATGATCTGAAATGCTACAAGTACCTTTTTGACATAATGGACCACCATTTATTGTCTAAAATTGAGAATCCTGACCGTGATGTGGAATTTTTCAAGATTCTTCATAAGGCAGCAGAGTCAGCGGTAACTTATGACTCTGTAGGCTACACTCACCTGGGAGTTGTCTCCACTCCCGACTACATTGCCGAGATGGCAGACCTTTTTCACAGTCTGGAGAAACTGGAATGGATGATCTGCTCGGGGCTGTTTAAAAATCAGATCTTTTATTCTTTAAGATCAAAGAATGATGATTATGCCGGAATAAATGCAGAAAAGCTGGCAGCGATTCTGGGTGGAAGCGGCGGGGGTCACCCCAGGGTGGCTGCCGGAAGAGTCCCAATCGAGACAGATGATGCAAATAAAGTTCTGGAGAAATTCGAATATACGTTAAAAGAGGTTTTCGGGATTTCTGGAGTTTCTCAGGAGAATCTCTTGTAAATCCTCAAATTTGACAGGAGTAATGTATGTGGGATTATACTGAAAAGGTACGCGATCATTACCTGCACCCCCGTAATGTGGGTGAGATTGAGAATCCTGATGGTTTCGGCGAGATAGGAAATATCACTTGCGGTGATGCACTGCGTTTGACTTTTAAACTGGATAAAGATGGTAAGGTCGCAGATATTCGCTTCAAGACTTTCGGATGCGGAAGTGCTATCGCGTCAGCTTCGATACTTACTGAATTGTGTAAAGGCAAAACCCTGGATGAAATCAAAAAAATTACCAACAAAGATATAGCCGATGCACTGGGTGGACTTCCCAGAGAAAAAATGCATTGCAGTGTCATGGGGCAGGAAGCTCTGGAGGCTGCAATCTCTTTCTTTGAAACCGGAGGAAAAATCTCTCCCCAAGCGCACAAAGAAGGACATGTCGTCTGTACCTGCTTTGGAATCACTGATAAAGAAATAGAGAAAGCGGTCATGGAAAACGGCCTTAAAACAGTTGATGATGTTACCAATTTTACCAAAGCCGGGGGCGGATGTGGCGGCTGCAGGGATGAAATCCAAGAAATCATCGATTCTACCCTGGGAAATATGACTCAAAAACAAACTAAAACAGAACCGGTCAGGCTCACTACTCTGCAGAAAATCGATAAAATCCGCACTTCTCTTATAGAAGACATCAACCCGGTGCTGGCTCAGGACGGAGGCTCGTGTGAACTGGTCGATATCGATGGCAATGACGTGATGGTGGAGCTTAAAGGCCATTGCTCCGGTTGCGCATTCTCCAATATGACTCTGGTTTCGGTGGTCCAGAAGAAATTAAGAGAAAAGGTTTCAGATCAGTTGAATGTCCGCTTGGTCTGATCGAGACGACCGAAAACCGGTTCGTCTCTTTTTGAGCAGCAATACCCGCTTTTTGGGAGCAGCAATGCTAATCCCAAAACACGGCCGATTTCTGCAAAAAGCATCTTTTTAACATTCCCTGCCTCTTCGCCTGCCCAGTCCTTCAACTGAATAAATTAAATTGCTGGATAATAGTTCCCCGGCTCTACAGAAATTCGCTGATAAGCTCTTCCCGGGAATGAGCTGAGAGGTAGGCGGGCGGGATATCCAGAATTGTGAATGCACCTCTGCGATTTTCGTTTGCAAGTCGATTTGCCGCACGCGCGTGAGCAACCAGAATATTGGCTGTCGCCTCAGGGTTGCTCTCCCAGATGTTGCGGTATTCAACGAGCGCCAGGTTACCCTCCCCGGTTGTCCCCGATCCAATAACAAGACCATCATGGGGAAAACCTGAAACCTTTACATCCAGTTCTTCCTGACTTACGAAGTGTACAACCGTTTTGTAGGGTGCAAAGTAGCCTTTCATGCTTTTTATTTCCTGTTCAATTGCACCAGCATCAGCCCCTTTCTTCAAGACAACGAAGCATTCCCTCCAGTGCATATCGCCAGGTTTGAGTTCTGGATTTTCTCCGGAGCATACACTTTCAATTACTTGGGCAATGGCGTGAGTGTACTGACGTGCATCCTGTACACCGGCTATGCGTCGGATAGCATCCGAATGCCCCATGGAGAGCCCACCTTTGGGACCGGTACCATAAAATCCGTAAGTTTTGGAACCTGGGATTATTGCATTGTTCAGTACCCGCTGAAGCGAGAAGGTTCCCGGGTCCCATCCAATTGAAACGCAAGAGACGGTCCCAGCCTCCCGGGCAGACTCATCCATTGCTTTAAAATAGGACAGCGCATTACTGTGGTTATCGTAACTATCAACAGTGTTGATGTATTTTGCGTAGAACGGTCCCTGTACAGGAAGATCATCTTTTGACCCACTACAAAGAATGGCCACATCCGCCTTTTTAAGCTCATCCAGGTCGTCAACAGCAAAAACTGGTACTGTGAGTCCAACCTCATTCTTTACTCGCGCAGGTGAACGTGAAAGAATGCAGACAAGCTCTATGTCTGGATTTCGTTTCAATGATTTCATGACTCCGCGGCCAACATTTCCATATCCGATTATTGCAATCTTTACTGTATTTTGCAATTGATAACCATCCTTTATATTTACAAATTTCCAGGTATCCCCAAGGTCTCCTGCGATTTTCATCCAGAACGATTAAACAGCAATACTGTCGCTACCGATACACCCGCTTAGAGAGGCTCACGTGTTGTGTTATGAATCCGCCTTGAACCGATTGGCTGGTAAAAATAGTTTAGGACTTAGGATTTTAATAACGAATTAGCACGAAATTCGAAATTCGTGTTAATTCTCCTAAACAGGGGATAAGAGTATTTCAACTAGGACTTGTTGCACATTTTTTGTCCTTGTTGATAATCAGGTGTTGAGATTGATTTTGGTCATGACTGCCTAGAAAAAGCTCTTAGCAGTTACAATAGGGAAAACATTAGAATTCTGGCACAGAAAACTCGGAAACGATCCTCTTTACATGAGAAATATTTAATTGCAGAGTAATAGTATATCAAGCACACACAAAAGGGTCCGGAAGCTGCGCTCAGCCGTGCGAATCAAGGAAAGGATTTTCTTTTGTATGCAACAATCAGCTATTAACTGCGGCCTCATAAATCTGCTGCATGAATGGATCACTTCTCAAACAGCTTATCTTATACTGACCCTCTCTGACTTTACCCTCCTGAAGCAGCCTGGATTTGATTAATTCATAAGAATTTGGAGCCAGTTCCACCAATAAGGGCTGACGAAGCCGGTTTGAACCCCGCTTGGCACAATACTCAGGGTTAGCATATTTCAAATGCTCATCGACTACACCGACAAAAGAATTCTTTTTAGAGGCAGTAGTGTGTTCACCAAACTCAATGAACAGTTTGTATGAGTAATGTTTAATGTCACAAAACATGGTATAGAATTCAACTTTAACATTTCTTGCTCTTGCTGCCGCATCTACAGCCTTAATAACATGAATTTCCGAAAGTTTCTCTCCTGTAAGGCTTGTCACACCCTCACCTTTTTGCAGAAATTCAAAGAGCGGAAATTGATTGTAAAATCCAGTCACCTTAATGATATCATTTATGTTGTATCTGAAAAGGCCACTTCCATTGGTAAAAAGGATGTAGTAACTCTTCCCTATTTCCAGATCCTTCACACCTAAGACATCCGGATTTTTCCGGTTTATCTGCTCTTCTTCTATGAATTCAAAAAAGTAAACATGGGCCATCAGAACCGAATAATCCCACTCATTACCAAGAACCATTCCAGCCCTGGCCTCACTCGCCTGATATCCAAATTCCCGCAACACTGTTGTTTCAGGGAACAGACCATCAAGTTTGGGTAGTATCAATTTGCAATTACCCTGCTTCCAGGTATTTATACATGCCAGATCTGGCCAGTAATGTTTTGGTTTTAACTGATTTCCATGCTCCATCAGCAGCTCTTCAAGAAATCTTGCCCTCTGTTTGTCTGGTTTGATATGACTTAAAACCTGCTCACGAGATGACGGCTCGATCTCTGCGAGCACATCAGCTCTTAGAGTACCGTCAAAAATATCTTTTATCAGATCGGTTATGTTTTCGTTGACCGTACGATGAAACTGCAACAAAGTAGAGGGATTTACAGTGATGATATAAGAGATGGATGTTCCCAACCCGAAACGCAACATTGCATAATATTTCTTTTGATAATCATTTATACAGATTACAGGGTAAGGGGTCGAATATAAGTCTCTTAAAATAGAGGGAATATTTCTATAGACTACTCCGGAAATCGAGCCAAAGGGAGTACCATCTTCAACATGCCCCTCAACCGCAGGCCCTACAGCAGAGAGGTTTTGACCATGAAACAGCCTTGGATTATCTCTCAGGCAGGAATAAAACCATAACCTGCTGATGTTGCTGTACGCTTTATCGAAGTAGTTTTGGGAGACCGGTATCAGTTTAGGTATTTCCGTAGTACCACTGGTAGTGTTAAAGAATATTGCTTTACCCGGAAAGAGCACATCTTTCTCACCTTTGCACATACGATCGATATAACATCGATGCCCCTCAAAGTCTCTTATTGGTATGGCTTTTTTGAAATCATCGATAGTTTTGATAGCTGAAAAATTGTGTTCTTTTCCAAATGAAGAGTTCCTGCATTCATCGATTATGCTTTTTAAAACCCTGTTCTGTGCCCCAATACAGTCACGACTCGCTTTGTCCAGGGCTCGCAACTGCGGCAATCCGGTAAGAGTAAGCGCAAGTTTTTTAATGAAAGGATTTCGGCTTCCAATATACATAAAATAAATTTAGTTTACTGTGAGCTTTAAGAAAAGGATTAATGCTAAAAACAAATATACTCTGTAATTCCAATGCGGAGTAGCACTTTTTACTTTTATCCTGAAGTCCGTTCACAAAACAAAGAAGAACTCTTTCTGCAACTCATCCAAGTCCTGCTTAAAAGATTCATCCAGGCCATGCAGCTTCCCTTTATCCGATATATACCTTATAAAGGTGTTATACTTCTTATCCGCCCTGAATAAAGGTTCTACTGATCCGATGGTCTGAGAAACCAGATCCTGTTTACCTGCTATATTGTATATGATGCACAGCCCAATAAAGGCATCAATATTTCCTTCCTTAATGATAAGAAGACTCTTCTCAAACTCATGAAGCGCATCCATCAGCCTGTTGCTTTTTAAAAATATTTTTCCAGCCATATTTCTTATTTCCTGGCGGTTGGGAAAAGCCATCAGGCCCTGGGTTATCACCTGTTGAGCAAGAGTCATATTTTCTGATTCTGCTGAAATGCGTGACATACGCAAGAATGATTTTATCTTTGCTGCACGGAAATCCACTCCCACCTGCCCCAACTGAGGCTGCATCTCAATAACACTGCCAAGACATTTGAGTGCACCTTCTTTATCTTCTGCCATCTCCAGGGCAACCGCCAGGTTATAGTACACATCCAGGCGCCAGGGAGATATCTTTATTGCATCATTAAAAAAATCTGCAGACTCTTTAAACTCCTGTTTTTTAAGATAAATATTACCCAGTCCGCAGTAAGCCTGTGAAGCAATGACAGGAAAAGTCTCTGTACATTTTGGAATCGCCAGCAGCTTATTATACCAGATCAGGGCAGATTCATGATCTTCTATCAGTAAAAACGAGTCTGCGATTTCAAGCAACATTACCGGATCACCACCAGATGATTCGTACTCCTTTAAAAGCATCTCTACATTGCGGGCTGCTTTCTGCTTTAAAACAGTAGGATCAGCATAACCATGATGTTCAATTACCACCTTTGTGTTTTGCAGTTTCATTCCCAGTCGCAACGCACTGGGCATCATCTGTTCGTGGATTGAGCGTTCAAAAAAGATATCATCACGGTTTGGAAACATCCTGGCCTGCATAAATTCTGTACCGGTATTGTTTGGACGTTCATTTCTTATCTGCATGGCAAACACACACTCTGGAGACCGTTTTTTAAGCTCATTTAAACCGGAAATTGACTCCTGAGGTACAACATCATCTGCATCCAGCCACAGTATCCATTGACATGAAGCCTGTTGAAGGGAAATGTTTCTGGCCCAGGCAAAATCATTTTGCCACTGAACCTCCACCACAATTGCACCAAAACTCTTTGCTATATCCACTGTAGAATCGCTGCTGCCGGTATCTACCACTACTATTTCATCAGCCGCATCTTTTACACTCTGCAGACACTGTCCCAACAAGGCACTCTCGTTTTTAACAATCATGCAAACAGATAAAGTACCGGCAGTATAATGATCACTTTTCATAAATCTATTCACTTTATTGTTTCATCTCTCCCTGAGTTCATAACAAGGCAATTGCGCTATGGATTTTTTGCAACTTCAATAGCCAGGATAGCTGCTAAAACATGAAACAAAATGGTATCACTTAATCCGGCTCAATTCAATTAAAGAACTTGAAAGCGTAACTCATACCTCAAAATTCTCAAAGAAATACCATGATCTTTGAAAACCAGACCAGAAATAAAGGTTGTCGAATGTTCTTATACAGTGTTACTCTTGATCCTGATAGCAAAAATGACATATTTTAGAGTCTCCCAAAGGCTGGTTCTTCGGAGTCGCTTTAATATGTTAGTCTATACTAATAACTGGCATTGCCCAGAATTTTATCCCGCAGAGAGATTTTTTCTGCAACTTATTTTTTATCAATTTTTACATCAGCGGCATTTTTACACCGGAGATTCTGAAATTCCGTTCCGTATTCACAACACAATAACTAGATTTGAAATCGTTTTAGTAGTTTTTAATAATCTTAACAGAAAATCTCTTTTTTCAGAGCGGAGGATGATTGGATGGAGAACCTGATGTTCCTTGTGCCATTGGCTGGAGTAGTTGCACTGATTGCAGCTTATTTTTTCTACAATTCCATGATGCGATCCGAAAAAGGAAATGCACAAATGGAAGAGATCGCAGGATATGTCAGAGAAGGAGCATATGCCTACCTTTACAGGCAATATAAAGTGGTGATAATTGTATTTGCGATCCTGTGCGTGATTTTTACTATTCTGGCTTTTATGGGAATCCAGAACCCTTTTGTTCCTGTTGCATTTTTAACCGGCGGCTTTTTCTCCGGATTGTGTGGTTTTTTAGGGATGAAAACCGCCACCAACGCCTCTAGCAGAACCGCCCAGGGTGCTTCCCACTCTCTTAACAGAGGATTGAAGGTGGCGTTTCGCTCCGGTGCTGTTATGGGACTTGTGGTAGTTGGATTCGGTCTGCTGGATATTGCCTTCTGGTACTTTTTCCTGGACCTTGTTATCTACACCCCAGAAAACATGGCCAA
This sequence comes from Fibrobacterota bacterium, assembly GCA_023412475.1. GTDB lineage: Bacteria > Fibrobacterota > Chitinivibrionia > Chitinivibrionales > Chitinispirillaceae > JAAYPC01. The sequence goes on along the minus strand of JAEYNR010000095.1, from coordinate 10,425 downwards.
AGGACTGAACTTTTTGGGATTGGAACTAGTCGAAGCTGGAATCGACACCCACGAGAAATATGTCATGATCACTACTACCATGATCACCTTCGGTATGGGCGCTTCAACTCAGGCACTTTTTGCCAGAGTCGGTGGCGGGATCTATACAAAAGCTGCAGATGTGGGTGCAGATCTGGTTGGAAAAGTAGAAGCCGGAATTCCTGAAGATGATCCCAGAAATCCTGCTACAATTGCAGATAACGTGGGAGACAATGTTGGTGATGTTGCAGGGATGGGAGCAGATCTTTACGAATCATACTGTGGTTCTATTCTATCAACCGCAGCTCTTGGTGCCGCCTTGCCACTCAGTGGCGCATTCAGTGGTGTGGCCCCAATTACTGCTCCCATGATCATCGCAGCCATGGGAGTGTTCTTCTCTATAGCCGGTATCTTTGCAGTAAGAACCAAAGAAGATGCCAGCATGAAAAACCTCCTCTCTTCGCTTAACCTGGGGGTCTGGGGTTCATCATTTCTTATCCTGGCTGCACTGGCAATCATGTCTTTTACCGGTTTTATCCCATGGGGAATATTTGGCGCAGTAGTCACGGGTCTGGTTGCCGGATTAATAATCGGAAAAGCTACTGAATATTATACTTCCGATGAATACAAACCCACCCGCTCTATTGCCGAACAAACTAAAATGGGATACGCCACAACTATCATTGAAGGGCTGGCAGTTGGAATGTATTCTTCTGCAATTCCGGTTGTGACCATTGTGTTTGGAATCATTCTGGCATTTGCCTTTTCCGGCGGTTTCTCTTCAATCAACATGGGACTTTACGGTATAGGTTTTGCAGCTGTTGGTATGCTCTCCACACTTGGAATAACTCTGGCAACCGATGCTTATGGTCCAATTGCAGATAACGCAGGCGGAAATGCTGAAATGAGCAAATTGGATCCTCAGGTCCGTCAAAGAACCGATGCTCTGGATATGCTCGGAAACACCACAGCGGCAACCGGCAAAGGCTTTGCAATCGGTTCTGCGGCTCTCACTGCTATGGCACTGCTATCCGCTTATATGGAAGAGATAAAAATCTGGCTTTTAAAGATGGCACAAAAGTCGGCAGATGGTTTTGTAGTTATCGATAAATTCAGATTTTATGCAAAGGACATCTCTGCAGAGTTGGCAGAAAACCTCAGCAATCAGGGAATTACTGCTCTTGCTGCAAAAAGCGCAACTCTTAAAGATCTCACAAACGCCTTTGACACCAACATTCTCAATCCAATGATGATTGCGGGGATTTTCATTGGAAGCATGATGGCATTTTTATTCTGCGCTATGACCATGAAAGCGGTTGGAAGAGCTGCAGGTAAAATGGTGGAAGAAGTTCGGAGGCAGTTTAAGGCTCTTCCGGGAATACTTAAAGGAACCGATAAACCGGAATATGGCAAATGTGTGGAAATCTCAACTATCAGCGCACAAAAAGAGATGCTTCTTCCTTCACTTTTGGCCATCGCAGTGCCGGTGGTTACAGGTGTTTTCTTTGGAGTAGCAGGGGTAATGGGACTTCTGGTCGGAGGACTGACCACAGGCTTTGCACTGGCTTCAATGCTTAACAACTCGGGAGGTGCCTGGGATAATTCAAAAAAATTCATAGAAAAAGGAAACCTGGGTGGCAAGGGCTCTCCATCTCACAAAGCAGCAGTCGTAGGAGACACGGTTGGTGATCCCTTTAAAGATACTTCCGGTCCCTCTCTTAATATTCTGATAAAACTTATGTCTATGGTTTCGATCGTTTTTGCAGGACTGGTACTGGCTGCTTATCCTAAAGTAAGCCAGATTTTTACTATTCTTGGCCGTTAACAAAACTGATAGAACAAAATAACCTGAAGTGCAAAAGGGCTGCTCATGATGAACAGCCCTTTTTTGTTTTCCATCCGCACCTGTTTACACTTGCCATAAACCGGAACACAAACTTCCACCAATTACTACGATCCCAAGTGCAAATTACCGGTTCTCCGGTTGTTTTTTGTTTCCGGGAAAGCGACTAACGGTTCCCAGCATTTAGTTCTGGGGGACACCACAATACGAGTAAGAGTACGAGTTAAGAAAATGAAAGGGTATCGAAGCCCTACTACCTTTTTGTTTATCACAGATCTCAAACAATCAACCTGAAACAACAATCTGTCCTTTAATACCTTAAGCAGTAACAATCGTATAAAATCCTGGTCTTTTTATAACAGAGAACCATTTCCCTTGTGAATTTGTTACGGTTGCAGACCGATCACATTTTAAAAGACAATTATCATCACAAATCTTTTTACTGCAACCAGATATATTTCTTATCAGACACTGGCGGGTTGTCATTAGTTTTTTTCGCATATTAAGAGCATGCCATAACTCGATATGCGATGGTATCAGAATTGGCCCCCGTTCTTTTTCAGAAAATTCAGGTGAAAGAAATACCCCACAAAACCCCTTCACACGCATCAATCCTTCGATAGCATAAGAATTTACAATATTAAGCCCCGGTCCTGCAATCCATCTTATATTTGATCGGGATGCGACATCAGCAATACCGGTATTATCTGTAATAATTATCCTTCCATCCAATTTCATTAACAGACCGGCAGCTCTTTTAAAATCCTCTCCAATAAGTATAGAACTGAAAAATGGTGTAACATGTTTATTTTTATTTATAAGATCTGCTATTGCATCAACATCTTCAATTCTGTTCGGGATAACAAAAACCGTTGCATCACCTTTCTTTTCTTTCAAAGAAATACTGGAAATATCTTCAATGAAAAAAGCTTTTTTTAAAATTATTTCAGATGAGGAGTTATGACTGATACGAGGAATGGTAAACCTTGATGAATCAATCACAACATCACTAATTTTCTCAACAGCTTCACGACGAAGACGGTTTAGTTCTTTCTGCGGGATAAAACTGTCTGGAGATAATTCTGACGTATCAATATCATCCAGAGCGAACTGACTTGTTCCGAGTCGTGAGAATTGAGCATAAAGCGTCTCCTTGTCAAGAGGTCGCTGAGTTGCAGTTGAAATAGGCATTTCCGAAAAAAGGGTAATACTTTTTTGTGGTGATGAAAACACCACTCTGAGCATTGTTCCTACAGCACCGGAAACACTGATTTTCAGCGGTACTTTTTCCCAGTGCATATTATCAATTTTTGATTTGATATCGTTTGTAGCATCCAGAGTATCCTGAGTAAATACCTGGTAACCATCATGGATTTTACCCTTTAGTTTATGCTCGATATTAAACTGGTACTCATGAGCAGAATTTTTTCTTGTTAGTATACCCTTACAGATAAAGGTAAAATCTTGTGTATAAATAAGTATTTCTGTATTCGTCGACAGGTTAACATTCTGATCAAGGGTAAGGATCCTTTTATCAGCCCAGTAGCGGGATACATTCGCGATAAATTTCAAAGACTGATCCCGGGAGGTATCGATAAACATATCTGCACTTATAGTACCGTTCATATATCCGGCAGTAAATTTTCTATTAAATACAGTTTCGAACCTTTTATCATTTTGACGGGTTTTATTACCCGCTAATAATGCATCGATCTGGTCTCTCCAGGCAGAAGTAACATTATATACATAGAAAAACTTCTTAATCCGTCCTTCGACTTTTAAGGAATCTACGCCCGCATTATAAAGTTTTTCTGCCTCCGCAAAGACAAAATTATCTTTAAGGTTAAACACCGACTCTATATCTGTTTTATTTTTTGAACGGGTTAACAAATACTGCCGTCTGCAGGGTTGAACACATTCACCTCTGTTACCGGATTTTCCGCAAAGATTATTGCTCATGTAACACTGCCCGGAAAAAGAAACACAAAAAGCCCCATGTACAAAAACCTCTATTTTTATTCCGTTTTCATGGGCCACACTGCATAATGGTTTTATCTCTGAGAGTGAAAGTTCTCTGGACAGGTTTATCTGGGATACACCAAATTGAGAGAGAAATGAGATCTGCCCTTCATTATGAGTTGTTAACTGTGTTGATGCATGAACTTCTATTTCCGGTAAATGTGTTTTTAAAATATGCAACAGCCCCAAATCCTGAACGATTACAGTACGAATCCCCGCCTGATACACGTTTTCAAGAAGTTTGAGAACATCTGGAATCTCATGATCAAAAATAAGGGTATTCAAAGTGAGATAGATCCGGCAATTTCTTTGTTCTGCAATACGTATAAGATGCTCCAGCTCCTGAAGCGTCAGATTGCTGGCTCGTTGTCTGGCATTGAAGGAACTCATTCCACAGTAGACTGCATCTGCACCGGCATAAATTGCAGCTTTCACACTGTCTGCATCACCACCGGGAGCAAGAAGTTCAATTTTTCTCGTTATTTGTTCATTCATGATTTTTTTTTATTACCAATCGGGTAGATATTTTATAAAGTACAAATATGATATATTCACCTCAAAACTGTTAAGATTTATTGTATCGATAAATCAGGTTGGCGCAGACGGATGAAGTCTTCAGCTTATCTACTAACTAAATATTGGATAAAAAGAGTGTCAAATACGCAAAATAGTGCATACACGAACCAGACATTTTAGCCATACGGTTTACATGAAGGATAAATCAGGGGCAGGTTTTCTCAAAGAATCCGTAGTCGAGTTTCGACTCTTCGAGCCAAGGCACAACTTCGGAAGGTGGTGCCGCCATCATTATATCGCGAATCCAATGTAATCAGATTTCCCGGTTGTTTTTGGACTATTTAGATTTTTCTGCAAATGGCAAAAATTCTTTCAAATATTAAGTTACTCTATCCTTAAAATGAGGAGTGAGTTCGGTTATATCTCACTTTCAATTCTGCACCCTGGAAGTTCATTTATCTGAAAGTTCTTTCTGCATTAAGTTACTGAATAGAGAAAAATCCACATACTTCTGTTTTTTTGTTTCCTTCGGGAATGGCTTAACGGTTGCCAGCACCTGGTTTTATTATGCCCCCAATTAGTTGTGGGGTACCCCCGTGCTCTGGACAGCTATTTTTCTGTTTTGGGCCTGCTTACGTGACAAATTTATGGTATCGTCGAACCATTTTTATTAGATCTGCATAACTGATTTATATTAAAATATTGCGGGGCACCGATCCGATGGCCACCGATGTAACTGTATGGCAAAAACGTACAGACGTCCGGCTGGACGTTTCTACATTCCCCCCCCGCCAAAAGATGGTGCCGGAGATGGCCCCTCATTTATAGGAGCGAGATATGTAATAACCCTGCCAGGGCTGTCATAGATCTCCATCACAGGACCAGACAATTTATACTGGTTCTCAGAAAGATACTTTTGAAGCTGAGGATAAAATTTCAAAGTACCTGAAGTATAGGAGAGAAAACTGCGTATTGGAAATTCTCCCGCAATAACCCTTGTTTTAGGAAAGAGAGCCGATTTATAGGGAGCTGACACTTCCATAAGAGAATCGATAATCACCCCGCCAATGGAGCGAAGGCTATCAGAAGAAACTGCTGCCGGATCATCATAAAAGATAGCAAAGCCATTTACGATACGCGCCTTTTTCTGCTTCACCACATATTGTAAAACATCATTAAGAATGATACGGATTCCTGTATAAGGACCTTTATGTTCTCTGTAAACCAGATTGTAAGGGCCTGCCTCCCTGATGGAAAAAGAGACCGAATCGAAAATACCACCTATAAAAGCAACTAACAGCATAAGCGAAGTAACAACAGCGGCAATAATGGCAAATATTTTCATAGGTGGTTTATGCTTCCGCTAAGCTTTTCAGGCCGCCTGGAGTGCTGCATCTTCGATCTTTACAGATACAATTGTGGATACACCCTTTTCCTGTTGGGTAACCCCATAAAGAAGATCCGCAGCGCTCATGGTTTGATTCCTGTGAGTAATAACGATGAACTGAGTTTTTTCAGCGAATTTTTTCAATACTTTCACAAAACGTCCGATGTTTGCTTCATCAAGAGGAGCATCAAGCTCATCGAGTATACAGTAAGCTGAAGGCTTTACCAGATAGAGAGAAAAAAGCAGCGAGATGGCAGTAAGTGCTCTTTCTCCTCCAGAAAGTAACTGTACACCACGCATTTTCTTGCCAGCCGGTCGAACATTAATATGAATTGCAGCTTCCAGAGGATCCACATTTTCTTCCAGAACCAGATGTGCCTCTCCCCCTTCAAACAGCGTAGTAAACATCTCTATGAAATATTTCTGCACAAGTTCAAAGGTAGTCAGAAACTGTGTTCTTGCTTCTTTGTCCAGTTTTTTGATTGCTCTCTCAAGCTCATCAACGGCATTCTGAAGATCATCGCGCTGAGTAATGAGCTCCTGAAGTCTATTGTTTTCGTTCTCATAGTCTTCCAGGGCCGCCATGTTTACCTGTCCCACATGCTTAATTCGCTCTTTGAGCATGGAGATGTTCTCAGCTACCTGGCTGTCTTCCTGATCGATCTGGGGAAGATTTTCCGGAGGTGATTCCAGATCTATTTCGTAAGCTTCCCAGATTTTCTCCCTGATGCGTCTGGAATCCTGTTCATCACGGGTCTGTTTAATATCCAGATCATGAATTTTATTGGAGATTTCCTGAAGCTCTCCCTGAGCACTCTTAGCTTCTTTTCTAACTTCGTCAATTTCAAGGAGTTTTTCATTATACTTCTCGCGAAACATATCGCGTATTTTTTCCAGCTCCAGACGAGCCTGCTGCTGAGTCTCAAGTTCCTGACGCAATGTTTGCTGAGAGCCTTCCAGATCTGAGATACTGCTTATAGCGCGGCGCTTCTCTTCACCTTTTGCGTTTTTGCGTTCGGTAAGAGTTTTAATATCTCTTGAGAGTCGTTCGACATCCTGTTTATCCTGATTGATCCGGTTTTTTAAGCCGTGCACTTCCAATTCGATATTTTTGAGATGCTCCACCAGCTCTTTTCTCTGCTCCTCCATGGCCCTGACCTCATTGCGGGCTTGTTCGACCTGCTGCTCAAGAGTATCACGCCTGCTTTGAAAAGTATCGACCTGAGCTTCATAATGGGAGATCTGTTCTTCCATTTCGCTGATCCGGTTTCGCTGATTATCAAGTTCAGGATAAAGAGTTTGCAGCCTTGTGACAATGTTGCTGGTTTCAGTTTCGTAATGTTTGATATTGGTCTGCTGTTCCTGCTGCTGCCGCTGACCTCTGTTAAGCTTTTCATTAACTTCGATCAACTCAACCTTGGCTTCATCACGGCTGACGATACAGGAATCTTTTTCTGTGATGATATCAGCATACTCTTTTTCAAACTTAGTTGTGTCTTCAGTTAATTTTTCCATCTGCTGTTTGCGGGCAAGGATTCCAGACTTCTCTTTCTTTGCATTTCCCGCAATTACAGTACCATCGGTATTACAGATTACTCCATCGCGACTGACAAAGAGCCGCTTACTTTCATCTTGTAATGCACTCTCCAGAGCCTGACCACTCTCATCGGTAATCACAATGAGACTGAGAAGAGAGCTGACAAGAGTTTCACAGTCACTTTCGGTCTTAATGAAGGCTGACAGATCGGTGCCAGCAGTTGTGCTTTTACCATTGAAGCGGGACAATTTGGCAAGCCTCTCAAATGATGTCATACAAGCCTGGCCAAGGCGCTCCTTTTTCAGAAACTCTACTGCATCGCGCAACTGAGCATCTGTTTCAAACACCACAGTCTGAATAGTGGTCCCCAGTACCTTTTCCACCAGACTGATAAGTTGCTCATCTGTAACAGAGATCAGATCAGCAAGAGTTCCTCTGATTCCAGGCAGCTTTCTGGTAAGCAGTTCCTTTACTCCGGATTCATATCCTTCATATGCCGATTCCAAACCGGCAAGAAACTTGAGCTGAGATTTGCATGAAGCAACGGAAGCCTCCAGATGCTTCTCTCTTTCTATCAGTTTCTGATAGTGCAGATCTTCCTGCTCGATACGGGAAAGCAGAACCTCTCTTTCCTGGTGCATATTGCGGTTTTCTTCATCAACCTGTAAAAGCTGCTTGTGGCAAACCTCTATGGCTTCCTGGTATTCCTCGAGACGGGTTTCAAGATTCTGAATTTCTTTTTTGTCATGCTCCCGGCGTTCAAGAGCATTGCTTAGATTGGATTTCTGTGTACTGAGAACATTTCGGGAGTCACCAAGTTCATTAATCAGGTCAATCTGATCACGCCCGAGCTGATCGGCCCGGTCTCTCTGAACTTGCAGCTTATCATCAAATCTGGCCAGCTCATCGGTAGCACCATGAACCCGTTCAAGACTTTTCTGGTACCCGCTTTCCCGTTCAACGATACTCTTTCCGATCTGAGTTTGTAAATTTATATTTTCTTCTATCTGAGTATCAAAAGTCTGCACATCCTGTTCAAAGCGATCCACGTTAAGCTTCAGATTGGTCAGTCTCTCGATACTTACCGATATATCTCTGTCAAGCCGTACTATTTTTTCATTGGCTTCACTTACGTTTCTGGAGGCGATCTCCAGTTCCTTTTCATTTTCCAAAGCTGAGAGTTGCATTTTCTCCAAACGGGATTCGGAGGTCGAAATGCCGGCTCTCAAGGTTTCTCTACGGTTATCAAATTCTGCTAAAATTGCTTTTCGATCAGTCAGATTCTGGGCCAGACTCCTATAACGCTGATTCTCAAAGCCAACTTCCAAATTCTTAAGATCTTCAAAATAACTCTTATACCGTCTGGCTTTCTCTACATGACGAGCCAGCATACGAACCTGCCGGTCTGCTTCCTGCACTTTATCATTAATTCGAAGTAGATCGTTGCGGGTTCTTTCCAATTGACGCTGACTATCTTTACGGCGACTCTTGTATTTCCCAATCCCGGCCGCTTCTTCAAAAAGCGTACGTCGTTCCTCCGCCTTATCACTGAGAATGGAATTGATCATTGTGTTTTCAATGGTGGTATAAGCACTGCTTCCAATCCCGGTGTCTAAAAACAGATTATGAATATCACGCAAACGGCAGGGAACTTTATTTAACCTGTACTCACTCTCTCCGCTTCTAAAAACTCGCCTGGTAATGGCGATGTCCCGGTATTCCACTGGTAGTACGCCTTTATTATTCTCGATAACCAGGGTTACTTCGGCCAAATTGAGCGGTTGTCGTTTTTGAGTGCCGGAAAAGATCACATCATTCATGCTGGAGCTTCTAAGCATTGATGCTTTCTGCTCGCCAAAAACCCACCTTATAGCATCAACAACATTGCTTTTACCGCAACCATTTGGGCCAACGACCGCAGTCATTCCCGTGCCAAACTGTATTTCAGTCTTGTCTGCAAAAGATTTGAAGCCAAAAATGGAAAGCTTCCGTAAAATCATGGAGAAAATCCCTCGCTACTTTTCTGTGAATCAAAGCATTATAAAGCTGAATACTACCATACATTGTCAGGTTAATCTATTCAAGATACAATATATTGGGCCAACAATCAAGCTTTGCCAGATCAGTTAAATAAAACTCACCTTAAGATCCAAGTGCAGCTTAATAAGCTAAAAACACCACTATTACACCTCATTAATTCGCTCTTGATAAAGCAGACTTCTGCAAAGGTTGGTTATTTTTTGATGTTTTCCGCATTTATACAATTAAGCAGTTTCTGGCAAGGTCTACCGGAAGTGGTATCTAAGGGTGATGAAAAAATTCACTCTTACCCAATAATATGTGATCAAAATAGTGTATAAAAAAGGTGTAAGCAAAGAAATAATAGATCGGCAACCGGGTAGTTTGATTATCGGATTTTTTCAATTTGCCGATGGTGGAAACAATAGATCTAAAAGGGCTGTTTGAAATTGTACGAGCTCATCAAACTCATAATTCTGGTTTCCTCTCAACTCCTCCATCACAGATTGAGAAAGCAACTGCAATCCTTTATCAGGGTAACGCTTCAGAAAACGGATTATAAAACTGAGTGGCTTTTTCCTTATTTTTTGGATCAAGATGATATTATCAGGATTTTTCAGTTTACTTTCCAGTATCTTCTGCATAAACAGAATGCAAAACCGGATCTTGAGATTACAGCTCACCCATCCGGATTCATTCAATTCTTTTGCAATCGTACAAGCAAGCATTTTTGATCCTACACCCTGCACTTGATCAGTATAATGATTCGCTGCTTCAAGGTTATCCATAATTACTTTCCAGAATACAAAGTGAGCAGTGCAAGGTCAATATCATCTGTATCATTTCACTGCATTAACATTTCTTCCGAATTTCTTCATAACAGCTAAATTGCAAAAAACGTACCTTTTCAAATTCGCTTCTTTATCAGGTGATAGATGGAACTTTTTTTGGAGTAGTTTTTCCAATGGAATGGTTCTTCACAAACATTCATCACATTGGATTCTTTATTCGAATAAAAAAAAAGATCGATAATATTTGTACAGACGCCCGGCCGGGCGTCTCTACAAATATTATCGATCCTTAATT
>JAEYNR010000053.1 GCA_023412475.1 Fibrobacterota bacterium | reverse complement strand
CTGGTGTGGTCATGGTTTTCTGATGGGAGATAAATACGCGGCAGGGAAGAGTTTCCAGAAACGAGAGGAATGTCTCCGTCGCTTTGGTGAAAACGAAGAGACAGCGCTAAAATCATACATTGAATTTCTGATTCAAAGCTGTGGTGAAAATACAGAAACCGCTGGGCAGCTATCAAAAATAGAAGCAACTGAAATAACTGGCTCCTGTAAGGGGTGGCCAGCGGTTATCGGTGATCCTGAATTTGTTACTAAAATAATGGATGTTCACAAGGATATCATTCATCGGAATCATCGTAAAGCCGACTATCCTTATGTGCTAAAGAAAATTGCAGATAAAGTTTGTCAGGAGTATGGAATCTCAATAAACGAATTAAAAAGAAGAGGAAGGAAGGATAGTCGTGCATATGCGCGTGCAGATTTCTGCTATCGCTTGCATATACAGGAGTTTATTCCGCTTTCGGTTATTGCGGAGTTTCTTGGCACAACTATTTCTCCCATTGCAGTTCTGGTCCAGAAGGGAGCTGAGTTTTGTGAAAAAGCTCCAGCATAGTTATAATTCCCTGTAATTTTAATATGATCAATCAGTGAGTTTGTTTGACCTTCAATGTGAAGAGTTTCTTTATACTCCTATGGTTGTTCCTAATAAATCAAAAACGAAAGATTCAAATAGAATTGCAGGTGAGTTTTTGCAAAGCAGTTATTAAGCCACTGCCCTAATGAATTGTATTCCAGAAATCCATAAAAACCCATAAGAAAAAGATAAGTAAAGAGATGTTGAATCTTCAATGATGCAAATGATGGAGAGAAGAACGTAGTCCGTCCCATACTCACTGTCCTGATAAATCAAAAAACGAAGGGTAAAAAGTTGAATTGCAGGTGAGTTTTCAGCAAAACAGTTATTTAACCAACACTGTTGCTGAAAGAAATTTCTTTCCAGAAACTCATAAAACCCAAAAGTATAAAAGTAAAACAAGTTAAGTAGTTCGTCCCCAACATGCAAGAGATTAAAGTGGTCCGTCCCCCTAACCTAAAGCCTCATAAATCGCCTCAGACAATTGCGCAGACTCAAATGGCTTTACCAGTATACCTGATACACCCATCTCTATCAGACTCGTCTGATCCATCTCTTCGCTAAAGCCAGAACTGATAAGTATCTTGATTTCTCTTTTTAATTCTTTTATCCTTACAATGCAATCTTTACCACTCATACCAGGCATAATCATATCAAGAATAATCAGATCATAGGATTGAGGCGCCTCTTGAAGCATCTTAATCGCTTCATCTCCACTTTCTGCAGTTGAAACAGAAAACCCTAACCAGCTAAGGGTCTCTCCAATCGCCTCTCTTATCATCAATTCATCATCAACAAGCAAAATCCTTTTATTTGCAGGCATGTTCTCTTCAACTAAGGATCGTAATTCAACATTGTACACCGGAAAATAAAGTGTAAAGGTGGTTCCTTTTCCTGGTGCACTTTCTACATCGATAAAACCATTATGACGTTTAATTATTCCGTAGGCACAAGCCAGTCCCAGTCCTGTGTTATGGGATCGATCTTTGGATGTATAGAAGGGCTCAAACATATGCGAAAGATCCTGCTTGTTTATACAAGTTCCGCTATCAGAAATAAGTATTGCTACATAATAACCAGGTACAATAGCGAAAAGATGCGAACAGGATGAATTTTCTATCGTTACATTTTTAGTGGTGATATTCACCTCTCCACCATCAGGCATTGTTTCCTGTGCATTCATTGCGATATTGGTAAGTGCATTACGGAATTGTTCGATGTCTCCAAGAATAAAGGAGTCTTGAGCTTTCAGGTGAAATTTGACCTGAATGGTAAATTCTGAGTCTGTAAAAATATCTTTCAGGAAAGCCAGAGAATCGTTGACATTAAAACTGGACATAACTATCTTGTTCTTACGCGCAAACTGAAGAAGTTTTTCAGAAAGAGCTGAACCACGTCTGCTGGCAGATTGTATCATCTTACTATACTTTATCAACTTGTTATCTGTTGAATACTTATTGTAAATAATTTCTGCATAACCGGAAATCGCTCCCAGTATGTTGTTAAAATCATGGGCTATGCCACCTGCCAGGCGGCTTAATGATTCAATGTTATAAATAAAACTACTCTGTTTTGTTAAAATTATCTGATTTTCTGTTTCATTCTCAAATTGTTTTATAAAGATAAAGAAGCGCTTTTCTCCTGCTTCATTTCTCAGGTCCGGTAAAACATACATATTGGCAATGAATCCGATGCCATCTCTTCTTAACATTACCGATTCTGATTCCGATAAAGATTGGGATCCCTCAGAAGACAGTTGAAATTCAGATCGTTTTGAATCTGATATAAAATCTAAAAAATTCCTTGAAATTAACTGATTCAGGGAATCATATCCGAACATACTTAGCGCATTTTTATTACAGTTGCAAATCCTGTACTCTTTGTTGATGATAAATGTTGCACAGGGTAACCACTCCGAAAGATCGTCAAAATGTAAATAGTGATCCAGATGTGATTTTCTAAGCTCTGAAAATCTGGTGCGAAAAAGCATGTTTTCCTCTACAAGTCCACAGATTGCATCTGAGAGTTTTCCCAGTTCTCCTCCATTTGCACTGACAGCTTTTAATTGAGGAAGAGTCTGAAGGGTTAAAAGATGGATAAATGAGTTGATCGTACTTTTCACTTTGAGACAAATTAACGGAATAGCGACAAGTAATGGGGCCGGTAACAATGCAAGATGCCACCATGATAGATAATCGCTGCTAAGCATTAAAAAAAGAACTATTTGGGTAAATGCCGTTATAAGCAACACTGACAGGATGTATGCGATAGTGGGATTTTTATTGAAAACAGGAAACATTTTATGTTCAGGTTTAGGTTTTTTAAATAAAAAGAGGCCTTTATTAAAAGGCCTCTTCAGTTTACTATTAACGAAGTATCAAGGCAAGAATAAAGAGGGGCTGTCAGATTTTACCAAGTTTTTTTAGTTCTATCCATCCGCTTACGCCATTTGGAAGACTAATCAATGCCCAGGAGCCATTTACTTTGCGGATTTGGAACTTTGTACCCTCATGAACCGTAAAAAGTACTTTGCTTCCATCCGGTTCGTTGCGAGCTTCCGAAGAAGGAGCCAGAAGTATGGCATATGAAATTTTTTCCAGTTCATAAATTTTAATACCGGTTGAGATTCCGGTTATCACTGTCATAAGCGACAAAAGAACCGAAAGATAGATAAGCCAAAGACGGCCATTACCAGAAAAATAAAGGCTCAAAGAAAGCAGTACAGAGACTGTTATTAAAAGTGAGAACAGTATCCAGAGCTGAGTTTTGAGCGGGAAAAATATATGTAAATGCCAGAGTAGATTTTCCAGAAAGCCGCGTTGCTGTTCAGGCGTTTTGTCAATAATATTGGCTTTGATGTAGCGGATATTAGATACGATATCAGAATCCTGGTGATCTAGTTTTGCCGCTTTTTCAAAGAAATAACGGGCCAGACCAGTCTTTTTCTGACGGAAACAGGTATTTCCAAGATTATAAAAAACGGCACTATTGGATATTCCCGATTCCACTATCTTTTCATAATAAAATGCGGCACTGTCATATTGCTCATTGGCGTATGCCTGATTTGCTTTTTCAAACCAGAGATCAACCGGAGCTGAATACACATTACCACAGATAAACATATACCCCAGAAAGACAGCTAAAGTGCGGCTCATAACAACACCTCCCTTTTTGGAACTCTTCTGAAGACCATGAAGAAATGTGGAGGTTTTATCGAGAACAGAAATCCTGGATGAATCATCCAGAGTCTGTCCTCCAAAACGGTAACCATCAAGATCTTCAATAAAAGAGGTAAGATCGGCTACGATCTGTTTGTCGGCATTTTGAGATAGAAGCTCGTTTTTAAGTTCATCCAGAGTTCTTCCGGTGGAAGCGAAACCAAATTTTTGGGAGATATACTGCTCAATGGTTTCTGAAACCGTTCCAAGAAACTGCGATGATGAAAGGCTGGAATGTTTCTTTTTGAGAGCAGAAAGTTTTTTTTGTGCGGCTGAAAGTGCTTTACGGCGAATCTGCTGTGAAGCGTTCTTTTTTTGTCTGGAAGATTGAAACCGGTATAATATTGACAGGATAAAAATGATGAACGGAATCGGAAAAAGCAGATAAATGAACGGTTCCTGGTAAGGGCGCTCCTGTTGATTTTTAATTTTAATACCTGTCTTAATATAACGGATATCTTTACCCACCTCTCTAATCTCTTCCTGGGTAAGATAGCGGTTCTGTGCTATTCCGTTTTCTTTTCCTTTGCTTACAGCTATCTTTAAAGTGTCGGAAGAAGCTTTTTTGTATGTGCCGGATTCTGTATCAAAATAAAGAAGAGAAACTGGCGGAATTACAAGGGTACCCTCTTTTCTGGGAATAAGAAGGTATTTGTATGTTCTCCTGGTTGACAGTCCATTAATCGTGGTGTCGATTGACGTTTGCTGCTCAGGTTTAAATACTTCGCAGTCAGATATTTCCGGCAATATTACATCTCCGATACTTCCAGGTCTGGTCGATCCTTTCAGGGATATCTTCAGAGTAACCGCCTCTCCTGCAGGAATTTGTTTCGGGTTGATACTTGCAGAAAGAGAAAACTTTCCCACAGAACCGGTAAATCCAGAAGGAGCAGAAGGTAGTGGCTTAACAGTTATGGAGAGACTGTTGGATAAGGCATTCTTATCCACTGCCTGAACTCCACCACCAAAGAAACTGTTCATGTCAAAGAAATCATCAAAAAACGGATCTGATCTTCTGGCACGTACTCTTCTAAGTTCCTGGTAACTGAATGGGATCGATTGAATGTTAAAAGTGCCACTGTTTACCGGATATAATGCATAACGCAATGAATAAACTTTGTATATTTCACCATCGATTCGCTCCTGAGTAGTACTGATTTGATTAGTGAATAATCTGTTCAAAGCGAAATCGCTTCCAAACGTTTTTTCCAACTTTTCCAGAGCAGACATGAAACCATTATTCACATCAGTGGAAGATTGAGCTTTCTGTGCCACTTTAAAGGTTAACATAGTCTGTTCGCCCACATAAAGAGAGCGTTTGTTTAGCTGAAGAAACACTCTGATGTCAGCATTGGCTACGACTTCATTTTTAACTGCGAAAGCAATGGGATCGGTTTTAAAACTTTTCCCATCAACACTAACCTCCAGTGATGGAAATGTGAAGCTGCCAACCTTTGAGGGAGAAATGTAGTAATTGAAAATTTGGTAAATTTCAGTTTTCTGGCTGGCTTTTCCATTAATAATTTGTATAGAAGATGAAGAGGATTGACGCTGGTCGGTTTTTAATACTGTGAAACCATCAGTATTGCTTACCGAAGGAGCAGAAGGAGTTGCTGATTTGCGATCGGTTATAAGGGTTGCGGTAATTACCACCTGTTCACCCATAGAGATCTGTGTTCGCTCTGTTGTGGCGGAAAAGCGAACCTGAGCGGAAACAGACACTACAGTTAGTGTATAAAGAATAAAAACTAAAATTATTCTGCTCACAATGAGTGCTCCTTTGCCCAATTGATCACTGTTCTGCAGAGCATTAAAACATCACAGACACGGGAAAAATTGTGATCGGCTCCATTAAAAACGTGATATTCACAACCTATACCGCATTTACGGGCCACGTTGATATAAACAGCAGATTCCTCCACAGATATCGACTTATCGGCATCACCTTGAATAAGAAGAAGCGCTCCCTTAAGGGACTTACAGAGCGTATCCACTGGATTTACCCCTAGTAGAAAGGTAGCAAATGATGAGTCCATTTCATGTGGACCATGTTCGTAATAACCATTTGAGTTGCGACCAGACTCAATAATTTTATTCTGACTTAGAATCAGTTTTTGTGGATTTCCAACCGGTGACAATAATGCCACTCCATCTGCATCGTGGCTGCACAGGGAGGCGATCATTCCACCGAAACTGTGCCCTAATAAATAGAGAGCGGATGGATTGTAGTTTTTCTTTAGCCACGAAATAACCGCCATCAGATCATTTTTCATTGTGGAGACATTCATTTCAAAGAATTCTCCATCACTTTCTCCAGAACCGCGAAAATCAAATCTCACTGAGCAAAACCCTGCGTCTGCAAGTGCTCTGGAAAGTTTTACAAACAGATAGCCTGGTCCCATCCTCTGACCGGTAAAACCATGGCAAAAAATAAACCAGGGTTTTTGTTCTTTTGAGTCGCTGATGTGTAAAGAGCCACGTATAAACTGATTTTTTTCTCCCGGTAACTCAAAATAGCTGAATTTATGCATCTTTACCAATCCTGTTCAGGCTGTCTGGTTTTTGACTTCTTTTTGGTAGGTTTGTTTAGCGAGTCAGCATCATCAGCATAAAGCTCAAGGAGTCTGCGTGCATCTTCCTTTTTCATTTCCTTCTGTTGCTCTTCGGATTCCTTCATTTCTGATTGTTGTTGTTGCTGCTGCTGTTGCTGATTTTGGTCTTTCTGTTCCTCTTTGTTATCCTCTTGTTTTTGTTGGTCTTCTTTCTGCTCATCATTTTGTTGCTGATTATTCTCATTATTCTTATTTTTGTCGTCTTTATTGTCTTTGTTCTGCTGATTTTGCTGCTGTTGTTGTTGTTGCTGTTGCTGTTCCAGTTGCTTAATTTTCTGGTGTGTCAGTTGCAGATTCCATTTAGCGTCGATATTCTCAGGGCTAAGGTCAAGAGATTCAATATAGTGCTCTAAGGCAGATTTAAGTTTTTCCTGTGCGCCCTGCAGATCCTGATGCTGGATTTGTTCTGCTTTTTTATATAGAATGTTTCCCATATTATAATGAGCATCTGATCTTATCTTCGTATCCTTTACAGCTAGTGCTCCATTGTATGATTCCTCTGCCTTATCATAATCACCAAGTCTGTAGAGGGCAGAGCCGTGATTCATCTTAAGTTTTTCATCAGAGGGCGAAAGAAGGAGCGCATCTTCATACAATTTCAAAGCTTCATCGTATTTGCCCTGTTTGTATAGCTCGTTTGCTTTATGGTTTTTAGAATATATTTCATCTGCACTGCAAACAGAGAAGCAGCACAGAAGTAGAAGGGGCAACAAAGCTTTTATGAATATTCTCATAGACTTATCCTTATTCAAAACGGCCTTTCCATTCCTTTTTCCTTGAAACCCGCTCAGGAATAAAAAACTCCACTATCAACAGCAACAATGCAAAGGTAAGAAAAATCTGATACTGCTCCTCATAAGTGCTAAGTTTACTCATACCAAGATCCTTTTTTTCCATAGAAGCTATTTCACCGATGATACGTTCAAGATCGGAGTCGTTACCTGCATGGAAAAATTTACCATTAGCTTCTTTTGCGATAATTTCCAGTGTTCTGGGATCCAGTCTGGTCATTACCAGGTTTCCGGATTTATCCTTTTTATAGGTGATCGAACCGCCTCTTTTGCTAATAGGGATAGGTGCACCACCTTCAGAACCAACCCCGATGGTATAGATTATAATTCCTTCTTTGGATGCAGCTTTGGCCATCTCGGCAGCTTTTCCCTGGTGATCTTCACCATCAGAAATCAATATGAGAACTTTGTGCTTTTTTGTTTTGGAATTAAAGGCCTGCATAGATTGTTCTATGGCATCCGATAATGCGGTTCCCTGAAGATCGACCCACCCAGTGGTAACAGCATCCAGGAACATCTTGGCTGCACCGTAATCAAGGGTCAGAGGGCATTGCACAAAACTTTCACCTGCGAATACCACGATTCCTATGCGATCTCCGTTAAGCTTGTCGATAAGCTTTGAGACTTCATGTTTTGCTCTTTCGATTCTGTTAGGAGTGATATCTTCTGCCAGCATGCTTTGGGAGATGTCCAATGCAACTATAATATCGATTCCCTTTCTCTCTACCATTTCCATCTTTACTCCAAATCTGGGTCTGGTCAGAGCAAATACCATAAAGAAAAAGAAAAAGCAGAATAGAGTCCACTTTACAATCTGACGGGAAAGGCCTGCCGATGGTGTCAGTTTTCTTATAAGCTCAAGTGATGCGAAACGTTTCAGGGCTGCAGTTTTTCTTTGATAAGCCCAGATGAAAAGGCCTATCAGTACCGGCAGCAGCAACCATAAAAGGAAATATTCAGGATTTCCAAATTTCATATTTTATCCTAGGGAATACGTCTGAAACGGGAATGCTGTAAAATCAGTTCCAACATTAAAACCAGAAATCCAGCCCATAACCATGGGTAAAAACGCTCTTCATAAGAGGTAAAGATTTTGGTTTTTATTTCGGTTTTTTCCATCTCGTCTATTTGATTATAAATGTTTTGCAGACTCTCCACATCACGGGCACGGAAATAGGTACCTTTGGAAATATCTGCAATTTCTTTCAGTGTTTTTTCATCGAGATCAGACTGCATCATCTGTGTTTGCTGAGTTATTTCGCCGGTAAAAGGATTTCTAATCTGAACCGGGATTGGTACCTGGCCTTCTCTTCCCACTCCTATGGTATAGATTTTCATTCCCAGTTCACTGGCGGCTTTTGCTGCGGTAAGAGGCGGTATCTCACCAGCATTACTTGCTCCGTCTGTGAGAAGAATAATCACTTTGCTTTTGGCGGGTGAGTCTTTTAGCCGGTTTGCAGCAGTTGCAAGAGCAGTACCTATAGCTGTTTGCGAACTGAAATCGGTAAATGTAATATTTTCAATAAACTGGTCCAGGACTGCATAGTCCAGAGTAAGAGGACATTTGGTAAAGCTGCGGGCTCCGAAAATGACCATACCGATACGGTCGTGCTGCCTTTTTTTAATAAAATCACGAATCGTTGCTTTGGCCACAGTAAGCCGGTTATCTGGCTTGAAATCCAATGCGCGCATGCTTTCGGAAATATCTAAAACCAGCATTATATCCACTCCTTCAGTGGAAACTTCTTCATCGGTTCTGCCTTGCTGAGGACGTGCCAGTGCCACAATAAGAAGTCCGATTCCTATAAGGCGCAAAGGAAGAAGAACATGGCGTGCTTTGACAAAAAATGATGGCTTGATTTTATTAAGTGCGGAAAGATCGGAAAATGTAACAGCAGGTTTGTATTTCCTCTCCCTGCGGATATAGATCCAGATCACAGGCAGCCATAAAATAAAAAGAAGGAAAAATTCTGGATCTCTGAATCTCATGAATCTTCACCTGTATTTGAAGTAATTACCTTTTTGTGGTTCTCTGATGAGGGGTCCACAGATTGATGAGAATCAGTTGTTTCGGACATCTGGGGCTTTGTTATTTCAAGAAAATCCATCACCTCTTTTCCGAATCGCTCCACAGTTGGATTGTCAGGCGTAAATTTAGCAAATTTTACCAGATCGGTAGTGCGGAAAAACCATTCGACTGGATGGCGGATTTTCATTTCCAGACCAGAAACCCCAAGCCATGCTATAAGCTCTTCAGCGGTGTATTCCTCGGCATTAACATTGAACCTTCTTCCAATATACCTTTTGAATATTTCTGAAAGCTCAAATACATACTCCCTGATCAGACCCTGCTGGAGGTAACGCTTTCCGTGTAGTATCCCCAAGGCTTCGATTGCCTCTTCGTAGGCCGGTTTGGGAGGTGGTAATTTTTTCGGTTTACGCAGTCGTTTTCCGATAAAAATCACAATGAATATGAGCGAAAGAATTGTCACAACAAAAATAATCAGCAAAAGCCACCATAGTGGCGCTTCGCCGGCATTCTGCTGTGAGCGGAGATCTTT
Source organism: Fibrobacterota bacterium (assembly GCA_023412475.1). Taxonomy (GTDB): domain Bacteria; phylum Fibrobacterota; class Chitinivibrionia; order Chitinivibrionales; family Chitinispirillaceae; genus JAAYPC01. The sequence goes on along the minus strand of JAEYNR010000053.1, from coordinate 45,719 downwards.
TATGTCGATTGTACTGTCTTGTGTATTTATAACCGATATGATTTCCAAAGGTATGTTTTCGGTATAGAGAGTGTCAATGGATAAGCCATCTTCGATAACAAATTTCAAAGCAGGTATAGTACAGTTTTCAGGTACAAATGTGGTGATCAGATATTGAACAGATACGCTGTCGTGATCCTTAAGCTCTGTTCTCTTAAGATCCCATCCCTTTACAGTCAACTTGCCAAAATTGTCTTCAGGAGCAGGAGGAGTAAATTTTGCGTTTTTAGGGATATTGGCATTTACGGATAAATTTATTTTCTCGCCGACAGTGATTTGAGAGCGACTTAGAGTCGTTTTTAGTTCTGTTGATTGCGATTCGACAAAGAGCACGCATACCAGAAAAGAGAAGATTGTTAATATGAAACCTTTATCCATCGAGACCTCCAACAGACACGATTACTAACTGTACAAGTCCCACCACAAAACCCAGAACACCACCCAAGATTTCTATTGCTCTGAGTTCTTTTGAAGCTATGGAATAAATAATTGATTCAAGTTTTGTTAAATCAAAACCTTCGATTTTTTCCTTTATTATTTTTTGAAAATCAATTCTGGATTCAACTGTCTGAAACAGAGTGTCAATAACTCCAGGAATCTCCTTGTTCAGTTCATCCATCATAGTGTCCGAAAGTCTTGCAATTATCTCAGGTGTGATAAACATGGATATCAGTGGATTGGAAGCCAGCTTGTTTTGAATCAGACTGTCTATTTTGCTCTTAATAACGTTGCCAATCTGGAGATGAAATTCTTCAGTCTGAATTATTGCTTTGATATCTCGATGCGAAATCAACTCTGTTTCAACAGTCTGTGCAATCTTCATCGCCAGATCTTTTTTCCGTTTCGGTATAAGCCCGATTATACGCAGTCCAAGAAAACGGATCTCTTTTCGCGGTCTGAAAATCATCTTAACTGCGAGATAGTTGGTGATCCACCCAATAAAAGCACTAATAACAGGAATAAGGCAATAAAGTATTATTTGCATAGTTCTGTGCTATATACGTATAAGTATTTAATATATTTAAATGATTGCAGAAAAATATCCAGCTCCCTTTATGCAGGGAAAGAAATCAGTAAAATTAGTTAAAGTACATCATTTTTTCAACTCTTATATTATTTATAAAGCTTACCTTAGGAGTGAAAATATCCGATTTTAAATGCCTCCCACCTAATACTACAGAAATAATTGTTGAAGGAATACTTCTTTATCTCTCTGTCAGATAAGGAGGGATACAAGAATTTGGAGAGAGCCATATGTATATTTATTATGTATATCGAGCGATTCACGAGCAATTCCATTCTCCTAATCGGTACGGGTACGATTTATCGATTTGTGTGATATTTTGTGCTACTTTAAGAGATCGGGCATTACATGACCTTGAAAAATTTTTCCTGGGTTCTTCCGGGAAAGCTGGCAGGCTCAGACATTCCGGGACGAAATTCTTTAGAGCCGGATAGTGTGCGCAATGATCTGCAGGAAATGCGGTCTGAGGGAGTAACATATCTGGTTTCTCTGGAGAAGCCACTGGGACCTATCGATGATATTTGTTCTGAGCTGGGAATGGAATGGAATTATTTCCCGATCCAGGACTTTAAGGTTCCTGAAAATGGAGAACATTTTCAGACTCTGGTAAAGCAAATTATCACTACTTTTGAATCGGGTAAGCCGGTGTGTATTCACTGTTATGCAGGTATTGGCAGGACCGGACTGGTTTTGTCCTGTGTTTTAGGGCATTACTTTTCTCTTAAAGCCTCCAGCGCCATCGCTGCAGTAAGGAAGAACCGGGCAGCACTGGATACTCCCGAACAGGAATATTTTGTAAAGGAATTTCTGAGCAGCTATGAGTACTGAATTTGATATTCGAAGATTTCTTCTGGAAGAAGAAGAAAAACTCAGTCCTTTTGCTAAAAAAAGCAGTGAGTCAGCGGGGAGAATGTCTCCTCTCAAGCGTGATCCGTTCAGACTCGAATTTGCTCGTGATGAAACAAGAATTCTGCATTCACCTCCTTTTCGGCGACTCAAACACAAGACTCAGGTCTTTTTGTCACCCAATAATGATCATATCTGCACCCGTATGGAACATGTACTGCATGTCTCCAGTATTGCGGCTGTAATCGGGCGTTGCCTTAATCTCAATATAGACCTTATTAATGCTATTGCAAAAGGTCATGATCTGGGACATCCTCCATATGGGCACGCAGGTGAGCGTGTTTTGGATAAAATTTTAAGCCAAAAAAGTATTAAAGAGGGTTTCAAGCATGAAATACATGGTTTGAGGGTGGTTGATAAGCTCACAAATTATGGCGCAGGTTTGAATCTGACCTATGAGGTAAGAGATGGGATAATCACTCATTGTGGAGAGGCTTTTGAGAGGATAATTACCCCGGACCGGAAGCGAGATGTTGAAAAAATCGGATCCATAAATGACCGCTGCTTTTACCCATCCACACTGGAGGGATGTCTTGTAAGGATGGTGGACAGAATTGCTTATCTGGGAAGAGATATGGAGGATGCCATCAAGGCTGGACTGATCAGAAAAACGGATATCCCCTCAGATATAGCCAGAACTCTGGGCACTGAAAATGGTAAGATCATTGGTATCTTTGTAAATGACACCATAGCAAACAGTCATAACCGGGATTCCATAGAGATGAGTGAAGAGGTATTTCATTACATGTATCAATTGAAACTTTTCAATTATCAACACATCTATCAGCATCCGGAGGTCGAGCGCAAATCCCATAAAGCTGCTCATCTGATCGAGCTTTTGTTTAGTGAACTGGAATTTATCCTGGATAAATCGGAGCGGGGGAAAAACAGCTCCTACACTCTGGCTCTGATAAAAGAGGCACCGGTGATGGAGGTTTTTTTCAACTTTATCAAAAACACCAACTACAATGATCAAACCCCTTCATATCTGATGGTAACCGATTTTATTGCTGGAATGACCGATATCTTTGCTGAACGTACCTTTATGCAGCTTTTCTCACCAGACAGGGTAATATAATAAATGTCAATTAACTCTGGCTCTGGCAGGCACGATGGGTAACATGCTGACTGATCTGTGAAACTCATTCTGGAATCCACCAGATCTGGTCTCCCTAAAATGTGGGGTAAAGCCACAGAAAGACACAGAATTTTTCGATTAATTCTTTTTTGCCCCTATTTGTGTGCTCTCAAGAACAAAAGACGAAGTGCAGCTCATGTGGCTTTATTTAGCGACCAACAAGAAAAAACCAATCTCTATGGTATCATTGTAAGAAAAATTACCTGCCTTGAAATAAAGAAAAACGAGAGTTTTTACTCAACCAAGACCTTTTTATTGTTAACTAATTTAGATTCGCATGCTAAAACCAGCTTCTCACGCGCTTCCTGTTGGATTTTGTCCATTTCGTGAGTTTCTATTTGTCGTTTGATTTCGCAGTAGAGTTGAGAAATAGCTCTATCGCGAATCAGCTTATGGGTTTCTGCCGGAAGTTTCTGATATTCCAGGGCAATCAGTTCCTCTTTTTTAATTCTGGGTTTGGAAAGGTGAATTGTCAAAAGGGAAATTCCAATAGTTAAGAGGGTTATGGTCCATGGAAGAAAATGTGTTGGGGAATTTTTTTGATCCTTGATAGAAAGGTTCTTTTTAAAGTCCTGATTTTGTGCTGATAAGCCGACAAAAGACTCTGGTGAAAAGTTACCGTAGATAAGTTCCAGTTTTCCAAAATCCGGAATTGAAACTTTTGAGACTGATAAAGCTGAATTAGATTGATAAACAATTGCCTTGTCATAAAAAAGTGTAAAAGGTGAGAGACATTTTTCAGTTAGTTCTCCCAGACAATATTTAAGGTCGATTAGTACTGCCAGAACTCCAGTCGCAGAGGCATTAAGCGTGAGAGGGTAGGTTTTTAAAAAACAAACATTGGAATTAACCTTAAAAACTCCGCCATTGAAAGATGATCCTTTTTCTAGTGGCATCTGGAACCAGGCTCGATTTTTTACATTTAAAGCAGTGTTCGAATTGAAATCTCGATTGATATCATTTAATACTTTTCCATCCTGGCAAACTCTTAAAATACCGTACAGTTGAGGATTGCTGTATAACACATCTCTCAAAAGTGAATCGATATCCATGTCGGATCTATTGTCAAACAGAGCACCTTGAGAAATAAATCCGCTTATAGAGTCTGCCTTTTTCAACTGTGAAACAAAAGTGGCCGACGCATTGTCCATATCAAATCCGCTGGTTGATACGCACAGAACCAAAAGAGAAAAAGATGTGATTGTTTTTTTCATAAAAACATCCTTTTCTGGATGATGATTTTAAATTTGTATCAAAAATCAGTAAAAATTATTATTATTATACAATTAATATTAAAAAACTTTCAATACCTGTTTTACCCATAGCAAATGATATGCACAAATAAACATTTCATTTGGTGGTTAACTTATAATCTGTGTGAGATCAGGGCATTACCATGATTTTCGATTAAAAAAGTAAATATATTTTGAAACTGGAATTAGATTTGCGCTTTTTTATTTGGCCACCGATATGGTTAGTGGGGTTTAAATCGTGAGTGCAAATCACAGGGGAATAACTGTTTTTGAAGGAATTGCCATAGTAAGCGGAATAGTCATTGGGGCCGGCATTTTTAAAACGCCATCTCTGGTGGCTCAGAACTGTACAAGTAAAATTAGTTTGATAATTACATGGATTTTAGGGGGAGCAATTTCTTTTATCGGTGCATTATGTTATGCGGAGTTGTCAAGTACTTATCCGGGCAGGGGAGGCGATTACCATTTTCTTTTCAGAGCTTTAGGCTCCAGGGTCGCATTTCTATTTGCATGGGCTCGTCTGATGGTTATTCAGACTGGTTCGATTGCCATGCTGGGATTTCTTATCGGTGATTACGCATCTGAAATTGTTTCTCTGGGCCCATTCTCCTCATCCTTATATGCTTCACTTATTATTTGTATTTTCACCATGTCCAATATCTTCGGTATACAGATAAGCAGCCTGGTTCAGAAAATATTATTTATGCTTGTAATATCAGGGCTATTTTATGTAGTCTTTTCAGGACTGTTTTTTTCCTCTGTTAAAATCGATTCTCCCAGAGGAATTCAGAATGAGGCTGTATTTGGCAAAGCGATGATTTTCGTTCTCCTGACATATGGGGGGTGGAATGAGGCGGCATTTTTATCTGCAGAAATAAAGCAGGGAAGAAAAAATATTATTAAAGTGCTTCTGTACAGTATTTTACTTATTACAGCCATATATGTACTTATGAATCTGGCACTGGTGCGGGGAATAGGGTTTAGTGGACTTGCAGAATCTACTGCTGCTGCGGCTGATCTTATGGCTACGGTCAACGGAAGAGCTGGGGTAGCGATTATTAGTATTCTGGTTGTAGTTGCTTCTATGGGAACTGTGAATGCTGCAATACTGACCGGTGGGCGAAGTGCTTTTGTTTTAGGTAAAGATTTCCCGGTTTTCAGGTATATTAGTTTTTGGAACAGAAAGAGGGAACAACCGGTAAGAGCTCTGGTTCTTCAAGCATTAGTTGCAATTTTACTTGTGATTGCAGGAACTGGATCAAGAGATGGATTCGTGTTGATGGTGGAATACACTGCCCCCGTATTCTGGTTGTTCTTTCTGCTTTCCGGAATTTCTCTTTTTATTTTGCGAAAAAAGGACCTGCGGTCTCAGAGATTTTTTAAGGTACCTTTTTATCCTCTTACTCCATTGCTTTTCTGTGCTTTTTCGTTTTTCATGCTATATTCGAGTATCCTTCATTCAGGAGTTGGTGCATTAGTCGGGCTGGCTGTGCTTTTATCAGGATTGGTCCTGAGTAAAAGCGGAAAATGAAAAGGAGCCCCAGAGTTTTTTTTATTTAGGAAAAACGTTCTCTTCAGGGGCGATGTTTTGAATTGTAGAAGGGTCACGAGCAGCAGTCCAGGGCAAAGATTCAGAATATCTGCTCTGAGATGTTCCATTAATCTGATTATCTTCAACTGTACCGATGAAAGTAGTTGGCAAAGAATCATCGGTGGATTTCTGAGTATTAATACTTATGGAGAAGAAGGAGCCGTTAATAAGAATCCCTGAAACTTTCAATTCGTTATTGTTATGGTAAGCTTTTGCGGTGATGTTTTGAAACTGTTGATTTATTTGAGTTGTAACCTTATTTTGGGGATCATCTGGTAGATTCCAGCTCCATAAGCCGGATATGTTTGCTGGTACGACCCATAGATAAATATAGCTACTGCCTGCTAGCTGTTCCTTATCTGCTTTCCAGGATCCCATATCGAAATCGTGAGAAACCACACGGGTTCCTGGTCTCAGTGTGGCAAAAATCTTCGGACGCAACTTTAAGTTAACATCTGGAAGAAGATAAAGAGTCAGTACTGTGGCCTGATGAAAGTCGATGCTGAAAAGGTCACCTTGAATAAAGGACACCTGTTTATTGACTCCTGCATTTTTGGCATTTTCCCTGCATTCCTTAATTCTTTGCGGATCAAGATCGATACCAACCGCCTTTTTCACACCCCGTTTGCTGGCAGCAGTAATGACGATTCTTCCATCGCCACATCCCAGATCATACAAAGTGTCCTGCGGGCCTGTCTGGGAGATATCCAGCATTCCATTGACTACTTCATAAGGTGTAGGAACAAAGGGAACATCCAGACCGCTGCTTTGGCTTTTTACAATAGAAATACACAGACAGATAATTAAAAAGAAAACTGTTGGATTCATATTATTCTACCTTTCGTTATTCGATGTTGATAAGAAGATAGAAATCAAATCGAGTACCATAAATCATATCTTGACACTTTTTAGTCTTAGTTCGATTTCAGTCATGATTGAATGGATTTGTGAGCAGATCGCATTTAGTGCTTTTTGGGCATGAAGGAGTTTCTGGTAGTCAGAGGAGCTGAAAGCTTCAAGAAATATCTGATCGGTATCCAGGCAGATTCTCAGCAGATCTGAAGGAAATGACCCCAGGAGTTTAAAATAGGGAGAGGGGCGGAGTTTCTGTAGAAACATTCTGCATTTGAAATTAAATTCCCGGATTTCGCAATAGGTTCGGGTAATCTCTGTCAGCAGATTTTCTCTTTTTAATCTCTTGCCCAGAGTTGAGGCTACATGAAGGCAGATGCAGAAGCTGAAAACGGAAAACAAAGTTCCCAGCAAGGTAATAAGAAATACAAATGGCTGAACACTCATTGTTTTTTCCCTCTCCCACAGGAAGTAATTAAAGCAATTGCACTACCATGGCACCTCTGTTGCTTTTAGTCTCTTAACGGAGGAGGTGAGGATGAGGTTGAAGTGGTTTCCCTGGCAATTCATGGTTAAGCAAGTAGCCCGTTCAAAAGGGTTTATTGATCCAATGCTTCTTCTTTCCCATTTCAACCGCTTTGCGCAGCCCTCAGAGGTTTGGGCACCGGTGGAGCTTTTGCGTGCAGGAACCGTTTTGCATGCCAGAGGTTTGATAAACAGCCAGGTAATTCACCATAATCTAGATTGGGTATGGCCTTACTGGGTAGAGCGTCAGTTTAATCCTGAAGACAAATCTTTTATTCCCAGAGCATTCTCACTTACGCAGATTAACCTCACTCATCGAAACTGGACTGCGGTTGGAATACCCGGATATCAGGAATTACCGATAGTGGATCCCCGTGGTCTGGTGATGCCTTTTTTTGATAGCTGGTCAATTGACAGTTGGGTTGTGCTGCCAGATGGCGGGCATCTCATTCCTTCAAGAGAGAAAAATGTGCAGCAGAAGGTACAGTGGACAGACTCTTTCGCCGTGCTCACAAAATCAGAAAACGATCAGATGCAATTGGATTCCGAAGTCAAAGTGGTTCTGGAAAATGGTATACCTGTATGCAGAATCTATTTAAAAGCAAAAGCTTCAACCGATGGCTATCTGCTCATCGCTTTACGTCCATACAATCCTGAAGGTGTCAGCTTTATTAACAGAATAGAGCTTTTAAAGAAAGCTTATGGATGGCTTATCGATAAAAAATATCTGGTTTTTTTCGATGAAATGCCTGAAAAGAGCCGTTTCTCCCATTATCGGAAAGGTGATGTATACCATTGGTTTTTTTCTCCAATCAAAGATAAACAAAGCGTGGTTCAATGTGATGTGGGTATGGCAACTGCCCTGGCAGCATACTCCATTAAGGCCGGGGAGCAGCGTTACACTGCGCTCAGCATACCTCTTGAGAAAGGAAAAAAACTGCAGTCGATCTTTCCAATAACCAAAACTGCCCATCAGGTTTGGCAGGAAGCATACGAGGGGTGTTGTCAGATTCATCTGCCTTACCGCAATTTCGAGTATCTCTACGGGGCTGCTGTCAGAACCTTACTTCTGCATACACCCAAAGAATCCTATGCCGGTCCTTACACTTATAAACGTTTCTGGTTCAGAGATGCTGCCTTCATAATAAATGCTCTTCTGTGTGCATCAAAGATTGAAAGGGCTGCACGCATAATTAGTACCTTTTTTGATAAGCAGAATTCAGATGGTTACTTTCTTTCTCAGGATGGGGAGTGGGATTCCAATGGAGAGGCCTTATGGGCCATGCAAAAGTATTGCCTTTTCAGTGGCAAAAAACCGCCATTTCGATGGAAAGACAGTGTGATGAGGGCTGCAGAGTGGATCATTAATAAAAGAGTGAAAACTGAAGATAAGCTCATTTACAATGGATTGTTTCCATCCGGTTTCAGTGCAGAACATCTGGGCCCGAACGACTTTTATTTCTGGGATGATTTCTGGGGTGTAGCCGGATTAAATGCAGCCGCTTTTATGGCCAGACAATGGGAAGATGACAAAAGGGCAGAAAGTTTTGAGAATGAATCAAAAGATTTTATGGATGCAATTATCAGTTGTTTACAGAAAGTTGCCGGGAAAATGCGAAAACCGGTCATGCCTGCATCTCCTTACAGAAGAGCTGACAGCGGGGCTGTTGGATCTTTAGCTGTGGGTTATCCGCTGCAGCTTTGGGCTCAAAGAAACGATCGACTCTTACTTACCGCTGATCACCTGTTCAATCACTGCCTGATTAATGATGCCTTCTACCATGATATAAGCCATTCCGGGATTAATCCATACCTGACATTGCATATAGCACAGGTGTTCATGCGTGCAGGTGATATCCGATTCAGAAAACTTACCGAGGCGATTGCACAAATGGCTTCACCAACCGGGCAGTGGCCCGAGGCGATTCATCCCCGATTAAAAAGTGGATGTATGGGAGATGGGCAGCATGTCTGGGCTGCATCCGAATGGATTCTTATAGTGCGTAACAGTTTTATGAGAGAGGAGATGGAACGTAACACATTGGTGTTATGCTCCGGAATTTACAAGGAAATTACCGACTCCGCCCAAACTATAAAATTCGGTCCTGCACTTAGCTCTTTTGGCCTTGTTTCAATTCAGATAACCAGAGATAAGGGAAGGTTGAAAGTGCATTGGGATGGAAAATGGCATCAGGGGAAAAAACCGGAGATAGAGATTGCTTTTCCCGAAAAAGCTGTGATTAAAGTAGAACCAGGAAAGCAGATCTGCCATATTCCGGATTAAGACTTCTTTCAGCTATGAGTCTGTATGATTGTCAGAAAGCCTATTTCGCTGCTTTACTCTAGCAGGGAGGAATGTGAATATTTTAATGATAACCAACACCTATTTGCCGTTTATTGGTGGGGTAGAAAGATCGGTTAAAATATTTACTGAAGAGTACCGGAGAATGGGTCACAAGGTAATAATAGCAGCACCCAGCTTTGAGAACATGCCCACAGAGGAAAAAGATGTAGTCAGGGTGCCGGCATTGCAAAATTTCAATGGCACCGATTTCTCAGTTCAGCTTCCCATTCCCGGAATCTTACATAATGCCTTAAAGGATTTTCACCCTGATATTGTACACTCTCATCATCCATTCTTAATGGGAGATTCTGCTCTGCGAATTGCTGCTCAATTAAAGGTGCCAATAGTGTTCACTTTTCATACTTTCTATGAGCGATATACTCATTATGTTCCTGGTGATTCGCCGGCTCTGAAACGCTTTGTGATAGCGTTGACCACCGGATATGCAAATCTGTGTGATCATGTGTTTGCTCCAAGTAACAGTGTGGCCAAGGTGTTAATTAAACGGGGGGTCAATACATCGGTGGATGTTGTCCCTACTGGCATCGAACTCAATGAGTTTGCCACAGGTGATGGCCTGAGATTTCGCAAAGCAATAGGAGTCCCCTCAAATGCATTCGTAATTGGTTTTGTCAGCAGGATTGCTCCTGAAAAAAATGTGCAATATCTTGGAGAGGTGGTATGCAGATTTCTTCTTAAGAATGATAATGCCTGTTTTTTAATGATTGGCAAGGGACCTTCAGAAGATTGTATCAGAGATATTTTCCACAAATACGATCTTTCCAATCGTTTTTATCATCCTGGCACCCTGGTTTCACAACCTCTGATAGATGCTTATAATGCGATGGATGTCTTTGTATTTGCTTCCAGAACAGAGACTCAGGGACTGGTAGTTACTGAAGCTTTGGCGGCAGGGATACCGGTAGTGGCGGTGGATGGACCGGGGATAGGGGAAATAGTCATGGATTATACCAACGGAAGGTTGCTTAGTAATTACGATGTAGAGTCGTTTTGTGATGCTCTCCATTGGGTTTATAGGTTAGGTGACAAGAAAAAACTTCAGCTAAAGGAAGTCGCAAGATCGTCGGTAATGTCATATTCAAAAGATATCTGTGCTGCAAAGGCTCTGGATATCTATATGTCTCTATTAACAAGAAATTACATGGTTCGTGATCAATTGGATAGCGCCTGGGAAAAAACCAAAAGACTGATTAAAGCAGAATTTGAGCTTCTGAGGAATATGAAAAGAGCCACTGATGCTGCAATTAGTGATGATGAGTGAAATGAGGTGTGATTTCTTCTTCATAAAACATACTGACGAATCGAGCATCTATGGCTTAGGGGATTGCAAAAAGAATCCACTGGCTCTGTCAGTTGAGTAAGACGGGTAATTTTTTCTCCATAAAACCATATAAGGAGTAAAAACTGTGAGAGCTTTCTGGAATAAAAACGAAAAAACCGGCCTTATTGACCCCCCACCTGAGATTATAAAAAAAGAATTGCCTGCAGACCAGTTGGTTCCACCTGTCAGGTTGACTCTGGAGGAGCTTTGCTGCAGATTCAATCCTGAAAGTCTGAGGTTTGATTCGACAACCGACCTTCCTGTAAAGCACTTTTCTATAGGTCAGGAAAAAGCTCTAAAGGCCATAGAGTTTGGACTAAAAATTAAGAGCAGAGGTTTTAATGTTTTTGTTTCAGGATTGGCTGGTACTGGTAAGGATAGCGCAATACTTCAGCAGCTAGACTCTATTGCCAAATCTGAATCGGTTCCAGAAGATATATGCTATGTTTATAATCATAAACACCCCCACTCACCCAAACCTCTTTATTTCCCTTCAGGTACAGGTAAAAAGTTTAAACATGAAATGCAGGAATTACTTAGGAAGGTAAAAGAGATATTTCAAAATAATTATCAGAAGGATAACTCACAGAATTTAGTTGCAATAGACGGTTTGTTTAAAGAGGTACAGAAGCGTTTCTGCACTGCCAAAGGTCTATCAGATTATCTTTTTGCCTTAAAGGATGATTTGCTTAAAAATATTGATAAATTCAGACCTGATGATTTTTTAAATAAATATAACTTTTTAGGCGCTTCTGAGAAATATGAGATAAATTTACTGGTCGATAACAGTGGGACGATTGGTGCGCCTGTCGTAGTTGAGCGTGATCCATCGTATAGCAACCTTTTTGGATATATCCAGTATAGAGTAGAGAATTCATTTGTTGCTGCCGATCATCTAAGCTTGCAGGCTGGTTCTGTTCATCGGGCCAGAGGAGGTTACCTTATTTTAGAAGTAGAAGAGATTCTGGGAGATTTACATGCATGGAATGCGTTAAAAAAGTTGTTACGTCATGGACATACAAGTATAGAAAACAGTCCTGAAAGAGCAACCACATTCCCAGGAGCATTTCTGAAACCTGAACCATTATCCATCGATTTAAAAGTAATTCTGACCGGAGATCCTGTATTCTATCAGACTCTTTATAATAACGATGATGAGTTTACGAGAATATTTAAAGTGAAGGCAGATTTTGCGGAGCAGTTAAGTAAAACCGATGAAATAATAGATGGCTTGGTTTCCTTTGTTGCTAGAATCTGCAATGAGGAAAATCTCAGACATTGCGACAGAACGGCTGTAGCCCGAATCATCGATTACAGCTCCCGACTTGCGGAACACAAGCAGCGTCTGAGTGCTCAGTTTGAAAAAATTGCAGATCTTCTTAGAGAGGCTAATTTCCACGCCTGCTGTCATGGTTGCTCTTACGTTACCGGAGAACACATAAAAACGGCTTGCGAAGCATTGAAGTATAGAAACAACACGATGGAAGAGAAAATATATGGACTAATTGAAGACCGTACTCTTTATCTGGACACCACAGGATGGGAAACAGGGCAAGTAAACGGAGTTTCTATCGTAAATAATGGGGATTATGTATTCGGAGTGCCTTCAAGGATAACTGCCAGGACTTTTATTGGTGCAGGAAATATCATTAATATTGAGCGGGAAGCTGAGATGAGTGGTAAGATCCATGCAAAGGGAGTTTTGATTCTTAGCGGTTATCTGGGACAGACTTATGCACAGGATAAGCCTCTGGCCTTATCAGCCAGTATCTGTTTTGAACAGCACTATGAAGAAATCGATGGCGACAGTGCTTCCAGTGCAGAGCTTTATTGTCTCATGTCCAGTCTCTCCTGCTTGCCTCTTCGACAGGACATTGCAGTTACCGGTTCAGTTGACCAGAGAGGCTTTATTCAACCGGTAGGAGGAATCAATATAAAAATTGAAGGTTTTTTCAAGGCATGTCAATTAAAGGGACTAAGCGGTACTCAAGGAATGATTATCCCAAAGGAAAATGTTAAAAATCTTATGCTTTGCGATGAAATCCTGGAAGCTGTCAGAAAGAACATGTTTCATATATATGTAGTTTCTACAATAGAACAGGGCTTACAGATACTTACAGGAAAAGATCCGGGAAAAATCTCTATAGATGGCTCTTTTCAGTCGGATACTATCCATTTTTTAGTCAATCAGAAATTGCGTGATTATGCATCGGTTGTGGCCAGTTACGATTACTCTTCTTCATAGAGGACTACTGCGATGGGGCGGGCCTTTTCTTCTTCTTAAGAAGACTACTGCGCCTGCCTCCGTAGTAGTCCTCTGCGGAGGAGGGCAGGTTGTTCAGATATGGAATCATAGGGGACGAATAGCAGACCTGCTCTTAATTGATAGTAAACTAAAAAATTTTAAATTGCTGCACTTATGGCTATCAACAGAATATCTGTATTAAGAACTGAGAGGTTTGAATTCTTTGTCCACGTTCCGCTTATCTGGCAATCTGTAGTTATTTTATGGACTCTGGCCACCGGAATTTTTCCCTATTATTATAAATATCTTTCCCAATTTGTTTACTGGTGGATGGGGGTGGCTGCAACCCTGGCATTAGTTGCCAGCGTATTAACACGTGATATAATACGGCTTTTAATCTTAAACAGAATTGGGATTTCTGTTACCGATATTACTCTGTTTCTCTTTGGTGGAGTCACAGAGTCTTCAATTAGAAAAGATCATCAAAAAGGAGAACTTTTTGCTGATCTGAGCGGGCCACTTATTTATTTTGGTATGGCTTTTTTTGTTCATTGCGTACTGATTATCTTCAAGACTCAGAAGCTGCCTCTTGAAATCCTTGGAATTGTCGAATTTATCAGAAAGATAAATGTGGCACTGGGTGTAATAAACATTTTTCCACTGCTGGCTCTGGATGGTGGAAAGGTTGTGCTGTTTTTTCTCAGCCGATTTTTTGTAAGCTTCAAGAAGTCTATTGATTTTTTAGCTGAAATAACTTCAGTAGTCGCTTTATTGTTTATGACTGCAGGTGTATTTGTAAGCATAAAGGGGTATTTTCAGGGGGGATTATGGTGGATTTTATTTGGTATGTATCTGCAGGATGGAACCGTGCTTTTTCAGAGAAAGCATCTGATACGGGAAATATTAAAAAGGGAAACTGCAGACAAAATTATGAGCAGAGATCCTGTATCTGTATGGTCTGGTCTTTCTGTAATAGATTTCGTACATAATTATCTATATAATTTTCATTATAAAATATTTCCGGTCCTGGGTTATGATCAAAAATTACAAGGGGTATTGTTATCCCGAAAGGTATTCGATCTGTCGGGGCAGGAGTGGAAAGAGCGTACAGTTATTGAAATTGCTGAAGCACAGTTAACAGAACTAACTGTGAATATAAACGAAACCATTTTATCGGTTCTTACACATATGCAGAGAACTGGTCAGAGTAGAGTTGTGGTGATTGATGGTGAGAAACAGCCAAGAGGCATAATTGCACAAAAGGATATTTTAAAATACATGACAGAAAAAATGAATCTTTAATACCGGGAATCTTTTATTCCGGCAATAAGGTAATAAGGTTTTTTCTTGCGTACGTATAATTGCTACTAAGGTTAGGACAGACAAATACTAAGGTTAGGACAGGAGGTAAGGATAGATAAATATTAATCTTTGCCTTTAAACCTTAGTATCTGTCCAAACCGTAGAAAAAATAAGGTAATAAGGTATTTTCTTGCGTACAATTGTTAGTAAGGTTAGGACAGACAAATACTAAGGTTAAGGCAGACAAATATTAATCTTTGCCTTTAAACCTTAGTATCTGTCCAAACCTTAGTAGCATTAAGAACAAACAATGGCCATAACCTTATTACCGTATTAAAAAAATTCATTAATATCACACGGGAAATAATGAATATCATAAAACGATAACAATAACAAATCAAATACAGTCGATCATGTGCAATTGAATAATAATTATTATTAAAATGGATGGCAGCAAATATGAAAATCGAATACCATAATCTGTACACCCATTTTGTTTTCACAACGATTGAACGACAACCGCTAATACCGGAAAGAAGCCGCAATAGAATTGAGAAATTTATTACCGGAATTATACACAACAATGGGTCAAGATTATATGCAATTTACGCAAATAAGGATCATATGCATTTTCTGGTCTCACGAAATCCATCATTATCTGAACAATATTTAGCTGCAATTGTCTCTAAGAGCTCTGAAATGTTCATCAATGAGAATAAATTATGTGATTTTAATTTTCGGTGGCAACAGTCAGCATCTGCTTTTTCAGTATCGAAATCTGATGTTGACAGGGTTTGTAAATATATCCTGAACCAGACGGAACACCATAAAAAGATAACATATGCTAAGGAATATGATCTGTTTATTAAGCATTATCAGGATACCTTAATTAAAGGCATTCAAAAATAAGGTAATAAGGTTTTTTCTTGCGTACGTATGATTGTTAGTAAGGTTAGGACAGACAAATACTAAGGTAAGGATAGGATAAGTATTAATCTTTGCCTTTAAACCTTAGTATCTGTCCAAACCTTAGTAGCATTAAGAACAGACAATGGCCATAACCTTATTACCGTGTTAAAAAAAATCATTAATATCACACGGGAAATAATGAATATCATAAAACGATAACGATAACGGATAAAATACAGGCAATGCAATTTACGCAAATAAGGACCATATACATTTTCTGGTCTCACGAAATCAGAATTTGGCACAGAAATTCCGAAATATTATTCTTTAAATGGGAACATAAAATTGCCGGAGTATAAATAAAGATGTCTAATACACCATTTAAAGTCTGGTCAGGAAAACCATATCCTCTGGGAGCTACCTGGGATGGGGCTGGGGTTAATTTTGCATTGTTTTCTGAGAATGCCACAGGAGTAACTCTGTGTTTGTTTGATGATACCAATGATGAAAAAGAGATTGCATCAATTGATATAAAAGAGCAGACTGATCAGGTATGGAGTGTGTATCTTCCTCAAGCCAGACCCGGGCTCAGATATGGTTATCGGGTAAGGGGACCATACGAACCATTACAGGGACACAGGTTTAATCCTGCAAAATTGCTTTTAGATCCGTATGCAAAGGCGATTGATGGCACAATAAAATGGAATGATGCACTCTTTGGGTATGTAATCGGTGACAAAGGGGCTGATCTGACAAAGGATGAACGTGACAGTGCCCCGTTTCTGCCAAAGTCAGTTATTGTCGATCCGGCTTTCAGTTGGGGTGATGACATTAGACCTCAAATTCCATGGCACAAAACTGTTATATACGAATTGCATGTAAAAGGATTCACAGCACAGCATCCGGATGTCCCAAAGGAGTTGCGGGCTACTTATGCCGGCCTTACAAGCCCATCGGTTATTGATTATTTACATTCGCTGGGAGTTACTGCAATTGAACTGATGCCAGTACATCAGTTTATCGATGATCGCACACTGATAGAGAAAAACCTCAGAAATTACTGGGGGTATAATTCGATTGGGTTTTTTGCCCCTGATGCCCGGTATTCTGGCTCTGGTTCTTTAGGACAGCAGGTAAATGAGTTTAAAACAATGGTAAAAACGCTTCACAGGGAGGGCATAGAGGTCATTTTAGATGTGGTGTATAATCACACAGCAGAAGGAAACCATCTGGGGCCTACTCTTAGTTTCAGAGGGATTGACAATTCAAGCTATTACAATATGAGTCCCGATAAAAGGTATTACATGGATTACACTGGATGCGGCAATACTCTGAATGTGACTCATCAGTATGTTCTGCAATTAATAATGGACAGTCTGAGATACTGGGTTACAGAAATGCATGTTGATGGGTTCCGGTTTGATCTTGCCGCAACCCTGGCACGGGAACTTCATGATGTAAACAGGCTGGGTACTTTCTTTACTGTCATTCATCAGGACCCGATTATTTCGCAGGTAAAGCTCATTGCTGAACCGTGGGATCTTGGTCCGGGAGGTTATCAGGTAGGAAATTTTCCCATACTCTGGGCAGAATGGAATGGCAAATACAGGGATACAGTGCGAAGATTCTGGAAGGGTGATCCGGGGCAGGCCGGTGAACTTGCATACCGGCTTACCGGCAGCTCTGATCTTTACGAAAGCGGAGGAAGACGGCCTTATGCAAGTATAAATTTCGTAACTGCACATGATGGATTTACTTTAAACGATCTGGTCTGTTATAACCAAAAACATAATGAAGCAAATAAGGAAGACAACCGGGATGGAACCAACGATAATCTGTCCTGGAATTGCGGAGTTGAGGGGCATACTACCGATGAAAACATCTTGAAAGTGCGGCAGCGGCAGAAAAGAAATTTTCTGGCCACCCTTATTCTCTCGCAGGGTGTACCAATGATCACTGCTGGTGATGAGTTTGGGAGAACTCAGGGAGGAAACAACAATGCATATTGTCAGGATAATCAGATCTCCTGGATAAACTGGGAGATGGCAGAAAAAAACAATGAACTGCTTCAGTTCACACGATTTTTGCTAGGAATCTTTCATGAACATCCCATTTTTCAGAGAAAGCGATTTTTTAACGGACGAAACACCAGAGAAATAGGAATAAAAGATCTGACCTGGTTTCATCCTGACGGTCACGAGATGACAGAGGCGGACTGGAATAATTCTCAGATTCGTTTCTTGGGATTAAGGCTGGCCGGTGATGCTATAGAGGAGATGGATGAGCATGGCGAACCGATTACCGATGATACTTTCCTTATTCTGCTCAATGGCCAATATGAGCCTATAAATTTTGTTTTACCGGAGTGTCCTGTATTTGAACGCTGGAGACTCATCATGGATACCAGAGAATCTAAAATTCCTAAAATTAATATGCCTTACGAAGCAAAAACAGTTTTTAAAATGGAAAGTCGCGCTGTGGCCCTGTTTACTCTTTCTCAAGCAGAAAAAAAAGAAACAGAGCAGCAGATTGAGGTAATTGAAAGCACACTGCAGAGAATCAGGAAATTCCTTTTTCCTTCAAAAATAAAATGAAACGGGTTTCTGATGAGAATCAGAAATGCGACTGTAGCCGAAATATTTAATACTATGGCTGATCTGCTCGAAATAAAAGGGGAGAATCCTTTTAGAATCCGGGCTTATCGAACTGCTGCACATACTGTTTACAGTCTCTCAAGCGATGTATCAGAGCTCCTGGAAAGTGGCGAAGACCTCTGCAGACTTCCGGGAATAGGTAAAGACCTGGCTTCAAAGATCGAACAGATTGTTATTACAGGGCAATTGGATGCTCTTGAAGAGCTAAAAGATGAAGTGCCTTTTGAGCTTGTTTCTTTCATGCGGATTGCGGGGCTGGGTGGAAAAAGAATTAAAACAATCAATAGAAGGTTGGGTGTACAGAGTATCGAGCAACTCGAAAGGGCTGCTCTGGATCATAAAATCTGCAAACTTCCAGGGTTTGGGGTAAAAATTGAGAGAGCTATTCTCGATGGAATAAAGCAGCTCAGAGAAGCCGGTACCAGAGTGAAAATTTATGATGCAGAGGAGATCATAAACCGGATCAGTAAATTTCTTCAATCAGAAAAAGCTATAGACAAATTGATTGTCGCAGGTTCTTTCCGCAGGAAAAGAGAAACTGTTGGTGATATAGATATCCTGATAACTACAGATAATCCACCCGAAATAATCTCCCTGTTTCTTCAGTTTCCAGAAATTGAAAAAGTTTTGGCAAGAGGCGAAACAAGATGCACTGTCATATTATACTCAGGCATGCAGGTAGATATCCGGGTTGTGGCAAAAGAGAGTTATGGAGCTGCTCTTCATTATTTCACCGGTTCCAAAGCTCATAATATCGGGATTCGCAAGATGGGAGTCAGGCTGGGACTGAAGATAAATGAGTATGGTATTTGGAAAGAAGGAGTACGGATTGCGGGGGAGCTTGAGGGTGATGTGTACAGAGTGGTTGGACTTCCTTTTATAGAGCCGGAGCTGAGAGAAGATAGGGGAGAGCTTGAAGCCGCTAAAAATGGTAAACTTCCTGGTCTTATAGAATCACATCAGATTCGTGGTGATCTTCACACTCATACTTCACGTACCGATGGGCATGCGACAATTGCAGAGATGGTAGAAGCAGCAATTGCTCTGGGATATGAATACATTGCTATTACAGATCATTCGCAGCGTCTGGCAATGACCCGTGGACTTAATGAGAGCGACCTGGCTTTGCAGATCGATATTATTGACAAAGTGAACGAAACTTTAAAAGGGTTCAGAATTCTCAAGGGAATAGAGGTTGATATATTGGAGGATGGAACACTGGATCTTGCGGATAGTATTCTCAAAAGGTTGGATCTTACAGTCTGTTCTGTGCATTCGAAACTGAATTTAAGCAGAATGCAGCAGACTGACAGGGTTTTACGGGCAATGGGAAACCCATATTTTACGATTCTGGCTCACCCTACAGGACGGCTTATTAACAGGAGAGCTCCAATGGAAATCGACATGGAAAGGATTCTTATCAGGGCCAGAGAACTTCGACGGGTGGTGGAAGTTAACAGTCATCCCGACAGACTTGATTTAAATGATGTTCATTGTCGCATGGCAAAGGAGCTTGGGGTGAAGGTATCAATCAACACTGATGCTCATAGTACTAATGATCTGAAATTTATCCGTTTCGGTGTAGCTCAGGCAAGAAGGGGATGGCTGGGGTCATCGGATGTCATTAACTGCCTGGGGTTGAATGATCTGCTTCATCTTCTTCGCTCTATTCGGGAAAACTAAACATGACGTCGTATTTTAAAAGATATTTGAACCGAAATCGTTGTCGTTGTCGATATCGATATCGGAATAAAACAGGGATAGGGACGATATCGATATCGAAATAATACAGGGGAAATAGACGATAACGATAGACGATAACGATAGCGATAACGATATCGACTACGATAGGAGAAGAAAGATCTTCAGACAAACGAGATCTTATTGTATCCTGGCCATCTTTTTAGTCCTATTCTTAATCGAAATCGTTGTCGTGGTCGGTATCGATATCGAATTAAAAACAGAAAAGAGATAGAGAGTTTAAAACGCAAAGGACGCAAAGGGCGCAGAGCGGTAAACGCTTTGCGTTTAGAAGAATCCCGATTTCATTCAGTGGTGATTAAGGCAAGCCTCATCCTGTAAATGCGCAGCATTTACCCCTCTGCGTTTTTCCTCTGCGTACTTTGCGCACTCTGTCCACCCGCCGTAGAAGCAACTTCGGAGGACGGGCGTTTAAATCCGGTCTTTATTTCTGATTATTATTCTATTAAACCTTTTACTATCTATTCAACTATGCATCATGAAAATTATAATTAGTCCCAATTTTTATGGCTTAACCCTAAATGTGATAATAATTTTTGATGCTCTTTTTAGTCCTAATCTCAATCGAAATCGTTTTCAGTTCCATTCAGTAGTGATTAAGGCAATCCTCATCCTGAAAATGCGTAGCATTTTCCCCTTTGCGCTCTTATTTTGCGTTTTTTAATCTCTGCGCTTAATCTCTGCGTACTTTGCGCACTCTGCGTTTAAATCCGGTCTTTATTTCTTATTATTATTCCATTAAACCTTTTACTATCTATTCAACTATGCATCATGAAAATTATAACGATAACGATAACGACTAAGAAACCCAAAAAAATCACCATAGAGATGCCAGAAACGCACCTCTATGGTGAGTTGTGTGCGCGCTCAAGTGGTCAGCTTAGCATTTGATTATTACAGCTTTGATTATTGTTCTCCTGGATTACCAGGTTTTTCTTCCGGTTTTCTTTCGGTAGTACCTGGCTTTATAATATTTTCTTCTGTTTTCTTTCCTATTTCCTGAGATGAAACATTTTCTTCGGGTATTTTTCTGGCAAACTCAGAAACCTCAGAAACGGATTTTTCCGCATTCTGTTTTATTTCAGGCGTTTTCTCTTCGGCGAGTCTGGTTTCTGTTTTAGTTTCAGGAATCAATAAACCAGCGACTATTCCGGCACATGCAGCAGCAAATCCCAGAAGTAATGAATTTTTTCGGACCGAAGAATCTGCCTTTTGATAGGAATCTAAAGTTTTGGACTGAAGCTCTGAAGCTCTGCCCTTAAACTCATCACCTCTTTGGCGGGCCTGATCAAAAAAGGATTCCGCCTTTCCTTTTGCTTCTGATGCCAGAGCTCCTGTTCTTTCCTTCAGAGATTCGGATGACTCACCGGCTCTTTCTTTCAAAGATTCTACTTTGGCACCAGCTCTCTCCTTTACAGCTTCTGCTCTCTGTCCTGTTTCACTTCTAAATTGCTGCATCCGTTCACCAGCTTTTCCGTTATGTGATGGCTGATTGATTTCCCAGAGCATCCAACTGGCCCCTGCAGCAACCATCATCACCGGTAAAGGATTTCTCTGAAAGGAACTGGAAACGCTGTTGGTTACTTTTGAAAGGCTGTTTTTGACTTTTTCACGGTTTTCGCTGCTTTGAAAATAATCATAAACCTTTCTGTAAAGAGTGCCCGGATTGGCCCTGTCGTTGAGAGCATCAAGAATCTGATCCATCGAATGACGGGTTTCTTCTATATCGTGTTCAATTTCCTGAGAACTTTTCTGCTTTCCACTTTCAGCTACAGGAGACCAATCCTGGACAGCGGTAGTATGACCGTTATTTGAAAAGTTTACATTTTCCTTCTTATCCATTTTTGATCCTCCTTGATTGAATGAACCGTTTTCCCCGGCAAAATAGACATTCGCTTAATCTTTTTCATAGACCCCCTGATCATCATGTAGCCAATAAGACTTACTACTACACCGGTTATAAGAGGCATCAGCCACAGAGATAATACAGGTGAAAGTCCCAGGTTGGTAAGAACTACATAGCCCAGAAACGTAATACCAGCCAACAGAAATAGAAATCCTGCATAAAGAACAGCACCCCCGGCAGAGATTGAAGCGGCATTATTGCCCAGAGTGGAGACCTTTTCAGAAGTTTCGGTTTTTGCCAGCTCTATTTGTTGGCGTACCATGTTTATGGTTTGGTCACGAAGATCTTTAACCAGATCGGTAATTGATTCCTGTTCAAAAGAAACCGTTCTTTCATCTACCATATTCATTGTAGTCCTCCTTTGGTGGTGGAGTGGTACTTGTTTCTGTAGTTTCAGCTTTTAAAAGGCGGGAAACAGCCATTCCGGCCACAAACATTCCTCCAATTGTGAGATAAGGATTTTTTTGTGCAAAATCCTGCAGATTATGGATGATATCTTTTGATTCCCGTTCATTGATGTAATTAGAAACGTTATCGAGTTTATCACCGATATTGTCCATGAATCCGGCAAAGTAGTCATTATTTTCCTGGAGTTTGTCTGCTGCGCTATGTAGCGCAGAGCCGAACCTTCTAAACTCGGTTGCAGCGGAAGCGATTCCGGAGCTGGTGAGTTTTTCGGTTCTATAGCGCAAGTCATCGCGCAAATGGTTTAGTTTTTGCCTGTTTTTATCATCAGGAGAAAATTCCATAATGTGACTCCTTTCAGTTAATATCTATATAAAATTACGGAAACAGGGGTAATAGATTTGGGCATAGTGGCCCGGCAGGGGGGCCACTATGCCCCTGCCACCGCGTACAGACGTCCGGCCGGACGTCTGTACAGGATATTAAAAGGGCCCTTTTTCTGGCACGGATGAAAAATCCAAAGAATAAATGTTGTGATAAATGCCCGTTATCACACAATTTGACCGACAGCTTAAACAGGGTGATGAACGTGGGTTTAAACGAGGTGATGAACATGGGTTTAAACAGGGAATAGAAAATAGTAGCTTTAAATATGCTAAAAAATGGTGAATCAACAGAGAAGGTTGCTCTTTATACCGGCCAGTCTGAAGAAAAGATTGTATCTCTTCGAAAACGATCAAATGAGAAATTATAACGCGAAATAAATCTTCTTCGTCCCGTCAGGGACAAAATTAACCCTTGGAGCATTCGTACGATAGGTTTCTTTCGGGAGAACCGCAGTATCCCTTGCAGAAGACGGGAAAACCATACCTATCGGATTAGATATGATAAAAAAACTTCAGAATCGATAGGACCAACGGATCGAAACTTTCAACTTCTGCAAACCCCCTCTGTAACATCTACAGTAGTAGAAACACTCAAATATCCTGAACTGATTTTGGGGGTGGTTAATCTTTTAGCTGATTTTATGATCAGTTGTACGTCCGAAATCCGAAACAAGAGCAGGAACAGGAAATGGCAACAAGGCCCAAATTGAAAACTTACCTGTGATTGTTTTAATTATCATCATACAAATTCCCAAACTATTGATCATTCACCTTCGCATATCCGGGCCTGGAAATATTTGACCCCTAAAGGGATCAGGAAAACAGAGGCGGGCAAGGCTGGATTACTCTATGATTTCATTACTTGCTGGTATGATAAAAAAAACACAGTTGCACCAATGTGTTTGCCCCAGAGATGATTCATTGGCTAGTATGCCTTTTAACTCTGGGGTAACCAGACAAATGCAAAAGATCTCAATAATGTCCCTGCTTTTCACAGATCGAATAATTGTTAAGATATCTGAAGTAGTAGATCCATTTCATCGGGCTCTTTTTATTGAACTCAAACCGATAATAGCTGCTATTGTGCCGGAATTCAAAGATATCTTTTTTCTGAATCACATAATCAGAGATCTCTTTTACCGGCCAGCGCAAAGTGGAGGAGCCGGTTTCGAATAGAAGCTCCTCTCTGAAAAGAATCAAGGTTCCACTCTCCTTATTCTCAAACACATGCTCACTGTTTTCGGTCTGAAGTGTAACATCGCTGGTTCTGGTGATTTCGTTTCTTCTATTGGAGAGAAATTCCTGAACTTTTTCTTTGTGCATTTCAGACCAGTCTTTGAGATCTGGAAAACTTCTAAATGAAGGGTCATTGGAGCTGAGTCTACAGTGAGCATCAATATCCCAGGAACCGTTACAGGAGCTACATCTGATGGTATTATCACTGGTAATCAATGTATCTTCCGAACCGCAGTGCATGCAGATCCATACAAAACGTTCAAGACCTTCGGCAAGCTTTACCCCCGTGAAAGGAACTGCCGCATTCGACGGATCTTTTATATCATTTTGGTAAATGTAGGATTTAATGGTATTAAAGAGTTCGTCAGAGCTGAGTTGCTCAATATCATCTTTTTTAAGAGTTTTGAAATGAAGCAGTATTCTACCCTTACGCAGTGAATTAGCCCACCAAGGTTTAGTAAGGAAATTGCCCTGAAGTCTGACCATTACCAAAGGACAGTTGACCTTCTTAATGATCTTCTCGATTCCTCTATAAAGGAGCTGGGTTTCTCCATCCCAGGTCGTTTGTCCCTCAGGGAATATGCAGATGATCTTTTTATTATGGAGGCGCTTAATAGTTGCTTTCATAGCTTTAAAATCGGAGGCTCCCTTCCTTTTAGGAATTGAGTTGATACTTCGCAGATACCACGCTGACATACTCTTCCCTCTGAAACCATCATCATTAACCATAAAACAGAATGGTATATGGGAATAACCGCCAATCATCCATGGATCAAAAAATGTTCCGTGATTAGCTATAACCACAAAGGGAGGTTTTGGAAATTTTAGCTTTTTGTCAGCTTTCGAAAACCGGTAGTGGAATTTTATGTAGGTTTGTACAAAAGGGACGGAGAAAAGATTCCAGATTATCCATACAAAAACAGAACGAAGAAACTTCATAGAGAAAAATAATCCTTCCATAAATTTAGCTTTGTGATTATCTCTATCTCCCAGGAGGTAAATTTTTGATAATTTTCAAACTCATCTCTGGGGTAACACCATATTGATGGTAAATTCTTAACCGTGATAATATAATTGGATATATATTTGAATGAGTATATGATTTAAATTGACATTGTTCCTGCTTTGAAGAGAGTTAACCAGTTGGAATAATGTAAAATACAGGATAGTGCATAAAATGTACACTGATCTTTTCAGAATAAGACTTAGATCGAAAAAATACCACTTGCCCAATCTGTATGACAATCAATACAGATAAAAAATGTTGTTTAACCTAATTTCCGCAGGAGGGGATTGGTATGCAAAGTCGGGCATTTTCCATAGACGATATCCTGCCGATTATTAAAAATGTTACCGTTTTCTCCGGATTCAGTGATTCCCAAGTTAGAGTAATATTTGAAAACTGCACAGTTACAGAAGCAAATGTTGGTGAAATAATTCTTCTGGAGGCTACACCAGCAACAGAAATATTTATCATTCTTAACGGCAAAATCACAATAGTTCTGGGGCTAAAAAGTGATGACCCAATTGTTATAACTGAATTTGGAGCTGGAAATTGCATCGGAGAGGCTTCGGTGATCGGTATTCAGGATCATAGCGCTTCTGCTGTTGTGACTGAAGATGCCATATTGCTTGTTTTGAGCAGACAGCTTCTGATGACAATTTTTGATACAGATAAATCTCTTTTTTCATTGCTTATTCTTAATATCGCCCGTGAAATCGCCCGCAGACTTCATCATACCGATGAGATTTTGCTTCATTATGGAAAAATGAACAAATCTATTTACCCTGCTTTTGATCCTAATCTGCTAAAGTAAGCAGTCTTCTCCCATTCTCATAAAAAATCCGACTCTTAACAGAATCACTCAAATCAATACTGTTTATCCATTTTGTCATCTGACATTGATCAAACCATGGCGAATCCGTTCCAAACAGTATGTTATCTGCCCCATGTTTGTTGAGTATTCTTTTAAATTGCTCTTCTGAAATGTTGTCTGAAACTGCAGAAGTATCCAGAAATACCGGTAAACCACAAAGGTGTCGCTCGACCTCATCCCATAACTTCCATCCACCCATGTGAGCGGCAACTATTCGCAATGAAGGGAAGTTTTTATGCACAGTTTTTAGAGAGCTGGGGAGGGCGTGATCACAGGTAAAAGGTCCCGGATCTTTCCCTGCATGAAACACTACGATCAAACCTGCTGCAGAGAGTTGCTCATAAATCGGGAATAAAGCATTATCATCCACATAAAAATTCTGATATTCCGGGTGAAACTTGATTCCTGGAATGTTGTTTTCTTTTAGAAAGGCGATCTCCTGCTCGAGATTGGGAGTCTGCGGGTGAAGTGCACCAAAAGCAGTAATATGTTTACTTCGGAGCCGCAGACAATTACCATTTATTACGGGTATCTGTGAAGGCTTTGTAGCTACAGGTAAAACCACCGAATGTTTAATGCCGCAATTTTCCATCGATTGAAGAAGCCCGCTTAGGGTTCCATCGGTGTGGTTTATGGACTCCGGTGAATTTGCCTTAAGAGAAGCGATCGCCCGGTCAGCAAGATCATCGGGAAATGTATGCGTATGAAAATCTATTATGTCCATTTTTATCCTTTTTTAGTCTGAGGTGAATCTCGCTCTCAGTCAGACTGTGTCTTGATTAACATTTCTACCTTCTGAGTCAACTCATCACTCTCTTTTTCAACTGCTTCAAAAGTGCTGTCCTCATCGATACTGCCAAGCACCGCCTGCAATTCATCTGCACTTTCATAAACCATTGTCCTGAATCGGTCGGTATAGTCTTTACTGCGTGATGCTTTTGTTTGCCGGGCTATCCATTTGCTTATATCTGCACCTTTTTTGAGCAATGAAATATACTGTTTTTGAAGAGGCTTATCTGGACAGATAAAGCAGGAGAGAAGCGCTGCAGCATGATAAAATTTATGAGTCTCATATTCATTCTGACAGTTGGCGTAAAGCTTATGAATATCCTGCCATGTTTTTATTTCATTTGTAGTTTTAACTTTTGAGATGATATTCTCAAAGTCTGTTTTGCGCAGGATCTGACCACCTGAGTTTATCCACTCTTTCTCTCTGGGTTTAATCATAAGCTCAGAAATATTCAGCTTGTCCGATCCGGGATAACTTAACAGCGTCTTTACTGCATACCAGCAGATCATATCCTGATAAACTTTCCAGGCATGCGCAGGTTTGATGATGACAACCGGACGGCTTCCTTTTTCGATGGTGTTTGGTGGCATTTCGATCTGGTTCGGACAATAGCTGCCGCTTTGAAATAATTCTCTTCCTTTATTCTGGCACTCCAAAGAGGAAACGTCATTCTTTTTATTCTGTTTAAACCACTCTCTGCCAGCATTCTGTTCAAGCATTGAAATAGCTGCAATAATCTGCTCAACAGTATCTGGAGCAAAGGGATCATGTTCGATAATCTGATTCGAATGAATACGTTTATCCCTTTTGGGAAATTTATAACGTGAGCGCATAATTGAGTACATATTATGTGAAAACCAATAAGCGGGTATTATAAGAAGAGTGTTTTTTGACGGATCGTTGATAATCAGGCTGAATGGAAATGGAATGTCGAGTTCACCGGGATAATCACCCTTTACGCACATGGTATAAGATGCAAAGCGGCTGTTGTGTTTGAAACTGGTACACAGACCCGGCCAGAATCCTCTTGATGCCCAGATTTCTCCATCATTCATTCGGGAATTATGATTGGAACCGATGGTGGCACCAGCAGCAATATTGCTCTGACCGCCAATCATGGCTGCAATAAGAAAGGAGTTATTGTGGTGCTGTCCGTGTGAAGGGAATATTAAGCTGTGGGCGATTTCACAGCAGGCAATTGCGGAATTGTCTCCAATAAAAGAGTGGCTGATTCTAGACACCTGCGAAATACTGACGCAGTTTCCAGTAATAACAGAATGAAGCTGGGCACCGGATTCAATCTGGTTACCGTAACCAATAATAGAATCGGTTAGAATTACGCCCGTACCGACAAGCGTGGATTCCAGATCATCGCTGTGAATTGTGCAGTTGTATACTTTACCTGTCCCATCAATGACTGTGCTGTTTCCGATCATGGAATCGGTTATTGACTTTACGTTTTTCACTACTGCCTCATGTCCGATAATGCCTCTGCATCCTGTGGTGTCTCGACATGATTGATCTGTTATCTCTTTGAGCCGTTCCATCAGCAACTGATCGTGAGGATTTTTCACCCATATGTATGCATCTGAGCAGTTCATTGAGTTGAATGGAAGAACTTTTCTTGCTCCGTTTTCATTTACAAGATGCAGCCAGCGGTAATCTTCTGACAGATCCCCCGTAATAGTGCATCCATTTCCAAACCTGGCCGATTCATCGCTTCTGATCTCGCCTGTATTATGTATTATCACCTGGCTGCCAATATCACAGTTTGAACAATAATGCAGTAAATTAATTGCAGAAAAATGCCCAATTTCACAGTTAATAATGGTGCTGTTATAAATCCCTATAGGTAAAGAGAACTCTCCATGTTCAATAAAGCCTTCTTTAAGAGCACCAATATATACTTCACCAAAAAACCTGCAATGACAGACGAATCTGGGATTAAAATACTCATGAACCCGTATAAGGTCCCAGGACTGAGCGCTGTTACCGTTTTTAACCAGTATTTTACGCTCTGTGTCGCTTAAAGGACGATAAGCGGTTATATCGGTGCAACGAAAATCCTGTGCAGAGGAGCTGGTACTTTTTTTATCCGGCATGATTATTCTCCATCATTCTTGTAAACAGTTTTCCAGGATTAATTGTTCTTATAGATCACTTTTCATCACATAATATTGATTAAAATAAGCTTGGGTGTAAAGATCTCTTTTTTTTCATGCTTCTGGCCAGGGTTCTCAGACACTGTTTTTCCCATTTACACCATTGTTCGAAAAAAGCAAACTGACGTTCCATACGCTTGAATTCGGGACTGTGAATTACTCTTCTTCCATTTTTAATGTACGGTGGCACTACAATGTGCAGCATCTCATGGTACATTACTGCATCCAGTGCAAATCTTGGGACATCCGGGTGATTATAAACACCTGCAATGGTTATCAGGTTTACCGAATAACCACTTTTTGCAGTTCTGACAGTCTGATAAGAGGTGAGGGAGCATGGCGAACCCCATCGCAAAAAAGCTTCCACGCTGTTTTGAAAGTATATACTGTTGATGCTGTCGAAAACATCCCTGAGGTCATAGCGAACTCCCTGTGTCTGTCTCTCAAGTCGAAAAGTATCCAGAGTCGAACAGTAAAGATCGGCAGGCAGACTGCTGATGTAAGATTGAATCTTGTTTTCAAGAGTCATTTTTTGCAGCTTAGCCAATGAATTTTTTCTTTTTGAAGACTTTGGAAGAAGTGACCACTCAAGAAGAGAAATCTTTATATCTGATGGAGCGCTTTCCATGTATTTAGGGATAGTTAATACCCGCATATCGCTTTGGCGGTTAATATTTATATACCAGCCTCTTTTAAGACGTGTGCTCAATTTGACTGATAAACCAATAATTTTCTTTGATTCAATAATTTCTTCAAACGAAGGATTACTGAAGAGGGGTAATGAGAGTTGCTGATAAGAAGTTTCGGAGCTCATAGATTAACAGGCAAGGAAAATTCCTAAATATTACGGTTTATGAACCAGTCGATCAGTTTGCGGGAGATGCTGACTTTACGTGGTATTCTCTGTGGTATCTCCTCTACACTGAACCAGGCTGCTTCTTCGATCTCTTTTCCATCGGGTCTTATCTCTCCACTCTGGTACTCTGCAGTATAAGCTATCATCAGTGCATGCGAGAAAACCCAAGGTTCACTGGCGAAATAGCGGATATTTTTAACCTCTATATTCACCTCTTCCATTACTTCACGGCGAACTGTATTCTCGAGACTTTCTCCTGCTTCTACATAACCGGCCAGAACGCTGAAGTTTTCGGAGCGGGGATGGCGGGCAAGGAGGATCTTGTTTTCTTTTGTAACAGCAGTAATTATTGCAGGAGAGATTCTGGGATAGTTTTGCAGACCACAACCAGGACAGATCTTGGAGAAATCAATGGAGCTTCTTTTCATAACAGAACCACATTGTCCGCAATACTGATGAGTCCTGTCCCAGTTCAATATTTCATAAGCTTTGAATGCAATGGTGAACATATCTGCATCCAGTGAGTCCTCTGAGCGGTATAACGTCAGCAGGTCCCGGGGATGGAAATCTGAGGCAAAGGTATTCGAGTTTAAGAAAGCTGTAAAACAGGGGACCGAGTCGCACGTACCCAGATAGTTAACAAATTTGAGGTCTGAATCTGCTATCTGTCCTTCGTTGAGAACAGGTATGGAAGTATCGTTTTTAGAGACTAAAAGTGCATTGTCTTTAAAGAGAAACCAGATCCCTTTGTCAGTATTCACCGGAGTAGTTGAAGAAAAATTAAAATTCATGGAAACCCTGTTGGATGAAAAAAGAGGAAAATTAATGACTTCAAACAGCGCGTTTTTTTGCACTATATTGAGTAACAAGACCTGGAAACAGTTGATATTTAGTGATTTTTTGAAAACCTGCAGATTTCAACTGTGAAAAAAGCACCTCCTGATCTGGCAATTCATTTATCAGAGTGGCAATTTTTTTATAAGATTCTTTGGCTCCTGAGATTAATCTACCTGTTCCTGGAATAACGAAGTTAATATAAAAAGTGTACGGATTGAATGTGGCAAAAGTTTTGGGTCTGTGAAATTCGGTGATTATAAGAGGGCAGTCCTGCTTTAATACTCTGGCAGCCTCACTGAAGAGCTGGTGGGTATCTGATGAAAAGCATAGCCCAAAACTAAGCGTGACTGCATCGAAAAAGGAGTTTTCGAATTTTAAGGAATGCATATCACCCTGCAATAAAAATATGGGACTCTGCTTCTTATACACGGTTACCTTTTTTCTTGCAACTTGCAGCATCTTCTCAGAGATATCGATTCCGGTGACTGAGGTCAATGGAACATTGGCCACGAAAAGTGAAATGATCTGTTCCGCTGTTCCACAGCCCAGATCTAAAACCCGTAATGGCCCCCGATTAAGCAGAAGCTCTGATGTGGTTCGTCGCCAAAGTTTTATTATTCCCAGAGTGCTTATCCAACTCACCACATCATACCACAGGCCGATTGAGTCGAAAATGCTCTGTATTTCGGTTATCTGAATATGCTTTCTTAAAGGTTGTTGCTGCATCGGTTTTCAATAATCGCCTGATTCAAATAAAAAATTATAACCCCTGTAAAAAAAAATGCAATGCAAAAGCCGGGGCAGTTATTTTTCGAAAAAGGTGTGCCTTTTTTAGTGGTTCAAAAGTGAAAAATTAACTGAGTTCAAAATTATTGTACAAACCTGTTTGAGCTGTCATGTATTAATTTAATACCTACTCTCACGCGCTACAGGACTAATTATGAAAGAACCAGATCCACAGATAAAAAAACAGGCAACAGGAAATAAAATAAATGAAATCCAGTTAAATAAAGACACACAGCTTCCACTTTGTGAGTTAATAAAATCCCCCAGTGATTTTGAGATCTATTTTCAATCCATTTTTGAAAACACCGGAACCGCAATCGTCCTTCTGGACCAGGACACCTCTATACTGCATTTTAACCATAAGGTTCAAAAAATAACCGGCTACACCAAAGATGAGATAATTAAAAAAAAGAGATGGACAGAATTTGTCCCAGTTGAAGACTTGGAAAGATTTTTAAAGACTTTTAACCAACGCTATAAAGAGCCTTCCAGTGTACCTGCAGAATTTCAATTCCGCATGAAAGATGTAAATGGCAATATTCTGGAGCTGATGGCCAATGGGACGCTGATTCCTGGCTCATCCAGAACACTGGTTTCTTTCTATGATATCAGTAACTTTAAACAGGTGATGAATGCTCTTAGGGTAAGTGAGCGCAAATACCGCGAGCTTTATGAAAATGCCAATGACATTCTTTTTACGGTTGATTTAAATGGCTATATAACTTCAGCAAACAACAGAGCATTAAAAACTTATGGTTATAGACATAGTGAAATTGAATGTTTTGAAATTCGCAACGTCATTGACCCTGCATACATTCAACTGGTGGAAAAGCAGAGGCAGGAGAAGCTATCACTGCACTCCAAATCATCCACCTATGAAGTTCTGACTTATACCCGTGAGGAGGTGCCGGTCTGGCTGGAGTTAAGTACCAGATTAATTTATGAGAAAAATAATGTTGTGGGAATACAGGGAATAGGACGTGATATTACCGAAAGAAAACGCAGTGATGAAAAATTGCGGGAGAGTCAGAGACGGTTTAAAGAAACCGCCGACCTGCTTCCAGGCATAATCTGCGAAATGGATACAAATCTGTATCTGACCTATGTAAACGAGATTGGGTTTAAGCTGTTTGGGTACTCTAAAAGTGAATTCGAAAAAGGTGTCTGCGTCAGAGATCTTGTACCAGCGGAATACAGGGAAAAATTCGATAGGACTGTTTCCACAGTTTTTAATGGCGAAACAAGTCCACCCTCAGTTTATGCACTC
This sequence comes from Fibrobacterota bacterium, assembly GCA_023412475.1. Classification (GTDB taxonomy): domain Bacteria; phylum Fibrobacterota; class Chitinivibrionia; order Chitinivibrionales; family Chitinispirillaceae; genus JAAYPC01. Next base: position 13,326 of record JAEYNR010000053.1, on the reverse strand, counting down.
TTTAAAAAAGACAAGACTTTGATCTATGTTCTGCTCAGCTCCGCGGCTATTATTAAAAAAGGGGAGCTCTCCGGTATCCGTACCTGCTTCATTGATATTACAGATCGGGTATTGGCCGAGGAAAAACTTCGCCTAAGTGAGGAGCGATTCAGAACTATTTACTCCGAATCACCCATCGGAATAGCATTGTTTAGTCCCGATGGTTTTCTGATTGATATGAACCAGTCTTTTTGTAAGCTCTTTAATATTTCTGCAGACAAGTCTCAATTTTCAGATCTGTTCCAGTTCTTTGATCTTAATCAGAACCAGCTCCAAAAGCTGGCTGCTTTCGAAAAAATCAATATTGAAACCGAATTCTACAGAAATAGTGATAAGGCAGATAAGCTTTTTTTGGACTGGTATATTACCCCGGTCGGTTCTTCCGATATCGCACTTTCAGTTTATCTGGTGCAGGTTCAGGATATCACAGAATGGAAAAAAGCACAGGAAGCCAGAATCAAAGAGGAGCGCAAAGCCACCGCAAGGGCTGAGGCACTGGTTGCCGGACTCAAACGTGAACTCTGCGAAAAGGCGAGTTTTCATAATATGGTTAGCCGAAGTGCCCAGATGATGCAGATTTTTAATTCTATTCCAGAAATTGCACAAACTTCGGTAACTGTTCTTATCTCCGGAAATAGTGGCACTGGCAAGGAGCTAGTCGCCAGATCCCTTCACGAACTCAGCAATCGTAAAGATAAACCTTTCATCGCCATCAATTGCAGTGCTCTACCAGACTCATTGCTGGAATCAGAACTGTTTGGTTACAAAGCAGGTGCTTTTACCGACGCAAAAAAAGACAAGCCAGGAAAATTCGCACAGGCTGAAGGTGGAACAATATTTCTGGATGAAATCGGTGATATCTCAGCGGCTATGCAGGTTAAACTGCTTCGTGTGCTTCAGGAAAGGGTTTTTGAACCTCTTGGAGCTACCCAACCCTTTAATGCAGATATCAGGATTATTGCTGCAACCAATAAATCTCTTTCGGATATGGTCGTCTCAGGTGAATTCAGGGAAGACCTCTATTACCGCATAAATGTTATTGCTATTAAATTGCCTCCCCTCACAGAACGTCGTTGCGATATTCCACTTCTGGCAGAACACTTCATCCAGAGATTCAACGATCGTTATGGTAAAACAATTACCGGTATCGACCAGCAGACCATGGAAGTGCTGCTGTCTTATGATTTTCCAGGCAATATCCGCCAGTTGGAAAACATTATTGAGCATGCTTTCATTTTCTGTAAAGATAACACCATCACCCTGAAGCATCTGCCGGATTCGATCAGAAACAAGGCTTCTGCAGCAAGTGATGCAAAAGCTCTCTCCAGCATTCGTTCATTCTCAGAGCTGGAAAGGATGTATCTGAAAACGATCCTGGATGATAGCGGGGGGTGCAAAACTAAAGCCGCCGAAAAACTGGGAATTCACAAAACAACACTGTTTAGAAAATTAAAACAGCTTGGCATTAAGTAAATGAGCAGGAATTATTTTCCTTGAACTTTTTAGCAGCATTATATCATGATTGAGTCTATATGGAGGCATTTATCGCGAATCTGGCTGCTGGGAACCCTTTTTTATCTCTTTGTTCTCGGTTATATTCTATATGGTTTTTTTCTGGTGATTCGAATGACTAAAATGATTAAAAGAACAAATTTTCTGTTTTTTGCACTTCTGTTGATCTCGCTTTTAGTAGCCAACCTCTATTATCTGTTTTTCCCATTAGGGAACACTGATTCGAAGGTTGAAATAATAATTCCCCGTGGGGCTACTGTTGCCGCTATGGCAGACTCCCTGAAAAATCATAAAATCATTACCTCCTCTACAGCTTTACTGGTGTGGATGAAGCTCAAAGGAACAGAACGAAGAATTCAAGCTGGAAAAATAACCTGCAATGTGGGCGATGGAGTGCTCAGGGCAGCAAGAAATCTGCTGAATGCCAAACCCATCGAGGTCATGTTCACCATCAATGAAGGGCTGACCGTAGAGCAGACAGCAGAACGGATTTCACAGGTGATGAGTATCGATACCTCTCAGTTCAACAGGCTTTGCTATGATACCGCTTTTATAAAAGAATTGGGTTTATCGGTTTTCTCCCTGGAGGGATATCTTTTTCCAGATACCTACCGATTTCCCAAAGATGTTGGTGTAAGGGTGATAATACGTAAGATGGTTCAATGTTTTGATAATATATACTCTTCATTACAAGCCGATACCTCTATAATCTCCAGATACAACAGACACCAGATTGTTACTATTGCCTCCATAGTGGAAAAGGAGGCTACTGTGGCATGGGAACGTGCCAGAATCGCTGGAGTGTTTCATAATCGCCTAAAATTAGGATACCCTCTTGGAGCTGATCCTACTGTCCGTTATGTACTGCGTAAATTCAGCGGGCCACTAAAAGTCTCTGAACTCAACTCTTCTTCACCTTATAACACCCGAAAATATACAGGACTGCCCCCAGGGCCTATCTGCTCTCCCGGAAAAGCAGCCCTGCAGGCGGCTATTGCACCGGCTGACACACGAGACCTTTATTTCGTAGCTAAATGGGATGGTTCAGGTGAACATGATTTCTCCAAAACAAATGAGGAACATACAAGAAAAAAGCTGATAATCCGTCGTCAAAATGAGATTAGAAAAAAAGGATCCCGATGACAATTCCCTCTCAGTTTGCCACTTTTGTCCACTCTTTCTCTCTCTTGTTGATTATATCCTTCTCTATAGTTTTTGCTGAAGAAATGATTCAACCAAGACGCCTGGTTAATGCTCCTACTGCAGGGGTTTTAGAAAGAGGTAGTTTTGATCTGGAATGCCGAATCTATCCGGGAAACGATAACACCGGTGGAGCAGGGGTAAATCTTGGCATCAGTGTGGGAGTGACCAATCGCCTGATGATCGGTTTGAGCTATGGTGGTGAAGGAATTGTGGGCAGGGGAAAGGATGTGGATTTTGACAGATTCCCTGGAGCTCTGGTAAAATACAGAATCTTTGAGGAAGCAATACATTTCCCTGGTGTCGCTCTGGGATACGATCACCAGGGTTATGGTGGGGGTGCCGATGTTGCTGAATTCGAATATAAAGGAAACGTTTACATGTCGCCAGGTTTTTTTCTGGCTTTTAGCAAAAACTATTTGCTGTTTACAAAAATTCAATTTGGAATCCATAGTGCATTAACATACTCTATGGAAAATCGCAAAAATGTAACCTGGCCCAATTGCCTGGCAGGAATCGATTTCGGGGTCAATGAAGAGCTGGCTCTGGTTGTTGAGTATGATTTTGGATTCAATATTAAAGATAACCGCTCCTCTGGGCATGCTGTTTATGCCAACCCATCCGAAGGCTATCTCAATCTAGGCTTGAGATGGGCATTCACCGAAAATTTCTATATCGAATTCGATGCCAGAGACGTACTAGAAAATCGAAAACGCAAAGATGGAAGCACTGTCAGTTGGGGAAGAGAGTTGAAACTGGTTTATGTATCTCACTTTTAAAGGAAACGGTCTTATTATGAAATGCCTTTTTGTGGCTATTACAGTTCTGATGCTTTCCGGACTGGCTTTTAATTCGAAAGCTCAGCCAATGATTCCCGGCAACCAATCCCAGGCCCTGGTCGATTCATCTCAACTGATCGCCAACGAAATCGTTAAATCGGAAATTCCGGTACTGGTGGATTTCTGGGCTCCCTGGTGCGCTCCATGCCGTTTGCTTAATCCGATCATACAGGAACTGGAAAAAGAGTTTGAAGGTAAAGTCCGCTTTATGAAAGTGAATGTGGACATACACCAAAGTATAGCTGCTTATTTTGGAGTCCGTTCTATTCCGGTGGTGTATATTGTGAATAATAAAGTTGCAGTGAAAGCAATCCCGGGTTTGCAACCCAAAGAGGTGTATGCTGAGGCTCTGAAAGAGATAATTGCAGCACCACCACCTGCAGAAGCTCTTTCCCCCAAAAAAACTGATAAATGAGCATCCCGGAACTCCTTGCACCTGCAGGTAACTTTGCTATTGCTCAAATGGCTTTTGATCATGGTGCCGATGCCGTTTATATTGGTGTTGGCCAGCTTAATTTGCGTGCACATTCGCCAAATTTTACAGTTAATGATCTTCCTGAGCTTCTGGAAATGGCAGCCAAAAGAGTTAAAAAGGTCTATATAGCTCTAAATATTATGCCCGATGATCGGCGGCTTGATGAGGTGGAATGTACACTGCAAAGCATAAAAAACATTAGTTCTCTTCCTGATGCCTTTATTATTAGCGATCCGGGTGTTTTACTGCTTTGTAAAAAGATTCTTCCTCAGGTGGCTATGCACTTAAGCACTCAGACTGGATCGTGTAATTCACTCTCTCTTCAGTTCTGGAAAGATCAGGGTATAAGCAGAGTCGTACTTCCACGTGAACTCAATCTGGTCCAGATTTCCCATCTGAGCCATTTGAAGCAAGTGGAAACTGAGATGTTTGTTCATGGTGCAATGTGTGTTTCGATCTCAGGGCGTTGTCTTCTGGGTGCCTACCTCAATGGAAGACATCCTAATATGGGTGATTGCCCTCAACCATGCAGATTCCAGTATAGCATCTCATCTGTTGAACCCTCTTCAAAGAGTGATTGCAGTTTTGATGCAGAAGAAGATCAAAATGGAGTGTATCTGCTTAATTCAAAAGATTTGTGCACTCTATCAATTCTACCTGCGATTGTAGCAACTGGTGTGAATTCACTCAAAATCGAAGGCCGTAATAAAAGCATTCATTATGTAGCTTCGGTGGTTAAAACATACCGGAAAGCCCTGGATGAATGTATGAAAGATCCTCAAAATTATGTGGTTCACAAAGAATGGATCGATGAGCTGGAAACGGTCGAACATCGTCCATACACCACTGGCTTTTACGGTGATGACTCGATCATGCAGGAGGTGTTTTCCTCAAAAGCAGCCTCTAATTCCAGGGTTATAGGAATAGTAAAAGGGGTATTGGAAGGAGGGATACCGGTTATTGATGTGAAAAACAGTTTTGCAGTATCAGAAGTTTTGGATGTGCTCCCGGTTAAAAGATACTCCTCGCCCTATACCATCTCATTTTCTCACTTTACTGATTTATCTGGAAACCCGGTGCAGAAGATTCCCTCAAACCGGCTTTTGTGCGGATACGGTGCTTCTGTGCGGCTTTACCCGGGTGATATGCTCAGAATGCCAGTAAAAACTTAAAAAAAACGCCAGTATAGAAGCAATACCGATCCCGATGATTTTGCAAACAACGATACTTATCCGATGTGGGGTGATCAACCGCTTAGGTTGTGCGCTCACTTCATTGATGCAATCCCGTCTCTCTGAGGGCAACAATTAAGCCTTATTCCCCCTATCTGTTCAGACTACATCTGCAAACAGACGATTTAATTTCAACAAGCAAAATCCTTTGTCCAAGAAAGGGAAACCCTTTTATTAACGAACAAAATTCCTTGTTCAACAAACAAAATCCCTTGGTTAGCAAGAACAATCCTTTGTTCAAAAAAGGGAAACTCTTTGTTCAACAAACAAAATCCCTTGGTTAGCAAGAACAATCCTTTGTTCAAGAAAGGGAAACCCTTTGATTAGCAAACAAAATCCCTTGATAAGCAAGCAAAATCCTTTGTTCAAAAAAGGGGAACTCTTTGATTAGCAAACAAAATCCCTTGATAAGCAAGCAAAATCCTTTGTTCAAAAAAGGGAAACTCTTTTATTAGCAAACAATATTCCTTGATTAACAAGCAAAATCCCTTTCTCAACAAAGACATGCTGTTGAGTTGCTGGCGATGATGATGAGAGTACTTCATCAGTGTTGTCTGGTTTCACAAACCTCTTGTGATAGTTTGACATGAGACATTTCTGGTCTCCGGTTCGAAACCGCCCGGTTAGTCTGCTTGGTTATTTAATTAAATTGAGAACTTGAGGTGCTTGGAAGTTTCTGGCGTATCGCAGGAGCTTTATCGTTGCAGCAAGAATGTTTTTTAGGCCTGCATTTTTTTCACCACTTGTAATATTTCACATCTGTAACCGATTTGCCTGAACATGGCACATATATTGCCAAGTTGTAATTGTATGGAGAATCGATTATGAAAGGATAATGGAAGTGGATTATTCTTAAGGAAATAGTTCAGGACAGGTTTAATGAAAAAAATTGGAGTTGTTGAAGATAGTGAAGATATGCAGCTACTGTATAGCGTAATTATCAGACGGATTCCCGGAGTAAAAATCATATCTCAATCGATAGATGCAGAGGATGCGGAGCATGCATTCCAAAAAGAAAAACCGGATTTGGCCATCATAGATATAACTCTTCCGGGCAAAAGCGGAATTGAGTTTGCCAAAGAGATCCGGGAAAGGTTTCCTGATATAAAGATTCTGGTTGCTACAGGTCATGACCCGGATGCGTTCTATTCGATGGCGATGGAGGCTGGAGTTGATGATTTTATCGTTAAGGGCGATACCGTTCAGATAATTCAAAAAATCAAGCGTTTGCTTCAAATTTAAGTCCGACATTACCAAAATATTTCATTTATGCATTAACTTCTTCTCGCGCTTTAACTAATTCGTTATTCTAATGTTGCAGTTTTCATTGTTTATAAAAATTGCCTAAAAAATAAAAGGTGTACAATGAAGTATATTTACCCACTGACTCAGCTCCACTTAGAGGAGACAAAGCACTCAGGAAAGATGTGCTTTCCAGAATAGGTGCGAAAGGTCAGGCTTTGATCAAATCGAATTGGCTGGAGGATTTGCATGGAAGAACTTGTTGGAACAACGATCGGGGGAAGTAAAATTCTTGAAAAGATCGGGCATGGAGGGATGGGGACTGTCTACAAAGCTCATCATCTTGCCTTGGATATAATCGTTGCAGTCAAAGTGTTAAAGCCTCTCTCCGATGTACCCGATGCCAAGGAACGCTTTCTTAGAGAAGCACGGATTGCCGCAAAACTTCGCCACCCAAACATCATTGGTGTAACAAATGTAGGTTGTGAGAATGGAGTTCATTTTATAGTAATGGACTATGTCGATGGGAAAACACTTCAAACCATTATTTCTGAAAAAGGCAAGGTAGAGCCGCAGGAGGCAGTGAGAATTACCATGCAAGTCCTTTCCGCTCTTCAGATGGCCTTGAAAAACGGGATAGTTCATCGGGATATAAAACCAGAAAACATTATGATTGATAAAGCCGGCATGGTTAAATTAGCTGATCTGGGCCTTGCACGTATTGATGGTGACATTCGCTTGACCATGCCTAATATTATGTTGGGAAGCCCTCATTATGCAGCCCCTGAGCAAACCGAAAATCCCAGTGCTGCAGATTGCCGCTCCGATATATATGCTCTGGGTTGTACCTTATATCATATGCTTGCCGGCTCGACTCCGTTTCCGGGAAAATCGATCGTGGATGTTATTGTTAAGCACATACACCGTCCGGTTCCAGTATTAAAGGAAAATGTTTCTTCAATTCCGGGTCCGCTCTCTGATGTGGTTGCTAAAATGATGCAGAAGGAGCCTGGAAAGCGCTTTCAAACCCCATCTGAAGTTATTGAAGCCTTAAACAACAGTTTTCCTGATATCTTTGGTGCTCCATACAGTTCATCTGAAAACTTCTCCTATTCCAGAAAAGAATTCAAACCAGCTCTTTTTTGGAGCTTAATCACAGGTGCTGCTATAGTTATTCTGGTGCTGCTATTTTTAATCATGCCAAAGTCGGGTTCTGATCAGGTATTGTCAGTTGAAGATACGTTAATTGATTCTGCGGTTAATTATGGAATAGTGGCGGATGTAAATGATGAAAAAAGTGTAGAGCCAAAGAATCAAAAGAGGAAAAAAATCAGTAAACAAAAGCGTATGGCCCAACCAGTAACGGCTCTATCTTCAGAAGTGGAGAAAAATGTCGCGGAGAACCCTCTATTAGCAGTAGTGAAGATAGGGGATACCGAAACACTTCGGCAGATGCTCTCTGGGGGAGTATCGCCAAGATGTGAGAAGGGGGCTGCTACTACACCTCTTCATGAGGCGGTTCGCCGAGGATTGACTGTAGAAACACAGTTACTTCTGCAGCATGGGGCAGATCCTAATGTCAGAGATAAAAAAGGAGACACACCTCTTCATTATGCAGTCAGGGAAAATGCTTTATTTATTGCCTCGCATCTGCTTCAGAATGGTGCTGATCCCAATCTTGCAGACAATAAAGGGAAACTACCCTTGAGAACTGCGGGACTAATCGATACCGAGCTGGAAAGATTGCTTCTGAAATATGGGGCAAAGTGATTTTTTTTATGCTGGTTCAGGCATTATAAACCGGCAGGGAGACCTCCCTTCAGGAATTTAGCGAAAGTGTTGAGGGGTGGTGGGTTTGGAAGGATTATTTACTTTAGGATGAAGTTTACCTTCTGAGGTTGCCTGTGGTGGTTAGATATGGGATCTTGCCACACTTTCAGAGAGTCCCATGTCTATAATAGGTTCAAAAAAATGTGCCTGGGAAAGCATGTCAGGAAAAAAGAATTAGGCTGATTGCCATCACCGCCATCCCTGAGGTTAGCCCATAGATAGAAAGATGGTGCTCACCATATTTCTGGGCCGATGGAAGAAGCTCATCAAGTGAAATAAAAACCATTATACCAGAAACGCTGGCGAATACAATTCCAAACATCAATTCGGAAAAAAAGTTTCTGAGGATCAGAAATCCAATTACTGCCCCGAGTGGCTCTGAAAGTCCGGAGAGAAAAGAGTAGCAGAAGGCTCGTTTTCGGCTCTTTGTGGCGTAATAGACTGGTACAGATACAGCGATTCCTTCAGGGATGTTGTGTATGGCTATAGCTACTGCAATGGAGATGCCCAGTGCTGGGTCGGTTAATGCGCCGGTGAAAGTAGCCAGCCCCTCCGGGAAATTATGAATGGCGATGGCGATGGCAGTAAAGGTGCCGGTTCGCAGAAGTCCGGAGTCTCTTTTAGAGGATTCAGATGGAATCTTCTCAAGCTCTTCCACTTTATGCATCTCGTGAGGGTTCTCAAAGCTCGGTACCAGTTTGTCGATAATCGCGATCAAAAGTATTCCTCCAAAAAAGGCGCAGGTAGTGGCAATGGTGCCAAACCTCTCACCCAGTACAGAGACCAGCGATATTCTTGCTTTGAAAAAAATTTCGACAAAGGAAACATAGATCATTACACCTGCAGAGAACCCTAGTGCAAGGGCCAGAAATCTGGTGTTTGTATGTTTTGTTAAAAAAGCAATTGTACTTCCTATGCCGGTAGCCAATCCGGCAAACAGGGTCAGAGAGAAAGCAAATAGCAGATTACTGGCAGTAAGATTTAGAGTTTCCATTCACATTACCTCTTCTCAATAGCTTGCTTTTTGTTGGAACACGTCTGTTATCTCAATGGGATAACAGTAGCAGTTTGTATTTTCCTATATGGTTTAGGTGGACTGCCAGTTTATAATTACTATAACACTCTTGAAAATATATTTTTTATCCATTGTAAGAGAAGAGCTGTAGAATACATTAGGAGTTTTAAGCTGAAGGAAAGGTGAAGTCCAACAGTGGACTTCACCTTTAGCAATTTGTCAATCAGTGGATATTACCGGTAATTGATATTTCTTTTTGATTCTCATGATTCAGTGCAATATTAATTTTTCCTGGACCTTTTTTGGCTTTTGATGGATGGAAAAGATCAAGTTTAAAGACTCTCATTCCCTGAGCATTCACAGAATCGGTTTTTGTCCAGTTAAATTTCATTGGTACGCACAGTGTATCTGCTACATATTGCACGGAATTGACCTTAAGGTCCTCTTTTTTAGAAGAAAGCGTAATTGATAGGGGTTTACTGACTGATGAGCTGTCAAAATCAACTGCTCGATCAGAGATGTCAACCGCAGAGATGATTGAAAATTTTATCAACAGGCGGGTAGTGGAATCATCTGCATTGGATTTTACTATTATCTGTTTGGTATAATTGCCGTTGCGATATCCTGGAATGTTTACAGCAGACTCAATAGTTGTAGATTTGCCCGGTTGAATGGTAGAATCGAATTTTACTACAGTGCATCCGCAGGAGGGTTTCACGGAAGTGAGCTTGAGGGGGGCATCACCGATGTTTTTAACGGTAAACACGGCAGGGACTTTAGTGGTGGTTCCTGCTATGATATCCGGGCTATTAAAGGCTTTGGACTCGATTTCCATTTTTGGACCGGCAAAAACAGTATATGCAGATAAAATGAGCACCGATGAGCTGAATAGGATAAATTTCAACATAAATTTCTCCACTTTTAAATTGAATGTAATAAGTGTCGGTTTTTAAAAGGTGAAGAAAAAATAGATCATCTGAGAAGGGAAATTCCAGTTTTCATTTAAAATTCCGGTAATTTTTTTTATTATTTGTGTTGATCTTATGGTGAATCTTAATTTCCAAGGATATTGATTACCGGATTAGAGCAGAGATGGGAGCGTATGTCTGGATTAAAAAGTTCGAAGATGATTAGAGAGATTTTAATTGCTGTATTTGTTTTTGTTGTTTATCATCCGCTCTTGGCAGGAACCAATATACTGATATTTGATTCTTATCACGAGGGATTTGAATGGTCAGACACCTTGCTTTCAGCGCTCAAATCTGAGTTGAAAAAAACAGATCAGTCTGATGATGTCGAATTATATATAGAACATATTGATTCCAAGCGGTTTAATTTAAATGACAAATGTTATTTTGAGTTTGTCTCCAACAAATATCAATTTGTACAGTTTGATTTAATTATCGCATGTGATAATTACTCACTGGATTTAATGTCGAAATTTGATACACTTCTTTTCAGGAATGTGCCGATTGTTTTCACAGGAATTAATAATTACTCTGAGCAGATGATGAATAAGAAACGAATATTGACCGGCATAACAGAATCACATGACATTGCTCAAAATCTGCAGCTTATATCAAAACTTCAGACAGAGGTAAGGGATGTTCTGGTTATCCATGATAACACTGTTTCCGGAAAAGCCAATAGAGAGATGGTGGAGAAGGCTGCGGTAGATTTCACCGAGCTGCAGTGTCATTATCTGAGCGATCTTTCTATTGAAGAGCTTATGGAGCGGGTGGAGAAATTGGATAAAAAATGGGTTATTCTTTTTGCTTCTTTTCACCGGGACCGTTTAAATCAGTATTTAACCGCTCAACAAGCGATCACTCTTATAGCTTCAAGTGCCAAGGTCCCCATCTATGCTATCAATGATAATAACCTTGGATATGGAGTTCTTGGGGGCAGTCTGATAAGTGCCAGAGGGCAGGGGGTAATGGCGGCTCAATATGCCAGAAGAATTCTTTCTGGAGAAAGACCGGAAAGTTTGCCAGTGTTAATAAAAAGTCATAATCAGTACATGTTTGATTATACTCAATTAAAAAAATTCAGGATCAACACCAGCTTGCTTCCAGAAGAAAGTCTGGTAATTAACAAACCACAACCATTTTACAGAATCAATAAAAGACTGCTCTGGGGGGTGCTCTTTATAGCCAGTGCTTTGAGCGCTATCTCTATTTTTCTTTTAATCAATATAAACCTCAGAAAAAGGGCTGAGAATGACCTGAGGGAAAGCGAAGCAACGATCCGCCAGATTGCAGAAAACATACGAGAGGCCTATTGGCTCAGAGCTGAAGAAAAAATTTACTATGTAAGTCCTGCTTTTAATGAGATATTTGGAAGACCCAGGGAAGAGTTTATTGCTAATCCGGAAGTACTTCTGGATTATATATATGAAGATGACAAGAAACTGATAAAGCTGACAGTAGATTCTACTTCCAATAATCTGGTTATGGATAGAGAAATTCGGATCGTACATCCATCGGGTGGTGTTCGATGGATTCGGTACCGTAGCTTTCCTATAAGAAACTCTATCGGAAAGATCTACCGGGTTGCAGAAGTGGCTGAGGATATTACGGTTCGCAAGATCACCGGTGAGGAGATACTGAAAGCTCAGAAGCTGGAATCACTGGGGCTTTTAGCTGGAGGTATTGCCCATGATTTTAATAATCTGTTAAGTGGGGTTATGGGATTTTTAGATTTGGCCCGTATTTCAATTTCATCAGAAAATAATTCCCGAATATATGAAAACCTTGATGATGCATTGAGTGTTTGTCGCAAGGCGAAAGATCTTACCAACCGTCTGCTTACCTTCTCTAAGGGGGGAATTCCAGTTAAAAAAGTAAGATCTTTAGGCGAGATTGTTTGCAGTGCTGTGGATATGCTCAGTGCAAGATATTCCCATCAGATAAAATGCAGACTCTCTCCGGATTTGTCATTTTGTAATATTGATGAGGGACTGGTGCGACAGGTTTTTTATAACATTATTCTTAATGGTTGTCAATCGGTGGCAGAAAATGGAGAAAATGGAGTAGTAGAGATTGGTGCGCAAAACAAACCAGAGATGCGTCTGGGGAAAGTTATCCCCTTTGTTGAGGTAACTATTAAGGATAACGGGCCAGGTATTAAGAAGGGAAATTTGCCAAAAATATTTGATCCCTTTTTTACCACTAAAGCCAAAGGAAACGGACTGGGGTTATCGGCTGCTTATTCTATAATTGCAAACCATGATGGAACTATCCGAGTGGAGTCTGAGGAGGGAGCAGGTACAATATTTACGGTTAGGATTCCTGCGGTAACTCAGAGCATAGCGACTCAAAAGGATATGGGCAGTGTTACTGCATTTATTGGAGGTGTAGGGAAGATAAGGGTTTTGTGGTTGGATGACGAGCCGTTTATCACCAAGATGGCAGAGAGTATGTTGTCTAGTTTTGGATATTATGTAACAAGTACTACTTCCAGTAAAGCGGTGTTGGAGTTTTTCCGGGAGAGTGTGGAAGAGGGCAGGGTTTATGATATTGTGGTGTTGGATTTAAATATTAAGGGAGGATTGGGTGGAAAGGAAGTGATAAGGGAAATGCAGAAACGGTGTCCAGAAATAACGGCCGTGGCCAGTAGTGGATATTATGATGATCCGGTGATGTCAGATCCGTGCAGTTATGGGTTTAAATATGCATTGAAGAAGCCCTACACCACTGAGGAGCTTCATTGTGCATTACAGGTGGCACTTCGTAGTAGCGGACGGTAGTAGCGGACGGACTGTTTTTATGCCGCGATAGCGGCTTCTGTGGACGGACTGTTTTTTTGTTTTTAGAACAGACGGACTAATTTATACTATACAGAATAGTGGGCGAGAAAAAAATAGTTCGTTTTTAAAACAGTCTATTAGAATAGAATAGACCAATTGGATCTAAAATATTCCATGTACTTCTTTTTGTAGCG
>JAEYNR010000001.1 GCA_023412475.1 Fibrobacterota bacterium | reverse complement strand
ATCTGAACTTGAATCCGCAGTTAACCAGTCGATAAAGCGGGATACTGCTCCATAATAGTTCTTAAAAGTTTTTTTACTTAGATTTCTGACATTAATCTCAAGTTTCAGCTTTTCTAACAACATTTGCCTGTGATTATCAGAGATCATCTCATTCGTACTTTGGCAACCGATACCGATACTGCATCGAGTTTCCCCCTTATCATTCTCAGGAAATTTATCATTTATTTTTCCCACTGTATCTGTAACCTGTTTTATTCTTTTTATGGTATGTTCCCCAGAAAAAGCTGATTTAATCTGAAGCTGCTGATTCAATTCAGATAGATAATTCTTAACTTTACCAGCATGCTTTGGAGAAACTGCGATTTTATTATAGAAAAACCGGACTGCTTCCAGTTCAAAAGCAGTCGCTTTTGACACATATTCGGTAAAAGCAACTTTTGTTATGCTATATGGAACTCCGGTAATATCAAGAAATGAGGAGATGACTCTACGCAGACCGTTTAACCTGGATGATTCAATTTTCTCAAATCCGGAAATCTGATCAAATCTCTTCAGCCAGATCTCTTTCCATTCTGAAGCTGTTTTTGACGGACTTTTTGAATAGTAACATTTTTTTTGCCCATAATCCTAAAATCCGCAATTGAATCGTGGCGCTCTGCGCAAACTATTGTCACATCTTACATTACAAAAATGCTCAACATACTGCACCGAGTATGCTTGCGCTTTTTGTAACGCAATCTGTGACAATATCTTGTGCATATCACTCTCGCTCAACTGCGGAATTTAGGATAATTTACCGCAGCCATGCATTTTACGTCGTTCACCATTGTACCCGCCTTTCACTCTTAATAATCAGTCTTTAAATTTCAATGGTGTATCTTTGATTGTTTATCATTTTGTTTATAGCAATCTCAGGACCTGCAAAAAAGAGTGCCGCGGCAGTTATAAATGGCCAACAACTTATAGAATCTGCATTACAGCCTGGAATATTAATGCCTGGTTATTAAACCCGGATGCCTGGCCAAAAAGCACAAATGCTTAAGGGTACAACCCTGATGCTTGGAGAAAAAGCCCTGAATGCCAGGAAAAGAGTCAATTTTCCCACTTCCTGTTCCTGTTTCGAATTTCCTGTTTCGAATTTCGTGCTTATTTTTCGTCTCGGATGTCGGATATCGAATGTTGGATATCAGATATTGGATAACGGAATCGATAACGGAATCGATAACGGAATCGATAACGATAACGATAACGATAACGATAACGATAACGATAACGATAACGATAACGATAACGATAACGATAACGACAACGACAACGACAACGACAACGACAACGACAACGACAACGACAACGGAAAGTAGATAACGGAAAGCGGGCAGACAAAATAAAAAAGCTGCTTTCCGGTCATTAATAGAATCCGGAAAGCAGCTTGCAGACTAATCGCCTTGGTTTAAAACCAAAAGCTCACTCTATGTCTTTTCATTTATTCATCAAAAGCACCGGAGCCTTGAAATGCATCTCTGCTCCCTTGTCGTCTTTCATGGTTAACTTAATGATATAGTTTCCATTAGATATGGAATGGTTACCTAATGGCAGATCTACTGTCTGAGCATTCTGGCTTCTGCTCAAAAAACGGCTCTCTCTTATCATCGCCTGACCGGTTAACGTATAAAGCGAGACCGTCACCTTGTTTACTGTCGATGGCGCATTGAACTCCACTTTTACATTGTTGGTAAAGCGGTTCTGAATAAGCTTTGATATTCCGAATTTTCTCTGATTATTGCCTCTGGACAGTACCGGCGAAGGAACCTCCGCTTCAATGGTCAAATAGGCAGTCTCTGCAGGTTCCACCGTTACAATAACCAGATCTGTTCCTGAATAATGCTTGCCACTTCTATTATCCATAATTGAAAATTGTACATCCTGCGGTAATCCTGCTATGTCACCTATGGCAAATAAAACCGTATCAGTAACATTTGAGCCGTTGGCTATTGCTACATCAAATGACAACCGCTCTTTATCGATTCTGTTTACCAGAAGATGAGAATAGTTTTTCCCGCTCTCCGCATCCTTTATCATCACTTTTATTTGGTCAAATGAAGGAACCGGCTGATATTTGACTGGATCGCTGTCTGTAGAATACCCGAAATAAGCAGAAGGTAAACTATCCCCTCTGTTTAAACGTGCATTTAAACAGATACTCCATCGACTGTCATCAGGATCTTGCGGCTTAACCGTTTCGTTCAGCGGATTTTTGATGACAGGGATAATCAGTGATTTTGCTTCTTTTGATCTGTTGTATACTGCGAAGCCGGTTCCAACACCTCCACTTATCAGCACCTGTTCAGGATCAACCGTTCTCATCCGGGGCAAATGAATGCTTTGGACACTGTAGCCGTTCTCAGTTTTCCTCCAGCGGTATATTTCCAGAGAATCAAACATCTTATCGGTCCACACCCTGCCTGTTGCATTCATCACCTGACCCAAAGTAACCGGTATGGCAGCAGGCAAAGCAAAATGGGTCCATCCAGAACCAATCTTCAGAGTAAAATCCTGATAAAGAGCAGGGATGATAGCCTGACCGAAATCAAACCTCACAACCTCTTCAGAGTGCACCCAGAAAAGCCTTCCAGGAACCGGATTAAACTGAGAATCTTCAATCTGCCCATATTCATAGTAAATTGACTTTGAGTTCTCCAGGTCTACCGGTTTAAACTGTGTAATCACAGCTCTTTCTTTATCATAACTCCAGTTATTCACAGGCGATTTAATGTAATTGATCACACTTGCAAAGCCTGATTTTACTGGTATTGCAGTAACTGAAACAGGATGTCTTTTTCCAGGTGAGGTAATAAAATCATCACAGTTTCTGTTTAACCGCTTCACGGGTCGGGAAATGCGCACCGTGTCAGAATACTTTGATGTACTCCTTATCAGATAAGCATAAAATCCACTGGTGTCACATACCATCACTGATGGCACCATAAACTCTATTGCCCTCTTTCCGCCCACTATCTTATCGGTAGTAACTATATTGCCCTTTGCCCATACATTACTGTTTCCTTTAAAACAGTAAAGGGTGTGGCTGACTGAATCTGACCCATCCTCCGGCACATATAATGTGTCACTGAAAGCACTTCTGCCAAGTATTGCAACATAACTGGTCCTTATTTGCACACTATCTAAGCTTGCACTACAGTTACCATCATTCAGTTCACCAAAAATAGAGATATAACAATTCTGGCCATTGTTAATTCCGTCTATTACTGCACTTCCTCTGCTTAAGCTGCTGTAATGAACTTTACTTCCACTTTCAACTGGAGATGCAGCAAAGCGATCGGTGCGGCAGACAATGGCAATCTTCCTGTATGCTGATTCATCAACATAGCTCCCCCATGCCGCATAAATGGAGTTTCCATCAATGTTGTATGCATATAAACGCATCTGTCTTTCTACATCTCTGTTTATGGAGATAAGGTATCTGCTGGATTCGCCCTCTCCATATTTCCCCTTGGCATCATACGCTCTTACCAAAAACTTTACAGTTTTGGCTTCCGATGGAATGTTCCAGATTATCGAATCCAGAGCACTGCTTTTCATTCCAACCGGTCTGTAGCCGGAATCATTGACAGAAACAAAGAGAGAACAAACATTGACTCCCTGATCATCCTGAGCTTTCCATCTAACCGCCACCACCGAGTCAGTAATCTGGGCAGTATTTTTCGCAGCACTCACCAGTGAAACAGTTGGAGCCTTGTTCTCAGAGGTAGAATTTCCAGAAGTGTCAGGGATATAACCATTGCCAAGATTCACCAGGTTCATTACATCACTGACCCATTTGTTATTGTTGGGTTCCTTGGGATCTGTGGCACCGATGTATCCCGGTATTGGCATCCCATTAAGAAACGGGTGACTGATATTTTTACCGGCATTGGCGATAGTTTCCTGTGTCGATAGTTTATACTCCCCACGGGTAATCAAGCGATCAGTCCCCGAATTCCCCCGGAATAATGGATTTGATGCATCAGGCTTTGCATAGTAGAGTTTTGTGTTTGGAAACCTCTTATTATAGTCACTCAACGTGTGTCTTTTTGTAGCATCAGAAGAATATCCATACCAGAAAACGTAAGTACCATTGGGATCATCTTTACTGGTCGCAGGGTTGTATATAAAATTCCTGTCAATTCTGAAGCTGTCAATAATTGCGTTAGTAAAGTCAGGGTCCTTTAATAAAGTTATATCACAGCTTAACCAGTCATCACCACAATTGCTCACAATGTTGTTATAGGCATGCTGGACTATGGCAGGTTCCTGGAAAGAATACAATTTAAAATGGTTAAACTGTAACCCCTGTTTGCCTTTCCCAATAACAGTGTTGTTAAAAACTACAGCTTTGTAGATAGTTGGTTTCCACCACTCACCAACAGTAATTGCTCCATAGCATGAATCAAATATGTTATTGTAGATCTGCATAAAATCCTGTCTGGCATCAAGGGCGAAATCCAGTGTTTTACGAAAGATATTATGGTTTATGTGATCACCCCTGTTCTTCCAGGTGTCATTATAGCCTTTGCCAGCCGAGGGATTGCGTCCCGAAAGGAATGTGTCATTTTTATATTTTATTGCTACTGCAGGACCTGAAGCACTGACAAAAAGATTATGCCGGTAACGATTTCCCATGGTATGATAGTTAATATTGGTAAATCCTTTTTCAGCATGAGTATCTTTATTATAATCTGCAAAAATGACTATATGAGCGCTGTTTTTATGATTTGTCTTTGCTCCGTTGTTGTAAAAGTAACAATATTCCACCAAACAATCCATCCATGTGTACCCCATGATAGCACCAGGATTGTTACCCTCATAACCTACAATATTATCTCTGAACACACAGTATCGGAAAATGAAAGGACCATGGTTCCCGAAAAAACCGGCAGCATTCTGATCATCTGCAGTTGAACCATTTCGCATCTCAAATCTTTCAAATTTCCAAAATTTCATGGATGGGCCATCCGAGTTACCTAAAAGATATGGAGTGCCTCCTGATTCTCTACTGATATTTTTCTGCCCATCAAGAATTGCCCATTCACCGGGAAATGAAGTCATAGTGTTGAATTTACCCGGACTCCAGGATGTGCCGTTTTTTGAGAGCGGTATTTTAATTTTCCGTTCCAGATAAACACCTCCCCGAATACAGATAACATCACCTGTTTTCATTGAATCCAGTGCCATTTGTACTGTTTTGAATGCTTTCCCATTGTTTCCACTTCCATTTCTACCACTTATAGAATAAGTTCTTGTAGAATTCGTGGATAATTTGTTATCCACATATATGGTATCAGCATAGCCTCTGAAATTGGCGATGCAAAAAACCATAGTGAAGACAACCGCAAACAGACGCGTAGAATCGAGTATCTTCATTTAGTCTCCTTTGTTTATTTTTAAAGTCTCGATCGCTACACCATTCTATTATTCCGATATATCAATTTCAACAAGGTTATCTATTTAATTTTCATTAAATTACAGAGTTTCCTGTTTTTACTGATTGGATACTTCCATGGGGAGCGTACTCTTGGAAACTCAGAAATAAAAGAAAAATCAGAACTTTGATTTTTCCTACCGTCTTGGAGCTCAGATCTGTTATGGGTTTTTTTTTTCTTCTGATTGCAGGTTAAACTTTTTACGTAAATAATTGCAGCGGCTCCACAAGAAAGGAATTCACTATCCAGGGCAAGTGTTAGCATTAAGAACCCTCTGTTGGTACAGACAGTTTAGATAGAGGTTCTTATGAGCCTGCATCATTTTGGTCACAGTAAACTCCTTTTCGAACCGTTGCCTGGCTCCCAAGGCTAAACGTGTTCGCAAGGAGCAGTCTTTTAATAGTGCAGATGTTGCAAGAGCAAGGGAGCTTGAGGAAGCTGGAGGCACCAGAATTCCGCTCTCACCATCAGTGATAGCCTGTGGAATACCACCAACGCTGGTAGCTACAATAGGCCGCTGACAGGACATGGCCTCCAGTAAAGACATGGGCAATCCTTCCCAAACTGACGGAAGCACATAAATATCAAGTATATTAAAAATTTGACAGATTTGCAGTTTTGGTCCTGTCAGTTTCACTTTTTCCTCAATCCCTATATTTTTAGCTTCCTGTCTTAGTGTTTCATATTGGCTTCCCTGACCGGTGATTACAAGGCATGAATTTGGGAATTCCCGCAGAATTTCTGGAAAAGCTCTTATGAGGTAAATCAATCCTTTTTGCGTTTCCAACCGTGATACTGTACCTACTATAAATTGGAACTGCGTTAGCCCCAGCTCCTTTCTGGTCAAATCGTTCTGAGATTTATTTCTCAACTCGATTCCGCTTATTCCATTATGAATTACCTGAATCTTTTTACTGGCAATCTTTTCGAAACGGATCAGATTCTGTTTTGTTTCTTCTGAAACTGCAATGATTTTGTTTACAAAGCATGACATGACCCTCTCTGCAAACATGTAGCGTTTCTTGTCGGGAAATCTTCTGGCATGATCCGTGTGAATCTTAACTGGTATCTTTTTTATAACTGAGGCGATTATTCCATCTATAGATGCATTTATGTTATGAGTATGTACAATCAGAGGTTTGAATTCATCTATTACAGATATGATCTTTTTAAATGCAAAATAATCAGGTTTCCTGGAGCTTAAATTGAATATTTTGATATCTTGGTTCTGTAGTTCTTCAGCCAGTTCACCTTTAAAATGGATGCAGCACACTGCAGGTGTAAATAGGTTCCTGTCCAAGTGAATGCAAAGCTGAACAATAACTCTCTCCAATCCACCAATTCCTAGATTGGAGGTAATAAACAAAATTGGTATTTTTTTATCTGATAACTGCATGCTTCTTGACTACTCTGATTTTTTAAACATTGAGTTGATTTTATTTTTTTTTTAAAGAGCAATAGCTATTTCGCTAAGAGTTTCCCCCTCTCAATCTTTCTCACTACCATTTTAATACTACTGCTGATTTCTTCAAAGCATCTAAAAAATTGCTGAATACTTTTGCCATAAGGATCCTCCACATTTATATCAAAGCAGATTGGTTTAGTATATGCTTTCAACAAAAATGTTTTTTCTTTGCATGCCGGAAACATTTTGCACAACCTCCGGTACTGATTAATGTGCATGCAAAAAATCAGATCTGCATTTAAAAGATGTTGAACATCTGTTCTCTTTGAAAAGTGATCAGATAAATCTACATTAAACATTGATGCAGCCCTGATGGCTTCCGCAGGTGAGCAGCTTCCCTCTTTTGCCCAAAGGCCACTCGAAGTACTCTTTATTGAATATCTCTTCTTTTCTAAAAGCTCTGCAGCATATTTTTCTGCAAAAACACTTCTGCAAATATTGCCATTGCAGATAAATTCAATCGTTTTGACGTTGATTTCTGACCTTTTATACCTGCTGTGGATATGATACCAAAGTAAAGAAATGAGATTTTTGGCTGATCCTTTTAAAGACCATATCAGAAAAGCAGACAAAGCAGAACCTGTAGCTTTGTATTCTTTTTTCATGCTGAAAAAATTACTTCTCATCTTTTGGTAGAACTTTTTATTGATTACACTATGCATTCTTTCCGGTCTCATTCACTTCGACATTTGTCCATGATCTATGGGAAGGTAGTGTTTTTTTTACTAACTTCGATTTCTTTGGTGATCAGACCATAGAGTTGTTACTTAAAAATATACTAGCACTATATATACCAGTTTTCTGCCAAATCCATTCCGACAAAAGTGGCCGATAATTTGCATTCAGTACATACAGAATGACAATAAGTCGTCTAACCTTGAATTAATTACCAGAAAAATCAGATGAGTATTTTAATTTACATCCCTTATCCATCAAATGTCGGTTATGCTATTAGCCTGCTGGAATCAGCTTTTTTTAATATGTCCAGAGAGGTATTCAGCAATGACAGCCAGATCCATTTCTTATATCAAAACCTCTCGGGTGGTATTCCAAAATTTCTGCCACCAGCATTTTTCAACATTTTAACTATTGACGATCAGCTATGCTCCGACAAAATCAGTTCCATTAGCAGCTACGTAAGACAGAATTCCATTTCTATACTTTTTGGAATCGATCTACCAGTAAGGCATCTATTGTATAAACCGCTTCGGCGGGCGGGCCTCAAAACAATCATCTCTTACTGGGGAGCCCCAATGAGTGATTTCTGCCCTGCCTATAAACTTTTTTTTAAAAGACTGCAAGTGCTTTTATCCCGATTCAAACCAGATCACTTTATTTTTGAATCAAAAAACATGGCCATGTCAGCAATCTTTGGACGTGGAATAAGCTCATCCAGAGTCAGTATTGTAAATCTGGGAGTCGATCCGGAAAAATTCTCCCCTTATAACAAAAGCAGCTATGTCTACAGAACGTTTAATATTCCATCTAACCGCAAAGTAATAATTTACTCCGGACACATGGAAGAAAGAAAAGGAGTACATGTTATAATAAAAGCGGCTGCATTCATGGTTAATCAACTTCACCGATATGATATTCATTTTCTTATTGCAGGAAATAAGAATGGAGAAGAATCCAGGTTCTATCATCTGTATCAGAACAGTATGGCTCAGAACCATATTACTTTTGCCGGATATAGAGACGATCTGGCCAGAATCACTCCCTGCTGTTATACCGGTGTTATTGCTTCAACCGGATGGGATTCCTTTACTGTATCATCATTGGAGATGGCCTCCTGTGGTTTACCTCTGATTGTTTCAAATTTGCAGGGCTTACCCGAAACTATAGAGCCAGATGTAACCGGTTTTCTTTTTAATACGGGGGATAGTCTCGATCTTGCTTCAAAACTAATTCAAGTCCTTGACGATCCGGTTCTTCACAGGTCGATGTCAAATGCAGCAAGAAACCGCATCCTGCAAAATTTTACTTTTGATTATCAGGTCCAAAAACTTTCCAACACTCTTAAAACTGTAATTAACAGAAAACTCTGCTATCCAGATGCTATTAAACTGACACCCCCTTCCCAAAGACAGATATGTCTAAAAAATTAATACACAGCTTTTCTTTGAAGCGGTTTTTTCCCCGTTTAGACTCGGTAAACTTTGGCGTTTTTATTATCTGTACTCACATGTTTCTGGATCTTGGTGCTTTTCAGCAATTGGTGGATTTTGTTGTTCCCCTTAAAATTCCTTTATTGACTTCTGCCTTGACTGTACTCTATGCAATATATCTACTATTGAGAGGATTTTTTAATCCACTAAGAAGTAAACTTGCTATGAGTTTCACAGTATTTTTCATATTTGTATTATTCTATTCCTTAATCAGTTCTAAAAATATCCAGATCCGCAATGAGTGGTTAAAACTGCTGATAATTTACTATTCAAATTTTATAATAGCATCCTGTTGCGTAAAAAATATTTTTCAGCTCAGCCTTGTGGTAGATGCCTTCCTTTTAGCAATTCTTCATGCCTGCTACCATGGGATCCGCCAGGGGGGGCTAATCTGGTCAAGCAAATGGCTGGGTGATGAAAATGAGATCACCATTATGGTGATCTGTGCTATACCTTACGCATTTATGTTTTTTTCTCTCTACAAAAACAGAATCCGGAAAATATTCTACCTCCTCTCACTAGCAATCTATCTAACTCTTGTTATAGTAGCTAACTCCCGTGGAGGTGCGCTGGCTCTTTTTGCTACCGGCTTTTTTTGCTGGACCTTTATAGAAAAAAAGGTCCGAGCTTTGCTGATTATCTTAATTGCAAGTTTATCCATTTTTTTATTTGCCCCCCAGAGTTGGTTCAATGAAATTCAAACTATTGAGCAGGGCACTACCGAGTCTACAGCTTTTGACCGTACTTATGGATGGAAACTGGCAGCTTTGATGTTTAAGGATTATCCAGTCTGCGGAGTAGGGATGTTTAACTATCCGGAATTTTATGTACCTTACAATCTTCAGTACAGAATCAAAGCAGACAGACACCCCAAAAGGGATCCTTACCTTAAAAGAGTAGCTCATTCCACTCCTATCGAATGGATCGCTGAAACTGGTATTCTTGGTTCTTTGATTTTTTCTTTTTTATTGCTCTCCACTTATTCCAATTGGAAACATCTTCATTTCTGCTGTAAATCAAGCCATGATGAATCCGTTTTGTATATAAAAGCACATAGTAACTCCACCCTTGTCTCTATGATAGGATTTTGGACTGGAGCCCTCTTTGTTTCCGTTCTCTTCTGGCCATTTTTCTGGTTTCTGGTTCTTTTTAGTGAAATGGAGAAAAATGTGCATAAGAAAATTACCGTTTCTTCAAATGAATAAGATGGCTTTAATCACAAAACCGGAGTCTTTATGCATATATTTGTTTTCACCGAACACTTTCCCAATCCTTTCAAACCATATCTGAATACTCAATTCGAACAGTTTTTAAATGACAATCATAAATTGAGCATTTTTGCCATGAGTAGTTATTGGGACCCGCTCGACCCCAAGATAACAGAGTTGGGTCTTGACCGTCTTATCCACTATTTGCCCACAACCACTAGTTCTTTGCCTGCTTTTTTTGCCGGCAGTGCAAAAGCGCTTCTTCGCAATCCTTTCATGAGAGTATCGGCAGCATTAAGGCTGATTAATCCTTCCATAGCTTTTAAACGCAATCTTATTTCTTTCTTCCGAATGTTACAACTTCCGCTTTCATCTCCAGATCTTTGTCTTGTTCACAATCTGCTCACTATGTGCGGCCTTTCCTTCTTACCATCTCTTTACCCTGGAGTACCTGTGGCACTCTACTATCATGGTGGAGAACTTCCTGGTATGCCAGAAGTCAGCAGCACTAATGCAGAGGCTGCTTTCGATGCAGCAGATGTGGTCTTTACCAATACAGAAAGTTCAAAAAGCCAGGCTATCAGCCGTGGTTGTCCTTCTCAAAAAATAGTAACTATTCCGGTAGGTTTTAACATTTCAGAATTCAGATCATTAAAGAATCGACAATATTTCAGTCAAGGAATGTTGCGTCTGCTGTCAATAGGAAGACTGAGCGAAGAAAAGGGTTTGATTTATGCTTTAAAGGGACTCATCCAGCTGAAAATTCAGGGTATTACTCAATGGCAGTATAGGCTTGTCGGCAATGGTCCGGCAGAGGCAGAGTTAATTAATTTTGTGAAGGAAAATGGCATCAGCCATAAAGTGCAATTTCTGGGAGTTTTATCCACAAAAGAGGTGCTTTCAGAGCTGGAGCAGGCTGATGCATTACTTCTTCCCAGCATCCCGGTAGGGACTTGCCAGGAAACTCAGGCCTGTGTAGTACAGGAGGCGATGCTAATGAAAACTCTGGTAATCACTACAAATATTGGTGGAGTACCCGAATCTATCGCCCCACAAATGCAGCGTTTCAGCGTACCGCCACAAGATCCTTTTGCAATTGCCAAATGTATAAAAGAACTTATGACACTTGATCAGTCCCAGTGGAAGATTCTCGGAGAGGCTTGCCGGGACTTTGCTGTTTCTAAGTATGATATTTCCCGTCTTAATGAGAAACTGTTTTCGTATTTGTTTCAGCGATGATGTATCTGTTTAATAAATTATTGTATACAAATCCCTTTCGCACAATAAATTGTCGACTGGATGCACTTCTATCTTGAGAATTTATTACCTTCAGAGGCAGTTTTGACATATCATCAGTGTGATATGAATCTTGTAAATGCATTAAAAGTAGAACAACCGCATGCAACAATTGGAATAGATTTTTTTCACTTATTTACGATCATTGTGCTTGTTATCAGAGGGCTCAAGTATCAGTTTACGATCAAAAGTATTTAGATTTTGTATGATATGTTTTTAGCCATACTATTTGGAAATCTGGCATTATTATTGATCTTTATCGGTAATAAATCTTATTGAGACTATACAACTATCTATAATATCAGATTAAAGGAATTATGTATATTTTTTCTATCATCCACAGATCCATTTCTCTTTTTTCCAGAAAGCAGCGGTTATTTTTTATTCTGCTGATGATTTTCTTTTTGTTTTCGGCTCTTGTTCAAGTGGTTGGTTTGGCTAGTATAGGACCATTTATTGCCCTGCTTTCTAATACTTCTGCAATAGAAACCAACAAAGTTCTTAATTTTTTATATAATTATTTCAGTTTTACATCTTCAAAAAATTTTATCGTTTCTGTTGCTTTCGGTTCATTATTTTTGACTATCTTATCCAATCTTACATCGATTCTAACACTGTGGTTATTAATTCGTTTTACAATAGTTATTGGTGGAGATATCCAGAGGCGGTTATTTGAAAACCTTATCTTCCGCCCTTATCTTTTCCATAAATCCAGTAACTATTCGGATTCTATCTCTTTAATCAGTCAGCAGGCCCCCCGTTTTGTTTATATGATTATTCAATCGATTCTTCTTTTATTCAGCAACCTTTTCATTGCTTTTGTAATCCTGTTCGGCCTGTTGTACCTCAGCCCTGCAACGGTCCTTATAACCGGACTTCTTCTGGGAATTACCTATGTTTTAACTTATGCATTTTTGAAAAAAGCCCTGAAAAAACACGGCGAGAACCTCTCAGAAAGAAATTCTCTCGTTCAAAAAATTCTTTCGGAAGCTTTTATCGGTATAAAAGAGGTCATACTCAGCAGATTACAGAAAATCTTTGTTGATAATTTTAAAACTGCAAATTTAAAAGGGCTTTACTCCACATCATTTATTTCCCTGAGTGGAGATATTCCCAAGTTTATTATTGAAACAGTGGCATTCAGTGTCATATTTATTTCAGCAATAATTATCTTGTTAACTAATCATAATACTCAATCTATCGTGCCATTTCTCAGTATTTATGCTATTGCAGGTTATAAGCTGATTCCTACGATGCATCAAATTTACAAATCTGTTTCAGCCCTTAGCGCCCATGGCTCAGTCTCTTTTTCCATTTATGATGAATTACATCAAAACAGCTTTATCGACTACAATAACAGCCATTCTGAGTTACATTCTATTCACACTATAGAATTAAAGAATATCTATTTCATTTACCCCAATGCACAGAATATAACCCTTGAGAACATCAATGTATCCTTTCATCACAACATGATAAATACCATAGCAGGACATTCCGGATCTGGTAAATCGACTCTGATCGATGTACTTCTTGGACTTTTAAAACCAGATTCTGGAAGAATTCTTATTGACAACAAACTGACAGATGAAGCAACAATGGTTCAATTACAGCACTCATCGGGGTATGTCCCTCAACAGATTTTTATACTGGATGACACTGTGATATCGAATGTGGCCTTTGGCGTTAAGAGCCATCTTGTCGATGAAGGTGAAGTGATACGAGCATTAAAACAGGCTAATGCCATGAATTTTGTGGAAAACCTTCCCAAGGGGATCCACACCAGACTGGGCCAGGATGGCAAACTGCTCAGCGGAGGACAACGGCAGAAAATTGGTATAGCAAGAAGTCTTTACCGAAATCCAAAAATCCTTATTCTGGACGAGCCCACCAGTGCCCTGGATATCGAATCAGAATATGATTTCATGATGCTTTTGCGTAAGCTAAAAGCTCAGGCTCTCATTATAGTCATTTCGCATCGACCTTCAGCATTGAAATACTCTGATAGAATAACTCTGATGCAGAATGGGAAAATCGAATCTCATGGTACATTTCAACATCTTAAAGAGATCAGCCCTGTTTTTATCAATATACTTGAAAAATGCACCCTTGAATAAACTCTGTGGGAATTAGTGAAAGTAGCAATTATTACACTGGTCGCCGACGCAGGACATACAACCTGCCTCCTGCATTTTGGTCGCCTTCTACAGGACAATGGTATTGAGGTCCGCTTTTTTGGCCCACATGAAAATGGCTCTTTGTGCCAGGAAAGTAATATAGCCAGCACCACATTTACGATTGAAAGGCCATTCAATTATCAGAAATTTCTGGCAAAATACTCAAAGACTAATCTTTTCTGGAGAGAAGTCTTAATTAAAAAATGGTTTAATATCAACTACTTCGAAAAAATCAATTATTACGGAATCAAAAAGGAACCTTATCTGACTAGTCTTCTTGAAGACTTCGCCCCTTCGGCAATTCTATGCGACAGTCATCAATTTTCAGTAACCAGTGAGCTGATCGCAAAAAAATTAAACTGCCCTGTAATTTTAAACAGTAGTTATGGAAGTTATTATGTTTATCAGAACAATAATCACAGTTCCACTCTACCTGTCAGTTCATTTTTAAAGTTTGTTTTACCTGCTTTCAAGAAGTCATTTGGCAAAATTTTCACAGAATTCAATAAAATTTTTAATAAGAGCAAATTCCTCTACGATGAATATATTCATAATTACCTTAGCCAATATTGGGAAAAATATGCGAATACAGATTTTCAGGGTTTGCGCAAACTTGTAATATCATCGGGCATAGGGATTTTGGAAAAAAAGTATTTTGCTGATCAGATTACTATCCCTGAGGAGGTTTTCCAGATTGGCCCCATTTCTTACACTCCTACAAATCTTCTCAATAATGAACTATCGAATTGGCTGAATCAGGATTCAAAGCCAGTAATTTATGTCTGCCTTGGAACAATGGTGAAAGGCAACTTTCCCTTTTTTCCAAAAATCATCAAGGCAGCCCTTGCTGAGGGTTTCAGAATATTGTGGAGTTATTATGAAAAGCCCTGGAAAGCCCCGCTTGATTCCCAGAATTTACGCTGGGAGAAGTGGGTACCGCAGGTAGATATACTTGCTCACAAAAATGTAAAATTGTTTATTTCTCATTGTGGTGCAGGTGCAATAAAACAAGCCCTCTGGTTTTGTAAACCAATAATTAGTATTCCCATTTTATGGGATCAGTTTTATAATGCCTGGGTTTTAGAGCAGCTTTGGGGAATTTCTCCTTTGACTTGGAATTCTATTTCCACCCGAAAACTCAGATCTCAGATCAAAGCCGTTCAAGGCAAGTTGAATAGATTTGGGGAGATTTGCAACGAGTATAAAGAAAATGAGGCAAGCAAAATGATATTTGACAAAGTAATTAAATTCATTTCAGAACGCTGATTCATGATTTTTTCTAAGCAATTTTTTCAATAATAATCTCTTTAAACTTAGCGCTAACCTGAGACCATGAATATTTACTTGCTAGCTCATAACAATTCTGAGCTATTTGCTTATACATGTCACAATCAACTGAAAGCATCTCTGTGATCCCTTCCAGAAAACCTTCTTTTGATTCAGCTACCCACCCATGTACTCCATTCACTATTGGAATGCCGACAGCTCCTTCTCTATTGGTAATAACTGGGGTAGAAGAATTCAGTGCTTCCAGCATCTTATTTTTCAAACCGCCTCCTAAAAACATGGGACATAGAAATAGCTTTGATTTTTCAAGAAAGCTATAAACACTCTCTACATTGGCATGCAATAAGATGCGTGGGTCATGTGCACACAAGCCACTTACCACTGGTCCGGGGTTTCTTCCGACTATCATAAGTCTCAGATTTCTAAATCTGGCTGAGACTTCTGGCCAGATCTCTTCAACGATATACTGTATAGAATCTATATTTGGTATATAGTTAAGCGAACCAACAAAAATCAGATAATCCGACTCATATTTTGATTTCAAATCAGTGTTAGCGGATGAATTTTTTATGCCGTTTGATACAGTGACTACTGTATTATGAGGCAAAATTCTTTTTATGAAAGCACAATCAGTATCAGTGATTCCAATAACTTTAATATGTGGACTAACAAACCTGCGTTTTATTCTTTTAAGATAGGTTAAATCTACAAAGCCTAATAGCGGATTTCTTTTCTTAGCTTTTATCTGATTATCCAGATTGCGTGCAATAGAGTCACAGAAATCGCAGAATATTAATGATGTTTTATCATTTTGCCCATAAAAGATCATAGAATCAAGACCGAAATAAATTGTTACATCTGCTGCTACCTCGTTTTGTGAAATGAATGCTCCAAACCCTGGATAAAATTTGAACCCCGGAAGATAGATCTGCTCTTTTCGAGGGTTAATATAAGAATTTATCAGATTTAGCTTATTGAATTTGCGTTTCTTCAGCAGAGTTCCTTTAAATCCATAAATAGTGGCATCAGGCAATTGCTGTTTAAGCTTTTCAATTGAACCTGGGATAAAAATAAAAATTGAGAAGTATTTCATCAGACCTTTGGTCAGGTTAACATATCTATAGGCCCAGCCATTATTTATTTCTTCAAAAGGCGAATTGATTATTACTTTCATCTTCATATTTATATTTAATCTCTTTGATTTAATTAATTGGTGTATGTGTTTTATCAACCATTATAGTTACTATTAATTTAGTATAGACAATTACTACCACAATCATGAGTCCAGTCTTTAATAGCTTCCTGTAATGAATAATCAAATTTAAAGCCGGAGTTAATCAGTTTTTGTGCTGAAATGTTTGTGGATTTAACTAGCTTGTTTATTCGCTCAGGTACTATACCCATCTTTTTAATAAACGGCACAGGTATCAGATTGGCTATTGCAGCAGAAACGCTTATAAGTGGATATGGAAGAACTATCTCGGGGACACTGTAGCCCAGAGTCTTCTTGAAGCTCTGCACAACTTCTTTTATGGTAATTTTCTCAGGATAACAGAAATTATACAGATACGATCCTGGGGTTCTATAGACTGCTTGAGTTAAAAATTTGCAAAGATCTTTCACGTATAGACATGCCTTTATGGTATCGTCACGGCCAGGATAAGCGAAGATCCCTTTTTGAAGTGCATTGGCGATTCTGGTAAAATTGCCCCCCTCTCCCTGGCCAAATACCACTCCAGGTCTTACTATTGTAAGGCTCCGGCTTGTGCGAGCATTGTTAAACCATTCTTTGTGAATATATTCAGCAATTATTTTCGAGGTACCATATGGAATTACCGGCATTGGGATCAGCTCTTCATTTTTTTCATCTTCACCAGGGCCGTATACTGAAATAGAGGAAGTAAAAATGATTTTTTCACATTGACACTTTTCTGCGAACTTACAGATATTTTCTGCTCCTTTAATATTTGCTTCAAAATATTCATGAGCAGCATGACCTGGAGTGGTATGAACTGCAGCCAGATTAAAGATACAATCGACAAGTGGTTCAAAAAGACTTTCATCTATGCTCTGCCTTACATCGCAATACACATATTTTATACGTTCGTCGCTTGGAAGAGAAGTCCCAGGATGCCAGCAGGGCATTCTGATGTCTGCGATGCAAATCGATTCGAACCTTTGCTGCAGATAGTTTACAAGGTGGGTTCCAATAAAGCCGCCTCCCCCAAAAAGTACCACCGATTTCATATATTTCCTTTTTTTGCAGCTAACAACTTTTTAAAGGATATTTCTTCTCCCATTCAATACGGGATATCGCGCCATCAATATCTGTGAAATGAAAACTATCCAGCATTTTTTTCAACTTTGTAAAAGCACTTTTCAAACCAGTATATGATCTGAACCTTCTGCTTATCGGTAATCCCTGTATAAGAGGCTGGTGAGGGTCAAAATCTCTTGGATGAAAATAGGACATTACGTATTGTGAACGGCAGATAAACCAGTGTATCAGATAGTATGGAAAAAGTCTGAAGTAGCCACCACCCGAAAAGACTATGCTTTTGCCCAGAAATCGGAATGTATTAATTGGGAATTCCTTTATCTCACCGAATGTAGTGTTGATTATGCAGGGTCTGGTACTATCGAACTCTTTTAACCCGCCATGATTTCTTGTTGCAGGAAAAACAGAAGAATCGAATTGTATTCCGCATTGAGCGATTATTTCAAAGGCCCACAGATTTTTTTTTGTTATGGAAAATCCCGGAACTCTGAAACTGCGCACTTTTTTTCCGGTAATGCTTTCCAGCGTATCAATTGATCTTCGTAAATCATCTCTGAATTGGCCGGGGGTCATTTTATATGCTAATTGATGATAACTGGTATGGCTGCCAACCTCGTATCCTTCGCTGGAGATGTGGGCGATTATCTGTGGATATTTCTCTGCAATCCAGCCCAGGCAGAAAAAAGTGGCTTTCTGATTGCAATCTTTCAGCAATTGAAGTATTCTCATGGTATTTGAATGAATTCGTGCTTCATAACTATCCCACTTGTCCACAGAACTTATCGAGTCAATATCCAGCAGATGAAACCACTCTTCAATGTCAAATGTTAATATCCTCACCGGTTTCTCCATCGCTGATTTCTCCATTTCTTTATTGATAATTACAAAGGCACCTGTTCACAGCAGTAGAATCCTTCTCGATAGATATCATGGAGCATTTTGGGTTATTGTTCATATAGAGCATTGTTCTTTTTTTTGTATCACTGATTTGTTTTTACGAACTCTTCTTTTTTCCTTCTGCAAATCTTATGCAACTTTCAAGATAACCAGTTATATCTGGAAACAGAATAGTGAAGCTCTTATATATAGTTTGACCCCGAAGTTAAAGTTTAAAAGAGAAAAAGAGCAACTGTAGCTGCGTTTCCTTATGTATCAGGAATGGGGATTGCTATTACTTATACCAGGCGAATCATTGGTATCAATTTTACTCAGGAGATAAATAATGTACACCATCATCATTGCCGCAATTGGCCTTTTAATTTCTGTAAGAGTAGAGTTGGCAGATGCTCAAGGCTCAGATACACATTATCAATCCAACGATTCGAAGGCCTATCCTGACACTTTACAGCAAAGATCATCTGTAGAAAAGCTTTTCAATCAGACACCAGTTTTTATGCCTAATGAAGCAGTTTCTATACAGATAATTCATGATTCTACCTCCATTTTTAACGGAATTTACAAAATAGACGAAAGAGGGTATGTTAACTTCCCTATAATAGGTAACTTGTCAATAAGCCATCTCTCAATATCCCAGCTTATTGATAGTATAAAAGTCCGCTGCATCGACTATCTTCCTTTTCCCAACATCCGGATTACTCCTCTAATGCGTTTGTCACTGTTGGGTGGTTTTTACAAACCAGGCTTATACTGGATTGATTCCAGAAACAGCCTCTGGGATGCGATTCAGTTAGCAGAGGGGTTTGGGCGGGAAGATGGTTTAAAGCTTTTGCGATGGGAGCGGGACAGTAAAATTATCTCGAACAATCTAACCAGTGTTTACCAATCCGGGGTATCTCTACAATCGATCGGTTTTAAATCTGGTGATCAACTCTGTCTAACTTCGCGTCCAAAAACGGAATTCTCCTTCAGAGAGCATTTTGTCCCTTTTTTCACTCTTTTTCTTTCAACTTTGAGTACCGGGCTGACTTTATATACACTTTCTAGATAAGAGTTTTATTATGGAACAGCAGACTTCAATTAAAAATATTGATTTCAAATATCTGATCCATCGCTATTTTCATTTGTTCTGGCGTTGGAAGTGGTATATTTTTTTAGCCGCTCCATTATCTGCAGCATTGGCAATAATGGCAGTTTCTTTTCTGGGTTTAAATAAAAAGCCACCACTTACTGCCACAGTGCTCATAGGTGTTGAGAAACATCCCAATCTCAATATGTGGAATCTTGATGACCTGTATCTGAACAAGGAAAGATTGCTTCTTAACCGCAATTTTCTGGGAAATGTGGCACGCAATCTTTCTTTACAGTTCTGTGTTCACGATTTTTCTCGTTACGATATTTTTGATACTATAATTGTTGACAGTAACGCTTCTCTGGGCTCATTCAGTTTTGAGGTTGACAATAGAAATAGCGACATCTACCGCATCAGTTATTCCAACTGCCTGAAGATAAAAGACGAAATCATAAAACTCGGTTCCGTTTCACTTCTGGACACCCTGAATCTGAAGGGGATTCATCTATATTTTTCAAAATCATTTCTGCATAATCCTCATTCGTTTAATTTTTCAGTCAATTCCATGCGATCAACTATTGATAATATCCTGAACAGATTAAAGGTCATAAGTCCCAATCCCAGAGAACAGAACTACTTTTTCAGTGTACTGCTAGAAGGAAATGATTATCCTTTATTAACCCAGACTATTAACACTCTTGCAGACATGTTTGTTGAAAGCAATCTCTCTCTTAAACGTCGTAAGATGAAAGAGAATCTCCTTATTTTGGAAAAGCAACTTGATGCTGCAGAAAGCCAGCTCTCAAAATCTAAAAATGATTTAAAGCTGTTTTTGGCCGTAAATCCCGATGTGGGTCTAAGTGTAAGCACTCAATTGGCTATGAATGAGCTTATCCGCCTGGAAAGCGGAACTGTGGAGACTAGCACTCTTACAGACTTGTCATTCGATCTTAAAAACCGGCTCACTAATTGTGTTCAGGAAGAAACAGAGAGGCTTATTGTTGAAGCGATTACTTTTCTTCAATCTCATGGGAATCCATCTTCTTCCTCCCTTCAACTTAGTCTTACTCAACATCAGGAAGAAAAACGTAACACAATCGGAAATTATGACCGCAATCATCCTATCTTTAAGGAACTTGATAAAAAATTAACAAATCTTAAGACTAAAACGATTCTGGCTCTGGACTCCTTTGTATCACAACTGAATAAAGCCAGAGCAGACAAACATCGATCGATAAACAGAATCAGTTCACGTCTTCAGAGCATCCCTAGCAAAGAGCTGCAGCTAGCTGAATTACAAAAAAAACAGGATATAAATTCCGAAATCTACTCTTCATTACTGATTAAATTCAACGAAACCAAGCTCTCCGAAACAGTACAAAGAGCAGATGTATACATCATGGATTATGCTGTTCAGCCCATACCCCACTCTTCCAGAAGTCAGCAGATCAATGTTCTTTTAATGATCATTCTGACAATGATGGCCATAACCTTAGGACCTTCGGTATTCTTTGACTTGCTTGACAAAACTGCTAGAACGGAGCAGGAGCTCCGGAGACTGGTTCCATATAATTTTCTGGTAACTTTGCCCAAGATAAAGAAACTCAAATCTTCTAAAACCAAAGTTAAGGAATCAAAATACAATAAACATAGTAAAGGACTGCTCCTTTGTGATTCGAAAAGGTTCTCTCCACCTTTTGCCATAGAGCTTTTCAGATCTTTGAATACCAAGATTCAACTGGACCTGTTCAATGAACCTGATAAAAGTATCGCGATAACCAGTCTTAATATGAGCGAAGGAAAGTCGACTGTAGCTGCTAATCTTGCTCTATCTATTGCAGAACATGGCATCAAGACCATTCTTATCGATTCTGATATACGCAGGGGAGTCTCTCATGAATTTTTTGATCTACAAAAATCCCCTGGTCTTTCGGACTATCTCTGTGAAGCTATTGATAATGATGATTCAACACTTCCAAATATCCCAGTTCAGAAAACTTGGAATTCAAATTTATGGCTTGTCAGTTGTGGTAATCAAGTTGATAATACCCAGAAATATCTTAGCTCAACTGCAATGATCGCCCTCAAAAGACGAATGAGGATGCAACCATATTTCCTGGTGTTTGATTCGCCCCCTATTGAGTTAACAACCGATGCTGCATTACTAAACAATCTGGTCTCCAGGTATATGCTGGTGGTTAGAGCTGGACATACAAATGTTATTAACCTGTGCAAATTAATCCAGAAGGACTTTCCAATCATCGAAAAAAAGTTATTGGGAGTAGTTCTTAACATGGGCGAAAGTATAAACAATTCCAATTATTACAAATATTACTAGAACACATGAGGATTGGTAGAACACTCCCTCCAGCCGCATCCCCTATCTACATTGAGGATATTCTTAAGGGGGTTTCTGCCTTAAAAAATCCTGGTGAATCACAAAATGCTTTTCGCCAATCCATAATGGATTATTTTGATGTCAAATACTGTTTCCTTCTTTCCTCAGGCAAAGCAGCTATCTCTGTTTCTCTAAAAGCGCT
The DNA here is from genome assembly GCA_023412475.1 of Fibrobacterota bacterium. Lineage (GTDB taxonomy): Bacteria > Fibrobacterota > Chitinivibrionia > Chitinivibrionales > Chitinispirillaceae > JAAYPC01. The sequence goes on along the minus strand of JAEYNR010000001.1, from coordinate 17,775 downwards.
GAGTAAATTGTTACCCAATCGTAAAAGGGTAATTGTACCTGCATTCAATTGTTACTCAGTCCCTTCTGCAATAATGAACGCAGGTTTCAATGTTTATCCTTGCGATATAGATCCATACACGCTTCAGATTGAAAAAGAATCATTGTTAAAGGCACTAAGCATTACTGATGATGTTCTTGCAGCTATCCCTGCACATCTTTTCGGTCTTCCAGCTCCTATTCCCTGGATTTTTCAAATCTGCAGTAAAGAAGCAGGTATTCCGGTCATTGAGGATGCGGCTCAGGCTATGGGTTCCTGCTATAATGGAAAGTTACTGGGAACCCAGGCCGATATAGGAATTTTCAGCCTCTCCAGAGGCAAGGCTTTCTCTACTGGGGAAGGTGGAATAATAATAACTTCACATGATGATATCGGAGAAGCAATTGAACAGATTCTAAGGCCTGTCTCTGGTCCTTCTTTTTTGTGGTCTGCAAAACTACTGCTAAAAAATTTAGCTCTGGCAATTATGATTAACCCTCGGCTTTTCTGGTTACCCACATCATTGCCTATGCTTCGGTTAGGCGAAACCATTTTCAACAGCAGTTTTGATATTTTTAAGCTCGGAGATCTCCAGGCAGTACTAGCTTCCAAATGGGAATACCAGCTCAAGAAACTCCTCATCGAGCGCGCTAAACGTAATCGCTATTACTCTAATCACCTTAATGGAATTAACGGCATCGTGCAGATCACAAGCAATTTCAATTTCACTGATTTTACAGGAATCCGATATCCGCTTCTTTTAACTGATAATAATATGGTCCATAAAATACTCCAAATCAGCCACAAATCAGGACTAGGTATAAGCAGCAGCTATCCTGATATTCTTAATCACATAAAGCAGTTAAATGTATCTTCAGCGATTCAATGCAGAAACGCTCAGTCGATTATCGGTAAGTTAATCACACTTCCCTCGCATCCTCTTGTCAGTCATCATGACATGGAAAAGATAGTGAAAATGGTCCGTTCTGTTGTAGAAGGATGAGATGCCATTTAGCTATATTTCAGAATCGCAGCTTATGGTTGGAATGTTTTCAAAGTGATTATTACCGCGAAGTAAATCCAGATTGGCAGGGAAACTATACTGAGTTTTATCAACAGATAAAGAAACTCGTATCTGGCTGTTAGTGTGTCATAGGCTACAAGTCTGCGAAGAATAAAATCAAGATTTTCAAAATTCAGTGGAACTTGTATGATGTCATAAACGCCATTGTTTAGATAGGGGTATAATTTGAGGTGCTGTTCCGACTTTGCAGCAATCAGGATTTTAGGGTTATTCAAGTTTGTACTGAACAAGTTAAAAAGATGCTTGGGATATCGAGGTAAAAGATCAGCATCAAGGATAATTACCCCCTGTTTATGCTGCCTGAATTTCTGCACACCTTCCTTTCGGTTAGTGACATAATCCACAAAATAGCCATAACTGGTAAACAGAGTTACCAGTTTATTGGTTATTATCTGCTCAGCACAAATTATCAGAAGTCTTGTTCTGTTTTTATCAAATTTTCTCATTCATTTCTGCCTGCAGAAGATATTTCCTGGTATCAATAGCCAACCTCTCCATCGCCCATCCTCTGCCTTGGTTAACCAAATTAGTGATCTCTTTAAGCAGCGAGGGTATATAAACTGGCTTTTTAATCATTATGAAAGATTTTTGTCTGTTTTTTTTCTCTTCCATAAAGTCTGGAATAGAATCACTGTCAGAGCAAATTGCAATTACAGGGCAGGCACTTTGCATAAAAATTGTGCTGGCCAATGATATTAGATTCTCCATGGAGTTGGTTGACTGCTGTTCTATGATTACAGAACAGTACTTTTTTGAAGAAAAAAGCACCTCTTCAATATTTTTAAATAAAAAAAGAAACCTGTTTTGGCGGTACTTTTTCAGCGAATATTGCAAAGCTTCATCACAGCAGATAACCGCCACCGCTTCTTTTTTCAACCCCACAAAGAAATTCGCTCTTTTAAGAAAAGACAAAATTCCAGAAAAGTAATTTAGCTTGTATAGAAACCATGTTATCAGAAAAAGGACATAGCAGAGCAGGAGAATGCTTTCACTTTTTAAAGTAAAACAGACCAGAACTGCGCTCATGCAGATACTCATATGAAAAATAACCATGATAATAACAATTTCTGTATGCGTGAGCCCTCTGTGGACCAGCCGATGGTGAGTGTGCTCATTATCTGCGATAGTTACAGCTTTTATGGCATCAAAAAAAGATTCTCCCGAGAAGATTTTATGAAAGAAGCGTCGCCACATGGCCACTGCGATATCCAGTACAGGCAAACCCAGCATTAAAGGCGCAATTATTACCGGATAGTTTTTTTGCTTTTCAGAAACCAGATATAGACTAAGAAGCCCTGCAATCAGACCTAAAAACAGTGAGCCGGTATCTCCCATAAAGACACGAGCGGGGGAGATGTTGTGGAAAAGGAAACCACTAACCAGTCCTGTTAAAATGACACATAGAAACAATACTGCTTGATCATCAGAAAAACCTGTCAAAACGGCAATAGTGGCAAATATTACGACCATGACAGATCCCGCCAGCCCATCGAGGCCATCTATGATATTTATAGCATTAGTAACTCCAACCACCCATAGAATTGATACAGGTGTGCCCAGCCATCCAAGCGAAAAGTCCCACTCCAGAAAATGTACCTGCTCCAGTCGAATGCCGAAAAAAAAGATGATAATAGTGGCTATGAGGATCTCTAAAATCAGCTTAGTCCTGTTTTTGATTCCAATTACAATCAGATCATCAGCCATTCCCACTGGAATAATTGCTAAGGCGGCAAAGGTTATGGATATTTTTAACGTTGGTGGTAAAACAGGTAGAGAAACCGGGAATTTTTCCCAGAAGAGGATCATCAATAAAAAGCCTGCTGTTATAGCCAAACCACCGATTCTGGGAATTGTTCTTTGGTGAACTTTTCTAATCCCGGGATTATCCCTAAAAAAGGAAATTAAAGGTGATTTGAATATAATCCAGATCAAAAGATAAGAGAAAATAGCTGTGAAACAGAATACAGTGCTTATTTGCATTTTAACCTCTATTTCACAGCACAGAGTGCAAAAAACATACCTGAGAAATAGAGTCGCTTATTTTTCAGAATAACTGATCGGGCATAAAATCTCGAGCTTTAATCTTCCTGGGGCAATTCTTAGAATCTGCAGTTCAGGACATCCGTTCTCGAGTGCTTTGATAAGTCTGTTGAGCCTGACTACGAAATTGGGATTTAGAGGGTCATAGATGATAGAAGGATCTTTTGTAAACTCTCGATATTGAAATTCAACCCTTTTTGTTTTGCAATAAATGAATAAAATTTTCCTCAGTATCTTTGCAGGAACTCCGGAAATGAAATGGACACCGTTAATTGAGATACTCTCATTTGCGCGATAGTAAATAACATCAAGTTTCCGCAGCGCCTTTAAAACCAGTAAATCATGTATCTCTCTTAGCACCTGCCAACGCTCAGAACGCTGCTCCTGAAGTGCAGAAATGACCAACGAGAGAAAATTGGGTGGCCGTTCAAACTGGTGATTATATATGAGCTGGTAAAGAACTAACGGTGCACCATACACACAGCCTTTATACACAACATTTCTTTTGCGCAAAGAACAGAAATAATTTTTTTCTGCAAGAAAAACAGTGCTGTCGGAAATACCGGCTTTCTTAAGTTCTGATTGATAATTAACGAATTTTTGATACAACTGGATTTCTTTTGCATAGCATTGACCATCCAGAAACACTTGACCACACTTAAAATCAATCTCACAATCGGTGATGATATCAGAAATCTGCCGATAATCAGCGAGCATATTCAATTCATCAAAAGGTGGCACATTGAAAAACCCAACCACCGATTGAATCTGTGAACCAGTCCAGAGTTGGAAATCGTAAGCAGGAAAGCGTTCTGAATCTGTCGGTTGTCCGAAAAAATGATACATCATTATGGCTATACCATGATTGCCCTCGATTTTATGATGTAAAAGCCGGTGACAAGTTTCTCTTTGAATTTCGGCGGAAAGTGCAAGCTTGCTGAATGCTTTGAGAACTGTTCTATGGAGATCTTTAGAATCGTAAAAATCGGCTAAATATGAATTAGTTAGTAAAAGAACCCGCTCAGAAGAAACAATCAGACCGTTGGAAAGTGAGGGTAGAGTGTTTTGAACAAACAGAACAGGATCAACTCCGTGTTCTAACAGATAGAATTCAAGCTGGTTTAAAATTGAGAATACGTTATAAAAAGGTGGTTCCAGGGTGCCATTCCATAATGCATCAAAAAACTGCTTAATGGAAAATCTTTCTTTAAAATAGGTTTGAAAAATATGAATCCAAAATAGAAAGGCCTCTTCCAATGAGAGATCTTTTAATGTTCCACAATAAATATATTTCAATCTTTCGCCAATTGTGGTCATTGCATCGCCTATTTTTTTATTTTCAGAACCGACATCTACGATATCTGACATCTCCTGCCTTCCGTTGCATCTATACGATCTGAGGTCAAATATTGAATAAATTATTTTACAATTCAACCTCTTATTGATATATTAAACTTTTTTAAAGATAAAACTGTGTAAGTGCACTGTCAAATAGTAAGCCGGATTATTATGTGATTTTTGCTTAAACTCTTTCTCATGTATACTTAATTAAACCTAAACCGGACGATTGTCACTGTCGTTCTTTAAGCGGAATGCATCCTGTGCAAAACCACCGTTTTTATTATGCCGCTTTCCTTGACGCAATCTGCCTGGTCGCCTTGGAATCATGTGACTTTCGAAAGCTTGGACATATCACCCTTTGGAGATGCCCGCGCTTTGGAAATCCCGGTCTTCTCAAAGACGGCCGTGCATCTCATCGTCAATTAATCGGTCCTAATCAGGTCAAGAATTTTTCTTCTTTTTTGAAATGGTGGCATAGCTGTAAGGATTGCTGGTAATTTTCAAATGTATATCAATACCGGTTGCAGCTATTGTGAGAGCTACACGCCTTCCTCTGATCAATTCTCACATCAATAAATAGAAAACTACCGAAATGCTTCAGTGTACCCTGTTATGAACACCTGTTAACAGTAGCAGATCACATAAAGATCTCCGATATAGGCCAAAATTTCTTAATTGAAAATAATCCGCTTATGTTAATGGTCAATCTGTGCAAAAAAAACCTGGACTCTTTCTGTGCAAGCACGGGGGTATCAATTCCTGTGCTTTTTAGAAAATAGTAATACTTCTGTTTGTGTGATGTCCTCCGATTATTTCTTCACCCCAACCCAAAAGAGTGGTTCTTCATAAAGATAAGCCTATGGAGCACCGAAACTGCTCTTTTAGGTTCCATTATCTAAAACACAATCAGTAATCCCGGCAATTTACTGGATTCCCTTACCAATCAACTGCTGGTATTATGATCATTGGAAAGCAAATTGCATTAACTGGGTTCAAAGGTTCAAAGGTTCAAAGGTTCAGAGATTAAGAGATTAAGAGATTAAGAGATTGAGAGGTTCGGAGGTAAGAATCCCGTCTACTTCGATATTCGGTTTTCAATATTCGATATTTCCTTTTCCATTTGCTGGTGGTTCAAATCAATTTTTTTCCAACTAATGAGTGAAAAAATGATCCAAGTCATTCCTTATACCCCACGAGACAGCAAAAAATGGGACTCTTACGTTAAAACCCACCCCGATGCAAATCTATACCATCTTTCTTTTTTCCAATCAGTTGTAGAAAATACCTATGGTCATCGAAGCTTCTATTTCCAAGCTATCGATGAAAATTCGCAAATCCGGGGTATTTTGCCCCTGTTTTTTATTCGTAGCCTGATTTTTGGTAAAGAGCTGGTCTCATTGCCTTTCTGTGACTATGGGGGAATTCTTGCCGATTCACCTGAAATAACTCAGTTGCTTTTTCAGAAAGCAGAAGAGCTGATGAGAAATTTGAAATGCAAAGATATCGAACTACGACAGATATCAAAACAGCCTTTCTTCAACCATAGGAACGCTATCTTTACCGCCAACTCATCTGTAAAATCTACAAAGGTTAGAATGTTTCTTGATCTGCCCGATTCTGCAGACACTCTCTTTTCCTCTTTCTCTGCAAAATTGCGAAGCCAGATCCGCAAACCACAAAAAGATGGCTGTACCTGTCTTAATGGGGGAGTGGAGCTGCTGGATGACTTTTATGAAGTGTTTTTGTTTAACATGAGAGATCTGGGTTCACCTGTACACTCTAAACTGATAATAAAAAACATGCTTACCGGCTATCCAGGGTTCAGCCACATTTTTGTGGTTTACCATTCAAAAACGCCCGTTGCCTGTTCTCTGGCCTGCTCTATAAATAATATGTTGGTCAATCCCTGGGCATCCTTTAAGAGAACTTATCAGAAATCGGCACCAAATATGCTTCTATACTGGGAAATGCTCAAATTTGCAATAAATAACGGTTACCGGGTTTTCGATTTTGGGAGATCCACCCCGGATGAGGGCACATACAGATTCAAAGCTCAGTGGGGTGCAACTTCTCAACCATTGTACTGGTACAGATATGGTTCAAGTACCGGCTCATCCGGAGATGTTTCCGCAAAAGAGGAATCATTTATAAAGATATGGAGAAAACTGCCTCTGAGAGTGACTGCTGTCTTTGGACCTATGTTAAGAAGACATATTCATTTGTAATTTGTAAGCCATGTACTAAAGGAGAAAACATGCTGGTACATCATTTTCTGGAAAACAGCGCAGAGAAATATCCCAATAAAGAAGCTGTATGGCATAAAGATTTATGGACATCATTTATGGATATTGAGCAGAATGCAAATAGAATTGCCAATTTTCTGATAAAAAACGGGATCTCGCGGGGGGATCGCATCGGTTTATTGATGGAAAATTCCATTAACTACATTATCAGCTATTTCGCAATATTGAAAGCCGGTGCAGTAGTTGTAGCTATCAATAACGAAGTGACTTCCGATAATCTGCTTTTCTACTTAAACAATTCAGAATCTTGCGCCATCATTGCCGGCAACCGGTTTTCTCCCCTGCTTCCCACTCTCTCCCAGGCACACACTGTGAGATTTATAATTAGCGACACTTCTCTGGCTGACCCACCCAGGATCGCTTACTCACTAGAGGATATTTTTCAAACTGAGAAAACACAGCGGCCTGAAGTATCTACAATCAGCCTCGATCTTGCATCGATTGTCTACACTTCCGGAAGTACCGGAAAACCCAAAGGAGTCATGCTCAGTCATCAAAACCTAAGTGATAACACCATTTCCATATCTAAATATTTGAAACTGACCCCTGAAGACAGAATCATGGTGGTTTTACCACTTTACTATATCTACGGCAGCTCTCTTTTGACTACTCACTTTTATTGCGGCGGTTCAGTAGCCATTGACAATCGTTTCATGTTTCCTAACCTGGTCATTGAAGCCATGAAAAGAGTGCAGGCAACCGGGTTTGCCGGAGTCCCATCCACTTATATGATTCTGCTTAACAAATCCAGCATCAGGCAGAGTAAGCTGGAGTCACTCAGATATGTCACTCAGGCAGGCGGTTCCATGCCTCCCCAGCTTCAGCTTCAGGTCGCAGAAACATTTGCTCCTGCAAAGCTTTATGTCATGTATGGAACTACTGAGGCTGCGCCCAGGCTTACCTACCTGGAGCCAGAGATGCTCTCTTTAAAACTGGGCTCCATTGGAAAAGCCATACCCAATGTAGAAGTGATCATTGCAGACGAGCATGGTAGAGCACTCCCTGCGGGTCATATAGGTGAGATAGCAGCCAGAGGAAGCAATATTATGCCAGGCTATTGGAAAGATCCACAAAGCAGCTCCGCTGTAATAAGAAACGGCTATTACTTTACCGGTGATCTGGGGAAAACCGATGAAGACGGATATATTTATATAGTAGGACGCACTAAAGATATGATCAAAGTGGGCGGAAACCGGGTCAGTGCCAAAGAGGTGGAAGAAGCTCTGCTGAATTTGCCTCACATCAGTGAAGCTGCTGTAATCGGAGTCCCGGACTCCATTTTAGGAGAGGCAATTAAGGCTTTTGTAGTCATTAAAACCGGGCATACTCCTGATGTATCTGAAATTAAAAAACAGCTCTCCTCTTTTATCTCACCTTACAAAGTTCCTTCTCTGTACTCCTTTTACAAAGAACTTCCAAAAAATGAATCCGGAAAGGTTATGAAGGAAAAATTAAGGGAGAGTTCTGACAATTAGTGAGGTTCAGGGTCATAATCGTAGAACAAACGCTACCCTACATCAAGGTATCTCAGCTCCACAGGCTCACTAATGCAAATACAGCTATTTTAAACTAAGCCCCGAAGGTGCGCATTATCTTAGCACAGGGCACCGCCCTGTGCTAATTATTTATGTGACATGGGATATGGAATGTGATATGAGATGGGGGTTCAGAGTTCAGTTTTTTAAGAGTGTCAAGAGGGTAAGGGATTCCCTGATTTCCAGGGTCGGAGGAACATTGGCAAGTCACTGAGCTTTGTGCTATATCTGAAAAAGGGCGTTTTCCCTATCAAGTATATCCCTTTTTTCCATCAAAAAAGCTATAGGTTATTTTCGAAAAAGCTTTAAGGTTTAACCAAAATCCTTAGCTCTTTCGGTCTTATCATCTGCAGATGAAACATAACAAGAGCTTCAACACTTCCTACATCAACATCTTACGGGCTGATTAACTCCCCATATTTCTTCGAAATTCTCCATCGCCACCTGCAGCGATTTTTAGCATAATTGGTCATCCGTTTCATTTCTTCAGGTTCAGATTTTGCAGTCTTGTTTCTGATCAGAAGTTTTGCACTTTCTCAAATACAGAAAAGGAGTACCAATGACTTCTAATTCATCATTTTCAAAAGAGGTACTGAATCTGGATTGTGAAAAAGAAACAGAGAAGATCTGTACTAAGATAAACTCATTTCTTTTGACTGATCTCAAGCGCAGGGGACTGGTATTAGGCATCAGCGGAGGAATAGACAGCAGCGTAACTCTTGCTCTGGCTGTAAAAGCTCTGGGTAAAGAGCGGGTTTTTGCCCTCCAGATGCCTGAGAGACATTCTGCTGAAGAAACGCTTCATTTAAGTGGCTTATTAGCCTCTCACTTTGATGTCCAATGCGAGCATGAAGATATAACAGGCATCCTCAAAGCCCTGGGTTTCTATAACCGCTACATCCAGACAGTCCGCAACGTTATCCCCGATTACACTGAGGAGTGGAAATCAAAAATCGTACTGCCAAATATCATTGAGAAAACCGGATACTCCATCTTCTCTATTGTAGCGCAATCGCCGGATGGCAAACAAATCAGAAAACGATTGGATCTCAGCACCTATTTAGGTATCTTGGCTGCAACTAATTTTAAACAGCGGGTAAGAAAAATGCTGGAATACTATCATGCAGACCGCCTCAACTTTGCAGTGGCAGGCACTCCTAATCGACTGGAATTTGATCAAGGCTTTTTCGTAAAACTGGGTGATGGAGCCGCAGACATTAAACCTATAGCTCATCTTTATAAAACACAAGTGTACAAACTGGCAGAATATCTGGAAGTTCCTCAGGAAATCAGATCCAGACCACCGACTACCGACACCTACTCTCTGGCACAAAGCCAGGATGAGTTCTATTTCCAGTTGTCTTACGATAAACTTGACCTTTGCATGTATGCAAAAAATCACAATATCCCAGAAACGGAAGCATCAACTGTGATCGGTTTGACTCCAGAACAGATACGTAATGTCTACACAGACATTGATAACAAACGTAAGACTACCAGGTATTTACATTTAAAGCCATTGTTAGTCGATATCATCCCAGAGATCGTGCCCTGAAAAGTTGTCTTAATTGTCATTTTCAGTGTTTTTAGGGTGAGAAACCCCATACAAATATTTGCCAGGAGAGAAGCGGACACACATCGGTCATCCCATGATGCTGTCGAGGTATTCGGGACTATTGTTTCTGGCTTAAGTTTAAAGTGCTAAGCAGTAACATTTATTTCTGAGCATGATTTGAGCAGTATAAAGCAGCAAATCCTCTTGACCAACCCAACACCGGATGATTAACCATTGAAACGGATGCACTAACTGATGAAATATCAACTAGTACCCCAACTCCTATCAAAAAGGGATTATTTGCAAGTGATGCTTCCAGGGCAATTATTGTAAAAAGCCGATATTGTTCACCAATTACAAATCTTACAGGGTGAGACTGGGAGGGAGTGATTTCAATCACCACTCCCTGAGCACCAAAACGGTTACTTGTCGTATGGAATCCGCTTTTTATGCAAACTGGCGCATCGACCCCCTGCGCCCGCCCGGGTTTTAAGGTAATATGACTTAAAGATAATTCTAAGGCAGCAGCTTTAAAGGGAATCCATGCAGAAAATGCACACTCTCCCACTGTATGCATTTTTTCCTTAAATTCTCTAAGGCCGGTCTTGGTACCGCTGAAATCGATACCGGCTCTTAAATGATTAAACAGATCGACACCTGCTGAAAAAAAGCCTGTTTGTTCATAATACATTTCCAGAGCTGAAAAGTGAGACACAGCCAGTTTAAACCTGAACCTTTTTATTGCCAAGAAAACTCCACCGAATGCCCTATATATAGATTCTTCATTGAAGTTATCCATTCTATCGTAATACGAAACTGTGCCCAATGCCATTCCGAATCTTCTACTGCTATCGCAAAACGCTGCAGAAATCCATGGTTGACAGCCCTGAGCACCGTTTTCCCATAAAACAGTTCCCAGATTTCCCATTGAAAATCCCTGCGGAAATGGTTCCTGAAGGTTTGCAGCTATCTGTGAATAAGTGAACAATATTCCAAGCCAAAAATGCCTTAACGCCACAATATCCCTTTTTTTCTCAATAATGTTTTCCTTGTTGCTGAAGTCATCTCAGCTACCACAAAAAAAGGTCCACATTGCACTGCTTTTCCATTGTCAGATTTACCATCCCAGAAATACTGCTTGCAGGCAGGCCCGGTGAAACAACGCACCTTTCTACCTCTGAAGTCATAAATGCAAAGGTTTATGCTGCTGGAAGCTGGCAGCCTTACTTTTATGCTTAATAAATCATCTTTTCCATCATTGTTTGGGGTAAAAGGAACCGGCCCAATTTCAATTTCAGCTTTAGTAATGTTGCGCCAGAAAAGAGCACCATTTGGGTACCCTGGAGTTGCGCCTTCTGTTGATATAGCCCAATTGGCTGAATCACACCCCGCAGCCCTGCTATTTACTCTTTCGATTGTCCTGTGAATATTGCCAAACCATGAGTATCTGTAACACACCATATCCCGCATGTTTCCATCGGCATCAAAAATACAGAGTGTATCGCCATAATTATTCAAGGTATGCCAGACCTGGGGTTGTAACACCGGAGAAATGCCCGGAAAAGAATAAAGGAACAGTTGTTTACTTTTTGCGATCACCAGAAAAGCTCCCGGTTCAAGCAAATATTCACTTTTAGTTATAGCAGATGTATCCTCGAAATTTCCACTCTTCCAATTTTTCAGATTAATTGGCATAGATGATACGTTAACCAGTTCATACCATTCAGACTCAAACTGCGTTCCGAAAGGAAATATTTCATTTATCTTTATTGGACTATGAGGAAGAAGGATTGAAGACAAATCGATTTTCCATTCAGTATTACCTATGATAAACCTGTAATCTGCACTATCCACCTGCAAAGAAATTATCAAATGTGCCCTGTTTTTTTCCGGTGATGGTATACCCTGCAGAATTACTAATCCGTCTTTTTTTAAAAAATAATATAGCTTGTTTATCTGGAGTTCTGGCTTGAGACATACGCATAAAAGTGTACAGGATACATTTTCCTGATGAGGAACATAAGGACCAAATATGGACTCTACAATCCATCCGCTTTGCACCCTTTCCAGCCACCCGGGAGAAGTGTTAGTGGGACAATTGTCAAAGTTCTTTTTATCGGAGAGAATTCTGGTGGCAACAACCGAGTATCCTTCAACATTTCTGGGATCAGAAAAGACTATTTTTCCAGACACCGGAGATTCTGATTCCAATGGCCCATCTGAGGCCAGACAGACAATAGAATCGATACGGTTTCTGCTTCCCTTGTATAAAAGTATTCCATCATCATCTGAGAGCCCATTTCCCAGCTCTGCATCGTCACAAGTGAAAAGAATCGTTCCCTTACTGATTTGCAGAGCACATCCCTGTTTCTCCACTGCTACTTTGTAATCAGAATCCAGAATGAGTGCAATCTGACCTGGTGCAAGAAACGGCTGATCCGCAATACAGGAATCATGACTACTAATGACCATACCAAAAGGTAAAATCGAGTCGGTTTCTGTTCCATCACTTAGAAAAAAGTTGTTGATAAAAAATGTATCTGGACCTGGATTGAGGACCTCAACGAATTCATGACTCTTTCCGCCGCAAAGAACAGACTCTAACCCGTTTGGGTTTCTGTACAATTCGGTTATTATCAGGGTTTGGGCAAATAGCGGGACTGGGCAAAATATTATTACCAAGTGAAGGAGAACTGGAATGGAACCGTTCAGTTTACCCTGACCAGCTTGCACTTGGTTTGATCCTCAAAATAAAAGTACTAATGGGTGAGAGAATCAGTTTTAATACAAAATAGAAGGACTTTCAGAAGCAATCAAGTTTTATTTAGTGAGTGTCCGGAAAAGGCTCTTTTTCCTGCAACTTGCGGCATTTTCACGGAACATTATTCTGATAACTATTTAGGAAAATATGTTTTTATGATTTCTGCTGTTCCTGGTCATTGAAAAGCTTCCTCATTTTAAAAACCTTTCCGGTAACATTGCTCAGTAGCGGTTGTTTCAGTATTTTATAACTTCATGGGGAAGCCAAAACAAACATACCTGTGTCTGAGGGAGAAAATATGGCTCTTGCGGATGTAATAAAAGCTGCGATGGATCAGATTCAAACCATTTCAAAAACTGAGACTGTGATTGGTGAACCAATCCAGGCCGGGGATGTCATTTTGATCCCTGTTTCACGCCTTTCGGTAGGTTTTGCTGCCGGTGGTGGGGACGGAGGAAAGAGTGAAAAATATGGATCAGGAGCCGGCACCGGTGGCGGAATTAACATAAACCCTGTAGCCTTCATCTCTGTGTGCGGTGAGAAAGTACAGGTTCACCCCATCTCGCCTTCCGAATCAATGTCACTGAGCCAGCTAATGTCAGCAGCACCGGAGTTGTTCAGCAAGATATCTAAATATTTCAAGAAAAAGGACGAAATGACTCCAGAGGATTAGTAGCCAGTTAGTTACTACAATCAGAAGATTCCTCACCAAGGAAGCGGCTTATCATCATCGGATGCATTGCGCTTAAAGAACGTAGCGGCAATTGCTTTCGATTTAGGTTCTTTATAGGAGTGACTTTTATTCATGTTCGATAGAAATAATCCTGAAATTTTATGGGTATCCCCTGATAGTAGCAGCGGAGGTCAGGGTACGTGGGAAAATCCCTACTGTTTGATAAGAGAAGCGTTGCAGGTTATCAAACCAGGCAACACTATAGTGCTTAAAGAGGGCATATACCGGGATAATCAGACGTTTGAAATTTCCGGTACACCGCAAAACCCAGTCAGAATAGTTGCCGATGATGGAGCTACAGTAATAATAGAAGAAAGCTGCTGCTTTTTCTATGATACAAGCGACCTGATCATCTCTGGTATTATCTTTAAAAATTCCCCCTTTGGAGCCATTTCTGTGATTGGCACCTGCAAAAGGAACCGGTTCGACTCGCTTCAGTTTATAAATTGCGGATCAATAAAAGAATCATCCTGTACGATGTACTTCGGAGGCTCTGGTGGATGCTTTAATGTAGTGGAGAATTGCCGCTTTGAAAGGGAAAATCAGTTCAATGATTACCTTCAGACCACAGATAATGCATCTATTGCAGTAATGATCTCAGAGGGCGATACCAATGATTCGACTCCCCTCTTAGATCATATACTACGCCGCAATCACTTTTCAAACTACGGTATTGCTGTTCTGATCGGAACCCGCGATTCCACTACCAACCCCTATGGACATATCGTAGAATTCAACACCATCAGAAGGTGTGCATCTGATGGCATAGTTGTTAAATGCGGTGACACTCAGATCAGGGGAAATTTACTGGAAAATTGTAGAAGCTGTTCGATCAGTATACAAGCAGGAATAGGCAGTATCATCGAAAACAACAGGATAACTGATAGCAACACAGGGATAAGCATCAATGGCACCGGTCATAGTGTGACTAACAACTGTTTGGTCAGATGCAAAGATGAAGCAATCAGGGTCTGCGGAAAACAAAATGAAGAGAAAGCTGCAGCAAGTAATCTTCTCATTGAAAAAAACACACTGATTCAATGTTGCACACCTGAAAATCAACATTCTGTATTCATCAGAATAGAGCCCGGTACAACCAGTATCATTCAGCAAAATCTTTTTCACGGAAAAATGCACCCTTACCATATAAGCGACTTTGTACTGAATCAGAAAGAAGAATTTAATTCTGCGAAACAGATGAAAACCGAAACTGTTATTGATAATAACCTCGGTTCCGGTGACTGCGAAATTCTCAAGGGTATTACAGCAAGATCTGTTGAATTCATTAAAAATGAGACGGACAGTTTTGAGAATGATTCCGGGTATGGGGCCAGCGGATGGGTGCTTAAACCTGAGGGTTTTGATATCGATGGTGATGAACACGATAAAGAAACCGATTATCTGGAGGCAAGTGTTCTTGTAGACGATGATGGGAATTTGATCATACCGGGTGAAAATTTCAATGATGATATTTTCAGCAGATATTATTCAGAATCGATGGATCTTCAGAACTTTTACTTTGAAGAAAACGAAAACGGTTATCCGGAGATTTAACTGGTGACGGAGAAACCTTAGTGTTGGCTTCAAGTGCCTCATCCCGATTTTCATATAGGTTTTCTTGCTTTTATCTGAAGCTTTGCCCATCAGAGGATCATTTCACCTGCTCCCAAGATATCTGCTCTACTTTTTTTTTCAGATTTTCGCAGTACTTAGCCAGATTCGAAAGCACCTGTGAACTGTACCGGATAAGTGCCGTTCCGGTACCGAAAGTGGATACTTCGCCCTCACACAATGTAACCACTGCGCCCAGAACCAGAGCATTTCCGTTGATTTTGGCCATTTTGTCGGTGATTATTAACCCCTTAAACAAGCCGTTGGTTATCTGCAGTTCTGCTGTCTTATACTGATTATGCACTATCAGGATTCCGCTTGAATTTTCAAAATGCACCGGGCCCACATAATCTTGAGTCAGATAGATCAAACCATGAAATGGCGTACTCCAGTTTGAGCTTTTGTATTCATCAAGCGCTCCTTCAGGTAAACCAAGAAAAGCCTCTGGGGAAGCAAAAAACGGCTCAACAGAAGCGTTTTCCTCACTGACAATTGAACGGATGTTTTCAAAGCCGTGTTTTGATTGAGGAATTGTACCACTACCACCCACTGATGCATTGCCTTCCAGAAAAAGCAGATTACATGTACTGACTCCCAATGTGCCAGAACCTGTCATAATGTTTGCAGTATCATAATCTCTGCCATCTATTGTTATGTTCCCTTTGACAGTGATACGACTTCGGGCCGTTAAAGCACCTCTGACCGAAGGAAATGGTATATGAATTTGGGGTGAGAGTTTAGCCACAGATTGTATAGTTGTCATCCTGCCTTGATATGCAGCAGCACTGTTTACCCAGATGGTATCCTTTGATATATTTGTACTGCATGAGACCGAAAAGTTCCCATTCTCAAATGGCTTGTCTAAGCAATAAGTAACCCTATTGTTTTTCACAGGCTTAAATGCCCCACCCTGAATCTGCCCATAAAGGTGTTCTTTTCCCGCCTCGGCAATGTTAACCAGATTTGATCTATTCCTGCGTGTCTTGCTCTTGCTGGAACTATCTCTGGAAGAAATCATAAAGCCGGCTATTATAAGATTGAGTATTACTCCGATTACCAGAACCGTAATTACCGCGCTTCCTTTATTATTCATTATTGCACCATACATTTTTAATTGACATTCCTTATATTTACTTCTGTGCTTTCAGCCAGAAAAACCAGATTTCCTCCCTGCCCTATATATCCGCCGATTACAACTTTTAGCACCTTTGCTTCTGTGCCAGAGCTCAGAGACACACCGCTATTGTCTTTTGGGACAATCGAGAGGGAGTCGATCACAGTGCTGATTTCCGAGTCTCTGCTATTAAACCGCCTGCATAGGACTTTTTCTGCTATGTTTTTCAGGAAATAAGAGATTCTGTCTGCAGAATAGATATTTGAGTTTTGCGGATAGAGGCCTGCATTTAATTGAGCAGCTAAATAGATAGTATCAGGATCACCGGATAAATTCAGCCCTACTCTGGTGATCTCTTTAAAGACTATACTGCCGGCGGCTTCCAGACAGACCCATCTGCCCCAGGAAGAGATTCCAGTTCTGTTAATGAGGATTTTTGCATCTGTGTATAAGGCATTTGAATACAGAGTAGCGCTGAGCTGAGCTTTATTCATAAATAATGTTAACTCATCGCTAATAGTATCCGAAAGCTTCAGATCAACACCGTTGCCCGGGAGTCCCAGACCAGCCATACGGATATCTTTCTCTATCATATCGCAAGCAGACATTAAATCTCTTTGAAGCACTGCTTTGTCATTTTCTCTGGATGCAGCCTTCGAGAAACTGAGCTGGGCCTTATAGGCAGCCGAGATTATCACCGCACTCAAGCTCACAGCTATCACCAACTCCAGTAGAGTCAATCCCGACAAAGAAGAAACATGTTTCATATCATGGTTTTGCAATTATAGTGGAAAGTTTCATTGAATGCTTACCAGTGGACGCGGGCCATAAGACCATCAGATCGATCTTTTTTTGCACGCTATCGCTGGAAACAGTCCAAGACCGAAGAAACCTGGATCTGACCGTGTCCGAATTACTGGAAATGAAAGAATATTCGGATCTTCGAAGCTCCTCTAATAACTGATACCCGCAGGAGGTAGCCGCAGAGAGCTCTTTTGTGGAAACATTGGAGTTAATCAGATTTACTACGCATGCGTTGAGTCCTGTGACCAGCAAAGCCAGGATGATCATTGCAACTGTGACTTCAATAAGCGAGCTTCCATTCTGCTTGTTCATGCTGACCCCTTTCCTTTTTAGTCCTACTATTGATTATAGGTTTTAAAAAAAGGAAAAAACGGAAGTTAATGTTCCGGTTTCGGCAGGGGACGGGGGAAACTTTGTATAATCACTTCAAGGGACGGAGGAAAAGGTCAGAGATTAAAATAGTTGCTTAATTTGGAGGGTTATTAATCATTATCCGCATAGCCGATTGTTAAAAAGTACGGGTTGAAGCACTTCCAAGGGCCAGACTCTGTATTACTAATGTGATTCACTTTGTTAACAGTGTATTTATCGATTCGGAGCTTTTTTTTGCAGTTAAAGCTGATAAGGGTAAAGTTTTTCAGTTTTAAGTTCGCAGGTTCTCATTCTTGCTCTGGAAATTGGGGACGGAGGAACTTTTCTAACATCTCTTATTTTCCTCCGTCCCTAAGGGGGCCAAACCTGGCCTAATTTTTGATCCTCTTTTCCTTAAAGCCCTTTCTTTTCTTCACCTCCAAACATTCGAGGTTAAAAAAAATGGCCAGAAAACCCAGGCTCTGCATTCCCAATACAGTTCACTTTGTCACTACCGAAATTATT
>JAEYNR010000072.1 GCA_023412475.1 Fibrobacterota bacterium | reverse complement strand
CATTAAGACCCCGCATAAGCTTACTCATGCGTTTTTCGCTGGTCCTTAGAAACAAGTGATAATGATTATCCATTAGTGCCCAAGTATAGCAAAGAAATCCACTTTTAGTAAGTCCTTTCTCAAAACGGGAAAGAAATTCCGATCTGTCTTGGTCATCCACAAATAGCGGCTTTTCCTCAACTGAGTGAGCCATGATGTGAAATAAAGAACTGGGGGATTCCAAGCGAACCATGCGAGGCATAAAGTTCTCCCAAAAAAATGGATTATGCTGGTTTTCATTAAAAAACCTGCAATAAACACGCCAGTTCTGGGAGTTATGTGCTTAAAAAAAGTGCTTCAATCCATCGTTTATTGGATAAGAAAAACCAGTTTTTCTTATATTTGAAATGAAGAAGAGTTCGTCCCTAAATAAAAATGAAGAAGATAGTTCGTCCCTAAAAAAAAAGAAAGAAGAGGAAAACAGCCGCTTACGGCTGCTTTTACATAAATATGTGGTTTTATCATTTTTGATTTGATAAAACCACCAATTCGAACATCAAATGTGGAACATCAAACAAAGAGTTAAAGTGATTCTTAAATCACTTAACCGTTACCTCGTACACCTGTGTCTTTCCCTTGCTCAAATCCAGCTCTTTATTCTTCCCTGAAACTGCCAAAGGCTTTCCTTTTATTCCGCTCATCGATAGCGGTGTGACTGTTATCCCTGAAGCAGATTTTGTGGTTTTAAAGGAGATCGTGCCCTTTAAGACCTGCGCTAAAGCTGGCAGCTCTCCGATATTATCAAGTGTTGAACGTGTTGCATTGTACTTCTGAGAACTCATTTTCACCGGACCTGCAGCCACTAAGTACATCTGTTTCGATTTCCCCAGATCCTTACCATCTGCACTAACTATATAAATGGATGCATTAGTGTTGGAAAGGGAACAGGCAAAGAATGGAAAATCAAATTTGCGGTTGGCAATAAAACCGGTGACTCCCTGAACTCTGGGAGAATTTATCTGAAGGATACCGTTGTTTCCATCAATTGTCAGCTCCCCGGTCTCACTGCGAACAATATTGTTCTTTTCATCAAAATATTTTTTGAACTCCTCGATATTGCCCGAAGACTTCCCTGAGAAGGTTTTAGCTGTTCTGGTAACAAAGGGTAAAAAGTAGTTTTTATCCAGAACTGATGAATAGCTGGGAATTGAGAATGTCTGAGAATCGCTTATGGCCTCCACAAAGAGCCCTGGCGCTCTCTTAATATCACCCCTGAGAAACAGCGGCGCTGCCATTACCCAGTTGGCAAGATGCTCCGGAGCCAACGACAAGGTATAATTCTTGATTCTGTGTATTGATGGATTCTGTAGATTAAAATCAAACTGCAAGGCTCCATCCCAACCCTGTAAAGCAGCATAAGCAGCCATTAAAGGAACCCCCTCCAGAACATGCTCATTAGGATAACAGTGGTTCCACTCAGTAATTATGAAGGGTTTCCCTTCCACTTTGTAGTATGCTTTGGACTGAATAATATTGCGGTCCAGATTCGTTTTCAATTGAGACCGGTTATTGAATGGTGCATAAAGTATCCGATTCCAGTCATTGGAGAGTTTCCACACCTGAGGGTGATCCCAGTACTGATTATTAATAATGAAATCAAGATCAGAATTGCTGCGAAGTGAAACCAGTAATGGTTGAGGAAAATTGCTGCCACTTAAGAGGTACTTGACACCTAATTTTCTGAAATGCTCATTCATCTCCTTATAATAGCTTTGTTCAAGTGAATACAAAAACTGAATACTCTCTTTAACATCTCCACTCTCAGATGTCATCTTAAGTGATGCCTTTTCATCATTCCAGGTCAAGCCCAAAGTAGCCAGTTGTTTGTCTTTATAGGGTGATTTCTTCCATAAGCCTTCAAGTTCATTTCTATATGGTTTAGTAAGAATATCGCCGGAAAAATGGGTGAAAATGGTTGATTCGTTAATAAATTCCGATGCAATAATCGCAGGTTCGTCCTTATAGGCCTTTTTGGTGAACTGGTTGACGTGAGTTAGGAGCTGGGTAGCAAATTCCTTCTGCAGGTCTATGATTTTTCTGGAGAAGAAACCTACCTGCTTGCCACCAAGATCAGCCGGGGCTTGCTCTATACCGTCTGCAGCGGTAAATTCTCGATGGACCAGCATATCCAGAAAGATATAGATACCTTTCTGCTTGCACTTATAAATAAGGTAATCCAATTGTCTTAGTGATGCATCGGATAGTTTGCGGGTGGTATTTGTATTCCCGAAAATATTTGTCGCTGCCCAGGGAGCATCCATGTGATGAAGTCGCAAAAGATTACAACCCATCTTGGAGAGCCGGTTTACCAGAGAGTCAATGTCCTTGTTATTTGCAAAACAGTCCTTGTCAACCAGGTTTGTACCCCAGAAGCGGGCAGGCGTACCATCTTCAAAAACAATGCGTCCATCCTTTACCTTGGCAAAACCGTGCTTGCCTGCAGGTGCATCGAGAAGATTCGACCAGTTCACATAATGACCGCCAGAAGAGTGGTTTGTTTCGCTTAGTGGGTACCACTCTCCTTCATCCATGATTCCGGAGATAGATCCCTTTTTTAAAAGTTCGTTTTTATCGTTATGGATCGTTAATTGAATATCATCGAAATAAGCTGTTCCGGTAGCATTTCCAAGTGCACACTGAACTTTAACTTTTTTGGTGGTGGCTGGTATAGTATATGATTTGGAAAACACTTTCCAATCGTGGCTGCCCACTGTTTCCCCTGTAACCGGTGGATAACCATTAACAAGGTTTCCAGAAATATCGAGAAATTCTATGGAAATACGAGCTTTTTCCCAACTCTCTTTCCCCTGCACCACACTATCAACCTTGATCCATCCGGAAACAGTGACTTTTTTAGCATCTTTTGGTAAAACGATCTCCTGATCAGCACCGTTCCATTCTTGTTTACGATTTACTACTTTTAATCCAAATCTTCCAGAGTGTGCAATCCGATCTATCTGGCTGCCAAAGTAGTTCCATCCGCCAGGTATTTCGAAACCAGCATTGGATAACTGATTATCAGGATTTCCCTGGTTATTCTCCTCTTTATCGGAAATAAATTCACAAGTCAGATCATCAAACCATGCAGTTCCTGTGCAATTTCCCAATGCGATTATTACTTTTACCGCTTTTGCTCCTTTGTGTACATCAAATATCCCTCGGTAGTAAGTCCAGGGTGTGTTGGCATCCGTCATCCCTACTGGTGCAGGATATCCACCCACGACCTGTTCTGACTTGTCGACAAATTCCAGGGCGATACGTGCCTTTTCCCAGGTTTCTCTTCCTCCGACTACATTTTCAGTCTTCATCCAGCCGCCAATTTCCACTCTTGTTACAGAATCAGGCAAAGTGATTAGCTGATGCATTCCGCTCCATTTTTCTATCTTATTGGTGATCTCCATAGAATAGGTTCCCTGATGCGCAAGGCTGCATGGCTTACTTCCCCAGGAAATCCAGTCGAGATTTTTACGCTCAAAATCAGAATTGAGCAGCATGTTCTGTGTAAACCCGTTAAATGAGCAGAAAAGCACAATTAGTGCAGAAAAAAACCTCATGTCCGACCCCCATCAATCAAGTACTTAATATTATTGATAATTGTTTCAGCAGTAATTTGAACAGATAATATACTTATTGCAGGGTTTTTGAAAGGCTTTGAATCACAATTTTCAATAATTATGCTTCAGTTTTCGCAAATTTAAAGAATTGTGAAAAATAAAAAAATAAAAAAAAGTAAAAAAAATAGTCCGACAATAGTCCGAGTTGGGTGGAGTCTGAGGTCCAAACATAGTTCGTCCCTACGTCACAAAACATAAAAACATAGTTCGTCCCTATCCCAAAAGCTCGTCGAAAGTGTCCCGAAGAACCGTGAGCAACGAAAGCGCGTTTTCAATTTTTTCCGTATCCGTAGTCTCCAAAAGACTGTAGCAATAATCATAAATATAGAAAAGACTCCGGGAGAGGTTGTCATCAACTATCAGCGAATGCTCAAGCTCTGCAAGGATGTTTTGAACCTTGTCCAATAAAAGCCGCTTCTGCTTCGGATTCTGCTGCAGAACCTGCTTTAAAAAGTAAGTACATTTGGTGTGGAGCATGCAGAGGTTTGCTGCATTTGAGGATGTGCTGATCTGCATGCTGGAGTAAATCTTAGACATTTGAGATGGACTGACCATGACTTTATCCGCAATAACCTTATCCTAAAAGCCCCTGAATGTGATTGCTGTTAATGGTTTTGAATCTGGAAAACGCCCTCTGGCTCCCTTCCTGCAATAGCTGCAGTCTTGTAAGTTCTGCAAGTCCGACAGCCATATCCTGATCGCGAATCACTGATTCTGCAGCCTGGGTGTTGATTATGGCAACTGATAGATTGTTTACAGATGATTCGAGACGGTTTACTGCAGACCCCAAAGTGCTTCGCTGACTGTTAACCGATGAAATCGCTTCATCCAAAGATCCAATAGCCTTCACTGCATCTTCTAGGGTTAAAAGCGAAACCCCCGAAATGCCGGTGGTTGCGGTTCTCAGATCGATTTGGGGCATAGTGATCTGATCGGTAGCTTCTGCGCCACTTTGAATCACCGCACTTCCGCTTGCCAGTTCTTTACCGGCAGCAACTCCCTGCTTATTAAAAGAGGCAGATTTGGAAATCCGGTCTATCTCCTGGCTTAATGACTGGAACTCTTTGTCAAGAGCAACCCGGTCCGAATCCTTAAGAGTGGAGTTACTGGCCTGAACCGCAAGTTCTCTCTGACGCTGAAGAAGACTGGAAACCCCTCTACCTGCTCCATCGGCAATGTTAAAAGCAGAAATCGAACTCTCAATATTCTGCGAGGCCATCTTAAAGCCTCTGATACGGGTTGTGAGCTCTTCGGAAATACCCAGTCCTGCAGCATCATCACTGGCCGAATTGATTCTGATAGAAGTGGATAGTCTCTCTAAGATCTTATTTAAGTCCTGGCTGGTACGCCTGAGCGTCTGCTCAGTTTTTTTTGAACCAGCCCAAATATTGAGACCGGTGTTTTGAACTTGCATGGCACACCTCCCGGCGATTTTATTTGAACTCAGCTTCCCCTGTTATGTTATCGGCACTTTTCTGTTAAACTTTAGAAAAAAATATATTTCCTTTTTTTTGCCAGCAAAAACAGTTCCTTATTAACAGAATCGAATCAAAAAAGTGTATACTATTATTAATGATCCGAAAATAAAACGGAGCTTTTAGATTACCAAAGGCATGTGATTTGAACGTATAGTAATATAGAACCATCAGGGAGGGAAAAACACACGCTCTATCTCATTATAGAGTGCATGGTTTATAAAGCAGATAAGGAGGTATGCTAATGAACACCTCAAAAATCATTCAGCTCTTCTCTGACGTGCAGGAGAAAAGGAATAACGAAGTATCTTTCTTTTTTCTTGAGCATGTTCTTAAAGCCAGAGCTGACCTGCACATGGAATCTGGCCAGCATGAATATGACCAGGAATTAAATGTATACCTTGCCGGATTACTGAATTCTCTTATGAATTCCGAAACATTTCTCAAGCCTTACATTTCCCCCTTTGACCTGCAGGTACGCCAATATCTGGAAAACCATCCGGGATTAAGAAATGAATATACAGTATATAGGGATAATGCCGATTTCGGCCTGATTATTCTGGGATTATTCCTTGGATATGAACACAGGGGTTCCTATCAGAATATCGTGTTATCAGAAACCGATGAAAAGGGCAGAATCTCGCTATATTACGAACAGGCTGCCAGCGCACTTACCCATCTTCAGGGAAGAAATCTGTCGCTGGTGACAGTTTTTGAAGAACTGGCAGAGTATCTGCCAGATATCATACGCCTTCTGCGTCATGCTGCATCTTCCTATTTTAATCTGGTTTTGCAGATATCTGAAGGAACTTTGTATCACATTGAAAAGGAGATGAACCAGGGAGATAATAAAAAAGTTTACAGTTTAAAACTTGATGAATTTTTAAAAAAATATGCGGCCTATAAAGAAAACCCTACACTGGAACTCAAACAAAACATTATCAATCTTGCAGAAGAACTAAGAGTCCTGAATGAGAAATTCACATTCGGTGAGTTCTAGTCCTGTAGCTTTTGCGTGATCATCAGCTCTCAGGGTGAGAAAACCTTTTTCCTTTTTTGATAACCGTAACCGGATATATTAATTTTTTTGTTTTCATGCAGACACTTTTCCCATAGTCGTTGTACCTGCAGAGAGAACGCTTCTATTCTGGCCTCAACAATTTGCGGAAAAGGATTTCCATCCGATTCCAGAGATAAAAATGGCAGAGAAAAAGTCTCTGGGTAGTGCATAGAGTAGTTGCCTGTAAGCTTGTCGAGCCTCTTTTTTGTCTCCATGTCCGCTTCCACAGATAGAATCGATTCGACAACTCTTGTCGGCATACAGGCAAAGGGACCAATAGAGATAATCCCATGGGAGGAATGGATTATATCCTTGAAAAAGTCTCCAACCACTAAAATTGCTTCACCAGTTAATTGCACCTCGAAAAACTGCCTGCCATAATCAATAATTTTCTCGATATCAATCAGTTCAAAATCATAAAGCCCTGATTGAGCCAGAATGCCTTTTATTCTTTTTTCAAAATGCCTCCCTAATACGCCCTTCAATTTGAATTTAATCCACTCTGAAAATGGAAAACCAGCCTTATAGATTCCGCTCTGAACAAGCCAGTCACAATAGTTCAACCATTCCAGAAGGTGCGCCTTTTTTACCACAATGTTGTTTTTGGAAAGTCTGGTAACTATGTCCTGGCTGGAGAACTGATCTCGCCGAACAAAAATCTCACCCATCAATGCTACTTTCTTAGCCTCAGAAAGTGGCATCTGGAGTTTGATTCCAGATAGCTCCTGGCTTATTCTCTGAAGAACCTGATAAAGACCAGCACCCTTTTGTTTTTCGAAAGTATGTAGAATTCTTTGCCACTGATAATTAAACAACTCCATGGCTTTACCACGATTTGCAGCCAGAACATAAAGTGCGTTTTTAATATCCTCCATCACATCCGAAACAATAACCGCTTTAAGAGCATTTAGCAGACAAAAGGTGGGCAGACCTGCATAACCGTTTTCATTTGTCAGACTCAGAAGCGCAATATTCTCAATTTGACGATGTTCTATCATTTTGTTCAGAAATACCGAATACTGAGTGAATCTGCAATTGCCCGGTGATGTAGGCATGAAATACACCAGCTTTTCATCGGGATTCTGCCGGTTTTGCAGATATTCCAATAATCCACCCGCTGTAAGAAGAAGCGGAAGGCATTCCTTGCAGCTTGCCACACCTCGACCCAGCTTTAAAGTGTTTGGTGAATATAAAGGCATAGATGTAGTGCGAATTCCAGAGCTGTTGAAAACCGCAGCCAGTAATTCACTGCTGAGCTCTCCCATTGATGGAAGCAGAAGATGAATATCGGGGTGATTTAAAGGAAAAGTCCTGCCATCTGAACCGATAAAAAGCGACTTTCCTTTTTTAATTGCAACCGATGCCGGGTGAAAAGATATTTTCTGCTCCGGGGGTTTTGAAAGGGCTCGGTATCTGGTGATAATATCCAGAAATGCTTCTATACGGGTATTGATACCGGCATCTGCGGTATGGCTGTCCAGCTCTAGTGTCAAAGAAGGTTTGCTGCCCATCATTTCCCGGAAATAACTCACCAGAAAGGAGTCTGGCCCACAGGAAAAATTGGTTATGTATACTCCAAAGAGCTGAGGATCTTTTGATACAAATGATGAAGCTTTCATAAGCTCCTGACCTATCGCCCAGCACATATCCATAGACAAGGGTTCATCTTCATACCCCAGAATGTCCCAGGGAATGATATGTATCCCCCGCGATGCAAACTTTGCAGGAATATTTAGATTTACTTCTGTGGCAAAGCTATTGTATGGACGGCCAAAAAGTACGATTCCAATCTGGTCGGTGCTTTCCTTTAAATTTGGCAAAAAACGTTTCCCGTACTCTTTCAATGCACCTAAAAAAGCGTTCTGTTGAATGAAGCCTTTGCGGTATGCTTTGAGCGATTCCTCCGAAGACTTTTTCAGTTGTTTGCCTATTTCTATGAACTTTTTAGCCTCTGAATCATAGCCCTGAGAGAAATCCAATAGGGGCGAGATGAGTGGCGGTTTCTCTGGCATGGCATTGAAAGCGGCTTTTAAAAAACAAGGTTCACTTTGAAGAAGAAGGCAGGTGCTTTGGTGTTCTGGCTTGCGGCATTTGGCTTTTTCTATATAAAGCTCGACTACCTTGGGCAGAAAAATATAGTCCGGTTTTTTTAAGATAAGATCAAAATATGCTCCATGAGCAATTTCACCAGGAAAACAATATGAGCTCCGTTTATGCTTTATTCCATTTGGATCTATCCCGGAAAGACGAATGTTACAATTAAGTGAAGTAAAAAAATGGGAGTACAAGGGAAGAAGCTGATGAGTTAAAAAGGAACGGCTGATTCCGATTTCAACATTTCCGTTTTGCGGATTTTGAGCAGTGAATCTCTTAAACAGCAGATCATTGCGTACCCGCACATGATCGTAGACCTTCTGATCAAAATTAACATGCTCAATGAGGTTGTAATATTTGTTGCAGGCCCCGCCAAAGGGGAATCTTTTCCCTTCGATGATCATTACATTTATCTCACAGCCTCGGTCACAACTCTCCTTTGAACCATGACATCTAAATGCCTTATCCAGAGAGATCTCTCTTCTGGCCAGAGCCTTCAAATCGTAGTTTTTTGATGATAAAAGCCCCATAGCTCTGCGTCTGTTAATTTCAAGGGCAACACCAAATGCCCCCATCAGACCCGGCTCCGGAGGAACAATGATCTCTTTACCTATAATTGAAGCCATTGCAAGAGTGACTGCCTTATTGTAACACACTCCGCCCTGCATGAAAATTTTTTTCCCACTTGGCCTCTGTCCTTTCACTCTATTGACATAATTCAAGCACACCGAGTAAACCAGCCCTGCCAATATATCTTCTCTTTTGATACCTTCTTGAGTGGCTGTTTTTATATCTGAATTGATAAATGCTGCACACTGATCATTGAAATTTGGGGGAGAGTTTGCTTCTATTGCCAATTTTTCAATATCCAGGTAATTTACCCCCAGGCTTTCAAATGCCGCTTCTTCAAGAAATGAACCTGTCCCGGCCGAGCACGCCTCATTCATCGCATAATCGGCCGGAACCCCTGCCACCAGATGAGTGTACTTGGCATCCTGGCCACCAATTTCAAAAATTGTGTCTACATCTTTATCGTAATAAGCAGCCGCAGTCGCATGCGCAATAATCTCATTAATTATTGCGGTTGTTTGTGCATGAAGACCTGCAATCTGACGGCCTGAACCGGTTGTGCCAATGCCAATAACCGTGTCATGAGCAGACATCTGATCTGCCAGAGCATAGTAACATTCCTGAGATGCTTTGACAGGATTACCATTGGTTCTCAGATAAACCGACCCCAGAATTGCAGAATCACTGCATCTTAATAGCACTGCCTTGGTGGTGGTAGAGCCTACATCCAGGCCAACTACACATTGTTGAGAACTCTGGAGTTCGACTTTTTGTGGCTTTTTGAATTGCACCAGGGAAAGGGCATCTCTTAAAGGGGGATGATGATCAAATGATGATCTTGCGGAACTGAATAACCTCTTAGTGTTAAGGAGATGAGGAGTCTTCTTCTGAAGCGCATAAAAGGCAGCACCAATCGCTTCAAAGGTGTTTGCATGCTTTGAAATGACCACCGATTCAAGATGATCTTCAAGAAATTTCATTACCGCAGTGTTATTTGTAACTCCACCTGTAAGCAGAATTTCTTTGCTGCTGTTTACTTTTTCCAACAGCTCTATAACCTTATCTGCAATCATCGAACATAACCCGGCACTGACCCTTCCTACCGGTATTCCCTTATTGAGAGCATGTGTGCAATCACTTTTGCAAAAAACTGAACATCGCCCCGATACTCTGTAGATATCTGACTCCCGCGCCAGGTGAACCGCTTCAGGAAGCTCTATGTTCATTCTTCTTATCTGTTGAAGAAAAAATTCACCGGTCCCGGAAGCACATTTATTTCCGGATTCAATTGATCTCACTGTGCAGTCTTTATTAAGAACATAGAGAATGAAATTCTCTGCCCCCAGGCTTACCACCGCTTCAAAAAGCCGCCTGCTGCCAGTAAGATTACCATAGGTCAGAGCGTACTCTACTGCCTGCGGTTCTGTAATAGATGGGTGATTTATCATTTCACGGAATTTGCGACCGGTAAGCATTCCATACTCAATTGAATTGAGGTTTAAAGTTTTTATCAGAAGGGAAAGAGTTTGCCGGGGATTACTCTCATGAGGAACTACTGCGGTATGAGTTACCTGAATATCCTTAACGCTTTTTTCCAGAATCGCAACTTTTATGTTAGTTGCACCAAGGCAAATACCAATAGATCTCATCATTTAAACCTCATGTTTTTGGATAGGGATTTAGGCACAAAGATTACTGGTGAAAAAATTTCCGGGAATGGGAAAACTCACGAGAAGTAACAGGAAAACAGCAGGTTGACCCTGCTGTTTTTCAGGAAGCAGCCTGTGGCCAACTATAATTTTGAACCCATGTTTTAAAAGAATTTATCTCCGGGTACAGTTTTTTAACTGCTGGTATATCTACCGAAAATCCTTTTCTGTTCAACCAGTCAAAAAGCATAGCAAAATCTGCGCCTTTAGTACGCACCTCATCCACCTCTACCTGCTCAAAAGAGATGGCTTTTCCTGTGACTTTACTGAAAATGTCTGCAATCTGATTCCCTGTTATTTCATCTCCGGCAATTTCCAGCGCTTTCCCTGCATATAAATCCGGATTATCAAATGCCAGGGTTACCAGTGCGCCAATATCCTCCACCGATATCAGTTGCAATAACATTTCAGAGTCCAGTGCCATGCGTAAATGCCCATTTTGAAGCTGTTGTCTAATTTCGGGCATTAGAAAATATTCCATAAAGAAAACCGGACGGAATATGGTCCAATTCATCCCTGATTTTCTTATATAGTGTTCGATTTCCAATTTGCTGTCAATAAATGGGACACCGGGTTGGTCCTCGGCACCAGCATAACTGGAATAAACCAGGTGTTTGACATTAGCACGCAATGCGGCATCTACTACTGCTTTACCCTGTTTCACTTCCGATTCAACTCCATATTCAAGCGGTTGTTGAATGCTGAATACCCCATAAACATCTTTACAGGCTCTGTCCAGCGAATTGATATCTTCAAAGTCACCCTCAAAGAGATCTATTCCAGCGCTCTTCAGCTCTAATGCTTCCGTGCTCTGAGGATGTCTGGTCAATCCCCTGACTTTCCAGCCCTCTTTCAGAAGATGACGTGCGACAGCTCCACCCTGCTGACCCGTTACTCCTGTTACCAGAATTGTTTTTTCTTTTTTTTCCATAACCTACTCTCCTGTGAATGATCTTCCATAGGCTGTTCTTTATAATGATTACGTTTCATTATTGTGGGGAATTTTGCCTATGGTAATGTTCGAAGCTTTCGGTAGGGGAGTCCTGCAAAACCAGCCATTATGCTCAAATAGATCAATATAGGACACAAAGAACTTTATATTGATTGCTAAAAACAATATATTAGATGATAAAAGCATGTTTTAGCAGCTAAAAGACATCATACTCAGCTATCAGGTCAGATTCAAAAACACAAGAACAGAAGATGAAAACAGGTTCAATTGAAAAACGCAACATTTTAACACTCTTATTCCTGTTTAGAATTTAGGATTTTGTAATTTGGAATTTGCTTAGGATTTAGGAATTGTGATTTGGAATTTCATTTTGAGCAGATATTTCAATCAATATAGTTTGTCTTGCAGAGCTGTTAGTTACAATAATTTGATCGAGGGTACGTCTATGGATTTCCCTTTTTCAATAATGGTTTTTAATTGATCTAAATAAAGTTTTGTTCAAATGGGTGGCAGATACAAACATTTATTTGTTTATAATACACTTTTAATATAAAAAAGAATTGATTTACCTTTGCCCTGCAACTATTTTAATTGTCTCTACATAAATAACAAGCACTGATCTCACAATTATTAAAATGTAATCAACTATAACACCTAACCTATATAGGAGGCATTGATCTATGACAGCAGTAAAAACATTCTCAACAGCGGTATTTGCTGCCGCTCTCATGTTTCTTTTCTGTTCAAAAAATCCGGTTAATCAGCAGCAAGTAAGTGAAAACGGTGGCGGTGAAGCATCATTTTTCTTTGTGGCCAGTGCACAAAGTGATTTCCGTAACCTTGCAGATCATGCTGAAGCTAAAGTTAGTGCTCCTGATATGGACACTATCACACAAGCATTAACAGTGGACTCACTCAGTGTCAGTGGAACTATCTCTGATATACCTGCAGGTTTCAAAAGGAAATTCGAAGTAATTGTTTATACCGATTCTAATACGATCTGCTATTACGGTATGGCGCACATGGATATAATCGCTAATATGACAAACAAGGTTTCTTTAACGCTTTATCGGTATTCCGGTACCGGAAGTGCCGATATAAGTGGAACAATTGTCGATTCGATTCCATCCATTATCAATATACCGCCAACAGTAGAGATCACTTCCCCTGCAGATAGTTCACAGTTTAACACAGGAGATACTATCCTTGTTAGCGCCTCTGCAAATGACTCCGATGGAACAATAAGCAGAGTCAAGATCTACGACGGAAGTACACTTCTGGCTAATGATAGTGTGGCTCCCTATACCTACACCATTATGAACGCAGCCGCAGGTTCTTACAGTTTCAGTTGTGTAGCGTACGATAATTCAGGCGATAGTGCAGTTTCAACCACAGTCAACGTTACTGTTTCCGACATCGAGAATATTCTTCCCACCGTAGAAATCACATCACCTGCAGACAAAGCAGAATTTAATACTGGTGATGATATTGAGATTAGTGCCTCTGCCAGCGACACAGACGGAACCATAAGCCGTGTTGTTTTTTACAATGGAAGTACACTTCTGGATGTTGATAGTGTTGCTCCTTATAGTTACCTTATCAGCAGTGCTGCAGCAGGTTCTTACATTTTCAAGTGTGTGGTATATGATAATCTGGGCGACAGCGGAGTTTCATCCGCCGTTCATGTAATTGTCAAAGATAGTGTAATTTTGAATATCGAACCCACAGTAGAAATCACATCCCCTGCAGACAAAGCAGAGCTTAACACTGGTGATGATATTGAGATTCTTGCCTCAGCCAGTGATTCAGACGGAACCATAAGTCGCGTTGTTTTTTACAACGGAAGTACACTTCTGGTTTCAGATACAGCTGCTCCTTATAGCTACACTATCAATAGTGCCGCAGCAGGTTCTTACATTTTCAAGTGTGTAGCATACGATAATCTTGGCGACAGCGGAGTTTCATCCACCGTTAATGTAACTGTTAAAGATAGTGTCATTGTGAATATCGCTCCCACAGCAGAAATTACATCACCTGCAGACAAAGCAGAGTTTAACACTGGTGATGATATTGAGATTCTTGCCTCAGCCAGTGATTCAGACGGAACCATAAGTCGCGTTGTTTTTTACAACGGAAGTACACTTCTGAGTGAAGACACAGATGCTCCTTATAGCTACACTATCAATAATATCGCAGCAGGTTCTTACATTTTCAAGTGTGTAGCATTCGATAACTTGGGCGACAGCGGAGTCTCATCAACTGTTAATGTAACTGTCAGCGATGTAGTAAATATTCTTCCCACAGTAGAAATCACAGCACCGGCAGATAGTGCAGAGTTTAACGCAGGTGATACAATTATGATCACTGCTTCCGCAAGCGACTCAGACGGAACCATTAGCAGTGTTGTTTTTTACAATGGAACTACACTTCTGAGTACAGATACTGCTGCTCCTTATACCTATGCAATTAACAGTGCAGCAGAAGGTTCTTACAGCCTCAAATGCATAGCAATTGATAATTCAGGTGATACCGGAGTTTCATCCATCGTTAATGTTACAGTAAAAGGCGGCAGTTCAGACCTGTTGAGCAAATACGGTGTTCCTACAGCAGACCCGTTTCAATCTCTTGTTAAAAAATTCTCAAGCATTGTCACAGAAGGAACCGATGCACCAGATTTGTCTGAGGTTAATGAAGTAATGTTCAATTGGGATCTGGCAAATAAAGGTTTATGGGATTTCGGCGTGACCACAACTAAAGGAAAACCCTCCTGGTATGTTGATTTAAAAGCCAAAATTAAACACACCTTTGAAAGTGAAAACCCCGGATGTACCATAAGTGACAGTGGATTTGACGGCCTTGACGGTGAATATTATATAACAATGGATGGAGAGAACATGGTAATGGTTGAGAAAACTGGAAAATATGCAGTCATTTTTCAGCCGTAAAATAATCCTATCCGAAGCCTGAAAGGCTTCACTATATTAGCGCGGGGTTCTTACCCCGCGCGCTCGCAGGCGTAAGGGTTCTCCCACGATCGCAAATGTATGATTTTCCCCATAACACAACGTATAATGGTTTTCCCCGCATCACCGACACAGGATCCCACCCCCCTGGGCAGGAAAAATGGAGCTCAATTGTCCGTTCTCTATTTTAACCCGCTATGAAAATAAAGGTATTTATAACCATTGTAAAAACCTGCATCCAGAAAACAGGACAGATATTCACTGGTTTGTACCGGTTTTGCATTAATAAATTGAACCGCTAATGGAAATATTGGTCGGTACTGCCTTAAAGCCAGCTCCTTGAATTGATCTATGTACCGAAATCTGTGAGGATTGTCTGTTGAAAAGAAACACTCCAGCTCAAAACCATTCTTCCTGGAGATCATCACCAGTTCTGTTCCGTGATAAAGAAGATGTGAGCTGACAAGACGCTTGGGAAATTTTTTTGCCAGTGCCGGGATTGCCAGAGAGCAAAGTGATGCTGGATCAGTCGCATTAATCCTGTAGACAGTATCTTCAGGTAAACCCTTTTTTAAAATCTGCAGTGCCGATGCGCTGATAAACTGTATCCCTGGAATATCTTCAAAGAAATGCCCTGCGATAATTTCTCCTGACAATTCCATTATACGCAAAGTTTTAAACAATTTTGCCCACTGGAAATGAGGTACTTCGATATTGAGAAGTTCTCTGAACAAAACTCCATAACGGTTTAACAGTTGTCTGACCCGTTTTTTGCAGATCTCGTGTTCGGTTAACAGATTGTTGGAATTATGGTCATATTCGATTCTGCGCCACAGGCCGGGTATCGAATTGTTTACTTTCCATCTGTTAAAACTAATTCTGCTGTTCGGGTTTGAGAAGGGGGAAAATGGATTATCTGGATTGATCAGCGAACTGTTTTTCTCCATCTTTCCTTCACCGAAATTATCTTCGGCTCCCTTGCGGATTGCATCGAAGCTCTCGCAGTTGATATGTCCACTCCATACATCTTTCCAGAACTTGTATGCAAAAGAAGTGCTGTCCAGTCCGCTTTTCAATAATAAATCGGTGTATGTGCCGGAAGGAAAAGATTCAGTCTCTGGCAGGATCGTAAGTCCATTTAACGGCGGTTTTGTCATCACGTTCAATTCGTCTGTCAGGCAAAAGGTAACCTTCTTTTTACCCGAGCCGATCCACTGTAAATCATATCGTGACAGGAGCGAATCGATCATTACCGGGCGATAGCTTTCTATTCGGGATGGCAGTATCTCCTGTTCCCAGGCAATAGCATTTGCAGAATAACCGAAAAATTGTTCAAGTATATTTTTCAACCCCTCTTCACCGGTTGACCTGTTCAATAACTGCTGTTTCTGTGCAAGGAACAGTTGAAGAAATCGTAGGGGTAGAGGTTTAAATGTCGACTTTCCCTGATTGCGCATCATCCGGAACAACCGCTCCAGGTTCTGTGAATCGCATATAAACTCTCCCTGCTTTGTTTCAACTTTAACTTTGTCAGCCAAGATTTCCCTGGAAACAAGATCAGAAATAATGCTGTTGCAAAGCGAACTGTTAAAA
Organism: Fibrobacterota bacterium; assembly: GCA_023412475.1. Lineage (GTDB taxonomy): Bacteria > Fibrobacterota > Chitinivibrionia > Chitinivibrionales > Chitinispirillaceae > JAAYPC01. The sequence goes on along the minus strand of JAEYNR010000072.1, from coordinate 68,179 downwards.
CCAAATACTCGATTTATAAAAAGCAGGTCTACCGGTCCGTAGAATTCGAGCCACTGCGAAACAATCTGCTGTTTGGTGGTGTTCTCAGATTGATACTCTTTTTTATTCTTTGAGCGGGTCAACAACATTACTGCAGCTTGCCCTGGCTTTCCTCCGTCAATACTTTCGAGGTGAAGTTGATCGATTGATATTTCCAGAATACGGCAAAGTCTTGGCAGAGGCTCGATAGCAGTAATCACATAATATTGAGCATCCATGAATCGTAATCGGCATAATTTGTTAAGTTGATCACAAAGATTTCCCGGTTCACCGGAATCTCTTTTAAATGCGCACAAAAGCTCATCCCATTCATCACTGATAATACAGATCCGGTCTTTAACCCATTCCACAAGTTCCAGCGCATTGGATGGAGCGTAGCCAGGAGTGGTTCTCTGAAGACGCGGTAAAAAGGTATCCAGGGCATTTTTCTTTACAGGTGGCCTGACGGTTTCAGAATGAACCACACTTTTAATTATATCAGGATTAACCGATGAAGCACCGGCCTGATATGGTGTGTCGTCCTGATAAAGTTTTGTGTTTGTAACCTGCCATTTCATTGTGCTGCAAAAAGGGGAAGCCTTGGTCGTATTTACTGCGGTTATGCCGATACTTCCAGAACGAATCTCATCTATGAGCATCTTCAGTGCATTCAAATCAAAATCATTGCTCAGACAACTTCGCCAAGTTTCAACCAAAAGTGGGAAGTCATCATACTTTCTTACTGCATCGAAAAGCCGCTTTGAACGCTCTCTGGTCAGCCACAGAGGCATTCTTTTGATTCTGTTGAACTTGGGCAGAAGAAGCGCTCTTCCGGCATTCTCTCTGAACCGTGCTCCGAAATAGTTACTTCTTTCAAGATTCTCGCGCAGAAGTTTTTCCAGTTCGTCAGGATACAGAAGTGTTCTGATATCTTCAGGATCTACAATCGCGCCAATGTAAATAATGTCATTGGATGAGCTTGTCTCTATGTGTCTGCCATGACGTTTCTCGTAGGCCGTCTGGAAAACCAGCATAAAAGGGTAATTGACCGGATTGCCCCAGAATGTATGTAAAAATGTATATGGTTCAGAAGCGTTTTCGCTGTCATGCACATGTTCAACAAGTAACTGATGACGGTGGGGGAGGACAGAACCGGTAAAAGCCTTTTGCAATTGAAGAAAATAAGACAGATGTCCTGCAGCCCTGTCATCCAGATAGCAATGTTTTGTCAGTTCATCTGTAAACTGAGGGGTATGGATATAATCATTCCATTTCTCGAGAAAATCCAAAATGACTTGTGATACATGAAATGAACGGTTAGGGGCATCAGCTTTCCAGAAAGGAGACATGCTGACAGCTCCATGCCATGGAACTACTTCCACGTCTTTGCTTCCAATATCAGTAATCTGCCATCTCTGTGTACCAAGCAGAAACGTATCACCGGGCCGTCTCTCCCAGACAAACTCTTCATCGAGTTCACCGATAAGCGAAGTGGTTCCTTTGAGCCGTAACCCATAGTATCCTCTGTCGGGAATTGTGCCGGCATTATTATAAATAAGCTTTAATGCGCCACTATGGGCGAATAAACGGTTTTCTGATGAATCCAAAATTATTCTGGGTTTTAAATCACGAATGCGGCTCTCCTGATATTTTCCGGTAAGCATCGATATGACGCTGTCAAATTGGAAACGGGAGAGGGTAGAATAGGGAGCTGTTGTTTTGATAAAGTGGAATAGCTCATCAATATCCCATGACTCTACTCCCACAATTGCCACTAACACCTGAGCCAGTACATCGAGGGGGTTGCGCACTGGCCTGATCTCTTCAATGTCGCCCTTGGCAGAAAGATAGGCCAGTGTTGCAGCGTAAAGGAAATCGAGTCCATGAAGAGGCATGAGGGTTCCGCAGGAAGTGCGGTGAACCGAGTGCCCAGCTCTGCCTATTCTCTGAAGAGCAGAGGAGACAAGTGATGGCGTTCCCACCAGTATTACCTCATCGATAGCTCCTACATCGATTCCCATTTCCAGAGTGCTGGTTGCCACAATCGCTTTCAGTTCTCCGGCTTTGAGTTTTTTCTCGACTTCCATGCGTAATTCTTTGGAAAGCGAGCCGTGATGCGAATAAGCCAGAGGAGATGAGATCCCTTCATTTATGTACAGAGTCAACCGCTCAGCCAGTCTTCTGTTGTTTACAAAAACCAGGGTGGAACTGTTACGGCTGATAATTGTACGTATTCTGGATGCAAGAGAGCGCCAAAAAATGTCATCCTCTCCGCTCTCATCGACATTATCGAAATGTATTCCCTCAACTGTGATCCGGATTTTTTTTACCATTGTTGAGCTGACAATCTGAACTGGTCTTGGAGAATAGCTGAAAAGTTCCTTGTTTCTTTCTTTATTTCTCACCAGTTCATAGCCGCCCACAAAAGTGGCGATAGATTCCAGAGGGCGAACGGTTGCAGACAATGCGATTCGCTGAAATCCCTTGCTGAGAAGCTCCAGTCTTTCGATGGCTGTCATCAGATAACTTCCCCGCTTATTCGATGCAACCGCATGAATCTCGTCAAGAATAACTGTTTTAAGTCCGGTGAGCATGTTTCGGGCGATTGGTGAACTGATGATAAGGTTAAGGCTCTCAGGGGTGGTGATAAGGACTTCTGGAGGGTGCTTTATCATGAGGCGTCGTTCGTTGGGTGAGGTATCACCACTACGGGTCTGGATTCTTATTTCCGGTATCCGGATGTCATCGGATAAGAATTGCTTTTGCAACTCATCAAGTGGAACAAGAAGGTTTTCTTTTATGTCGGTGTTCAGCGCTTTCAAAGGTGAGATATATAGCACCCGAACCGTGCCAGGCATCCAGGAACCGGTGATAAGCTGGTTGATAGCCCACAGAAATGCGGTCAAGGTCTTACCAGTACCAGTGGGAGCGCATACCAGCGTATGAGCTCCATTTGCAATAAGAGGCCAGGCTTTTACCTGAATATCGGTAGGGGTATTGTACTTAGCACAAAACCATTTGGCTATAACAGGATCGAAAACAGAGAGGGAATTTTGCTCCTGTTTTTTATTTTTCAAAGAATAACATCCCTAAAAGATTTTTCTCTGATTCATTTTCTGATTTCAGCAACATCACGGAATCAGAAGGCTTATTTGGAAAGCGTAAATCTTTCTGATCGTTTACAGATAAATCAAAAAAGTCATAATAGGAGAAATCTTCTTCGGAACCATCCGAGTCCAGGTTTTCTTTGCCATAAAAGGTGATATATTCATCAGCATCTTTGTACAACCGGACAACATATGCTGCAAGTGCGGTTTTTTCCTGAACTGATTTTGATGTTTGTTTTTTTACTTGATTAAGAAAATGCATGAGCTGGGTGACCCCTTCGATAGTGTATAATGTTGCACTGTCGGAAACTGTTCTCGCTACATCTATATTACAATTAATATATGCATTCACGTAGAACATGGGGTGTGAGCCGGAATAGTCAAGCTGCATTGATGCAGGAAAACGGATTCCGCGAACATTTTTTAATTGTTCACGATTTTCCTCAATTGCATCTTTGAAAATATCCTGTGTATTCTTTGACAAACCTTTAATTGAAATATCCAGATTAGTCAGGTCAGCATTGGCTAAAAGCGGGTGCGATTTATCATAAGCTGTCTGGGAAGCGATATCTTTTTTAATTTTTCCAAGCATGATTCGAACACTATCAATTTTTGATTCTGATTTTCTGATTTTTTTCCTGTTATATTTTGATATATAGCTTTCCAGAAGATCGATTCTTCCGGACAACATTGCCTGCTTATATTGAATCTTCATTATTTCAGTGTCACTGAGCTTCTTTATGCCAACCACTTCACCTGCTTTTACAGTCTGAGTATCCATTCCCGTCAGAATCATCCTTGCTCTGGTGCACCATTCCTTATCTACCTGATAATAATCACAGTCATCCACAAACTGACGGATCTGTGCAGTATCATTGGATTCTACAGCCCTGTTGTGGAAAAACTTGCATTTAAGAGAAAATTCCGCTTTTTCCTGGTCATAAACATCTTTTAAAAGACTGTCCAGAAGGTTCAGTTTGATAATTGATTTGCGGAAACCAAAGCGTATTGCTCCTCTTTTCTCTGGATTGGATCTGATTAGTTCATTGATAGCATCTTTGCATCGTTTTTGTATGGTAAGCAATTGATGCCGGTCACTTATAACCAGCTCATCACTATCGTCCGGGATGGAATCTGACCACATTTTAATCTTATCAATCTGAGGCACAAGGGATTCAAGGGATCTGCAATTGGAAAGGAGCAGATCTACAGCGTCTTTGAATACACGCTCTGTTTTTTTATTCTTGCTGCAATATGTTTTGTAGATATCAATTTCTGTAAGGATATTTTCCAGTTTATTGGAGGCATCTGTATAGTTATCTGTTTCGATGAGCTGCTTCGCTGCATTCCAGTTATTTTCCACTGCTGAAATCAACGAGTCCCTCTGCTTTTTTTTCCCTCCCAGAAAGTTGCAGACAAGACTACTGCCACTACTTAAGACAACTGAAACTGGATTTGTCTGAGCGGATACCTGCTCAGCAAAGGTAATCATGATATATGCAATTAAAAAAATATTTATGGACTTTTTAATCATAATTACCTGCTGAATGGACTAAATCGGAAAATGACAAGACGTTTAATACGCTTTTGCAAACAACACTCTCTTATTGGATGGTTCACCTGTAATGATGCATTTTCCATGCTCTTGCGGTCCCTCCAAAGGAATACAACGGATTGTGACATTGAGATCCTCTTTAACTTTGCGTTCCACCTCAGAAGAACCATTCCAGTGACACAGGGCAAATCCCCCGTGTATCTCAGGTTTCTCCTTATTGACTGGGGTGAAAAAAGAGTAAAACTCATCTTTTGAATCGAGTTTTCGGATGTTACTGTCTCTGAATGCCCTTGCCTTTTCAAGAAGGCTGTTTTGGATATCGTCCAGAAGTGATGGAACAGAAGCTAAAAATTCGGTTCTCTTCTGGGAGTACCTTTCTTTGCGGCTTTTATCCCTTCTACCCACAAAAACCGAGTCTGCACTCACATCACGCGGACCAATTTCCAGATAAAGAGGCACTCCCTTTTTGATCCAGGACCATACCTTCTCTCCGCCACGTCCTTCTCTTTTATCTAATTCAGCCACCACTTCAGTGTCACAATATTTCAGATCATTCAATTCTCTGGCTAGTTTTTCACAGTATTCGATCACCGGTGCTGCAGAAGAATCATTATGAATGATTGGCAATATCACAATATGAGCCGGAGCGAGTCTTGGCGGCACAATGAGTCCATCGTCATCGCCATGGGTCATGATCATTCCACCAATAAGTCTAGTTGAAACCCCCCAGGAAGTGGTCCAGGCGAACTCCTCTTTTCCATTAGGATCCAGAAAGCGGATATTGGATGCTTTTGAGAAGTTCTGTCCTAGAAAGTGTGATGTACCAGCCTGAAGAGCCTTCCGGTCCTGCATCATCGCTTCAATACAATAGGTGGAAACAGCTCCCGGAAAGCGCTCACCCTCAGTTTTCTCACCTTTGAATACCGGCATTGCCATATAGTTTTCAGCAAAATCCGCGTAAACATCAAGCATTTTCATCGTCTCAATCTTCGCTTCCTCAATGGTGGAGTGAGCTGTGTGGCCTTCCTGCCATAAAAATTCTGCAGTACGCAGAAACATCCTGGTGCGCATCTCCCATCTGACTACATTAGCCCATTGGTTTATCAGCAGTGGAAGATCCCGGTAGGATTGGGTCCACTTAGAGAACATGGCACCGATAATTGTCTCTGAAGTGGGACGAACGATAAGGGGTTCCTCAAGTTCTCCAGCAGGGATAAGCTTGCCTTCGGGGCCAGTCTCCAGTCGATGATGAGTTACTACCGCACACTCTTTGGCAAATCCTTCAACATGCTCTGCTTCTTTTTCAAGGAAACTTTTAGGGATAAAGAGTGGAAAGTAAGCGTTTTTGTGCCCTGTTTGTTTAAACTTCTTATCCAGAACCCGTTGAATATTCTCCCAGAGACTATAGCCCCAAGGTTTAATGACCATGCAGCCGCGTACTGGCGAATTTTCTGCCAGATCAGCCGCTTTAATGACCTGTTGGTACCACTCCGGATAATCCTCTGTGCGAGTGGGGGTAATAGCAGTTTTTATCTTACTTTTCTCAGCCATCATTTGCTCCTTCTTCGTAAGAGAATAATATAGCTGTTGTGTAGGAAAAATTAAACCTAAAAAGCTGTGCTCAGGGCTGACTGAGGAAGTAGTTGGCAGAGAACCGATGTCGAACTATGAAGAAAATTCCAAATCACAAAACTTTAAATTCTAAACAGTAATAGAGTTTTAAAAGTAGCTGAAGGTTTTTCAATTTGGCCTTGTTGCCATTTCCTGTCCTGTTCTTATTTCGGATTTCAGTTTTGAATTTCGTGCTTATTCATTTTAATATTCTAAACAGTGAATAAGATACGGCCCCTTTTCGGATAAGTGGGAAAAGGGACCGTCGGATTTAACTTAGATCAGCCAATTTGTGGCAAACCTTCCAATTCTTTTTTAGCTTTCTCAATCTCTTCCTGCGCCAGGGAGTGGTCCTCAAGCTTACCACTGAGAAATTTCTCGTAGCCCAGAAGGTCCATGTGGCCATGACCGCTAAGGCACATGAGGATGACTTTCTCTTTTCCTTCCTCTTTTGCCTTTAGCGCTTCCTGAATGGTTGCGGCAACCGCATGGCTCGACTCAGGAGCAATTATTCCACCTTCGGTAGTTGCCCACTTAATAGCTGCGCGATAACATTCAAGCTGGCCTATAGCCCTCGGCTGCATCAAACCATCAAGCACACACTGACTGATTAGGGGTGACATTCCATGATAACGCAGGCCGCCTGCATGGATTGGTTCAGGAAGGAAGTTATGCCCCAGGGTGTGCATGGGTAAAAGAGGGGTTAAGCCGGCACTGTCTCCAAAATCATAAGTAAAAATTCCCCTGGTGAGGGTGGGACAAGATGCAGGTTCAACCGGGATTATGGTGATTTTTTCACCGTTTATCACATCGTGAGCAAATGGAAAGGAGATACCGGCAAAATTGCTTCCTCCGCCTACACACCCGATTACCACATCGGGCTTATTAAAACCAGCTTTGGCCAACTGCTTTTTTGCTTCCAGGCCAATAATTGTCTGGTGAAGCATTACATGATTCAAAACGCTTCCCAGAGTATACTTGGTTTTTCCGGTGGTATCGGCAACCGCTGCTTCGACTGCTTCGCTTATCGCTATTCCCAGACTTCCAGGGCAGGAGGGGTCTTTTTCCAGGATCTTTCTGCCAAAAGCGGTTTCGGTGCTTGGACTGGCAACACATTCCCCTCCCCAGGTCTCCATCATGGTTTTGCGAAAAGGTTTCTGTTCGAAACTTATTTTTACCATAAATACTTTACATTTCAAACCTATCAGAGAGCAGGCAAAAGCCAGTGCGCTTCCCCATTGTCCAGCGCCGGTCTCAGTAGTAAGCATTTCTGTTCCAAACTGCTTATTGTACCAGGCCTGGGGAATTGCAGTATTTGGTTTATGGCTTCCCGCAGGAGACACACTTTCATCTTTATAGAATATTTTTGCCGGGGTACCAAGTGCTTTTTCCAGATAAACGGCTCTTTTAAGCGGCGCTGGTCTCCACCGGTATAACATTTCGATAATATCTTCGGGAATATCTATCCAGCGTTGAGTGCTTACTTCCTGCTCGATAAGATTCATAGGGAAAACCGCAGCAAGATTTTGGGGGCTGAGGGGCTTTCCATCGGGACCAAGTGGTGGTTTGGTTTTCAAATCAGCGGCAATGTTATACCATTGACGAGGTATTTCACTCTCATCAAGAAAAATTTTAACACTCATAAAACACTCCTGTAAAAAGACTCCGAAAAAAAAAAGAGGTCGTTATGGGGGTAAATCTGGATATGATGGTCAACGTGTTGCACTGGCCCCCGGATTCCCATTCTTTCCCAAGATTATACAAATTAGCTTTTTTAATAACTTATAACAACTGCTTTTTAATACTTGAGAGTTGTTATCAGCATGAACGTCTGATTACCAGTGTTCCGTCAATCTCAATACACACTCCCTTGCGTCTTGGTTTAACCGTATGGGGAGCGAGAATGGATCTGAGAATCAGGGTGATGATGCCATGGTTGTTAAAGTCATAGGAAGTCAACTGATACTCCATAGCATCGAGGGTGTTGTCAAATGAAATCATTGAGAGATCATCGGGTACCTGGATGTTGCGTTCCTTTAAATAATCAATTGCTATGGTTGCAGCAAAATCATTTGCCATCACCCATACGGTAATCGATTCATCCAGGAGGGCTTTATCAAAGAGCGGTTGCATTTTTTCGTAAACTTCTCCACTGGCGCAGTTCCACTGGGTAATATATTTGAACATGCTGTAGCCTATATGGTTGAATTTTTTCAGGGGAGTATTGGGAGTTTTGCTTCTCCACTGATTATAATGGTTAACAAAAGAGAGCAGCTCATCCTGATGGAGGTGATTTTTCAGGTAATCCCATTGATATGCGTATTTTTCATATACGAATGGAACTACACCATTCACAATTTCTGCTCTGGCAAACATTTCACTGATAGTATTGAGGCGTTGCTGAGACCATAGCGCCCGATGAAAGGGCGAGAAAAAAGCTACTTTACGATGTCCTTTTCCAAGAAGATATTGAGCCACTCTTTGGGCAGGGAGTACCGATGCGGTTGCAGTAAAAAACTGAATAAGTGAATTATCTCTGGCACAGCGCGGAATTCTCCACCCGCCTACCACATCAAGCACTGCAACATTTCTTTTCAGTCCTGCAAGCCGTTCCAGAACCTCTTCCGGAGTGTTATCCAGGTTTGCTACTATCAATATGTATCCAAGAATTGTCCGGTCATTAAGATCACACTCTTTACCAGAGGATGTATGGACAAAACGCAATCTCCCCAGATCCCGGTAGTAGACAATCAAGTCTAATTGAATATTCATCCTGATGCATTCGGACTCCAGAACCCGGAAATAATTCTTATCCTGATAATCCATCCAGATTTTTCCATCCTCTAATCCGCAACCGATTGCTGCTATCCGAGCATGCCCGGTATTACCAGTCAGAGATGGAATCTGGTAGCCATTGGTACATGGTTCGATTATTTTCTGTTCTGACAATGATGTAAGTGATTTTTTGAGTGTGGCAAAGGAAACATTATACTGTAGCTGCAGTTCTTTATATGTGGGTAACTTTTCGCTTCCTGCAAAACTTCCGGTAACAATATCTTTATACAATTTTTCAGTCACATGGTGTCGTGAAGAGGCTGGTGTGCATTCATTTAAGAGCTGTGGCTGAGGTTTCTGAGAGATAGATTTGGTTTCTGTTCTACTGAACCGTTTACTGCCCTTGAAATCTGAAATAACAAAACCATTCTCCTCAAGATATTTAAGAGCTTTCCACATAGTAACAAAAGATACTCCGGCTGCCTTTGCCAAGGACCGGATCGGGGGCAAAGAGTTTTTGTCTTCCTTCTTTAATGCAGCTATATAATCACATGCTCTTTTTAGGCCGGGCTTATGTTTTTCCATATTAAAATTACCAATAACAAATGATAAAATTGATATAATTTTATATCATCCTATTAAATTTAATTAATGATTTAGGGTTTATGAGAAAAAATAATGTTTTATTTTGAATTACGTTGGAAAAGTGTAATCATACTCATATATTTGAGAAATTATAAATACATCTGCGATTGGAGTTACTGCCATGAGTGTTGATGGATATTTGTTAGGTTATGACATCGGTAGTTCATCGGTTAAAGCCACAGTGCTGGAGATTTCCACCGGATACGTTGTTGCTTCAGCTACTTCACCCGATACAAGTGAATTGGAGATAATTGCTCAGAAGCCAGGTTGGGCAGAGCAGCATCCTGACACCTGGTGGGTACATATACAGAATGCTACAAGGCAGTTGCGGGCCAGTGCTCAGATCGATTTCCATGATATTAAGGCGATAGGAATTTCCTATCAGATGCATGGCCTTGTCATGTTGGACAAAAATTATCAGCCACTTGCTCCTTCAATTATATGGTGTGACAGCAGAGCAGTGGGGGTAGGTCGTCAGGCACTTGAGGATCTGGGTGAAAAGCAGTGTATGAGTCATCTTCTTAATCCTCCGGGAAACTTCACCGCATCAAAATTGAAATGGGTTGCAGATAATCAGAAAGAAATTTTCCGTAATGTTCATCTTTTTATGCTTCCAGGGGATTACATAGCTCTGAAACTGACCGGTTCCCCTTCTACAACAGCATCAGGACTTTCTGAAGGGATATTGTGGGATTTTAAAGAAGGTAAACGTGCAGATTTCCTGATGGATTATTATGGGATCGATTCTGCACTTGTACCACCACTTGTTCCTACTTTTGGTATACAGGGATCATTAACCGAAGAGGCGGCATCGCTTTTGGGGCTCAAAAAAGGAATACCTGTTTCTTACCGTGCTGGTGATCAACCCAATAATGCCTTATCTTTAAATGTGTTAAATCCTGGAGAGATTGCAGCCACAGCCGGAACATCCGGAGTGGTTTATGGAGTTACTGATCAAGCTTCTTATGATAATGAGGGCAGGGTAAACACCTTCCTTCATGTCAATAATACCGGGAGCGCTCCCCGCCTCGGTATTTTACTTTGTGTAAATGGTACCGGTATTCTCAACCGATGGTTAAGGACTATGTTGGGAAGCTGGAGTACAGATCCTATATCCTATAGCCAGATGGACAGTGAGGCAGAGATTGCACCGGCCTGCAGTGATGGGCTCAGGATTCTGCCATTTGGAAATGGGGCCGAGCGGACCCTGGGTAATCTATCCATTAATGCATCGATGCACGGTCTTGACCTTACCCGTCACAGCCGCGCGCATCTGCTTCGTGCCGCACAGGAAGGAATTGTTTTCGCCCTGATGAACGGTATCGACATTATGCGTTCGATGGGAGTCAAAAACAGTGTTATTCGGGCGGGTAATGCAAACATGTTCAAGAGCAGGCTCTTTGCAGAGGTTTTTGCTACTGTTGCCGGCAATGAGGTTGAACTTTACAATACCGATGGTGCGCAGGGTGCAGCCAGAGGTGCAGGAGTAGGTGCCGGGATATACAAGGGTCTTGATGATGCATTCGCAAATCTTTCAGTGGTCAAAAGAATTGAACCCGACATGAAAACCAGTGCTATCTATAGTGATGCTTATGCACACTGGCTCTCAATTCTTCAAAACCAGATTGGGCTGCAAAAAGAAGAATCTGTGTTTTCAGATAAAAAAACATTACAGTCTGTTTCCTGAAGCAAGCAAGTCTTTTTTTGAACATATCTTTTAGATAAGGAGCGCTTTAGCCATGTCTCAACAAAAATCACTGCACAGTGTGTGTCGATGGACCTTCAACCCAGGTAAGGGTGGATTTGTTCCTGATAATATCCGTGAAAAATGGAATAAGAAGGGTCTGGATACAATCGGTTCAATCCAGATCATTAAAGAAAAAATCATGCCACGGCTTCCGGAAAACGTAGAGCTTGGTTATGAAGTTCACTACAACACTGAAATCGACGAGAGTTTTGCCAGTGAATTCGCTGATGCTCTGGTGGACTCAAAGATCGCTCTGGCGATGATTACCCCGGGAGCTCATTCCCATTTTGCGTATGGAGGAATTGCATCTCCAGATAAAAACGAAGTGAAAGTTGCAAAAGAGCTTGGGACCAAAACTGTAGATCTGGCCTATGGTCCACTGAAAAAAGCCTGGCACAAGGATGTTGTACCTACACTTGTGCTTTGGAATGGCTCTTACGGTTATGATCTGGCTACAGTTGGTGTTCGCACCATGTATCAGAATCTTAAAAACAGTGTTGCAGATCTTTGCAAATATGAAGAGAAAGCTGGTGGGCAACTTTTCATGGCTATCGAGCCAAAACCAAATGAAGGGCATCCTGCAATGCTTCTTCCCACAGTGGCCAGTGCGATTGTTTTCTGGCGCAAGCTTGAAGAGGAGTTTGGGATTACCCGGGCCAAAAAAGGAGTGAACAAGGAGTTCGGCCACACAGAGATGATCGGTCTTGATCTGATAAACGACACAGTAGAAGAGATAGACAATAACATGCTGGTGCACATGCATCTTAATAGCCAGGGCTACAACGACGGAATTATCCTTGGTGGACCTGGCAAATACGATATTGATCATGGAACCCGTGTTAATGGAATGAATATCGCAATTGCCGGTCTTATTCGTGCAGCGGGTTTTGGTCGCTGGAAGGGTCATGATATGCAGCCACGTGCATACGATAACGAAACTCAGGCGATCGACCGGGTAATTCGCAGTATTCTTTCCTGGGAGGCTTGCGATCAGGCTGCTCAGAAACTGGATGAAAAGGCACTGTTGAATTTCTTGGAAAATCGTGAAACCGCAAAAGCGGAAGATTTGATGCGTACAGCATTGGTTGATGCCCAAAGGGCTTTTGACCGGATGTATGCGTAAAAAGTGTAGCTGAAGAGGTTGCCTTTTCTAAATGAGAAGGCAACCCCAAAGATTTAAACGTTTGAGGGAGAATAAATGAAACACATCCTAAAACTCATATCTGCAACGACAGTAATACTGTCTCTGGCATCTCCAGAGCTTTTTGCTGCTGCTGGGACAACGGGTACTCCCCTTGGTGGCTTAGGAGCCTCATACATAGTTTATAATGCTGCAAAAAACATTTTTGTCAAGGGGTACCGCCTTAGTGGGCAACACTGGTATCACGAAACCAAATTTGATGCATCATTTAACCTGTATACCAAGGTTGATGGAAATGTTAGGACTATGACTAACATGAAATCACCCAGAGAAGATGCGATTATTCCTATATACAATGTCGATTATGACATAGTGAATAACATCGAAGTTGATCTGCTTGCTTTCGGGCCTTATGTAAGTGGTGATGAAAAAAGTTCTGTAATGCCGCTTGCGTTTTTCGAATTCGCTGTGAAAAATGGCAATGCCAAAGCTGCAGAAGCAGCAATTGCCTTTAAAATTAATGGTCTGGCGGGAACTAATCCCATAAAGATCGACGGTGTCAATGGGGTTTTCTTTAATAGAACTGAACGTAACTCTGATAACAGTGCATTTGCAGGTGCAAGTGACATGGCTACCGCTGAAATCACCACTGGTAATTCTATGGACCAGTTTCTGAGCTCCGGAAAACTTACCGGTCCCAACGGTGGAATCGTTGCGGTTAAGCTGAATTTAGAAGCTTCGCAAACCGGAAGAATCCGTTTTGTGGTTGGATGGCATCAGGAGTTTGTAGATAAGGATTGGGACGGAAAAGTAGTAGACGAAGGTTTTTACTACATGAATTATATAAATAATTCGATAGATGCGGTTAAATATGGATTAACTGAATTTGTCAGGATCCGTGATGGTGCATCACATTTTGCCAACAGCATAATGGGTGTTAAAGAACTGCCGGAATGGTACAAAGATCGTTTACTCAATAATCTTTATCCTCTTACCCATAACAGCCAGTATGCCAGAGATGGTCGCTTTGCATGGCGTGAAGGTAAATATTACATCATGGGTACTATTGACCAGCAGGGGCATTCACAGATTGCATCCTCTTACAACTGGCCAGAGGGGCAGTGGAGACAGATGCTTTACTGGGGTACTACCCAGCGTCAGGGTGATGCTCTGGAGTTAGGACAGATTCATCACGATTTTAATGGTCCTAAGAGTGGATCTGACAAAGTCAATGCTCTGTGTGGTTGGCACGAGCATTACCATAGAGACTACTGGTGGAGTAAAACAGAAAACTGGTCTGATCTTAATTCGCTTTTTATCATTAATATCTACGAGCTGTTTCTGGCAACCGGCGATATGGTATGGCTGGATAGTTTGTGGACTTATGCCAACAATACAGCAGGCCAGATACTCAGACAGGCCATCCGTTGTATTGATAAGGTATATCTGGCACCACCAGCTCCTTATGATTCCAACAACTATGTTCTTCCTCATAACTGTCTTGGTTCCTATGACAGGGAAGGCGCTACAAATGAATATAATGGATCACTTGCACTGGTAGCCTATTCTGCACTTGCAGAGATGTGCCGTGCCAGAGGTGAAACAGAAGAAGCAAAAAAGTGGGATGAAATATTTGCCAGAGGTAAAGAGCAGTTTTCAAGTCTATATTCCTCTAAACGCGAATATGCAGCAAGCGTAGAGGGAGAGCTTGGGGTTTATAACTTCTCGCGCCATCTGGGTCTTCCTGTGATTATGAGTGATGAGGAAGCAAACGATGCATTCACACGTTACTGGGATAGATCCAATAAGGGAAGAGATCTGCTTCCGTGGCATTTTTATACCATTAATCATTTTGGCGATTTCGGTATTGCTATAGGCAAAGTAGATGAAGGATTGATGGTGCACTATAGTGACTGGGAGTGGCATTGTAAAAGAAATGCAAACTACTATTTCTGGCAGGATCTGGACGCATCTCCTGGGATGCACTCATATATGACTGCTCCGGTTGTATGGAGATCATATCTGCTTATTTCCGGATTCTGTATGGACAAACACAACCAGCGCATGTGGATTCGACCCATGCTTCCTTCGGAAAGCAACGGCAAACTGACTGACGCACCTCTGATTTCTCCGGGAAACTGGGGTAACCTTAATTATCAGGAAACCGGAAAGGGCCAGACACAGAAAATGAGTATCACTTTCCAGCAAGATATGATGGTCAAGGAAATCAGGCTTAAAAACCCAAGCGAAAAAGAACATGCTGTAAAAGTGGTTCTGGGTGGAAGGTCTGTGCCACATAAAGTTTCTTATTACGGAAAGGGTCTTGACGCGGCTATCAAGATCGATCTGAACAATCCTGTGGTCATAAATTCAGTTAATGACCTGCAAATCGGAATCGATCAGGATGTGGCAATCCGTCATTTAAGAAATGATAGATTTTCCAATCTCCTTTCTGTGAGATCTTTGAATAACAGACATGTTATTGATTATTCTGTTGAGAAGAAAGGAAAAGTAAGACTGGCGGTTTATCTGGCTAATGGGATTCAGGTTAAAAATTTTGATATTGGAATGAGGAATTCAGGAAACTTCTCTCAAACCATTGACAATTTGAGCACCGGATTTTATTATGTCCGCCTGATGCACGATGGGAAATGTATTTCAACATCATCGATGGTCATTACAAAATAAAAAAAGTAAATACGACATGCTGTCCTTGAGGATGGCTATGTCTGTAACTTTAACATAAAAGGATTATAACAATGAAAAAGATTTCTTTAATATTGATTGCTTGCGTTTTTGTGGCCTGGGCAGATCAAGCAGATGATAATAAAATAAAGCTGACTGGTTATGCTGCATACCAGGGCGGACATGTTAAGAGTGGTACTTACGCTTATGAAAACGATATCAATAATTACTGGTTACAGAAAATCTATGCCAATATTGGGATATTCAAGAAAGTAAATGACTGGTTGAGCTTCACTACTGCCATGGAAATGCAGTATCGCAGTTCTTTTAAAATGGGAAGTACCTTTCTTGAATCACAGTTCTTTGCTCCTTATGCTTACATTGATCAGGCCCGTGGTGATTTAAAGATCCTTAACTCCGAAATAATTAAACTTAACCTCACTGCAGGTTATTTCCACTTCAAGTATAACGAAGATGTAACCAATCTGGGTAATACGCTTTTTAAAAGCTACAGCTATCCTAGTGCAATTATGCCTAATGAATTTGATTTTCCTTTGAGCCGCCTGGCTGGTGCAGATCTCTACATTTCTGCCTTTGACAGAAAGATTTTTGCTGATATCTTGTATACAACAAGTTTGCATCAATTTCCATTGGGAGACTTTTCTTTTACCACAATTTTGGGATCTGAGCCTTTCAGAGGCATAACTGTAAAAGCAGGAGTTCAATTTGAGCGGTTTTTGTCTGTGAATGTAAACCTGACTTCTCCTTATGATGCCGAAATTGAGGATCCTTTAACTGGTAAAAAAGAAAAGCTCACATATGCTGGTGTCAAAGCTATGGGATGTCTCAACCTCGATTTGAAAAAGATCATCTTCGGGGAAGAATATCCTGCTATTTTCGGTAACGAAGATCTGAAGCTGTGGCTGGAAGGTAATGTTCTGGGTATCGAAAATTATGATAATTTCTACAACAAAATTAAAGAGCGTGCTCCAATCGCATTCGGTTTAAAAATTCCTACTTTTAAGATACTTGATATTCTGGCAGTGGAAGCAGAGTGGTTTGGTTGGAAGTATCCAAATAGTATCGAGCGTCCTGTTAATTCAAATAAACCATTCCCTGAGTTTCAGGCTGCAAACTATCTTCCTGAAGAATGGGAAGATGATGACTGGAAATGGTCTGTCTATGCTAAAAAAGATATTTCCGATATATCACTTATTGTCCAGTTTGCAAGTGATCATCTGCAGTTGTGGTCAATGAGAGCGGTTGATCAGGTCTTCCGTGATAACCTGACCAAGCCTAGCGAATGGTACTATCAATTTAAGATTCAATATCGTTTCTAGAAAACCTTCTTATGAAAGAAACAACTGTATTATACAGTTGTTTCTTTCTATATTAAATATTACCCAGATAACCGTTTAATTATAGGTGGATAGAGTTTTTCCTCCTGGCGGAGGATCTGATATCTATGATAAAACACCTCTCTCTTTTAACATTAGTTTTTCTTCTTAGTACAAATTCACAAGCAAAAAAAAATCCTGGATTTTATATCAATAAAGATGGTGATACCGTATATGTGAAATTTAACGTGGCGGTTAGTCTCTTCAGGCAAGAGGCTAAAATCGACAGGATCCAGGAAAAAATCAGGTTCTACGATTCCCTGAATAACACACACTACCTTAAACCGGAACATGCTTCAGAAGTGGTTATTATAAGTTCCGAGGATACAATCAGAATGCTGTCCAGGGCAAACAATCTTGGTTTGGGATCGTTTTTATCCAGAAATGGTATCTTTTTAAGGTTAATAAAAGATGGGAAATTGAAACTGTTCAAGTACTATGAGTCTAAGTCTTCTGCTCCTGGATACAACCATTCAACCAATACCATGAGTGGTGGTTATACATACGAAACTCAGTGTTACGTTTTACAGAAAGATAATGAGCCGCTTTTCAGGACTATGAATCCGGTTTCTTTCGGAAAAGACATGGCCAACTATTTATCAGAATGCCCTGAACTGGTAATAAAAATCGAACAAAAACAATATCAAAAAAATGATGTGCCTTTGATTGTTGATGAGTATAATAAAAAATGCCGTTAAAACTCCGTTAAGCTCCCCAATGTTATTTCTTTTCGCAATAAGTTCTCTTTTCTTGGAAAAGAGCAAATAATATGTATTCTACAATCCATAACACTCAACCAATTCGGGAAAACCATCTATTGTGCCAGGTGAACAGGTGCTTAAAATTATGAAGAGATAAAAAAGTCTGTCCCTTGGAAAATTTTGTAGAGACTTTAAATGTATTGAGATTTGTACAGTAGGGTTGGAACAAATATTGGTTCTTAAAGAATCGGGCAATATTTATTTTAAATCATATTAATGCAATTTGGTTGATCGTAAAAAATTATTATAATCATAAATTTTTGAATAATAAGGGAAATGGAAGATGAAAATAACCAGCAGCCATTTTGGGAAAACCGCTCAGGGCGAATCGGTTACACTTTTCACTCTGGAGAATAACCGTGACTTATCTGTGAAAATATCCAATTACGGTGCAACTGTAACTTCGATTCTATGTCCTGATAAACATGGTGCATTGGCTGATATAGCATTAGGATTCGATAATCTGCAACAATACATGAATGAGCACCCATATTTTGGTGCTGTATGCGGGCGTTATGCCAATCGTATCTCTAAAGGTTTATTCTCTCTTGAGGGCAGAAAATATGTACTTCCAATCAATAACGGAGCCAATTCGCTTCATGGCGGTTCAAAGGGATTTCACACAGTTGTATGGCATGCAATACCTTTTAAAAACAGTGAAGAAGTAGGGGTTAAACTCACTTATCTGAGTAAGGATGGAGAAGAAGGGTTTCCGGGAAACCTGTTGGTGAAGGTGGTATACGCTATAAATGATCTTAATGAATTGAAAATCACCTACACTGCTGAGACCGATGCCCCAACAGTGGTTAATCTCACCAATCATACCTATTTCAACCTGAATGGCTGTAAAGAGACTGTTCTGGATCATATAGTTACAATCAATGCTGATAAGTTTACCGAAGTGGATAGTGAAGCCATTCCGACTGGAAAGTTACCCGAGGTTAGTGGAACTGCCTTTGATTTTAGAAAAGCAAAAAAGATAATCGATGACATTGAGAAAGCTGGAGGGTACGATCATAATTTTGTACTCAATAAGTCCAATGAAAATGAGCTGTCATTTGCCGGCCTCGCCTATGAGCCTCAAAGCGGCAGAACTCTGGAAGCATTCACAACCGAACCTGGCATGCAGTTTTATTCTGCCAATTTTCTTGATGGATCAATAAATGGCAAAAATGGTATCCAATACAAAAAACATTTCGGGTTTTGCTGGGAAACACAGCATTTCCCTGATTCTCCTAATCAGAACCATTTCCCTTCGACCAGATTATACCCTGGAGAGAATTACAGTCAGCTTACAGTGTATCGGTTTGGAATAAGGGATTAGCCTGGCATAAAGGAGTGATAAATATTTATTGATCTTGCCAGATACATGCGGGTACTTTCTAGAAAAAATTATCTTGCACTTTTAATAAACAGATAAATAAAATCGATTTTATTCATCTGTAGTACTTCAAACTCTTTTTGCTCTTGTTCAGCTTTGTTCACTCTCATTCATTGGATATGGTGAGAGTTGATTTCGTGTAGCCCTGGCCACTCCATTCTCTTTAGATCCCTCAGACAATCCTCTTGAGAACGTTCTTATTTTCCTGGATCACCCTGATAGAAGCTTTTTTCTGCCAACGGAGTAACTTTTTCCGCCAACAGAAGACCTTTTTATAGTAACAGAATGTCTTTTATAGCTTTTGGGAAGTGATCCGGGGGCCCGGCGGCAAATCTGAGTTGCCCGACATCAAATCTGAGTTGCCCGACGTTAAATCTGGGTTGCCCGATAATTAATATGGAGTTGCCCAATGATTAATATGCTCTTATAATAGAATAGGTAGCCTATGGCAGCCAAATATGGGGTGGAACGAAGAAGCGCTGGAAGCATCGGTGATTGATTGCTGTTCTTTATGCATTGGTTCTGCTTAAAAGTCTACGGCTCTGATGAGGAAGAGATTTTAATAATTTGGCAATCAAGTTGACCGGTTATTTTACGGATTATAGGAATTGAAATGCAGATTATGCATTTTGTTAGCTTCTCGTGGAGCTTTTTTGAGAGGGTAGTGGGTAGAGGAGAGGGCTACTTATTATGGGGTAGCTTTGGACTGATCAATAATTGATGCTTGAATAGAATTTAATTATTTAAACTAATTAAAAATCGGAGTTGTTCTTTTGGGAGTTAAATCATTTATTTTAATCAAAGATAGATTGCTGTGAAGGTTGAATTTAGAAAACGTAATCCTTGTATTCTCTTTACATATCCCAGTAACTCAAAAAGAGGTTTTAAAAATGAATGAGTTAGTCAAAAAAATCGGCCAGTGTGTAGAGTTTGGAAAAGTTAATAAGGTATCTCCGTTCCCTGCTGAGATGAAGGGACTTGACGGAGCTGATGAGTATGCTAAAGAGGCGATCAGATCAGGGATTGAACCCGATGAGGTTCTGCTGGCATGCAATGATGGAATGCAGCGAATTGGGGAGAAGTTTGGCAGAAATGAAATCTTTATACCAGAGCTTCTTATGGCAGCTAAGGCTATGCAAGCGGTAATGGCTAATCTAAAACCTTTTTTCAAGTCCGGATCAGTTAAACCAAAAGGAAGGTTTATTCTGGGAACTGTTGCCGGGGATCTTCATGATATAGGTAAGAACGTGGTTTCAATGATCATTCAAGGCAATGGCTGGGAAGTGATTGATCTGGGGGTGGATGTGAAGTCTGACAGATTTCTTCAGAAGATCGGAGAGAATCCCGGATGTGTTGTTGGACTCAGTGCGCTATTAACCACTACAATGGCTAATATGGCAAATACAATTAAACAGATAAAGGCCAGTTATTCAGATGTTCGTATAATCGTTGGCGGCGCTCCATTGACAGAGAAAATAGCTGTGGAAATAGGAGCTGATGGTTATGCCTGCGATCCTCAGAATGCAGTTGTCTGGCTCAATTCAATAGGAACGATTTAATGAATTCATTACTTCAGGAACTGAAAAAAACAAAAGTACTGGTTTCAGATGGAGCATGGGGGACTATGCTTCAGCAACGGGGCTTGCAGATTGGGGAATGCCCTGAGAGCTGGAACAAAACTCATCGTGAAGATGTTCTGGCTATTGCCAAAAGTTATATCGATGCCGGTGCTGACATTATTCTTACCAATAGCTTCGGTGGCAGTCCAACGAAGCTGGGGCATTTTGGTTTAGAGGATCAGTGTGCTCAATTAAACGAAGCGGCAGCCTCCATCTCTAGAGAAGCTGCTGGATCAGATCATTTTGTCCTTGGTTCCATAGGACCTACCGGTGTAATCATCATGATGGGAGATGTCCCCGAAGAGACTCTTTTCAAAGGGTTCTGTATACAGGCTAAAGCTTTGGCGCGTGGTGGAGCAGATGTTATTTGCGTGGAGACCATGTCCGCATTGGATGAAGCTTGTCTGGCGGTTCGTGCAGCCAGGGAAAATACAGAGTGCGAAGTTGCATGCACTTTTACCTTCGAAAAAACGGTTAATGGCGAATATCGCACCATGATGGGAGTGACACCTTCGGATATGGCCAGAGCTCTGACTTTGGCTGGTGCTTCGATTATAGGTGCCAATTGCGGTAATGGAATTGATGGGATGGTTGATATCGTGCGTGAAATTAGGGAGGCTGATTCTGAAACACCGGTTCTTGTTCATGCTAATGCAGGAAGACCGGTTTTTGAGGGTGGGGAAACGGTATTTCCAGAAACACCAGAAATGATGGCAGGAAAAGTTTCCCTATTAGTCAAAGCCGGAGCAAATATCATTGGCGGTTGTTGTGGTACTACACCGCAACATATCCGTGCACTTGTTCAGGCAATAGAACAGTGTTGATATGAGCACAGTTATCTCAGTAACTGAGTCAGTTGAAGGGATTTGCGAGATCGTGATAAATCCTTTATCGCTTGATATTGACAGAGAACAGATCTTCCAGGAACTTGGCTATGCTCAAAGTTCGATACCTGAATTTTTCAGCGAACAGATTGATGAGATTATAGAGCGGTATTGTGGGCTTTGCGACATTAGGGCAGCTTACAGAGTCGTTGATGTGTCTGCTCATAAGAATCATGGTCTATTGATCAATAATATTCTGTTTGATTTGAATAATATTGTTGCTTTCCAATTAAAAAATGCAGAAAAGCTGGCCATATTTATCTGTACTATCGGAGCGCAGATGGAGGGCTGGGCCAGCCAACTGTGCTCTGAGGGTGATGAGGTCAAGGCTCATTTTGTGGATACAATTGCTTCGGCGGCAATAGAGAAAGCAACAAATATTCTTCATAATCATATTGAGCAGAAGAATGCAGTGAGAGGTTTGTCTGTTACCAACCGGTTCAGTCCCGGATATTGCGGTTGGTCCGTTTCTGAACAGCATCTGTTATTTTCGTTTTTTTCTTCAGGTTGCTGTGGAATAGAGTTGACTGAAACTGCATTGATGATACCAAGAAAATCGACCAGTGGAATCATAGGTATCGGATCATCTGTAAAAAGAGAACCTTATTTTTGCGGCCGTTGTTCTAACAAAGATTGCACCTACCGTATGTACCGTCAATTGAAGGGTAACAAAGAAGGAAGTAATAACCCGGTTTCGGACCTCAATCAAGGTCTGAACATAACTGCCTGAAATGGGAAAAAAAGGGCTGGATGGCTCTGGGGGTTAGCTCTCAGAATATAAGTGTATTAAGGAATTTGGTTTTTATGGATGAGGTTATTAAGGGGAAAGAGAATCTCATAACACATTGAGCTTTTTGATATAATTATATGTCGGGAATATTCATAGCCTCTATCACAATCATTTCAGGGGACTTCACCAAAAAACATAGATGGGGGAAATATCTTATGAAGCAAAAGGCTGACATAGCAGTGATCGGCCTCGCCGTAATGGGCCAGAACCTCATTCTTAACATGAATGATCACGGTTACGTGGTAGTTGCCTTTAATCGTACAGTATCCAAAGTCGATGATTTTCTCAACAATGCTGCTAAAGGAACCAATGTCATCGGGGCGCATTCAATGGAGGAGGTGGCAGGACTCCTGAAAACTCCCCGTAAGGTGATGCTCATGGTGAAAGCGGGAGAGCCGGTCGATGCTGAAATCCAGAAACTGCTGCCACATCTTTCTCCAGGTGATTGCATAATCGATGGTGGAAATTCTCACTTTATCGATACCATTAGACGCACAAAATACCTTGAAGAAAAGGGACTTTTATATATAGGAACCGGCGTTTCCGGTGGAGAAGAGGGTGCCAGAAGAGGACCTTCCATCATGCCGGGAGGAAGTGAAAAGGCGTGGCCACTGGTAAAGGATATCTTCAAATCAATCGCTGCCAAAACAACGGATGGCGTCCCGTGCTGTGATTGGGTGGGTTCCGATGGAGCAGGGCATTATGTAAAAATGACACACAATGCTATAGAGTATGGCGACATTCAGATTATATGTGAGGCTTATCATCTAATGAAGCAGGGACTGGGACTATCTGCCGACCAGATGCATCAGATATTTGCAGAATGGAACAAAACAGAACTGGATAGTTATCTTATAGAAATCACCAGAGATATTCTGGCCTATAAAGATACAGATGGAGAACCACTGGTCGAGAAAATTTTAGATAAGGCGGGACAAAAGGGAACTGGCAAATGGTTCATTGTTAATTCTCTGGATCTTGGTATTCCGGTAACTTTGATTTCTGAATCGGTTTATGCCCGCAGTCTTTCAGCTTTAAAAGAGGAACGGGTTAAAGCTTCAAAGCTAATAAACGGTCCGAGTGTCATGTTTAATGGCGATAAAGCTGCTTTTGTTGAAGATATTCGTAAAGCCCTGCTTGCTTCCAAAATTATCTCTTATACACAGGGCTTTATGTGTCTGCGTGAAGCAGCCAGAGAATACGGCTGGAGTCTTGATTATGGTAACATTGCTCTAATGTGGAGAAACGGCTGTATCATTAGAAGTGCTTTTCTAGATAAGATAAAGAGCGCTTTCGAGAATAATCAGGAGCTTTCAAATCTGCTTCTGGATGATTATTTTAGAAAACTGATTGGTGATTGTCAGGCTTCCTGGAGAAAAGTGGTCATGATTGCTGTCGAGTTGGGGGTTCCCATGTCCTCTTTCAGTTCTGCATTGGCATTTTTAGATGGATATCGATCCGAAATGCTTCCGGCAAACCTATTACAGGCGATGCGAGACTATTTTGGTGCACATACATATAAGCGAATAGATGCTTCTGCAGACCAGGTGTTTCATACAAACTGGACTGGTCGGGGAGGCGATGTGGCATCAGGAACTTATACTCTTTGAAAGTGCTTCATATTTTGAGCCTGGATGGCCAAAACAGCCCCTGGGTTGTCATGTTCTCCGGTTAGGTAGAACCAATAAACAATTACATACCGGAATGGACGTGTGTAGTTAAAATTACAGTTGAGTTGTATTGCAGAGGCACTTCGCCTTTATGCTGATAGATGTTATTCTTTTTTTATGCGCAGTGTTCCGGCCAATTGATATATTAATATATCATAGATGTAAAAATATTAATCCTTTTACATTTATCTTTTCCTCATTTTCTTATATCTTATTATTATAAGTTGAGCGACAGTTTGTAAAATGTCATTTAATAGTATCTGGTCAAGATGGATATCTGATTTTTTCAGGATCGATTTTTAAATGTTACTGATGTTTTAAGAAATTCGGTTATTAACGAATATTGAAAATTAAAACAGACCCCTCTTTTAGTCCTGTTTTATTGGAATTCCGGTCGATTTATTCTGTAAATCGACCGGAAATTCTATTTTTTTTAACGGCTGCACCAAAATAGACAATATTTGCATTTTACAGAAGTACATTTACTGATTTTAATAAGGTTTTTGCATATTTGGGACACCGCCATATATGCGGTTAGCTTTGAATCTGAGTGTGGGCAAAGTCTATTTGGAAATCAATATATTATGCATAATATGTGATCTGTTCTGTTCGATTCTTACCAGATACATTCCATTTGCCATTGCATAGCGGTTCAGGTTGATATTCTCAGAAAAACTGCTGGCCTTATGTTTAAAGTTTGATAACAGTCTTCCTGTGCTGTTAAAAATGCTTATTTGAAGATCAATTCCTGGGGTCGCCTGAAACCTGAGAGTGTTGTTGAAAAAAGCAGGAGAAGTGAGTTTTGCTTTATGCTTTTTGCATTGAAATTTATCAATGATAGTTGTTAATTCTGGGACAACACAGGTGGTGATAGTTTGCGCTGGGGCACTGAATGAGAGTTTGTTTTCACTGATGGTAATATCGTTTAATCTGGAAAGGCTTCCGGGAAGAGAGAATTGATGGATCAGAGCTTTGGTTCCCAGTGTGGCGAGTCTGGACAGGTCGATGTTATAGCGGGTGCTAGTTTTTGCATTATTTCTTAGCACAATTACCAGATTTCCAGTGGAAGGAACCACTGCTGCAACAGAATTGGTATCACTGCTGTAGATTATCTGAGAGCCTGGTCTTATGAATCTGCTGAATGCGGCATGCATATAGAATCTCTTGGTATATTTGAAGCTCTGGTTAGTATGGTTCATCTCTATGCTCATCCAGTCAGCCACCGGATCACATACCTGCCAGTCGAGCCATGCATTAGGTTTCATTAGTCTTAGATCTTGTATAATAACATGTGACATCCACATAGTGATATCACTATTGTCATTACCTTTGCCTAAGGGGCCAGATTCTGACTGCCATAATATTTTTTTATGAGTTTTAGCCAGAGAATCAACTGCTTTTCTTGATTGCCATCCACCATAGGAGTGTGAATTTATCTGTGAAAGGTAGAAGAATGTGCTGTCATCATAAGCTTTAAATGTGTTAACCGTTTGATCCAAGGATGTTTCATCTGCAGCGCTTACTTTGGTTTGGTTAAAAAGGTTTTTGGCAATCAATTGTTTACCCAATTCTTTAATCATTCTGGATTGGCTATTTTTAAATCCACAGCCTTCCTGTCCTCCATTGATTTTCCAATATCCTGAAGAGGGTTCGTTGAAGGGGGCAACAGTTCTAAAAGTGATTTTCCAGTTATCTTTATAGTGCTTTACAACTGTGGCTAAATAATCGGCAAATGCGGTAAAATAGGTTGGCATAAGATTGTCAGCACCATTGGTGTTTCCTGTGACACAACCGCTTATAGTCATCCACCAGGGAGGAGAATTGGAGAATGCTTCAAATGTAAGGTTCTCTCCACGAGAAGCGATTCCAAGAAGAATATTACGTTGATACTGATCTGCGGACCAGTCATATTCTGCGGTTTCGCTTTTTTTGAAACCCGGGACTGCTCTTGGTTCAGACAAATGACTATGTGAGGGGTTGTCTTCACCACCAATGTTATAACGAAAACAATTATACCCCAAGCCAGTATCAGGGTTAACGATTGCATCGATTAATTTATTTCTGTTGGTTTCACTCCACTTTCCAGCCAAAACTGCCCACCAGCATAAACTTGTTCCCCATCCTTCAAATGTTTGATACTTAATCTCTGGATCGATTGTAACGGTAATGGCTAAGGGTTGCGCAGGCAAAAGGCATATAAATGATGTAGTAATGAAAATCACTGAAATTAGGTTTTTTAAAAGAGGGCGGTTCATTTCTTCTCCCGGTTTTTTGAAAGGAATTATAGCTTTAAAATTTGAAAAGTACTGAAAAATAATGGTCTGAGAGTATTAATAAGAATGACAATAATATAAACAAGGATAGAAATTATAGATGAAAAATTTGAGATGTTTGGGGAAAAACGCACTTAAGGGGAATATCCCCTTAAGCGTGCAAAGGTTTAAGTGCTTCTCCCCAGGATATGACCTGGTCAAAGAGGGTTTGAAGATATTTTTCATGCATTGTTGCAGGCTTGAATTCAGTGAAATTTTCAAAATCTGTAAAAAGAGAAAGCTGTACTTGTGCTTGTACATCTGCAATCTGCAGGTTTGCTATAATTTGACGAAGATGTTCGACGGCTCTTACACCACCATTAGAGCCGTAGCTTACAAACCCAGCAGACTTATTGTTCCATTCGGCATAAAGGTAATCTATAGCATTTTTCAAAGCTCCGGTGGTTGAATGATTATACTCGCCAGTAACAAAGATAAATCCATCCATGGATGCGATTTTAGCAGCCCAGGTTTTGGTGTGCTCTTTTGTATATTGACCGGATGCTGCCGGAACTGGTTCGTCCAGAAGCGGTAGATTGTAATCCATTATGTCAATGATTTCGAATTGAGCGTCGTTGCGTTTTATTGCCTGTTCGTAGATCCATTTCCCAACTTTTTCACCGACCCGCCCCGGTCTGGTGCTCCCAATAATGATTCCTAGCTTTATCACACTGTCCTCCCTGAAAATGGAAATTAAATAAATCTGACTTCTTAAGCATATACGCAATTCTCATACCAGTTCAATGAGGTTGTATGCAAATATTTTATGTCTCGATATGTGTAAAACGGTACATAGTTGCAAAAATGTATTGTATTACACATCTAAAGAATGATATTCCGTTCATTAAGCGTATTGTATCCGGTGCAAAGTTACCGTTTAAAGTATACCGCTTTCTTTGACGTGATCTGCTTCTCCGCCTTATAATCCTGAGATTTTCGGAAGCTTATTTACATCACTTTTTAGATATTCATGCTTTTTTGGAACCCAATTCTCGAGATGGACATACATCTTATCGTCAATTAATCCTCCGAATTAAGTAAAAGATAAATATTCTGTTGACAAAAATAGTCAATTATGAGCAGGAATATAAAGAATGTATTATTTTGCAATTCAGACATAGAGTTTTGTTCTGTAGTTTTTGGAAGGAGGAGGCGTGTATGTGAGGTGTCTTACCCACTTACCGAAGCGGGTAATGAATGTACTATTTTTTAATCTAAATGATCTAACAAAGGAAATTTGCAATGAGATCCCATCAAATCAGTGGTACAAGTTTAATAACACTTAGTATGGCAGCATTTTTGTTAACCGTTTTTTTGAACAGATCTGTTTCTGCCAGTTACGAAACTATAAAAGCAAGCCAAAATGTGAATCAAATCAGAGTACTTTCATCTACTGATAGCGGTTGTATAATAGAAATACAGCTTGGTACCTTTCACCGAAAGACTATAAGCATAAACGGAGAAGAATATAATTTATTGGGGCTGCCTATTGGATCTTTGATTCAGGAAAAAGGGAATCCAGAACTTCCCAAAATATCCCGAAGTATAACCATACCTCATGATAAAGGTATTTCCTATAATGTAGTAGAACAGAATTATGAATCTTACGCTATGAAAGTTGCTCCATCTAAAGGGATTTTAATGAGAGATGTTGATCCGGAGAGTGTGGAGTATGTTTTTGGCCAGATTTATCAGGAAAACAAATTTTTCCCTGAAAATCTGCTTGAGATTGGTGAACCTTATCTTATCAGAGATTTTCGTGGCGTAAGGATTAATATTTTCCCCTTCAGTTATAATCCAATTTCAGCCTCATTGAAAGTGTATACAAAATTAATCATTGAGATTAAATACACTGGTGTTAATTCACACGAAAACCTAAGTTATGAAAACAATCGTTTTTTTGAACCCATTCTCCGAAACCATTTTCTTAATTTCGACCAGCAGACAAACAATCAGAGACCGGTTGCAGACGCTGGGAAAATGCTTGTGATTGCGCATGATGACTTTATCGATGAGATGCAGCCATTTGTATTGCACAAAAACTCAATAGGACTGAATACAGCACTTGTGAGTATGGATAGTGTTGGGACAACAGCAACCGATGTAAAAAATTTCATTCAGGATTATTATAATAGCAATAACTCTTTAACTTTCGTGCTACTGGTAGGAGATAATGCTCAGGTACCAACATTTATGGTTACTGGAGGTGGATCTGATCCCTCATATTCGCTGGTTAGAGGATCTGATAACTACCCAGATATAATTATTGGAAGGTTTTCAGCCGAAACCGACGATCAAGTAATCACCATGGTGCAGCGATCAATAAATTACAATAAAGAAAATCCGACATTTCACAACGCAATTGGTATCGCCTCTTCAAGCGGTAAAGGTGATGATGAGGAATATGACTGGGAACATATAAGAAATATCAGAGCTGGACTGTTGAATTGGCATTACACTAACGTGGACGAACTCTACGAAGGATCACGAGGTGGTGGTGATGATGCGAACGACCCAACTGCCGATATGGTTTTATCCAGAATCAATAATGGAGTTTCTCTTATAAACTATATCGGGCATGGAAACGATAATAAATGGGGTACTTCTGGTTTCTCAATTAATGATGTAAACGCTCTTTATAATGATAGTAAATTACCCTTTATATTTTCTGTAGCATGTCTGGTTGGCAATTTTACTGACAGGACATGCTTTTGTGAATCATGGCTGAGAGCCAAGAACAGTCTTACCAATAATCCTACAGGTGCAATTGGAATTTATGGTTCAAGTGTACAACAATACTTCATGCCTCCTATGGAAGCACAGGATGAATTCAACAGATTGTTGGTCAATGAACAGAATGCTACCTTTGGTGCTTTATGCTACAACAGTTCTATTGCCATGATCGACAAATACGGAACCTCTGGTGAGACTACATTTCTAACCTGGCATATTTTTGGAGACCCCTCTATTGATGTTTTACCACCAGATCAAACACCCCAAGGGAACATAAAAATTCAGTTCAAGACTTATACTCCTTCAACAGTGACAAATTCAGTTTCGGTGAATTTTAAAATATTTAATACAGGATCAACTGATATCGATCTGTCCTCTGTGACTGCTAAATATTTTTACACCTACGAGGGATCTTCTCAGGGCGAAGTAGCACAGGTCTATTGGTCGGGAATTCTTCCCTCAGGAATAAATGTTACTTCAAAAATAAATACAGCAATAGAATCTACAAATAATAACCGCACATTAAACATATCGTTCGATTCAGATGCAGGTGTTTTAAGGGCTGGAGAAATTATTGAATGCCATACTTGCTTTAACAAATTAAACTGGGCCATTTATGACCAGTCTAATGATTTCTCTTTCGGGGCTTTAACCAATTATCAGGATTGGCCGAAAATAGCTGGTTATATTAATAATTATTTATTGTGGGGAACAACTCCGTAATAAATGCACTTTTGACTGGTTTAGATGTCCTGCAGTTAAAAAATATTTTTTGGCTGTTTTCCAGGGTATTCTGGACTCTCGTAACACTTTTATTAAAAATCTGGTTATCTGAGTAAATGAAGATAACCAGTTACTCTAAATCTGCTGCATAGCTTATAAAGTACGCTTAGCTTAAAACCTGAGAAGAAAAAAAGTGTTCATTTCTATTTTCGGGCACGTTATGATGATAGAAATGAAAGAAACGTATTTTAGCCATTTAGGGAGGAGCTATGATTAAAAAAGTAATTGCTGCATTGTTAATGATCGCTTCTTTTTCAATGATTTATGCATGTAGAAATCCTGATTATGTGTTCAGTGTGATCTTTAAATTTGATTTGGATTACACGGTAGACCTTTCGTTATTTGAAACTATCGGTGATGAAGGCATTAACTACTTCAGAGGAAGTACAAACGATACTAATATCATAATGACTAATTCGAATAATGCTTATTCCTACAGGAGCCACTATAATGATTTTGTATTAATTGAAGTAGCATCTGCTGGAATTAATTTTATCATTGACAGTTCAGGTTTAAATATTAATAGCTTTAAAGCTGACTCCTGTATAAAAAAGGAACTTGAGTGGTTGAACCTTGCAGGGATAGTTCAAATAAGCAAAGTAGAGCGGAATGAGATTGCGGCTGCTTTTGCTGACAGCTTCAAATCAGATGTTTATTGGACAAAATGGGATGTGCTTACAAGTAGCGAAATGACTCCAGATTCCTCGGGGAATTTTGAGTGGGTGAGATGCATCTCTGAATTTTCCCTCAAGCTTCCGTCTAAGTCTCTCGAGTACATAACTAGTGTTAATAGAAACAACAAAATTACTTCCTCAGAAAAATTTAAAAGTTCTAATATTAGAAACAGCAAATTGGTTCTGGTCGATATTCGAGGCAGAATAATTAAAAATAATAATTTAACTATTAACCGTTTTTCTCCAAATGTGGTAATTCAGTATGATCAAAAGGCAGGTACTGCAAAACGTCAGTTGAAATTGAAGTGATTGTAAATGTTTATTACACAAAATACCCCTGTGAATAAAAATATGCCTGCCCTTGCATATTATAGAAGGGCAGGCATATTCTTTTGTTGTATGTAGTTTCTACTGAAACTCTACGACTCGCCAGAAATTTTAAAAAAAAATACAGTCTTAGCATGTCATAAAAAGAATGGGAAAATGCAATAGACAAGCACAGCAGTGAATAACATCACTTGTTGATAGAGAAATCAAGTATTCCAAAAAACTCTTTAATTGCTTGCAGATAAGAAGTACACTATATTTAAGCCTGAAAATAACATTTCTTAAATTGTGTTCAGCTTTGGATCAGAAATGATTGATCTTTTCCGGTTTAAAAAAGTGCGTAGCTATTTTATTGCTATATTTCTTTTTGTTATAATATCCGCTTATGGACAGCCAAATAAAGAGCTCGTTGTGGTTCTTGGGGAAATAAACAATAATACTGTGAAAAAAGAATATGATCAGCTCAATATCGTGCTTAACAGAACTCTTGAGAATCATTTTCTTTTCCCAGAAACGATTCTGGATACTATGCTTTTTATCGACTCTGTTCCAGATGAATCTTCAATAATCAGGGCACGTAATCAGGGTGCTCGGTTCATTCTTTGTGGCAGTATTGATACTTCTGAATATGGCTTAAGTATCAAGTTAAAGATATTTGATATGGCACAGGTGTCAACATCTCACATTAGCCTGATGATAAACGGAGATGAAAAAACTGAAGAAATCGCAGACATACTGGGATCCAAACTTCTCATGTGGTTACAGCGAACAACGATGGTACAGTTGATAATATCTACTACTCCGGGAGCTGCAACTGTACTTCTTGATAACAAAGAGATCGGTTTCACTCCGTTTGAAGGAATGGTTCAGCCTGGTACCTTCAGCCTGGAATTAGCAAAGAGACCGTTTTCTCCAATAAAAATACCTGTGAGCTTTATAAGCGGAAACACTTATCAATATGATATTGTTCTGGAAAAAAGTGATTCCACTTATATTAAAGACAGGCAGACTGTAATAAGGTTTTTAACCATATCACTACTGTGTGCAGGAGCTGGTTTTGGCTGCCATTATTTTCAGGATCGTTCTATGAAAGAGTATCGAACAGCAAAGCCTCCTTCTGACTTCAATAACCTATACCATAGGGCGGTTAGTTGGAATATCGCCAGAAATTCTTTATGGACTACTGCCGGTGTAACAATTTGTGGTATGTTTTTTAAAATGATTCTATAAAAGCAGTGTATGATGATTATTAGAAAATATCCGGCAGCAATAATTTTTGCAGTAAGCTTTTTTTTATTCGGATGTCTTCCACGAGACAATCCCTACGATCCGGCTAACCCAAATTTTATAATGCCGGAGTTTAGTTGTGCTGTTTGCCTTATGGATAAATTCACCAATGAAAAAATTGGTGATGCCAGTTTGATCTACAGCTATCAACAAACAACAGAATCCATAGAAGTTGATAGCAACGGCAATGCTTTCATCAGGATAAATGAAAATATTGCCCAAAACAAACTAATCGTTCAGGTTATAGGTATTAATTCAACCACTCATCGGTTACATCAACCTTTCTTTCTTTCTCTATCCAGAGAAGGTAGAGACACAACTGTTTTTTTGGAAAATCGAAATCCTGTACCTGTGCAATGGGATACTAGTGGTACTTTTAGCGATTCTGATCGAGTGCAACTGGTCTGGTTTTCAAGCGATGCTGAAAGGTTTTCTTTTTACAGATTAATAAGGCATGATGTTTATTCAAAAAGAAATGACTCCATTGCCCAGTTTTTTGACCAAAAAGATACTTTTTATGTTGATTATGATGTAAAAGAAAATGATATATACTTGTACTCGTTAGATGTGGTTTCTAAAAGTGGTCAGATCAGTACAGGTAATGAATTGCGAATCACTATGGCTAATATGCCTCCAGCTCCATCCCGGATAATCGCAATACAGGCTGACTTTTTTATTAATCTGCATATTGTCTGGGAGAAAAACAATAATTCCGATTTTCTCTGTTATACAATTCATCGAAGTACAGATTCCGTCAATTTCGATCCTGTGATTTCCATCTACAACAGAACTGATACCAACTGGTTGGATACAACCATAGATGAAGCTGCATCCCGGTACTATTATTATGTAACTACAGTGGACAATTTAAACAAGCAATCAATAAGCAATATCGTTTCTGGCGTGAACAGAGTGACAATTGAACAAGATCTTGTATATATCCCTGGGGGAAGCTTCATAATGGGGCGGCATGGGGTTGGGGTTCCTATGAACGAAGGACCTCAGCGAGAAGTGAACCTTGCAGCTTTCCTGATCGACCGCTATGAAGTTACTATGGAGAGATATGTTTCATTTCTTAACAGCAGTGGTGATGCAGACAGGTATCATACTGGCCTAAAAAATATCGGAATTCACCAGACAGAAAATGGTTTTTCTCTGGATTCTACATGGAGATTTCATCCCATAGTTTGGATTAATTGGAGTGATGCTGATGCATTTTGCAGATGGGCTGGTGGACGATTACCATCTGAGGCACAATGGGAAAAGGCAGCAAGGGGAAACGATAAGCGGTTATATCCCTGGGGAAGTGATCCATATCAGGACCAAAAACCTCCTATTTATTATAGAGCTAATTTTGTGGTGGGATATATTGGTTCTGATGATTCCGGTTATGCTAGTGATGGAGCAAGATATAGTGCACCTGTTGGTAATTATGCCAGTGGGATCTCTTTTTATGGTTTATTTGATATGGCTGGAAATGTGAGTGAATGGTGCAATGACTGGTACTCAAATAATGCAGATGATAAATCTTCACAATCTCCTGAGTTCGGGTTGCGAAAAAGTTTTCGGGGTGGAAGCTTTAAAAACTATCTGGAAGAGCTTACTGTTACCTATCGTTTCTCTTCAGATCCCACATTGCGTAAAGAGGATTTGGGATGCCGTTGTGTTTATGAGCCTGAATAAGTAAAACATCATTTGTAACTACTCAGCTATTTAATCGGAAAAAAAATCCAAGACAAAATCTAATCAGATATAAATAAGAACTATTACTACGGTAACTAAATTTATTCAAAAAGGTGCTGATTTTATTAAGGAAAAATATCTGTTCTCTAAGCATCTTTTATTGTCGGAGTAATAATATCAAAACAATAGAAAAGAATTATCTGAACGTAGAATCGGAATTAAGAAAATCTCAGATAGAGCCTCAGTAGGTGCTATCATTAAAAGGGGACCGTTTTAAAATTACTGGAAAAAAAGTGTTCATCTTATTGTTCAGAAACGTTATATGGTAGTAACTGTTCGAGGCGTATTGAACAGAAACTTTTTAGATAATTCAGAAGAGCAAGTTCTTGTTAATATATGCGAAAAGATACAGTTGAAAAGTCTGGATGCATAAGAGTTCTGGAAGACTGGGAGCTGGTGCAGAATTTAAATACCGAAAAAGAGTTCTGTTTTTCTGAACTGGTCAGGCGGCATTATGAACTGGTGGTTAATATCGGTTACAGGTTTTTTTCTGATATGCAGCTTGCCAGGGATAATGCTCAGGAGGTTTTTCTCAAAATATATTTGGATCATGAAAAGATCAAACCGGGGAAACAGCCTTTTGTTCATTGGCTTTGTCGGGTTGCTTCAAATGGCTGCCGTTCATTATATAGGAAAAATAGCAGTGAATTGAAGGCTGTTACCGGAGGGAAAGTGGATTTCTGGTATGGGGATGGGGAACACTGGCTTTGTAATGAGGACACCGAATCAATTAGATGTGTAAATGAAGCATTAAAAAAAATCGATGCTGATGACCGTGTTATTCTCATTTTATCTCATATCGCAGAGCTGAAAATACATGAGATTGCTGAAATCGAAAAAATACCTGAATATACAGTCAGAAGAAAAATAAAAAGAGCAGAAAAAAAAATGTACAAACTGATAGCACAACTTGTATTGGAAGATTATGCAAAAGAGTGAGCGTCAGATAAATACAATACTGAAAAAGGGATTTTCCCGCATAGAACTTGATAAAAGCGATGTTGCCATTGCAAAAGAGCAAATCATCATGCGTGCAAGAGAGCTGCAGTTTCAGGAAAAAAAATCTTCTTTTTTTCAACTTCGTAAAATTCGTGTGTATGCAATTGCGGCGCTAATTCTTATGTGCAGTATTCCTCTTTTTATTTATTTGCACCTCAATTTTAACAAACACAATGTTACAGTACAATCAGGTCCAATCGAAAAGCATCAACATTGGTTAATTAATGTTCTTTCGGCAACAGGAGATTTGAATCCAAACCCTGAATCATTAAAAAAATTAAAAGAAAAGATTACCACAAATCATAACACACAGGTGCTTCTTGCAGCAGGCATCAGGGCGAGAGTTTTGATGTTTGAAAGGTCAAGCATAAAGGTGGATCAGGCTGACTCGGTAAAGACTGCGATCTCCCTTAATGAAGGATTGTTGTCGGTTAATATTAACGGAAACGGAAAAGATACTGTAATCATAAAAACCAGTCAAGCCATTTTTACTCAAATAGGTACATTTTTTTCTATTTACAATGATTCGATCAATGGTTCTGTTTTACATGTATATCAGGGTAAGGTTCGTGTGCAGGATCACTTTGGAACAAATTTAATTGTAGAGGAGGGTTGGAGCTGGTCCAGTAAAGACAGGAAAGATATTTCAGAAAGAACAAATTGTCTGGTTGAATCGGACATTAGTCAGGTATTTGAAAAAAATAAAATAGAAAAGCGAATAATATGGAACCCTGAACTCTTTTTGTCTGCTGAACAGAAAATACGGAAAAATTATGTTAAAGAATCGCCAAGTACTTACCATCGCGGTAAAGATACTGCGACATTTAAATCACATGTTGAAACAGATTTACTTTTTGTTTTGAAAGTGCAGTTAAAAAATGATGAGTTTGCCCATGCTGCTAGAAGCATCGCGAATCTCCAGAATAACAAAACCATAGACAGTGTTTATAAACTGTTAATTAGAATGGCACAACATAATATTTCGGTTTTCAAGTTCAAAACAGCCTTAAATATGCTCCATTTGATAATTGAAGGCAACTCATTCAGAATGAATCAACGGGAAGATGCGTGGGTGAAAAGTTACTTTATTCATAAGGAGCATCTGAAAACATTACCGGAAAAAAGACTTTCACTGGTGAAGAACTACAAGCAGTTGTTTCCAGTTGGCCGTATGAGTGATGACATGGCCTCAGAGGAGATTGATCTTTTATTAATGTTGAAAAAATACCTGCGCGCGGTTTCAGGGATGGAAAACTACATAAGAAAATATCCTCACAATTCCAACAGTGAGTATTATGGTTATTTATTGGCTAGTACTGTCCGTGAGCAGTTGCGCAAAGAGACCGTCGCTCTTGATCTGTATAAACAATATATCCTGAATTACCCACAGGGGAAATATGAGGAAGATGCATTGTATTGGATAGTCAAGCTTAGTCTGTTGATTCATGAATATAAAACTGCTGAAAATATGAGAAATATCTATATAGAAAAATACCCAAGAGGAAGATGGGGCAAAGAGCTTGTTAGGATTAATATAACTTCCTTAAAATAGCTTTTATGGATATGATCAGTTGTAGATCCAATAATTCACAAAGAAGGATTATTTTATTGGATTAAATCATTTCTAATAATGAAAGTAATATTTGCAAATAAATGCGTTGCAGTATATATTTAGATAACATTAGGAAAACATTTAACCTGTCATTGAGAAGAATTATTTTGACTATATTGTTTTATAAAACAGGGATGAAATAACTATTATCAATATTACATACGCATCATTAACACCTTAACTGACTGAGGAGTCCTTATGTCCAAAAAAATCTATGTCGGAAACCTGGCGTTTTCAAGTAGCGAAGAGTCTGTCAAAGACCTTTTCTCGCAATTCGGTGAAGTTCTTTCTGTTAAAATACCGACTGACCAGATGACTGGCAGATCCCGTGGTTTCTGCTTTGTAGAAATCGAAAATGCTGATGGAGTTGTCGAGCAACTCAATGGCACTGAATTTGAAGGAAGAGTGCTGAAAGTGGATTATGCTCTGGAACGTCAAAATGGAAGTCGTTTTGGAAGCAGAGGTTTAAGCCCTAAAACTTATGAGTATCGACATGTATAATCTAGACTAATCATCAAAATGGCAGGTCAGAAAAACTTGATATGTGACCTGCCTACTGATTGTGCACCTGTCTGCTGACTCCCCTACCACCACAATAAGAACAGAAACGGAAGCAAGAGTAAAACAGGGACAAGGACTAGCTGATAAATTTTAGTCACCTTGAAAAATCTCATTACTGTTTAGAATTTAAGATTTGTGGTTTGGAATTTTATTCCGATTAATTCATTTGGCTATTATTTATAATTTTTACTTTTTTCTGATCAGATAGCTGAATGTTTACAAGAAGAAATTCAATTCGATAAGATGAAGATTCAATCGATGGTTTGTTTTAAAAAGATTTACGATTGACATGTGCTGCAAGCGATATGCTATACTTATTCTCCAAAATGGATGGATATTTAATCCAACGGAACTTAAGAATGAAAGTGGACCACCAAAGTTTTGATTACTGAAACGGGATCTGGTGATTAGTGCCGGACCGGTTGTAAGGACAAGCATAAATATGTCTTTATAAAATGATGGCCCGAAATGAATATTCGTTTTTATGCTGCAAAAGCCCCATTGCACCACCAAAACCTGCCATGAGACAGATAAAATCTTTATGACTGGCCAGATTATTTAGATAAACACCCTGAATTTCATAATATGAGAAATCTGTGGGGTTGTGGCTTGGAAGAAATGAAAAAGAAAACCCGCCAAACCATCCCTCTCTGCTATTTTCTGCTAAAGAGGTTGTGACGGCCATTAAAATGAGTAGAAAAGAAATGCTGAATAGATTCTTTTTTGGATAATATTCGATTAGATACAAACCAGACATATATAAGGTAACACAACAAAATGCATACCAGCTTTCAGCTACTTTATCCCAGAACTATTCAAAAGCACTGCACATATCGAGAATTAGGTTAAATCTGAAAAATTCTCATCATTCAAGAAAAAGAAACTTCTAACAAGTGGTGTACCGGGTTAGGAAATTTCTTCCGATCAGAAGCTGGGCAGGACTAAGACAAGACAGTTTCTGAACTGTGATTATTGTGAAGGACTCTGATATAATATGTTGTCACAATCATATTTGATCTCATAACATCAATCATGTAAACCACACGAATCACAGCCCAGACCTACTTTTAGTAGCGGGAGTCTGCAAATTCAACCCATCCCCCAGCTTTAACCAGAGCATCGTCGAATTCACTGAGCGAGTAAGAATATTCCTTTTTCCCACCAGACCAACAGAATAGAAGCTTCTTTGCTTCTGCATCTACATTACAGGTGACTTCAGCCTTTCCAGACAATGAGAATAGCTCATTTATTGTCTTCTCTGGCATCTCGATTGCCAACATCCCGCCATTAAACATGTTCTGGCGAAAGATTCTGGCGAAAGATTGCGCGATAACACAGGTGATATCATTTACCTCAAGTGCCCATGGCGCATGTTCACGTGAAGAACCGCATCCAAAATTAGCCCGGCTGATTATGACCTTGGCACTGCCCCGCCAGTTTCCATCAGCTTTGAAACTATCCAAATTTAAATCTTCCAGAAGATAAGGCTTGAGCGCCTCCTTACTTACCTCAGTCAAATATTTTGCTGGAATTATTTCATCTGTATTGATATCTGATCTGTCAAGAAAAAGCACAGGACCACCAAATGCTTTCATAATGATTCTCCTTTCTGTTGCCCTTTTTATTTCATGAAATTTCGTGGATCAGTAAGAGTGCCTGTGATACCGCTTGCTGCTGCTGTTGCAGGACTGGCAAGATGAACCATTCCTCCCTTTCCCATTCGACCATTAAAGTTGCGATTTGTGGTTGATACGCACACTTCACCTTGTGCCAAAACGCCATTTGACATACCCAGACAGGCTCCGCACGTGGGATTTGTAACACAGTAACCCGCATCCATGAAAATTCTGAGTAACCCTTCCTGCATCGCCTGAGCGAAAATCTCAGGTGTTGCAGGGCTCACAATCCCGCGCACTCCGGCCGCCAGCCTGGTTCCCTTAACTATTGCTGCTGCACTGCGAAGATCGGATAGCCTTCCATTGGTACAACTGCCGATATATACCTGATTGATTTTAGTCCCGTCAAGTTCCACTAACTTCTTTACCTGATCTGGTTTGTACCCCACAGTGGCTACCGGTTCCAGATCTGAAACATTTATTGTTAATTTACGGGCGTATTCTGCGTCCGGATCAGAGTGCCATTTACTGTAAGCTTTGACTGCCTCAGTTCTGTTCTGAAATTCATCCTTGATAAAAGGCCATAGATAATCTACCGTAGTGGCATCTGGCATGCACAAACCTGAAGTTCCTCCTGCCTCAATGGCCATGTTACAGAGAGTCATCCGCTCCTCCATGGACATTATTTCAACAACTTCACCACTGAATTCTATGACATGGTCGGTAGCCCCATTTACAGTCAACTGTCTTATCACCTCAAGAATTACATCTTTTGCATAGACCCCTTTGGAGAGCTTGCCTTCAAGCTTTACCAGTATAGTCCTGGGCTGGCGAAAGGCACATACTCCCTTGAGAATGCCAACCTCCAGATCCGTTGTCCCTACACCTGCTGCAAATGCACCGAATGCACCGTGAGTACAGGTGTGGCTGTCACCCATAATCACAGTATAACCAGGTCTTATGAAACCTTTCTCAGGGAAAAGAGCATGGCACACGCCGTTATATCCTATGTCAAAAAAATCCTTTATCCCGTTACGAAATGCCCATTCACGAATTATTTTGCCCTGAGTCGCACTTTTTGAGTCTTTTGCAGGGGTGACATGGTCAATCACTGCTTTGATTTTTTCAGGATCAAACACCCGATCTTTCCCCCGCCATACCAGATCGGCAATGGCAACAGGAGTAGTGATCTCGTGACACATCACCACATCGAGAGATAAAACCTTGGTTCCCTCGAATGGTTCATCTTTGAGGTGAGCCTCGAAGATTTTCTCCGTAATAGTCTTACCCATAAATTTCCTTTCGTTTTAAATATCTGAACTGCCCGTTAAGGTTAGTCAGTTGCTTTTGCTGCTATTTTCTCCAGTATGTAAATAATCCACATGTGGTGGTGAGATGCTCCATACTGATTTGAAAGTTTCTGGTCCATGATTACTCAACTGGTGAACAAGATGTGAACTGAAAGACATACTGTCACCTTTGCACAGCGTATAATCAATTCCGTCGATATGCAAGATTGCACTGCCTTCAAGCACATAGCCAATCTCCACACCCTCGTGACCTTTACCGCTGAGTGTAGTTTTATGTCCAGGATCCATCATCAGAAGAAATAATTCCATCTGATAAAACCCTCGTGAAATGCTCATCAGTTGCTCATACCTGACCCCTTCATTTGCCATGGTTAACCGCTCACCATGATGGTGTATTCTAACCTGCCGATTATTAGAAAGTTTCTTGAACAAATCTGCAGGGTCCAGATCAAGTGCCTGACAAACCATCACCAACGTATCTATAGATGGGGAAACCATTCCACGCTCGATCTGACTGAGCATGCTTACGGAGATACCTGCCTGAGTCGCGATTTCCCCCTGATTGCGGCCAGTTTTTTCCCGATATAGCTTAAGCATGCGGCCGATTTGATTAAGTAATACTTTATTCATTACAGTAATAATAAAACAGGTGCTACTTGTATGCAAGAAAAATCACAATTAATCAGCTAAAAGCCCTGAAAAAAAGATTTTCTATAAATATCAGCTATTTATGCCGGTAGTTACGAAATCTCAAATAAATCCCACAACTCATTGATATAAAGAATAAGAACGAAATTCGGAAAACAAAATTCCGAAACAAGAACAAAAAATGGCAACAAGGCCAAATAATAAACCTTCAGTTACCTTGGAAACTCTCTTGTTACTGTGTTTAGAATTTAGAATTTTGTGATTTGGAGTTTGTTTAGGATTTAAGAATTGCAATTTAGGATTTTCTTCCTTTCTTCTTCCTGTTTCAAATTTCGGATTTCGGATATCGAAATTTTCTTCCCGTGAGTAGTAAAACAGTAGAGTTGTTTGCCTCTAATGAGCGCGTAGGATAGTTACCAAAAATTTATGCAAAGTTATTTTTTTCACAAACTATTTTTCATTTAATGGATGCGACAGCAATCCTATAAGAACAATATCGCTTCATGAACGTATTCTATAGGATTTTAAAAATGTTTTTGAACTGGAAATGAAATATGGAAAACCCCAATTTAAACGAAGAAACGCATCTTAGTGAGCTGGAAGACAATAATCTTAATATAGAAGACATTGATAATTTCAAAAAACTCACTGATCATAAAGTTATTGAGCTTGTTAGTGGGGATATAGTTGAACATATCCAGGATGATGAGTATTTGCTGGATTCGATCGGCAAAAAGCCGGGCTCTTACTATCGTGATCTTATTTTTGCTCTTATCCAGATACGTTTACCTGAGGATGAGGCTCAGAGGGACTGGAAAGAGATTCTCAAGCACAAATACATATTAAGTGAAAAACTGGGAAGAAACGTAGGGATCCATGTAGCTGTTCTTGATTATTATACTAATATTAAGAAAAAAATGACTAGCCCTAAAATAATCAGCGCACATGAGTACCTGGATACTGCAAGTCGTGCACTTACTGATGATTTGACTAAGGCCTACAACAGACATTTTTTCGAAGACGAATTCAGGAGACTTTTCGTTCAGGCCCGCACAATGGGTAAGGTCTTTTCGATGATTATGTTGGATCTGGATCACTTTAAAATCTATAATGATCTTAATGGCCATATTCAGGGCGATATCGCTTTGATTGAGGTGGTAAGAATTCTTCATGCGGTTTGCAGTCAGGATGATACGGTTTGCCGATATGGGGGAGAGGAATTTTCGATTCTGCTTCCTTCCCAACCGCTCAATCTGGCTTTAAAGACAGCAGAGAACATACGTCAGGCGATTTATGATTATCGTTTTGTTAATGAACAGACTCTTCCCCACGGAAGATTGTCGGCATCATTGGGTGTGACTTCATATCGTGATGATATAGATGCGCCTCAGGAGATGATAGAGGAGGCGGATGTGGCTCTTTACAGGGCTAAAAACAGTGGAAGAAACCGGGTCAAGCCATTTTTGGGTGATGGGACATTATGAGCATGGATTCACATATTCGCGGAAGTTCACGGGTGGTTTGTCTATTGGGAAACCCGGTGGCGCACTCTATCTCTCCTCAGATTCATAATCATGCTTTCCGTATACTGGGGCTTCCTTATGTCTATATCCCCATAGCTGTTAAATCACCGGCTCTCTCCTCAGTAATTTTTTCTCTGCGTGCATGCGGCTTTGCCGGGGCAAATGTTACCATCCCATATAAAACCCGTGTAGTTAATTACTGTGATTCACTTTCGGAATTGTCTAAAATCACCGGAACTGTTAACACACTCTATATTGATGATGGCATGTTATGTGGAACAACGACCGATCATGAGGGTTTCAAACGTGCTTTACACTCCATGGGCTGTGACCTGAACAGTAAAAAGGTAGTTATTCTGGGTAACGGAGGAACTGCAAGGACTCTATCTCTGGCACTTGCTATGGAAAAAGAAGTGGCATCATTGACAATCGTAGGCCGCAACAAGTCCAGAATCGATTTGCTGGCTTCAGAAGTTACAAAAAGTACCGGATTTTCTGCTGGAGCATGTTCACTTGAAGAGCGTGAACTGGACGATGTGATGCGGCAATGTACACTTCTGGTGAATTGCACCTGCGTCGGAATGCACCCCGATGTAGATAGCTCACCAATACCGGGAAAATATCTGCATAAAGACATGGTGGTTTTTGATGCCATCTATAATCCCTTGAAAACTAAACTTCTGCAGGATGCGCTAGCAGTTGGATGTGCTGTTCAGAACGGGCTACGTATGTTGCTTTTTCAGGGTCTGGCTTCCTTTAAACTCTGGACCGGCAAAGATGTTCCTGAAGAGATATTCGACATTTCAGAATTACAAAGACTGATGTTGAGATGACTTAGTATAACCTGGACCGAACCGGTTCAGGAATAAAATAAAAGACCTGGCCCCAACTGTATGCCTTCCTTTATGCGAACTGATTGTCAGGGTGTCTACTTCTTGATAACGTTCAAAAAGAACAGATTCCGGCATAATTTAAAGGCGATGGAGTAACACTTATGAAATGGAGCATTCGTCGATCTGATCTGGCTGGAGTTATTCCGATTCCACCTTCAAAGTCTCACACTATCCGCGCACTGTTAATAGCTACTTTGGCTGAGGGTAAGTCCGTTATCCGAAAACCATTGCTTACCGGAGATGGACAGTCTGCGCTTAATGCAGCAAAAAGTTTGGGAGCTGAAGTCAAGATAATTGAAGATGGCGTAGAGATAAGCGGTACCGGGACAGATTTCAATAAGGGAGATGAGTTACTCGACCTGGGTAATTCCGGAACCGGGACTAATCTTTTTGCATCGGCTGCTGCACTAGGTCCACGAAAAAGACGGTTTGATGGAGATACCTCTTTGCGTTCGCGCCCATTTAAACCTGTCCTTGAAGCACTCTCGGAACTTGGGGCAACTTATAATCTTGAGCAATCAGGCTCTGATTTGCCCTTTACAATCCAGGGACCCCTTACTGGTGGTAAAACCAGAATCAACGGAGTCTCATCCCAGTTCCTTTCCAGCATTCTTCTGACTGCTCCTTTGATCAGAAATGGGTCTACGCTCTGTTCTGTCTACAATCTTCATGAGATTCCATACGTGCGGCTTACCCTGTGGTGGCTTAAAAAACAGGGGATAGAATACAAATGCAAACCGGATTTCACCGAATTCGAAATACCTGGTGGTCAATGTTACAAACCTTTCGACATTGTTGTTCCTGCAGATTTTTCTTCTGCAACGTTTGCTGCAGTCGGCGCAGCAGTCTCTTCATGTGGTGTAACTCTTACCGGTCTTGATTTCAGCGATACTCAGGGTGATAAAGGTGTATTTGATGTCATCAGTGTAATGGGAGCCGGAGTCAAGACTAGTGAGATCGGTGTGACAGTATCCAAGGGAAACCCTTTGAAGGGACAGGTTGTAGATTTGAACAGTATGCCCGATGCGCTTCCTGCACTCTCTGTGATGGCTTGTGCGGCACAGGGGGAAACCAGATTTGTAAATGTATCTCAGGCACGCATAAAAGAAACCGACCGGATTGCAGTAATGCATGAGGAGCTGCAGAAAATGGGGGCTGACACTGAAGAGCTGCCTGATGGGCTTGTTGTACGGCAAAGCAGACTAAAAGGTGCTGTGGTAAATGGGCATGATGATCACCGTGTGGTTATGGCTTTAGCTATTGCCGGGATGATGGCAGATGGTGAAACGATTATAGAAACAGCGCAAGCTGCTAATGTCACCTATCCTGGATTTGTCAATGATTTCAGAAGTATTGGTGCCGATATTACCATCATAAACTAAAGGCTTTGAAAAATGAATATTCCTGTAAATCTGGGTGAAAATTCCTATAATATTGAACTTGAACAGAATACGATGTCCTCATTTCCTCAACGGGTCAAGCAATTATTTAAGGGATGTCGGTTTGCCCTGATCACCAATAATACCCTGGCCAGTCTTTATGCAGATCTGCTTAAAAGCTGGAAGGAGCAACTTGACCTGGTAATCTTTACTATACCCGATGGCGAATCATACAAAACGCTTCAGACGTGGAGTTCCATCTTAGATTTTCTTCTTAAATCAAAACTGGAAAGGTCCAGTGTGATTATCGCTTTTGGCGGGGGAGTCGTGGGGGATGTCACAGGCTTTGCTGCCGCAACATTTCTTAGAGGCGTACGATATATACAAGTCCCAACTACCTTGCTGGCCATGGTTGATTCAAGTGTCGGAGGGAAAACCGCAGTAGATCATTGTGAAGGGAAAAATCTGATTGGAGCATTTCATCACCCCAGACTGGTTTTTGCGGATACCGCTTTCCTTGAAACCTTGTCGGATAGAGAGTTTTTGTGCGGATATGCTGAGTTATTTAAATATGGTTTTATTGGTGGGCGGGATATGTTCAGCTTTATTACAGCCAACCATGATGCGGTACTCAGGAGAGAAGCCTCATCTTTACAGGAAGGTATTCAGAGGAGTATCGCCATAAAAGCACAGGTGGTCGAGCAGGACCAGTTTGAAACTACCGGAGACCGTGCATTATTGAAT
The DNA here is from genome assembly GCA_023412475.1 of Fibrobacterota bacterium. Classification (GTDB taxonomy): domain Bacteria; phylum Fibrobacterota; class Chitinivibrionia; order Chitinivibrionales; family Chitinispirillaceae; genus JAAYPC01. The sequence continues at coordinate 23,249 of JAEYNR010000072.1, read as the reverse complement.
CTGGGCCACACCTTTGCACACAGTCTCGAGAAATATTACAAGTTTTCGGAAATCCTTCATGGAGAAGCGGTTTACTGGGGTATTCGCTGTGCAGTTGAGACTTCAAAGAGGTTTGGGCTGATCACAGCTTCGGATGTTAAGGCGTATGATTCGTTGATTTCACGAATGAAAATGCCAAAATTGCCAGAAAAACCACAACCTCAATCTTTATATGAAAACATGTTTTCTGATAAGAAGGTGGCATCAGGTAAAGTCAAATTCGTACTTCCTACGATTCCGGGTACTTCAGTAGTCAGAGCAGATATTTCTAAACAAATAATACTCTCGGTGATAGAATCGGTTTTTCCTTGAAACATACGACTGTTGTAATTGAATCCTGAGATTTGGGGACATCAAGCCAGACATCTTATGATGAGGGTATTATTCGTTATTTATTAATTGCCTGAATCTGAAGAAAATTGCCCGATTCAGATTGTACTATCTTCAGTGTAACATTTGTTTGATTTAATGCGTCTGTACGTATAGATGATTTCATTAATGTTTAACTCCAGTGTGAGGTGCTTAGTGACAGAGCCGGAGTTCAAAAGAATTTATAAAGAATATGGACAGCGTCTCTACGGCTTTATTATGTGGTTAACCCGTAATCGTGCTGCTTCTGATGATATTTTGCAGAATGTCTTTGTAAATATCTGGAAAAGCCCGATAGCACCATCCACTGATACTGAACTTCAACGCTGGCTTTTTACTATTGCCAGAAACGCAACTCTCGACCATTTCAGGAAAGTTACCCGATATAGTCGTTTCAGAACCCATTATCAGAATGAGTATTACGAGCCACCTGCCGATCCGGATGCGCATTTTACCTGGGATGAACTTTCTGAACTACCCGTGAAGGAACGCAGTATTCTGTATCTGCATCTGAAAATAGGCTACACTTATAGAGAAATCGGAGATATGATGGAGATATCGGAGAATCTGGTCAGAGTCAGGGCTTTTAGGGCTCTTAGGAAACTGAGGGAAAAACTGTCAAGGAAGGAAATATGAGTTACACAGCAAACTACCATCCATCCGAAGAGATACTTACTACTTGTGCATTGGATAAAGCTGATCAAGAGCTCAGGGTTCATCTTGCTGAATGCAGCCAATGCAGTGAATTTGTAGAGGATGTGCGCACAATATGCCATGAGATCAATTTTTTTGACGAGCAGCAGATCCCCCTGCATCTTCACGAAAAGATTATGGCCATAACTGGTCAGAAAAAAAGTGCAAAGTTCATTATCTTTATACAGAATTGGCATAGTAACCCTTTCTTTTATGGGATTATGACTGCTTTCTTTGCAATTATTGTGTATGCGATTTTTGTGTTTTTTTTGTGATATCAAGTAGCAAAAAAGGAAAAAAAATCAGAATTGTATCAATCAGATAAGCCTTCGGGATCCCAAAACTCAGACCCCAAAGCCTTAACAAATCCCAATAACAGAATAAGCTCGAAATTCGAAAACCGAAATAAGAACAGGAAAGGGGAAAGAGGACTTACTGAAAACTTTAGTTACTTGGAAAACACTTTTCCCTGTTTAGGAATTAGGATTTGAGATTTGTTTAGGATTTAAAAAGATTTGTGATTTTAAATTTTCTTTTGTTTGGATATCGTGTTGATATTATCTGATGATATTTATTCTGCTTAGAACAGTTGAGCAATTATGAGATTTTTTCGCACTATACTTCTTTTTTCCCTTCTGTTCCAATGTAAAAGAACCGAAAATTGCAATTTAATAGAGTCTCAGCGCTTCTCTGATACGGTAAGTGTCGCTTTTTATAACGTTCAAAACATCTTTGATCTGAACTATTCAGGATCGGAATACGCACAGTATAAGCCGGGTATCTCCAATTGGGATCGAGACATGATGCAAAAAAAACTGGAAAATATTGCATCTGTTATACTGGCCATGAAAGTAGATGTGATTGGTTTATGTGAAATAGAAACTGGAGCTGCTTTGAAAAAGCTGCAAGTTGCCTTGGAAAACGGGGGTCAAAAATTTAAGTATAGTGCAATTGCTGAAGGCCCGGTGAAAAGCAATACCTGTCCGGCTTTGCTCTCCTGTTATCAAATTGTAAATAGCAGGGGAATTGTGGTGCCGATTACAAAGGGAAAAACCAGAAATATCCTGGAGGCCGATGTATTAATTGGCACTGATACACTCAAAGTTTTTGTTAATCACTGGCCATCAAAAATGAATCCTGAATCGTGGAGGATGAGAAGTGCTGAGGTGCTTTCTTCACGGATAAAAGAGCTTCCTGAAGGTACTGACTACATATTAATAGGCGATTTTAACAGCGACTATGATGATCATTTTAAAAGCTCAACCAGTTGGGTTGATGACACCAGAGGAAGAGCCGGTATGCATTCTCATCTGAGAACTATTCATAAACAGTCAGATTCTGCAATACGATATTTCAAAGAAAGCGATCTGTTAGAGTCTTCTGAGAGAATCCATTATGATCTATGGCTTGAGCTGCTTGAGTCAAAACGGATGAGCTATTTTTACAAAGGTAACCGCCAGACTCCGGACCACTTTCTGCTTCCCAGAGCACTCTACGATTCCAGTGGAATCTCTTATATTGATAACAGTTTTCAAACATTTGACTGGGATGGCAGGCTGCTTTCTAATAATCGACCCATCAGATGGCAGATTTTCAGAAAGAAGGGAGTAAATATTCATACCGGAAAGGGATATTCCGACCATCTGCCGATTTATGCTTTGTTTGTAAATGGCCCGTTCCGGTATGATTCAACGGAAACTGCTAATAAGGGGCAGACTGAACCTGTTGAGTCTTTTACTGGTTCATCAGAAACTGTAAAGCGTGGGTGGGTTTTGTGTAATTCGGCAACGGAGATGTATACAGATACATCAAAGTCATCTGCTGGAAAGTTTAGCTTATGTATATGTGGAGAGGCCAGAAAAGGCAACGGATGTGTTGCAAAGCATAGGTTTAATGTATCCGCAGTTTCGCCTCATGGGTTTTCTTTCGATATACAGGGTTGGGGCCGGATCAGCTTGAGAAGCCGCTATAACGGAAATGAGTGGCAATATCTGGATTTTAAAACGCTGAATGTATCTAAAATTGCCCGTTACCCGCATTTTATAGAGAAAAACTGGAAAAAAATAACTATCCAAAGACCATTTGCAGACAGTGGTTATCTGGATCTGGAGATTCGCACGGGTAAGGACGAACCGTTCTGTTTATGGATCGATTAGTTATATCGAGCAAGAAATTTTCTGATTGGGGCTGCTTCTTTTCTTAGTCCTGTTTCGAACTTCGTGCTTTATTCAGGCACCGTTTTGAATTTTCTTCGGGCAGCTCTTTTTTAACAGCACAATGGCCTCAGTGTTGTCAAAACCTCCTTTTGACATCACCGGTTGAATGTAAAAGATCCTCTTTTTCCAAATTGTAAAGATTTATTATGAAAGCTCTTTACCAAAGTACCATTATTGTCCTTTTCAAAACTGGAAAAAGTTGTAATCCGGGCTGCTATCTGTTATGTTTTATCTACAGGTGATAAGACACAACAAGAGCTGACCATGCAAAAACCTATAATCCAGGTAAAGTGACAACTAAAAACAATCGGAGGACTGAAATGGATATTGAAATCATCGACTTTACTCCTTCAAATATCGCTGAGTATGGAGTATGCGGATATAAAGATATTGAAAAACACCTGGAATTGAGAAGAAAAATTGATTGGTATAAAGAGTATTATCCCAAGGGATTAAGGATTAAGGGGCTTATTTCAAAAATCGGCGGATATCAAGGGATGATAGAATATATTCCTGGTAAATATGCTCACAGGCCGGTAAATGCTGAAGGATATATGTTCATTCACTGCATATTTGTGGGGTTTAGAAATGAATTTAAAGGAAAGGGTTATGCGTCTTTATTGCTTCTTGACTGTATAAAAGAGGCAGAGGCAAATAAGATGGATGGCGTTGCCGTGGTGACGAGAAAAGGATCGTTTATGGCAAAGCGCGATATTTTTGTCAAAAACAGATTTGAGTCCGTAGATAAAACAAAGCCAGACTTCGAATTGTTGGCGCTGAAATTTGATAGAAAAGCCAAAGATCCTTTTTTCAGAAAAATTTCACCACAGGATTATTCTGATGGACTAACAATTTTCCGTTCTGCACAATGTCCTTATTCTGTTAAAAATGTTGATGCAATTATGAAAACAGCAAATAAAATGAATCTTAAGGTAAACCTGATTGACATGAAAGACATTAATGCAGTTCAAAATGCCCCTTGTGCTTTTGGTACCTTCTGTATAGTAAAAGATGGTGAAGTTATCAGTCACCATCCGATCAGCAACACAAGATTTGAAAATATTTTAAAATCCATTAAATGATAGTACCGGATATTACGTGTTGAAGAAAGCAGTATTAGAAACATTGCTGTTATAGGCAGTGATGATTTAGGTCGAACTATTCCTTTAAATGGAACTGTTGAATGGCTGGATCTGCTTTATGGTGTCAAATTTCAAAGTGAAAAACATAATTCATTATTTTTAAACTGATGATTTAAAAAAGAATATGTTGATTCCAGATTGTTTTTTACAAAATTATTACATTGTTTGAAATATGCTTTCTCTTTGCTGGTATGTTGATTGCAAAAATAATGGTGGTATGCGGCATCTGGATCTGATAAAAAGAAAGATGAATACAGATAATAGTACAAGGGGAGAACATACCGAGGAGATAATCCGATATACATATTGCATAGACGTTCAAGGTATCTCAGACTGAAGCATGAGTGATCCGCCCACTGGGGCGCGGAGGTGAAAATGTTGTCTTTAAGTGACAGGAATACCTGCAGGTAATCGGATCGCTTCCCGTGAAGCAAATACCCTACGATCGCAATCCTAAATACCGAATCAATGAAATCAGGAAGTGAAAAACAATGTGACTTGTTGAAAATATCAAGAACACCGAGCTGTGCAGCTTTGAATGCTAATCTCATATCCTTTTTGCCCGATAAAACAATAAGATATGGGTAATGTCTGAAATCACGCATCAGTTGAAACCCATCGTTGTTATAATCCTGGTCAAGATCAAAAATCCAGCAATGCCATTGAATAGGACTGTGTTTTATTTTGTTATATGCATCTGATAATGTGTATGCTACCTCGACACGAACAAGTGGTGAACAAAGGGCATCAAGTATGGTTGTAATCGTTGTGGTATCATTATCAATAATTAAAATATTGATAATGTTTTTATGAAATGTTTCTAGGCAAAACATTTGCGGTGTTACTTTCGAATGTGCGTAAGTTTAATCTAACAATTTGGTAAAATTAGTTGCTAATAAAATAAACTACAGCTACTTCTCTGTCAAACAAAATTTGGTTGAAATTCAATCTCAAGTATTACTCGGCACATGTCTAATTAAAATACCTTGCGACAATAGACCGTCTCTTAGATGAAACGATAAAAGAGGAGAAAAAATTCCCTTGAGAAGTTACTTTCTGAGGAAAAAAACTGTATTTATGGCTGCTATTGTTCAGGGTATCACGTTGGCGAATACCCGGAAGTATCGCCGGGATTTCGATGTTAATTCTTTTACAGTAATAATGTACAATCCAGTACCCAGTTTCGTTTCCGGAATGGATACTCCCACGTTTGGATGCTGCGGTTCAAATGATTTTCTGTTCACGATACATTTCCCCTGCATGGTGTACACTGATAACTGTAAGGGCCGGGTGTTCTCTGGTATACCATTAAAAGTAACCATGCCAGACCTGAGTTTAACTGATATTTTAGCTTTTGTAAATAGTGAACGGTTTTGCTTGATATCGGTATTTTCAATATTGAGATCCCAGGAGACACTGTCACTCATAATCGCTTTCGCCAGTGGGTTACGTGCAAGGGGAGTGGTATCTCTGGCAAGGGCCATGACTTTATATTTCCCCGATTTCAGAGAGAACTTATCGAGTGAGAGTACTTCTCCTGCAAGCAGCTCTCTGTTATCAAGATACCAGGTGACGGTAATAGTATTCGGGTTGAGATCGTAAGTGGATACGGAGAGTGTGGTCGTATCTTCAGGGTAGTTTATAACCAGCTTTTGCGGAAAACTCTCTTTAATCGGGGAAATATGTGAATAGAACTGGACAACATGTGCCTCTGTACAGACTTCACAGAACGGTGTGCCAAGTGTGCGCATTTTACATAAGTATTTGGGCCGGTACCAGTCTTTGGTTTGGTACATTGCACCTTCAAAAAGTCCAACAATATCCTGATAACTGGTTGTTTCCGGTGTCGGCACAGGAGTTTCCGGAAGGATCCAGCTTCTCCATGGAATCTCTTCACGGTTTGTTTTTGCAGTGATATTGTACTTTTCGGCTGGTTTTAGGGTATAAGAAGATTCGTATTCATCGCCAAGGAGCGTGAATGAATGCCCTGTTTCGTGAAGAAAGATTTCCTTTGAATTCCCGCCTAACGTTATAACAGCAATTGCACCGCCCGAACCTCCATAAGTAACGTCATTGACAATGAGACTAACCATGTCATAATCAGGAACATGCTCGGCAAGCAGGTCGTATGCTGCCATTCTATTATTAAAGGTTACCAGTTGAGGGGTGGTGGTGCTGAAGGTTGCATTGAAGTAGGTGTCTTTCTCAATACCCTTATCAGGGTGGTCGATACCGGAATCCGCTGAAGGCACGAAAATACTCCAGATATTGAAAAAACACGCATACTGTTTGTAGGGAGGACTCATCAGCACATCTGCAGTAATTTTGTTTACATCGTCGATAAACTTTTGTTCCCGGTTTTCAGGATATGCTTCGGCAAGCATAACAATATTGATTAGAGCGGTATTGGAGCTGTCTCCATGAATGAATCGCAATGTCCCTTCCGCCAATAGCGCACTGACGACTAAAAAAATTAACAGGATAGAAGTGCACGGTTGATGGGGATGCTTCAAAGTCACCTCTCAGTATCGAGATTTAAGGGAAAGCTGGCAATCAGGGCGTCTTTTACTTCCGTGTCACAAGGCACATTTGCCAGAGAAGAGTTCGTATGAGGTTTTGTTGAATAAAAAGAGATGTTTTTCATCGATTCCTGATAGGGTACTTTAATAACAAAGAGTTCTTCCGTCTGTTCGCTTATACCTCCCTGCAGTTGACCGCTATCTCCAATATAATCAAACGCTATTTTCCCGGGTTTTCTGACCAGACGTGAGAGGAGCTTAGTATTTTGAGATTCGGTAATTTCAAAGTACAGATCACCATCGCTTCCTGCTCTGTTCTGTTTGAGTTTTCCGTCCACCACTTTTGTTTTTTCCAAAGTCAATACGTCGTTTTTCAGCCGCATATAAATAAAAAGAATTTTTGACTGATTCCCGGATTGAGCTGCACAATCAGAATACAGAAGAATTCCGGCAATTGTTAAGGTGATGAAAAGCATGCAAGGTTTTAGCATTATCTCCTGCCTCCTAAGGTATCTGAGTTGTAACTACTATGGCATACAATGGAAAAAACACAATAAATAATCTTCCATAGTACTTATGTGTGATGGACAGTCAAAAAAGAATTCTAAGCGAACAATCGCCAGTTTTGAACTCATTTATTCTGATTAGGTATTCTTTCCGATTCTCTCTGATTGGTTTTGGGTTTTTACCGTTTATTTGTTTTCGCAACCTGAATAGTTACTCTATTCTTATTATATATCAGTGTCTACCCGCAAAACACAGCTTTTTTACAGTGTATATGTTTGTATACTCTCTGGTTTTTCTGTTATTAATTAGGGCCGCGATGCTTTTTATTTGTTCGTTATGGGCGGCCTTTGAATATTTCAAAGGTAAGGGTTTTCTATCAGTCTGATTTCATGCACTTGAGCTCAGGATAACGGCACTCAAACGCAACAAGATTAAGATAGATTACGAGGGAACAGAAAACAACCGCAGTTGATAAAGCTTTGTGTCTGTGTGATCTTGAAAGAATTGTTGCTGCTTGAAAAACCAAACTGATTTTATGCGGAAAGACAAAAAAAAACTTAAAAAAAACGTCAAATTTTGGCTTTATTTAGCTATATCTTCAATAAACGAATTCTTGTTCGCTTTCGCAAAATAGTTACTAACTATTTTCTTATGTTTCCTACAAGTTTGTGTTGTGTTTCAGTGATTATTGTATACAATCGTTTTGAATTATTGATCATAAAATTAGTTCGTGATTCTATTTAATGGCAAATTAACAGAAAATGAGCGCAGAACACTTCTGCAGGTATACTGGCTGGTGTATTTGCTTCTGTGTTCTTGAAATTCAATTAGGTTTCTATGAATGGAATTTGTTTCCTAACATTTATGCCCATGAAAGGAGAATACACAACAAACATCATTGTCGTCGAATTGCTTAATCGTTCAATTGAATTAACAATTTTAACACCACTCAATCACTAAAAGGGAAAAATTATGTTACACAAAAAACAAAATATGTTCACGAGTTCTATTTTGTTTGTCATGTTTTTAACTGCCAGCATTTTTGCCATTACAAAGGATGAGGCGAAAACGATTGCGATAACTTCAGCATTCAATAACCAGATCAGCTCAAGTAATGTCATGATGACGAAAGATCTGTTGCCACCCGATGCTCAAATCCGATGCTTTAACAAATTTTACGCATCTCCGGCAAACCCCAGTTGGATGTTTTTCTCTGATGATCAACCGGGGGCCAACTGGGCTCATTCTGCAAGAGTGGCATTTGTGGATGCTGTCACCGGAGAATACCAACTCATTAATGTGACATGGCCACCGGAAGCCGTTTCTGCTAATTTTTCGCTCGAATATGAAACCGTTGTGGAAAATGTGGTGATTCTACCGGAATCCAAAGTGATGAAACGGACGATACTTACCAGTACTATCGCCAGAAGTTCCATAAACAAAACCAAATCTGTATCTGATACAGACATAAATGCTACAGGGTCAAAATATGCCGTTCTTATTTGTGGTGGATTTAGCTGGGGTAGTTTATATACCCGCTATTATACAGATCTTCAGGAAATGTATGTAACACTCATTAATACATATAACTATCCAGAAGAGAATATCTATGTTTTGTGTGCTGATGGCGATGCTGATGGAAGCGGCACGATTGCTTTCAGTGGTGAAGAGAGATCTATGGACCTGGATGGCAACGGGACAAGTGATTGCAACACTGCTGCAACAAGCGATAATATTTTTAGCACATTCAGTGATCTCAACACAAAAATGACCAGTGATGACATTCTTTTTGTCTTCACCACCGACCATGGGAACAATTCTTATGACCCGGCAGTTTATGACGAAGGTTTGTTGTCTCTCTGGAATTACGAGAGTATGCGAGATGATGAGTTTGCGGATGCCGTCAATCAAATCGAAAGTTACCAATACCAAATGTTCTGCATGGAACAATGTTTTAGCGGTGATATGATTAATGACTTGTGGGGTCCCAATAGAGTTATTGCCACTGCAGCAAATTGGGATGAGGTTTCATGGGGCCGTGAATTCAGTTCCTTGTGGATCGCTGCAGTCAATGGAAGTGACCCTGATGCTGATGTCAATGAAGATGGGCTTGTCTCAATGAGGGAAGCATTTGATTACGCTGAATTGAACGATGGGGCATCTGAAACTCCTCAGTATTATGAAACCACTCCAGGTTTAGGTGAGACCCTTACACTTAATGGTTTGATTGAGCCTCCGCTTCCGGAACTGCCACAGGTCAGACTTCTGATCAATACAAACGGCTCACCTGCGGTAAGCAATTCTCCACAAATTCATTTTGAGCTCCTTAATGAAGATCCAGAAAATAATCCGGTTGATTTATCAAAGATAGAGATTCGTTACTGGATTGCAGCCTCAACCACTCAAGCACAATATGCCAGGATATATTATGCTGATTATCGTGAACCGTATTCAGATATTACCACCAACGTTACTTCGGAAATGGTTGAAGTTGATCCGGCTGCTGGAGATCAAACTCACTATATGAGCATAAAGTTTTCTGACGGTATCTCTCCGTTACTTGCTGGTGTGGCAAATAACGTCACCATTCACTCAAGCTTCAATAAAGCTGATTGGTCCAATTATGATCAGAGTGACGACTGGTCTTTCATCCAAACTACGAATTTCGTTGATGCCAATAACGTGGCAGTCTATTATGAAGGATGGCTTGTTTGGGGTAATGAACCTTTCGGTATCGTACCTCCTCCACCACCACCAAGTGCTTTAAAAGTACAATCAAGTACCTATAATTCAAATCCGATTACAAATCAGGTTTATATTAATGTACGTATTCATAATATCGGAGAAGTTGAGGAAGACTTATCATCACTCGAATTGAAATACTGGTACTCAGATGATGAAACAACTCTACCGGAAGTTGTTGCGATTGATTGGGTAGGAAAAATACCATCTGGAGAAATAATTACATCTCAGGCACAGGCATCTGTTGAAACTGCCGAAGTTGCTGGTCAAACAGATGTTGTTAGTCTTTCTTTTCCCGGCTCAGATTTAACCTTGGAACCGAATGGTTTCATCGAAGCAAATCTACGCGTGAATAAAGAAGACTGGTCAAATTATCTCCAGACGAATGATTATTCATTTAATGCGCAATCATCCCCTACCGATTGCAACAGAATATGTTTGTATAAAAACAATATACTTGTCTGGGGAATTGAACCTTAAGTTATTTTAGTAATGTAATATGTCTCACTTCGGTTGTCATTTAGATATACAAAGTGAGGACAATACGGTATTGTAACAGTTTACAATACCGTATTGTACATACCGATGAGTCGAGCATCTGTATTGAAACTCTTCCTGAGGTTACCAAAAAGAAGTCACTGGCTTAGTCTGTAACATTAGCGTATAAAAGAAAGCGAAACGCTTTAGATTCATAATGCAGCAGAAGCAGCGGCGGCAAAACAAGAATTACCGCTTCTGAGCGGTAATTTGACTATACCTTTTTAACCAAACCTCTAAGGTTGCATACCAGGGGGTATTAAAATAACATTAAACCTGAGAATAATTGGTTCTCCATTGTGTTTCACGTTTTTGCAAAATGTTCCCTCATACTGTTTTTATTCTTGAAAGAGAGAAGATTAATATGAAAACAAATACTTTACCTTTAATCTTTATTGTTTTTATTCTTACTTCAGGTACTGTATTTTCATCGTGGAAACCGGTTGCGTTGGGTGAAAGAAATATTAATGCTCTAGTTTATAAATCAAATGCATTGTTTGTCGGAACGGAAAATGCCGGTGTCTATCGTTATGAAAAAGATACTGCATCGCGTATTGGTGACAATTCACTATCATCTTCGAATGTTTTGTGTATTGAGGTATTTAAAAAAGGGGACATAATCGTTGCAGGTACCAATAACGGGCTATTTGTTTATTCGAAAAATCCGAATAATCTTTGGGTAAAAAACGATCAGTTGGGATCATCCGCTGTGCGAGCGCTTCTTCGGTACCAAGACTCGCTCTTTTTTGCGGTTACTAATAAAACTGTCTACGTTGCTAGTGTCAAATCTGATTCGCTGGCGGCTGATTTGGATTTCAAAGGTATCGATGTATCGGGTGCGCTCCCTTCAGTAACCAGAGATCTTGAATTACGTTGCATTACAATGTTTAGAGATACTCTATTTTTAGGGTCAGTTTATTCTGGAAGTAATTCATCGTGGGGTGGAATTTTACGTTCAATTGACAACGGAAAGACATGGGGCGTATTTAACAGTGGATGGGAAAATATGAATTCGCCTGGTATTAAGTCGTTGGCGGTCTATACTAATAAATTCAGCGCGAAGGCCCCGACCTATCTTGCCACAGCCATTGTTGATATCAATAGTGGAGAATCAGCAGTGTTCAGGAGAACGGGAAGCGAGGCAACATGGGAGAGAGTTGTAGATTTAGACAATCGTCAGGTAAACCAGGTATATATAACGTTTTATTCGAATTCACTGATTGCCCTTGAGCATGTGGCAAGTGACAGTGGCGTTTATAAAAACAGCAATAACACCTGGAATAAAATTGGTAATCTGACAAGCTGTAAAAGCGTTATGAGCAATGATGATGGTTCAACTGGAGTTGGATATTCAAAGTTATACGCAGGGACAGCTAACGGATTGTATGAAAATAGTGAAGTAGTACTTGTAAAAAAAAAATCCAAAAAACCGGTAGAAACCAGTAATAAAATATCAGTGCATTCGACCTCGTTGTCTCTGAAGAAAGTAGAGGGATCTGCAGCAGGGGTACGGATTATTTCAGATCGGGATAATAAAAATCCGGTTTCTTTGCTGGGGAAATCTTGCAGAAAAGAGGTCAAGGGCCAGACAAACCAGGCTTCTATTTCAGATGCTAATTCTTCTGATTAATTGATAGGAAATTTAATATCTTATACAAGCAAGAATAATATACTCCTATAAGCTCTCCGGGAGCAAGCAATTTGGAGTGGGTTGTTCTATGCCCCGTAGCTCAATGTTGCCTTGTACCCGGCGAAAGGCACTCTTTCAACAGGGCATTTTCCGAATTCTTTCCCAGACCAGTATTTTTACACATAGTTTCTGCGTCGGTTAAAGAAGACAAACAAACGCCCACTAAGCAGATCTGCATGCAAAATCTGCTCATCCGCTGAGACCATCATAGATCTTTTGTATTAAAATTAAAAATATTATTTATCTTGCGGGACTCCTGCCTCAAGGCACCGCTTCGGGTTATTAGCCCATTCCTGCGGAAGATATAACTGTGCATCAATCAAGGATGCATTGCTGCCTCTGCACAAAGCGGTAAAAACACCAACATGACCTTTATCGACTTTCCCTTCAGAACCAAGTCATTGTCGTGCAACGCCAAAGATTTTTTCTTTTTTTAACAATACTACTCTCATCAATAATAAGGCTGGCATCATTCACATCACAAATTTGATCATTTAACTGCTGAGCAACACGATCCATAACTGCTCGTGCATCTCATTTAGAATCAGAAATGAAATGTTGAAGATTATCAGGAGAAGCATTGGGAACACGCTGTGCGATCTGGCTCATATTTTTTCTGATTCCATTTCGTACAATACCATAGAGGTATAATCGTGCTTTACCAGTAACTGTTTTACGGTAAGAAATAGTCGGAATCAAATGTGTCAACTTTTTGATCAAATCAAAATCCCACATCGGCAATATCCTCCTTAGCAGAACCGAGGGGTTCATTTTTAATCCTTTTGCGTGCGTACCTAATGGTTGATCGGTTTGTTTTCTATCATGCAAATAATAATGTAGTAAGGAGAATTATTCAGAGTCAAGCTATATTGAGACAGTTTTATTGTACCGTATTGTACCGAAGTAGAATTAAAGCTCAAATATTTTTCACCTGAAGCAGCACCATAAACTAATTCCAAATTGCACGTCACAGCAAGGCATAACTTTTGCGATTAACCTTGTAAAAATTCACCATTTGGCATCAATTGGTGCGCGCTAAATAGAAAATCTGCACAGCAGTTATCAGAAAAAGTCAGGACCGTTCCCTATATTTTAAAAAGGGAGGAGCATATATGTTTGAAAATGAGTCGGGCACTGTCGATTACAACCAAATGATCTACTCTCCAATGCCAGAAGCAAAGGCTCTGGAGTGGGGTTCGCTTTGTCCCAGTACCCGGAAGGCTCTTAAACAAATAATCTTTTGGTTAAATGCGGCTTGTAACGCCAACAAGGGATTGAAAGATGAACCTGAAGAACTGGAGTCTAAATATGAGGCGCCATCAACAAGTATTCTTCTGTCCGGAGATCGGGGATCTGGAAAGACGACTGTCCTTTTATCCGCTGCATACATGTACAGTATAGCCACCAGAAAAAGGAACGTTTTTCTCGACACACTGTGTGATAAAGATAACCCGATCAGGAAACCATTGGAAAACTCCTACCAGGAAGTAACATGGCTCAATACACTTGATCTGGAGCCGCTAGATCCCAGCAGTAATCTTCTGGCGGCTATGCTTGTGCGAATCCGTGAAGTAATTCACAAATTAGATTACAGTGACAATGATGAAAGGTGCGAGCGCAGGAATCGTCGCTCCTCAATTTTGGAGGGTGATCTGGGAACAGCAGAGAGGTTGAACTGGCTTATCAATGAAGCAACGTATATGTGGGAAGGGCTTCCCAGCGGGGTTTCCAAGATCGGAGCGATCTATGGAACAGATTAAGGCAGCAGAAATCTATGCAGATTTCCAGAACAGGTTCAAAAAGACCATGGAGAAGACTATCAAATTAGTGAAAGAGAGAGGTATGCGGACAGAACTGTTTGTACTACCTATTGACAATGTTGATAGAAGCATCGAACACATATCCAACATTTCCAAGTTGATTCGCCTGGCTGCAAGTCACCGCCTCTGGTTTATTCTGGCAGCAGTACGTCCCGATTATCAGCTTTTTCTGGAACGGTCCTTTCAAAATGAGTTATTGCGATCAGCTCCGGGCAGTAATGCTTCAAATTGGGATCAGACCCAGGCGATAGCCAGAAGGCAGGCTGCGACCTCCATGAGACGGACACTGCCGGATAAATATCAGATTCTTATCGATCCCCTTGAGCCTGAATACTGTTGGGGTTGTTTAAATGGTCTGGAGTTAGAAAAAAATGAAAAGCAGCAGTTGACAAAAAATGGGCTTAACAATTCAATTTTTAAGAAACTTGCAAACCTTTTTACTATTAATAGACAAATTAATGAATTGACACCCAAATACTTTAAGGCATTTGGAATAATGCTAAACAAGGATAATCAAATTCTTATTAATGCTGACAAAGAAATTGACAACACAAAAGATCTGGTCAGTGATAATTTGAAAGCATTTGGAATTAAGTTGTACGATGACAAGCCTATTATTATTGATGCTGATAAGGCTGATCTTAAAACCGATAGTTCGGTAATGGAAAAAAACTCAAAGCAATTGGACTAAAGCTCAATGATCGGGATCCAATTTTTACTGGAGCCGGTAAAATGGCATTGGGATTATCGATGCGTACCCTTATGGATCTCAAAGCAGCTATTTTTGTTCATCATGAACATAAAGATGGTGAATGTGCGGTTGATGTATCGGTAAAAATGCTGCGTAATGCTATCGATGAAAGTGATATAATGTTTTGGGCAAGTGATCAGCTTCTCAATCGGATCATTCGCAGAGACTCTGATGGTAAATGGATACTGGATCTAACCGGAAATCCTGTAGGTAAGTTCAAACAGACATCGCAATATAATCAAATATTCATCCCATCAGAAAAATATACACTCCAGAGCGTATGAAGTGTATGGTGAACAAGACCAATGGTATGGGGCTCCTGCTCCTCACCAAATACACTGTCCGAAAGGCTCCGAATCTCATTTTCCAGGTACCCTATTCTCTGTGGAGGTACTTCGATACGAAGCTCAAAAGGAGTGTAAAAAGCATGGGATTCTGTACAGCCGCAGCAGCAAATGCTGATTCCCTCTCAAGATAGGTATAGAGGGGTACCAATACCCAGGTCGGAATGCCTAATTCATCTGTCGCCACATCTATTCCCCTGAGAACCCAGAGAACAGATGGCTTTGCCTGGATTAAATCCACCGCAGCCATTACCTTTTTAACCTGATTCCGGAAATAGACGGCATAGCGCCCACCAAGTTGAATTTCAGTGGAGAAATGGGCCCCGAAGTAAACGACCATCAGTCTGAAGTGTGCCTTGAGTCTTTTGATCTTGACCTTAAATTTCTTAATCCAAAATTATACTATACACACAGTAAAGCAGGTAAGCTGATTGGACAATACCGCAGGGATGAGGTGGTTTTCCGTCGTGGTCAACAGCTTGTTAGTGTAAACATAGACCATTCTGAAATTACCGCACTTCAGGCTGTTCAGAACGCACTCAGAAGACTTGTGAGCGTTCGCGGGATTGTGGTAGAGGTAAACCCTTCGAGTAATTTGCTTATAGGTAATTTGATGGATCTTAGAAATCATCCTACGCTTCGACTTTTCCCACCTGAGTCAAAGGAAGGTGCTCCGCCTCCGGTTCGCATTGCGATAGGTTCAGATGACCCTATAACGTTTAGCACGCATCTGATGCGGGAGTACTCTCTTCTCTACAATGCTGCCCTGAGTGCAGGCTATTATGAAAATTCCGTTGTTGCATGGCTAAAGGTGATTCGCTGTACAGGTATGGATGCCCGTTTCACAACTACCTGGCCCTTTTCGGGAGAGAAAATGGTTGAAAAGCTTCTGGAGGAGTTTAATGACTTTCTCATGCGCCCGAAAGATTGCAGGCGATTTCAAAAATAATAAGGGTTATACCCGTGTTGGTCTGGTCTGAACGGAGGCATCGCGAATGGGTGGTAATTTAACTCCTAAAAAATTCCCGTTTCCAGATAAATGTAAAGATGTTTGTGAACCCTGGTATCTTGAAAAATTACACCAATATGCAGTAGATGAAGCAGAAAATATCATTTCTTGGTATTTGAAGAATAAAGAAGGGAATAAGTGTATGTCAAAATGGATTCGATTTTTTACAATCTTTTTTATAGCATTCGGAGGAGCTTTTCTTTTAATTAGTACCGTTACCACTTCTAATTGTGATATAAACCTGTATATCTGTAACTTTAGATGTGATATAAGCTTATGTGGATATATCGCAATAGCCATAGCGGGCTCACTCCTGCTATTTGATCGTTGTTTTGGGTTTACATCATCCTGGGTCCGGTTTATTACGGCTGCGACTACAATTCAGAAGCTTATAACAGAATTTGAGCCAGAATATCTGCTATTGTGCAGTGAAAAAAAAGGTCGGTGTAAAAAGCAGCTCGATCGTATCAGGAGATTTTCAATTGATGTAAGAAACGTAGTTGCAAAAGAGTCTGCAGCATGGGCCGCAGAGTATAGCTCAAATTTAGCAAGGCTTGAAGGATTACTTAAAAGTGGGCCAAGGGACAAGTAATCAGGGGACGGACTTTTTTAAAATGTTTGAGCTGTTGATCCTTACTTACACAGGAAGCCGAAATTAGTACTGATTTATGTTCTCATGGACTCCTGCTCATATTTACCGTATCGGCCGGAGGCACACATCCCGTTTTTTAAAAGTTTTTCCGAGACTTGTGTGGGTCTTCAGTATACTTATTAAGATAGTCCGTCCCTTTTTATAGATAAATCTCTGGTAACACAATTCTACTTTCCTTATTTTCGTTAGCTTTTCCCCATAGTACAATAAAATTTGCTTTTAGTTGATGAAAAGGCATAACCTCTGGCTTGAAATTTAAAAAGATCGTTAATTGTTTTTTCAAACCATTAACCCTTCCGAATCCATAAGTCCATCAGTTCAGTTAAAGAGTTGGTCTCCACTTTTCAATGAAGAGGTTGGCTTATTGTATTGAAAATCCTCCTTTATGTGACAGATGCAGAAATATTTCTCCATTTTTCTTTTTGCATATAAGGTACGTAAGGATCTCTTCTAAGGGCGAGAAAGCCTTACGCACCAATTTCCTAATCAGCCAGCTTTACGACGTTTAATCCTGAATCCGGTTATAAAAAGGAATCCAAGCGTCAGAAGGAATAGTGATGCGGGTTCGGGAACACTGGATGCGTTATTAATAAAGCTTTCACTGCCACAGTTAGCAAAACCTATCACATGCAGACCAACTCTGAGGTCTCCTGAATTGATAGCGCTGACTATCTGAGCGAAAGAAAAACCAGGGGCATAGTTGAAAGGAATTGAAACCTATTCGTTTGGACCAACTCCGTTTGTTGGAGGTGGGGGAACGGCATTGTAGGCATAATCACTGACAAATCCGATCGAAGGCTGATTACCTCCAGGCAGGTTATAGTTTGAAACAAGTTCAAGATTTACTCCATTATCGGGTGATTTGGGTGCTGCTGACAGATAGAATCGCAGGACTGGCATCATCAAAGGTAATTGCTTGGATTACTGCAGCCTGATCACCCTCGTTTTTAAACAGAAAGAAAACCTGACCAGCTATCTCCGAGATCTCCATACTCAACTGAGCTTCGCCAATCATAGCATTTACTGAGGAATTTTGGGTGATGTTATGAAAATTGATAGGTACTGCACTTACGGAGACTACTAATGCTGTAATGATCGCCATTGCACGAACAAATCTTCTCATACGCTCAAGCTCCTTTTTTTTGTGGTTATTCTGTTATTTTAGTACACAATCTATCTGCGCAAGAAATATGCCTTATCGCATGTATTCAAAATTGGACTAATTCCTGGCACAAAAGTAGTTCGAATTTAACAGCAGATTAAGATCAAACGAATTCTGAGCCTAAAAAATATTCCTATATAAATAGTTTTTGAAGAGTGAAATGTTAAAAAGGGACGGGAGAGATGCTCTGTTGTTAAGCTTTATTATTACGAAAAAAGGTCTTTTTCAAAAAAAGCCTTCTACGGAGTTTAAAAAGACTTTTTTTTATCAAAAGAGTTGTTCCAGGAATTTCGAGTTTTCCATTTAAAAAACCAGTAATTTTCAAAAAGAGATCTATTACATAACCATAGTGGCACAGCTTGGTTATATTATATTTAATCAAGCCACGGTGTCATTAATTTATTTGCCATTTCAATAATGCTGTATTTTATAATGGCTTCACTTGAAGAAAAGGATTTGATCAATATGTTTGGCAATCAGTATATAGAATTCAGGTTAAGACGAAGGGGAAAATTCTGCCATTCTTATTGTAAGTCATATTCTAAAAAGATTATCTTTGTTTGAGCAACAGCCAATACAGCACATCAGGACAGGTCAATAAAACAAGGAGCAATATATGGAAACAGCTATTAAATATTACCAGGTAATAATGTTAACTCTGCTCTATTTGACACTAACTGCCCGATCGATAATGCTCTATTTAAAAGATGGAATAAATCCTTTTGTTCTTGGAAAAGGTAAAAAGGGGTTTGATACATTTTTGGAGCTGTTGTTTATTGCAGGACTGCTGACCTGGTCCTATGAAATTATCGCGATCATATTTAATGTTGATTTTCATTTAATTCCTATAAAACCTGCTTATGAAATTATTTACAAAAACAGCCTGCTTGATATATCAGGTGCTCTTTTAATTATAATCGGATATGTATTGTTTTTATTGTCATTAATTGCTTTTGGAAACTCCTGGAGAGTTGGGATCGATAATTCTAACCCCGGAAAGCTTGCAACAAGAGGTATCTATTCTATTACAAGAAACCCGATATTTCTATTTATGGATCTATATTTTATCGGAACGGCACTTATCAATATGAATATGATATTTATCGGCTTTGCAATATTAACTATTCCCGGAATTCATTATCAAATTTTACAAGAAGAAAAATTCCTTCAAAAACATTATGGGAGTGAATATTCAGAATATAAAAGGAGTGTTAGAAGATATATTTGATTGTCTGTTTGCATCGCGTACACAACATTTGACATTAAATCATTGGCTGCTGCGGCATTACTGCAGTTTCAATCCAACATTTCATTAAGTTATATAAAGAATTAATGAACGCTTTCTTAAAAAAAGTGAAGCACACTCGAGCTTTGCTCGATCTAAGAAGTAGTCTGCTACGGAAGATGGATGAAAGATGGATGAAAGATGGATGAAAGATAGATGAAAGATAGAGGGAAGATAGAGGGAAGATAGAGGGAAGATAGAGGGAGAACGGGCGTTAACGACTCATTCGTTATTTCCAAAACACCTGCTATCCATGCCTGAATCCTGCTACAAATCTGCACCAAAAAATCCCCAACGCATATTATCTGATTAAACGGCTTATCATCATTGATAGATAATTATTGTCAAAAAAGTGTTTTAAAAATTGAAACACTTATTCAAGACACACTGTTGCGTCACCTGTATTAAAATGCGATATTAACAGAGGAAAAAATGGATAATACATGTATGTCCTATTATTATAAAAGGCCATAAAATGTTAACAGGAATGGAAAAAAAGATTCATAATTTTAACAAACATTAAATTATCCTAAATTAATCACCAAATAAGGAGATAGAATGCGCAGTAAGAAAATTTTAATCCCATTGTTGCTCACGATTTTGACGTGGCAGTTACATTCTCAGATTGTTAACCCTGTTACCGGTGTCGTTAAAGGCGTTGTAATACCAATTCAATTCAAGGATGTTAAAGAGACAATCAGTTTATCTGAAATTTCTGATAGATTTAACAAAATTGATGACAATCCAAATGGTTCAATCAGAAATTATTTCCATAATGTATCCAACAAAAAACTGGAAATTAGTTGTGATATGGCTCCAATCTATACTGCAGGTGAAAACAAAAGTTATTATAATTCCGGTAATTTTAATTCCCTTATTCGTGAAGCTATCAATTGGCTCGATTCAACAGGATTTGATTTTTCGACTTTTTCAAAAAAAGGAAATAAAAACCTGAAAGCAGTGTATATTCTATATGCTGGTGAGATGATATCCCTTGATCTTAGACCAGTGCACACATTCTTAGGGCACTCCATCAATGGAGTGAATATTGGTAACGTTGTTATTACGCCTACAGGAACCTACTTTGATGTAGGTACTCTATGCCATGAAACTGGACATATGGTTTGTGGCTTTCCAGATCTATACGACTATGGTAATGATTCATACGGTTTCGGAGATTTCGATGGCTACCCAAATGTGGCGTTGAGGTATCTTTGCGGCTGGGATGAAGTAGTTGATATTACAAATGCCAGTCCTGGAGAAAAATTTACACTCATCTCAAACAGTTTCAAATCATATAAGTATAGTAACCCCAATAATTCGGATGAATTTTTTATAATTGAAAACAGGAAAAAAGATGCTTTAAACAATATTCCCGATGAAGGGTTAATGATTTTGCATGTCGATTTAAAGCAGGATGGTAATGATGGAAATGAAATGTTACCTTCAAGACATTACTATATATCATTAATGCAGGCTGATGGAAGGTTTAATCTGGAAAACAACATTAACGGTGGAGATTCGGATGATCTTTATCATGAAGGAAATTCAACTGTTTTTAATGATACAACTTTTCCAAATGCTCACTGGTGGGATGGTACTCCTTCCGGGCTCTCAATTTGCAATATCAGCCCTGCAGGTGACACCATGTCTTTTGTTATCGGCCAGAAGGCAACTAAATCGCAGACAATGGACTATAAGTTGAGTGTGGCTGTAAATTGTACAACAAAAGAGGCAAGTGGTACATTTGAAGCTGATCCAAAACTTGTCGGTTTTATTAACAATGCTGAAATTCAAGTTTTCAGCGGAACAGATATGACCGGATATTGGACAGTAAAGCCAAGAGGCTACAAGGGCTCTTACCTTAACTCCTTTAAGGTATCCTTATCAGAACATAAACCCGGTGATTATAAAATGAGACTGGTTTATAATAAAACAGTTGTTGATAGTGTTAATTTTACATTTCCACCTTTTGAGGGTGGAATTCTCTCAACAACACCATTATGTTTAAATTTTGAAAATGTATCATTCGGTTCTTCGTTAACAAAAAGAATGAAACTAATCAATGAGGGAAGTCTGCCCATTGAAATTATAAGGATTGGGTGCAATAATGAATTTTATAAGATTAATGTAACTGCTCCATTCTCGATTCCACCTGATTCATTCAAGGAGATTGAAGTAACGTATACACCTTTTGCCCCAGATGTTTATCCTTCAGGGCTTTTATGGGCAGTAACAAACGCAACTAATAAGCAAAACCTATTGTACTCACTAAATCCCAGTGATGTAGAACTGTCTGTCTCACCTTCAATATTTAGAACTGGAGGATCAGTTTTATTTCAGGCAGCTTACCGCAATGGTGATAATGTCAGATTGACATTGTATAGGATAGATGGGGAATCAACTGCCTTTGTACAATCAATTGATCTGACAGTTACTAACAGTAATAATGAAATTAGTGTTCCAGAGTGGGACTATCTGCCTGCAGGAAAGTATAAAGTTGAACTACAGTTTAGTGATATGCCAAGAATTGTTGATACATGCAATTTTGAAAAGCAATCTAATCCGAATCTGTTTTATATGTCTGTTGGGCCAACTCCGGTTGTGAATCAGGCAGAAATATATTTCAGAAACAATGATGAAAGCCTTGTTGGAAAAAAAGCTGAGTTTTTTATTATTCAAGACAACAGCATAATATATTCAACCTCAACGTTGATTCAAACAGGCTCAAATAATGTAACAATACGCTTTAATGATTATTTTAATATTCAGCCGGGTACGTACAGAGTAAAAATGCATGTACATTCCTTCCCTGTTGATTCATCTGCATTTAAAAAAGAGAATAAAAATACCACTATTGCGGTCAATGTAGCTGACCTTGATTTTAGACAGGTAAAGATCGGAGAGTCAAAAACAATAACAATTATCGCTTTTAATACTGGAAATGCTCCTGCATTAATTTCTGGACTGAACACTTCAAACAATCAATTCACTGTTGTAAAAACTCTTCCAGTAACTTTAAAGCCAAAGCAGTATAGAGGAATTCAAATAGTTTACAAGCCAGTCGCTGCAGGTACAACAAATGCTACGCTGACCATTATTAATGCACCCGATGCAAACATTCAAAATTTAAAAGTTCAGTTGAAAGGGGAGGGGATAGGGCAGATCAGTAATCTATTTGATGTTACTATGACTCCAGACAGTGATCCGAAGGAAACAGTATCGCTCCATCAATCAAAATCAAGAACACTGGAAACAGTGCTATCAACATGTCAGATTTTGTAGTTCAATATTACACTTACGATCCAGGAATCAACGCATCTCAACTTGCGTGCGATATTTACTACTGTTCCAATGAGACTGTAAGCTCAAAAATTGAGAAGTTGAATCGAGTTTATGGTACATCGAATCAGAAGGCTGATTTGATGGTTCAGTTCTCATTTTCATCTGGTACTCTCAGTTCTGGTAAAGAGGCAAATTTGCAGTTTGCTTTACACAGCAGCGACTGGCAGTACAGATTTAATGAAAGTGATGACTGGTCGAGAGTGATCAGCAATGGCAATGCAAATTACATTATCATCAAAAGAAAATCTAATAATGAAATTGTTTACGGTTCAATGTTTTAAGAATGATAATAGAGCTTCATTAATTAGTTTCTGTTCAAAATACAAAAACTTGAAAAAAACTTGACAAAAAGGGGTGCCACAAACTAGGTTAGTAAATAGTTACAAAAAATAAACTTAGAAAGGACACCCCTGATGAGATTGCGATA
>JAEYNR010000004.1 GCA_023412475.1 Fibrobacterota bacterium | reverse complement strand
TTCATCTTATCACCTTTTGAGTGTTGATTTAATTCCAGCTATTATAAGTTATGTCACCTATAATTTACTGTATTAAACGCCTCAAAGGGTGTTTTTTTATGTCAATATATCGTCCAATTTAGGTTATTATTACATGGATTCCCGATGCGCCGCATTCAAATGAGTTGTTGTGTACACACTCTGCGACTTTACATGCGCCTACACATCCGGTTACATTGGTGAAACCGCCTTTATTCGAAGTAGCATAAAAGGTGTCACAACAGGGCTCGTTATCACCGACTGTAATGGCTGGTGTATGGCATTTGTTGTTCTTGTTGTAAACACATTGAGTAGCCTGACAGTCAAATATTTTGGGCATCTCCTTGGACATATCATCTCCCTTTGCGAAGTGTATCTGCTTTATGCTTGATTCCACTATGGGAATTCAGTTTTTCCTTATAGAATAAGAAAAAAGCAAGAAAGATACCATCAAAAAGCAGTATGCCTGCAGTTGGCATTATTCAAAAAGAGTGTTTCAATAACTAAATAACTCAATGTATATTTAATGAAACTCACTTCTCATCTCTGTAATAATTCAAAGATAGGTGATTTTTACAACATCTACAGTTGTTTGTTTTGGAAATAATTAAACCGTATAAATCGAGCATTTTTGAAGTCTGGAGGAAATTGCATATGAGTACCCGTTCAACCACGCTTGGTATTCGTCTAGTGGCATTACTGGCAGTTTTAGGCAGGTTCTGTGCCGCAGATGACGCTTTCGATAAACTGTTCAGTGATGGAAAATTTAATGAAGCTGTCAAATATGCAGATGAAAAAATCCCTGTCGGAGAAAGAGACGCTTCGATATGGGCCAAGCTGGGAGTTGCTCATGAAGGGCAGAAAATGACTGAGAAAGCCCTGGCCTGTTATATGGTGGCAATTAGAAATGATGCTAAAAACTATGAAGCTCATCTGGGCGCTGCCCGTATCAATAACAATCTTAATCAGTATGAAAATGGCCTCGAAATGGCTAAAAAAGCATTGGCTATTAAAACAACCGGAGAAGCCAGTTGGGAATATGCCAGGGCTAGTCTGGCTTTGAAAAGCCCTGAAACTAAAACAGCACTCGAAAAAGTAGTGGAAACCGATAAGTCAAACGCAATGGCTAACCGGGAGTTAGGTAATATTTATTATGAGGAGAAAAAATATGATAAAGCTTTGCCTCTTCTAAAGACAGCCTACAACTCACAAACCGATGGCGAAACAGCCTTCAAACTGGCTACTGCTTATCAAAAACAGAAGAATCTGGATTCCGCAGCACATTACTTCAAAGAAGCTACCAGAGATAAAAGCTTTAAAAATACCAGTGCCGGACTTGAGCTTTCCAGAATTTATTACAAACAGGAAAAACTCAGCCTCGCTGCTCAAGAGTATGGGAAACTGGAGATGTCCAAATTGAGTGCTGATGATCTCTATAAGTTCGGTCACAGCCTCAGCAAAGACGGTGCATCTAAGGATTCAATCACTTCGGTTTTGGTGACTGCCGTTCAAAAATTCGGCTCTTCAGTGTCAAGAGAAGCCTTGTTAGCCAGAGAAAAGGTGGGAAGAGCGAAACTGGAAAAGAAAGCTTTTCAGGATGCACTTAATCTTTTTCTAGTGATAAACAAAGCTGATCCTCAGGAAAAGATCATTAAGGAGCAATCCTTTTTGATGGCAGAAGCCTATGATGGGCTTGGACAGAGGCAAAAAGCAATCCCCATGCTTGAAAAGATTATCGCTACCGATAAAAACAATGTGGAGGCTTATGCCAGACTGGCTGATCTTTATTCCAAAGAAAAAATGGGTGATAAAGCGCAGCAGGTTTATCAAAAACTCCTCTCTCTGCAGCCTAATAACCCCAAAGTCTATATGTCTTTGGGTGAGTACAGTTTGAAGACCAGAAAGTTTGAAGATGCCTTGAAATATTTCCAGAAAAGTTTCACCCTCGAACAGAACGCAGATGCTGCGCAGGGGATGATGAATGCAGCATGGGAATTGAAAAAATACGATCTTGCGGCGGATGCAGCCGAATCAGCTCTTCATAAGGACTCTACTCTCAGAGAGCCCCAGCTCATTTTGGCTAAAATCCATCTTCAGAATAAAAACTACACTGCTGCCCAACAGATTCTGGAAAAGCTTTCCAAAACTGATAAAACCGATAAAGAGATTTGGATGCAACTGGCCACCTGTTATGAGCAGACAAAAAACAGTTCAAAGCTGGCTGAAGTCGATAAAACAATTATGGAGCTGGATAAGAAAAATGTGGTATCCAGGCAAAGGTTTGCTGCTTCCGCCCTCTCTTCTAATAATCATAAGGAAGCATTAGAAACCTACAAAGAACTGGCTTCTCTAACTCCCAGAGATGCAGCGGTTTTTCAAAACCTTTATACTATCTCTCTTAAGCTTAACAACAAAAATGATGCAACCGATTATCTTAGAAGATTCCTCAAACTGATGCCCAAAGATGCTGCCGCTCATAAGGACCTGGGAAACCTCCTTATCGAAAAGAAGGATTCAACTGCAGCACTGGCTTCTTACCGGACCGCTCTTGGGCTTGATCCTGCCATAAAGGGCTTTTATAAGACTTATGTCGGTTTGGTGATGGCTCAGACACCTCCAAAAAAACCTCTTCCAAAAGGTAAAAAGACACTGGATGAGGAGATCTTTGAAGCTCTTACTGCAGCGGTTAATGCTGGTGAAGCAGATGAAAAGATCTGCACCGATCTGGCCCAAATTCATCTTAAGAGAAAAAATTATGCTGCTGCCAGTGAATTGTATCAGAAAGCATTACAGATTAATCCTAAAAACACTGCTATCCTCTCAGAACTGGCAGCATGCCAGGCAAAAGCAGGCCAGACAGATGCTGCAATTATCTCCTACGAACAAGTCACTTCACTTAATCAATCCAGTGTTGGTGAGTTGAAGCTTCTGGGAGGTCTTTACAACAAAAGTGGCAAGAAGGATCAGGCTATTGCTGCCTATAAAAAATACCTGGAAAAAGCATCTGAACCCACAATCGCCTTTCAGGTTGCTGAATATGAATTTGAGAAGAAAAACCATAGCGAAGCGGTAAAATATTACCAGAAGGTTACTGGCAAAAAAGCCAAAGATCCCATTTGTCTACTTCATTATGGAACTGCTGCTTACCAGAACAACGATTTAAAGAAAGCTTCGGAGCTTTTCAAGGACCTCACTGTTGTTAATCCAAAAGATCCCGAACCTTTCAAAACACTCTATGAAATTGCACTCAAAGAAAAGAAACAGGAACTTGCAGCCGAAAATCTGCAAAAATACTGCAGCCTCAAGCCAGGGGATACTCCAATGCTTCTGGTTCTGGCAAATCTTTACTACGATCTGAAAAATACCGACAGCGCACTGCAGACCTATAAAGCGGTTTTCAAGGCTGATCCAAAAGCCAAGGGCCTATATAAAAGGTATCTGGAACTTCTGAGCAAAAAGGGAACTGCGGAGGAAAAGATACTTGCTTTGAATGGAGCAGTTAATGCCGGTGAAGCTGATGTGAATACCTATATCCAGCTTGGGGATCTTTACAAGGATGCTGGCAATCATGCAAAGGCAATACCCTGTTATGAAAAGGCATCACAACTGGATGCTAAAAATACCAGTGTACTAAGTGCTTTGGCAGAGTGTCAGGTCAAAGCCGGGACTGTGTCTGCAGCTATTCTGACCTATGAGCAGTCCGTTGCCATGAATCCCGGTTCTAGTCGGGAATACAGAATACTAGGTGATCTTTATAAAAAGGATAACAAGACTGAATCCGCAATTAAAAACTACAAGAAATATCTGGAGAAAAACAGCGATAACGGTCTTGCTAAAGAGGTTGGAGAATACGCTTTTGCTCAGAAAAATTATGCAGATGCAATCAAGTATATAGGAATGGTAAGTGGGCCGGAATCCGAAAAAATGGAATTCCTCAAAATGTATGCAGATGCGCATTACCTAAATAAAGATGAGGCAAAAGCATACGACATTTATAGAAAACTGGGAGGAAAACCAAATGCTGATGCCGACATTTTTAAAAAGTTATATGAAATTGCCGGAAAATTAGGTACAAAAGAAAACGTACTGACTTATCTGCAAAAATACGCTGCTTTAAAACCTTCCGATGTCGAAGCACAGCGCACACTCGGTGACAATCTATATGAGAAAAAAGACAGTTCCGGAGCACTTGCTGCTTACAAGGCAGTTCTTAAAGCTGATCCAAAAGCAAAAGGATTCTATCAGAAATACACTGGTCTTCTGATTGGATCAGGAGCTAAGGATGAAGAGGTGGCAGCGGCTCTTCAGGCAGGAATAAGTGCCGGTGAAGCGAATGTTAAGATGTACCGTGGCCTTGCTGATATTTACAGTAAGCAGAATAACCACTTGAAGGCAGTCCAGATGTACGAGAAGGCTTCACAACTTGACACCAAAAATGTGGGTCTAATCTCCTCACTTGCAGAGGCACAAGCAAAAAGCGGCAACACATCTGCTGCAATCATGACCTACGAACAGGCTGTGGCCATGAATCCACAGGCAAACAGTGAATTTAAAATTCTTGGTGACTTGTATAAAAAAGACAAAAAAACCGAATCTGCCATCAAGAATTATAAGAAATATCTGGAGAAAAACAGCGAGAATGATCTGGCAAAACAGGTCGGAGAATTCGCCTATTCTAAAAAGAATTACCCTGAGGTCATCAAATACCTTAGTATGGTGAGTGGGTCTGCAGCCGAGAAGCCGGCGCTTCTTAAAATGCTTGCAGATGCATATTTCCAGACTAAAGATGACCAGAAAGCATACGAGATACTTAAAAAACTCAATGAGAAATTGCCTTCCGATGCCGATGTGGTAAAAAATCTTTACGAAATCGCCGAAAGGACAGGAAAAAGCGATGAGTACATTTCATACCTTAAAAAGTATGTCGGGTTAAAACCCACCGATGTTGAGGCGCTTCGTACTCTGGGCGATAAACTTTATGAGAAAAAAGACAGCTCTGGAGCATTGGTTGCCTATAGACAAGTACTCAAAATCGATCCTAAAGCAAAAGGGTTTTATAAAAAATATGCAGAACTGCTCATGAAGCTCTCTAGTAGTGAGACAGAATTAGTATCTGTATTGAGTGCCGGTATTGCTGCCGGTGAAGCCGATATTAACATGTACCAAAGACTGGCTTCTATTTACAGCAAACAGGGTAACCATGCCAAAGCTGTTCAAATGTATGAAAAAGCTTCTCAGCTTGATACCAAGAATGTAGAGCTGATTTCTCTTTTAGGAGAATCTCAGGCTAAAAGTGGCAACAATAGCGCTGCAATCATGACCTATGAGCAGGCGATTGCCATGAACCCTAAGGCTAATGAGGAATTTAAAATTCTGGGGAATCTTTACAAAAAAGACAACAAAAAAGAATCAGCCATTAAAAATTATAAGAAATACCTGGAGAAAAATAGCGACAACAGTTTAGCACTGGAGATTGGAGAATATGCTTATTCTCAGAAAAAATATGCTGATGCTATCAAGTATCTGGGAATGGTCAGTGGGGCTGAAGCCGAGAAACCGGCTCTGTTGAAGATGTATGCAGATGCTTATTATCAAAATAAGGATGAAGCTAAAGCATTTGATATCTACAAAAAACTGGCTTTAAAGACCACTACAGATGCAGATGTGTTCAAAAAGCTTTATGAAATTGCCGGAAAGCTGGATGCCAAAGAGGATGCTCTTGTCTACCTTAAAAAGTATACTGCTTTAAAACCCACTGATGTGGAGGCTCAGCGTGCATTAGGCGACATCCTTTATGAAAAGAAGGATAATACTGGTGCTCTGGCTGCTTATAGGGCTGTCCTGAAAACTGATCCCAAGGCAAAGGGATTCTACAAAAAATATGCAGAACTGGTTATGAACTCTGATGCTAAAGATGAAGAAGTAGTTGCTGTTCTAAATGCTGGTATTTCAGCCGGAGAGGCTGATTTTAACATGTACAAGCATCTTGCTTCCATTTATAGCAAAAAGGGAGACCATGTTAAAGCTGTTGGACTGTATGAAAAAGCTTCACAGCTAGATCCTAAAAACATTGAGGTAATCTCTTTATTGGGAGAATCTCAGGCAAAAAGTGGCAGTACCAGTGCTGCTATTATGACCTATGAACAATCTGTTGCCATGAACCCCAAGGCCAATAAGGAGTACAAGGTACTCGGTGATCTATACAAAAAAGATAAAAAGACCGAGGCGGCAATTAAGAATTACAAAAAGTATCTGGAAAATAACAGCGACAATGATCTGGCCAGAGAAATTGGGGAATTTGCCTATTCCAGGAAAAATTATGGTGAGGTAATCAAATATCTGAGCATGGTAAGTGGTTCTGCCGCAGCAAACCCCTCACTTCTGGAAATGTTTGCAGATGCTTATCGTCAGGTTAAGAACGATGCCAAAGCTTATGAAATTTATAAGAAAATGGCAGAAAAAACTCCTAACAATGCCGAGGTCTTCAAAAATCTTTATGAAATTGCTGAAAAAACCGGTAATAACGATGAGTTCCTTATATACCTCAAAAAATATGCGGCATTAAAACCGGCCGATGTTGCTGCGCAACGTACACTGGGTGATAAGCTTTTTGAAAAGAAGAACAATGCTGGTGCTATTGAAGCTTATAAAGCTGTGCTGAAAGCAGATCCGAAGGCTACCGGTTTTTATAAGAAATATGCAGAATTGATCATGAACTCTTCCTCCAACGATCAAGAGATAGCGGCGGTTTTGAATGCCGGGATTGCAATTGGAGAGGCAGATTTTAAAATGTATGAACGCCTCGCCTCTATTTATGCTAAGCAGGGCAATCATGCCAAAGCGGTAGAGATGTACGAGAAGGCATCACAGTTGGATCCCAAAAACATACAGATTCTGATTTTACTTGCTGAATCACAATCTAAGAGTGGTAAAATCAAAGAGGCCATAATGACTTACGAACAGGCTGTGGCCATGAATCCAAAGGCATCTAAAGAGTATAAAACTTTGGGAGATTTGTACAAAAAGGATAATAAAAGCGAATCTGCTATCAGTAATTATAAGAAATATTTGGATAAAAATGCTGACAGTGATCTGGCTAAAGAAGTAGGTGAGTATGCTTTCGAGGCGAAAAAATATGATGAAGCTATAAAATATCTTTCAATGGTTAGTGGAAAGGATGCAAACGATCCAGCTTTACTCAAAAAATTCGGTGAGGCATGTTATCAGGTCAAAGATTACCAGAAAGCAAATAAGGTTTTCAAGCAGCTCTCCCAGAGTGCTCCATCTGATGCAGACGTTATGCTTAGTCTCTATGATATTGCAGGAAAGCTGGGATCTAAGGATGAGGCTCTCAGTTACCTCAAAAAGTACACTGCATTGAAACCAGCAGATGTGGAAAAACAGAGCGAACTGGGTGATGCACTTTTTGAGCGTAAGGATGAGGCCGGAGCGATGGCTGCTTACAGGGCTGTTTTAAAGGCGAATCCATCAGCAAAAGGCTTCTTCAAAAAGTATGCTGGGCTGGTCATGAAAAATGGAAAGGACCCGGAGATCGTTTCCGTCCTTAATGCGGCGATTGCTGCCGGGGAAGCGGATGCTGAGATGTATCTGAGACTAGGCTCTATCTATTATAAGCAGGGCAATTTCTCCAAAGCTGTTTCTATGTATGATAAAGCCAGTCAACTCAATCCCAAGGATGGATCCTTATTGATTAAACTTGCTCAATCACAGGCTAAAAGCGGGGCGCTTAGTGCTGCAATCTTAACCTATGAGCAGGCAATTGCAATGAATCCCCAGGCCAACGAAGAACATAAGGCTCTTGGTGATCTCTATATGCAGCAGAAAAAAACTGACTCCGCGATAAAAGCTTATAAGAAATATCTGGAAAAGAGTCAGGATAACAATATTGCCAGACTGGTCGGAGAGAATGCTCTCAAGAGCAATAACCACAAGGAAGCTGTAAAATATCTGGCAATGGTTACCGGTGCTGATGCTTCCGATAAAGGTCATCTGATGAAATTTGCAATGGCCTGCTATCAGGCAAAAGACGAGTTCAGAGCGTACCAGCTTTTTAAGCAGCTTTCCAATATTACGCCTAATGATCCTGTTGTTTTCGAAAAACTATATGAAATAGCTGGCCGTGCCGGAACAAAAGATGAGGTTTTAAGCTATCTCAGAAAATTTGCAGAGCTTAAACCGACTGATGCAAAGGCTCAGATAACTCTGGGGGATATGCTTCTGGAGAAGAAGGATGAAGCAGGGGCACTTGCTGCTTACCGGGCTGCTCTGAAAGCGGACTCATCTGCAAAAGGCTTTTATAAGAAGTACGCAGAACTGGTGATTAAATCCGGTACTGATGCAGAGAAGGTGGTAGCTATCAATGGAGCAATAAAGCAGGGGGGTGCTGATGCCAGAATGTATAAGGTGCTGGCAGACATCTATAGTAAGCAGAATCAACTGGATAAAGCAATTGCGATGTATGATAAGGCTGCTCAGCTTGACACCAAAAATCCTCAACTGTTGACATCTCTGGCTGAATGTCAAATCAAAAAAGGCGCTGTAAACGATGCTATCCTCACCCTGGAACAGGCTGTGGCGATAAATCCTACTGCCAATCAGGAATACAAAAGCCTGGGGGAACTCTATCTTAAGCAAAACAAAACCGAATCTGCTTTAAAGTATTACAAAAAATATCTGGAGAAAAATCCATCCGATGACAAGGTGGCATTAATTGTAGGACAGCAGGCTTTTAAAGATAAAAGCTATCAGGATGCGGTTAAATTCTTAGGAATGGTAAAGGGTGCTGATCGAAAAAAGGCATCATTTCTTTCTATGTACGGTGAAGCAGCTTTTGAAGTCAAAGATTTTCCCAGAGCACTCATTATCTATAAAGATCTTGCTCTGATAACTCCAAAAGTTGCTGCAATATTCAAACGCCTCTATGAAATCTGTACTAAAACAGGTGCTTCAGAAGATGCGCTTGCTTATCTCAAAAAATACTCTGCTCTTAAACCCGCAGACGCAGATGCTCAAAAGGATCTAGGTGATGCTCTTTATGGAAAAAAAGAGTTTCCGGGTGCACTTGCTGCATATAAGAATGCCCTCAGATA
This sequence comes from Fibrobacterota bacterium, assembly GCA_023412475.1. GTDB lineage: Bacteria > Fibrobacterota > Chitinivibrionia > Chitinivibrionales > Chitinispirillaceae > JAAYPC01. The sequence continues at coordinate 36,081 of JAEYNR010000004.1, read as the reverse complement.
CAATCCCAAGATCAAAGGATTTCATAAAAAGTATGTCGAACTGGTCTTGAAATTAGGAAAACCACAGGAGAAAATGCCTGCACTGCAAGGAGCCATAAATGCCGGTGAAGCAGATGCCTCCATATACAGTCAGTTGGGACAGATCTACAGTGATGCAAAAAACTATATAAAAGCAATAGAAATGTACGAAAAGGCATCACAGCTTGATCCCAAAAACGCAGAGATCCTTTCATCTCTGGCAGACTGTCAGATGAAAAAGGGCGATCTCACCGGAGCTGCACTCACTTACGAGCAGGCTCTGGCCATGAATCCTAAAGCGGTAGATGAATACAAGCAGCTTGGGGATCTGTATATGAAACAGAAAAAAACAGATGCTGCCATGACTGCTTATAAAAAATATTTGGACAAGGCTCCAACTGATTATTCTGTGGCGAAACTGGTCGGAAGAAACTACTATGCAGCTAAAGATTATGTTAATGCCTATAAGTATTTCAATATGGTAAAAGATGATATTTCGCCTCAGTTTTTGATTGAGCTTGGACTTTCCGCTCTTCACACCAAAAACACCAGAGTTGCTATAGCTACTCTGGAAAAGGTTCGCGGCTTAAAAGGAAGTTTTGCTTCAAAAGATCTGGCCTACAAGTCTCTGGCAGAAGCTTACGAGGCTAGTGGTGAAAAGATTAAAGCAGCGGAGGTGCTTAATGAATATGTAAAAATACCGGGAGTAAAGGATCCGGACGCCTCTTACAAAAGAGCGGTTGTATATGAGGGTATAAATGCTACTGAAGCTGTAAAAATGTATAATGAAAACCTGGTTGCATTTCCCAAAGATCATCGAAACTATATGAAGCTGGGGGTGTATTATTCTCGTCAGAAAGGTGGTGAACAAAGTGCTGCCAAGTATCTGGAAAAAGTGCCTGCTCTTACTGATTCTATGCCGAAGGTCTGGCTTGAGCTGGGAAGTCTTTATCTGAGAATGAAAAAAGATCAGAACATGATCAATGCGTACAGAAAGTATCTGGAAGTTGCTCCGGAAGATGCAGATGCAATTGGAAAAATTGGTGAAATCCTGCTTTCCAGAAAAATGGTTGATGATGCAATGGTGTTTCTGGAAATCGCCAATTCACAAAAGGAAAATGATCCTAAAATAATGACTCTGCTGGCCAGAGGTTATATAATGACCAAACGGCGCAAAGAGGGAGCTGATCTTCTGGAAAAGGTAGTCAAAATTACCAGAGGAAAAGTTGATGATGATCTGAGAATGGTGCTGGTTGATGTGTATATGGAGACCAACCAGTTCGAAAAAGCAGCCGATGAGTTAAAGGTACTGATATCGGTAAAAAGAGATAAGGATGTGATGATTAAATATGCCAGAGTGCTTTTTGAATTGGGAAAACCCAATGATGCTCTAAGTCTGGTACAGGAGGTCAAATCAAAGGATCCGGAAAATCTTGAGGCTTTGATGATGATTGGTAAGGTGAAAACCGGACAGAAAAAGTATGATGATGCTATTGAAACCTATAAGGAAATTCTTTACATCGATCAAAACTATGCACCAGCTCTGTGCGAAAGAGCAAACGTCTATTTACTTCAGGGCAAGTATCAGTGGGCTCAGACATTTTATGACCGTGCTTTGAAAGCCGACCCGAAAAATGCGATGGTTCATCTGGGACTTGCACGGTTGTCAAAAAGGCAGAAAGACTATGCAGGGTATTCAGAACATCTAGAAAAGGCTCGCAAACTGGATCCACAAAATAGAGAGATCCAGGAGGAGATTCGAAGTGTAAAAAGATAGACCGAATTAGTGGGGGGAGCTTTTCAGTTTCCCCCTTTTTCTACAATCCTCATAATTTCCCCTTTTTCTTGCCACTTGATTCTTCTAATTAAATTTCTTCCTTGATTTTATTACGAACTTGGATATCGGGCTTCAGGAGACTTTTCTGATGATAAAATCGTAATAGTAAGGAAGGGAGGTAAAATGAACAACAAGGAAATTGCAGAAAATTTGAAGGGGCTTGTTAAGTTGTACGAAGATTGTGCCTGGAATTATGAACGGGCACTGGCTCTGATACAAGATGAAGAGTTGCATCAACAGTTAATTGAGATGAGTGATTCACATCTGGAAAGAATGAGGAACCTCAAGGAGTATATAAAGCAGTTAGGGGTTGCGGAGGCAGATTATATAGAGGAGATGTCTGCTGAGATCAGCATAGTTAATGATGAAATGGCTGATGAGGACATCGTAAAGGTGCTCAAAAAAAATGAGAATCTGCTAAGCAGGGAGCTTCAGGGGGTGGTGGAAACTGTTCAGATTCCAGAATTGGTACAGGATCTGGAAGATGAGATAGAAGATGAGAAAATATATATAGATACTCTGGACAATTTTTTATCCTAAGGAAAGAAGGTGTCAGAAGCTTGATTAGCCTGACACTTTCTGTCTCTTTAACCCTAAGCGATTAACTGTTAAAGAATTATAGCTTTCTTATATTGAGAATTGGTTATGAGAGAAAGACTTAGGGATAGCCGGAACTTTACCTGTGTAAGAATATGATGAATTCGGAAAGAAGACATAAGTCAGATGGTATGTTTATTGCAATGAAGTTAATAATGTGCGCTAGCTCATGTTAGTTTACGCAACTTTTTCAAATGGAGGTACATATGAAGCTGCGCAGTGTTTTAACTATAGGCCTGACCTGTTCTGCGCTGGTTTTGGCAACCGGTAATAAAAATGGAATGGATGGACAAAATGGCCAGAATGGTTCTATGGACACCACAACCGTTACTGGAATTGTAAGCGAATTAAACACAACTGACAGCATGCTTATTTTGCAAACCGATAATGCCACCGATACTCTTTATATCACCACCACCACCCAGATGCCTCCTGAGCAGCAGTTAAGTCAGGGAAGCAGAGTGGAAGCAAAATATGTGGAAAGAGAGGGGCGAAAGGAGTTAACCTCTGTTAAAGTTGAGAATGCTCAGGGTACTTCATTTAAAAGAACATCATTTAGAAATACCACCTCCAATGGTTCAAACGGCCAAAACGGTCAAAGAGAAAAGACCCTCACTGGAACTATAGAGGAGCTTAACATTGATGACAGCACGATTGTTATCCAATCAGAGGATGAATCAGAGACTATTCATTATGATGAAAAAACCAAATTGAATATGGATCAACTGACTCAAGGAACCAGGGTGGAGGTAAAATATAAAGAAATGCAGGATCGAAAAGTAGCCACTGAAATTTCCACGAAAAATGACCAAGATGGACAAAATGGTAAGAACGGGAAAAACGGCTCTGAAGACACTGATAAAGAGTAAATCTCTATTTGAGCTCTCAGTTGAGTTTTAATTACTGGCTTATTGGGTCTCTTTGCGAAAAGAAGGGACCCATTATTTTCTCTGTTGTTGCTATACTTTAATTGCTCCTTTATCCACTACTCATAAATTATTAGGCTTGATTGATCTGGTAAAGTATCATAAAATATGGGAAAAATAAACCTTTCAAGGCCAAATAATGGATGTAATAAGTAAAGAAAAAAATAAGGTGCTGAATTTGTCATTGGCTAAGCTGCAACAATTAGCCCGGAAACAAGGCTTTATTACTGAAGAGCAGATAGAGAATTGCTGTAGTGAAAAGTTATCGGCAAAACAGATAAGAGAATACCTAGATCAGAAAAACATTTCTGTGCGTTCCTCCAGAAAAATCATCAACTACAGATCGGAGCATAATCGAAGCCCGGAATTGGGAAAAAACCACTATTCTGATCCAACATGGATTTATCTCAACAGCCTGGGGCGGGTTCCGCTCATGACACGTGGTCAGGAGGTACAGTATTCCATTTTGATGCGTTTTGCTCAGTATAAACTGCTTGATATGGCTTTTAGGAAAACTCAAATCCATCAGGCTATATTCTGTATGAGTAAGGAGCTTCAGGAGGGGAAAATCGATTGTGTCGATATCCTGCGCATCGAAGAGGACAGAGTGAAGAATGCCTCTGAAATTGAAGAAATGAAGCTTAATTTCTTTAAAAAAGTAAAAACTTTGCAGAAGACGATTTCGGAGCTGGAAAATATTAAAAAGTTGTCCTTTGTTTCTTCGCAAAAAAGCTCTTTAGAGAATCTGCAAATAAAGGAAGACAAAATAGTTGAACTATGCCAGCAGTTGAGATTGAACAGCAGAAGAGTTCGTGACTTGCTAGAAAAGTTTAAAAAAAATCTCTCAGAATCGGCTACTGCTGAGGATCTGGAGACATTCTCCTACTGGGAGGAGATGAGAAATCAGGCTAAAAGCGCCATTATTGAGGCTAATGTGAGACTTGTTGTTAGTATTGCCAAAAGGTACACCTACAGAGGTCTCGAAATAGGTGATCTGATTCAGGAAGGAAACAAAGGACTGATCACTGCTGTGGATAATTTTGATTACAGGAAAGGCTATAAATTCAGTACCTATGCAATCTGGTGGGTGCGCCAGGCAATTACCCGGGCAATTCATGAAAAATCAAAAACAATCCATCTGCCGGCAAATACCTATGAGCTGATTTCTAAAATTGAGCGCTTCAGCCGTGAATGGAGCTTGAAAAATGGAACTCAGCCAGGTGTGGAAGAGATTGCTGAGGGGATTGGCTGTTCTCCTGAAAAAGTGGAAACTGCTCTGGAATGTGCTGTCGACCCAATATCTCTGGACATGGAAGTAAATTCTGAGGATGGTACTACAATAGGAGAATACATAGAGGATACAAACTCCGAAGATCCTTTTGTCCGTCTCTCATTATCTTCTCTGAGAAAACACATTCAACAGGTCCTTGATTCTCTGGATCAAAAAGAGAAGAAAACAGTCATTATGAGATTTGGGCTCGATGATGGCAGAATAAAAACTCTCAATGAGATCGGAGAAAAACTGGGTCTCACTAACGAAAGAGTGCGTCAGATCGAGATCAAGGCACTTAGAAAACTTAAGCAGGCAAGCAGATCAAATATCCTTCTTCCATGGAAAGAGGATGTGGATGTGGCAGACGATGAGTTGATGGATTAGTTTTCTGATTAGGGAGCGATATAAAATCAGAGTAACTGACTTCTTTTTGAAAAGCAAAAGCTGTTTAAATTCTGGTTTAACCCTGATTTTTTTAAAAAAATGCTAAACAAATGCTGCTATTAAGCCGATAAAGTAAATATGGGTTTGTCTAAAGAGGTGAAAACAGGGAGGTTATCATGAACAGTGTTTCAAATGTAGCACAATCTATCGATGCAGTTAATCAGGTAATGCAGGCAGCTCAGATAAAGGCCATACAAACCGCAGAAAAAATGATGAAAGTCAATGTGGCTATGACCCTGGGCCAGGAAGCTGGCAAGGGTAACCTTATAGATATGGTCGCTTGATTCAAATTCTTCTCAAACAGATGGAGAACGATTTTTATTTTTACCAGTAATAGGGCTTGTATTCTCCATCAAATCGCTTTTTGTTCTCTATAGCTTTATGGTAGGCATTAACATAATGGCTGGCACTGCTTTCCCATGAAAAGTCTCTGTTCATCGCTTGTTGAATCATCTTTTTCAGATGATGCCGGCGATCATAGTAGGTGCTTATTGCCCATCCTACTGTGTAATAAAGGGCATGTGAGGTAGGTTCCCAGAACTTAAATCCGGTTCCAGTACCGCTTTTTTCCTTATAATTCTCTACTGTGTCATCCAGTCCACCTGTAGCTCTTACAATGGGCAGAGTACCGTAATGCTGAGAGTACATCTGATTGAGGCCGCATGGTTCAAAAAGGGAAGGCATCAGAAAGAAATCACATCCTGCGGTAATCAGGTGAGCTCTATAGTTGTCAAAGCCGATAAAGGAGCCGACTTTTCCACTGTAGCGACCTGGAAGGCTTCCAAAGAATTCCTCCAGATTCTTATCTCCTGTTCCTAGAATAACAAACTGCACATGCATGTTCTGGATCAGTGATTCGATTGTCTGAGCCAGTAGGTGAAAGCCTTTCTGTTCCACAAAGCGACCTATTATTCCGATAACTGCTACATGGTCGTCTTCAGCCAGATCAAAGGATTTTTGAAGCTGTCTTTTGCAGATTTTTTTTCCACTTAAATCCTGTGCAGAGTAATTAGCTGGAATCAATTGATCATTCTGAGGGCTCCAAACTGCATAATCAATTCCGTTAATTATTCCAAGCAGGCTGTTCGCTTTTGAAGCCAGATAAGGTGAGAGGCCAAAACCTCCATATGGAGCAGTAATTTCTTTGGCGAATGTAGGACTTACTGCGGTGATAACATCCGAGTAGTGGATTCCGCCTTTGAGAAAATTTACCTGGTCATAGGATTCCAGCTTATCTTCGGTGAAATTATTCCAGCCAAGTCCTATATATTCCATGTGCTTTTTTGGATAGATCCCTTGATAAGCAATGTTATGAATTGTTAGCATGGAAGCTGCTGCTCCTAAAAGAGGGTCATTCCAGTGCCAGACTTTGAGATAGGCTGGGGTTAGTGCAGTTTGCCAGTCGTTTGCGTGTACAATATCGGGCTTAAACTGAATGTCTTTGCAAAGTTGTAATGATGCTCTGGAAAGGAAGCTGAACCGAAGGGGGTTATCATCATAGTCGTGCATAGAGGAATCATGGTAGAGTCCCCAGCGTTCGAAATATACCTGATGTTCGATGAGGTAAACCGGTACCTCCGAATTGGATGTAATTTGATATACTGTGCACCATTCCTCTTTATTGCCCATCCATACCCCCATTGGTTCGATAACTTTTTGGGCATTAAGAGATTCTTTATCGATCATGGTATAACGGGGAATTACTACTCGCACATCATGACCCATTTTTTTCAGGGTTCCGGATAAGGAGGCTACAACATCTGCCAGACCTCCGATTTTCGCATAAGGATACATTTCAGAAGAGACTATTAAAATGTTGAGTTTTTGATCGGAATTTCGTTGAAGATTTTTCATGTATGCTCCGGACTCCCTGATTATATTTCCTATAATGTACAACAGCTCAGGAATATACAAAATGATTGATGTGTTGTCACTTAAGAGGGCAAAATTTATTCCTCGCAGTTTAAAAATTATGATCTTAGGGATTAAAATTTGCAAGAAAAAAGGTTAAGTCACATTAAAAAACTCAACTTTGAGGAGAGAGATTCATGAAAGCAACTGTAGATCCTGATACATGCATTGGTTGTGAACTTTGCCCAACTATCTGTCCTGAGGTTTTTCAGATGGGTGATGATGGCTTGGCACATGCAATTCCGGATAATATTGCACCGGAGCTCGAAGCTACTGCCATTGAAGCGGCTCAAAGCTGCCCGGTTCAGGCTATTAAGGTTATTTGAACGATAATTTTTACCACAGTAGCTCTTAATAAAATCTCTGACCAGAAATCATAGAATTTGATACGGTTCTTCGTTTAAGGCATTCTTTCCGCCTGTTCACCTTACCAAGGAAGGCTAGATTACTTCTGATTAGATATTTTCCCCTGATAATTCTTCAAATACGGTTCTGATTTGCAAGTACAAAGATATATGATGCCTTTGAGCGTAATCTTTTTAAGATGTCTTGATATCTTTTAGAGATTAAGGTCTGAAAGGGATATCTCTTATGCAGCAGATACAGGACAAAAGGTCCAAGGTAATTGAATTTATCGACCAGAAGGCACTTGATCCGGTTTTGGAAGCTTTGCCTGAACAGTATTCAAGTGCGCGGGACAGAAGAAAGCTTTTGATGGTACAGAAAAGAGCGGCTAAGGAAAAAGAAGAATTCCATGACAAAAGGTTAACTGATTGTCAAGTAGTGGAAAAGTTTTTCAGAAGAATTTATTGGGAAACTCATCTGCGCTTTGGGAAGCAACTTGAGGATTTGGAGCTTCCGCGCTTTTTACAGTTACGTAAGCAGTTTCTTCAGTTGTGTGCTGATTTGAATATGAACTAAAAAATCCGGGAGGAATAGTTTTCCTCCCGGATTTAATACTACTTTTTACTTAGAGTAGCATTACTGTTTTTCAGATCATTAACCATTCCTTCTGAGATACCCTCAACATTTTTCAGATCATCCCATGATTTATAGGGGCGATGATCGACGATAAAATGTGCTCTTTTCTCTCCTACCATGGGTAGCTTTGCTATGGTGTCCAGATCTGCGCTGTTTAAATCAACTTGTTCTCTTGATCTATCTTCAGACATAATTGCTCTCCTGTTACAAATATGATTGGACCCTTACAGTTCTACTGAATCTTTCAATCGTTGGCTTCTGACTTCTGAAAAACCGGGTATCTGATCCAGTTCCTCTTTGTTTTTAAATCTACCATGTACATCTCTGTACCTGATTATGGCATCAGCCATTTCGTTGCCGACACCGCTAATCTGCTGAAGCTCTTCTCTGGAAGCCTTATTGATATTGATTTTGTTTTCCATAAGACCACTCCTTTGGGAATTTCCCATTGTTCCTTAATAATACGGCTTAACAGTGCGATGCATTGCACAGATACACAGTGTGCACAAAACAGGAGTTGCAGAACTCATGGATCGTGAAACTCAAAAGGCACATAAAAGGAAGTGTCTGTTCTTCTGACTAGAAGCAGAACCGATTGACCGCTACTTAGGGTCTCTGAAATGGACACAAAGTCCTGGACATTAGAAATTTGGCGAGGCTTTTTATCCTGGACTTTAATCTGTATGATCAGATCTCCGGGAAGCAATCGGGTGCGGGCATCGGTTAAGGATGGATCTACTCTGGTGACTACCACTCCCTGCAGATCGGTTGAGATTTTATATTGGTTGCGGAGCTCCTCATTGAGGTTGGCTACCGCTATCCCGGTTTTTGTTTCTGTTCCATCGAATCTGGGCTGACCGTATTTGTCGGACTGTTTAGCGGGATCAGTAGTTTTGAGCGCTTCCGGAGTGCGTTCGGTAACTTTTAATCGTAAGTTAATTTTTTTCCCTTGCCGCAAGATAGTTACCGCTACAGTGGAACCGGGTTTTATGGAAGCTACGATGTTTCTAAGATCGTTACCATTTTTAACCGGCTGGTTATTCAGGAACAAGATGATATCTCCGCGTTGAATACCTGATTTGGCTGCGGGTTGGTTTTCGTAAACATTGGAAACCAGTACACCATTAACATTTTGAATTCCCAGGGCTCTGCTGGTTTCGTTAGTTAATTCCTGAATAGATAATCCTATCCATCCTCTTACAACTCTACCCTCGTAAACCAGATCTTCCATAACTTTTTTGGCCATGTTTATAGGAATTGCAAAGCCAATTCCCATAAACCCTCCATCCTGAGAATAGATAAGGGTGTTGATGCCTATCACTTCGCCATAGATATTTACTAACGCGCCACCGGAATTGCCCGGATTTATGGCCGCATCGGTCTGTATGAAATTTTGGTACATGGCAATTTCCCCGATTTCACGTTCCAGAGCAGAGATTATTCCCTGAGTGATTGTTGATTTTAAGCTGAAGGGATTGCCTATTGCTGCTACCCAGTCTCCGGGTTTGAGTTTGTCGGAGTCTCCCAGGAAGGCTACAGGCAGATCAGATGGAACTTTTCCATTAATCCTTAAAACTGCTACATCACTGAGTGAATCTGTGCCAGCCACCGATGCTTTGAATATTCTCCCATCGGAGAGGCTTATGTCTATTTCCTGTGCACCGCTTATTACATGGTAATTGGTGAGCAGATAACCATTGGAGGTGACAATGACCCCTGATCCCAGTGCTTGAGTGCGGCGCTGGTGTTCTGGAGAATTTTTGGACCTAAGGGAGTTAGGTAGCAGATTACCGGCTTTCTGGGAGTCGACTTTTGTAGGAATAACTGCTACAACCGATGGCACGACCGATTGAGCCACATTGACAAAAATATTCTTGAAAGCATTAAGATTTATGGTGTCCACTGTTATAGGTCGTTTGTTGGCTCCTATGGTGATACTGCCACGCTTGGGACGTTCATCATTTGGATAGCCGTATGAGCAGTTTGAAAGTGCCAACATGCCTATGATCAGAGCAAAGGCCAGCTTATTTGGTAACAGTCTCATAGAAGCTCCTTTTATACGGGAAAACTGTTACCTGACTTATGTATAAGCGGCGAGACCAGCTTCCGCCGGTGCATAAGTAAGGTATAATGTTTAATAGTTCAAGAAACGTGCCACAACTGGTTGCTCTGTTTCGTTTCCGATTGAAAAGAGCAAAACAACAACGTGCAAAAAGTAGTTGCTTATTTCAGCTTATTGGCATTATATTAAAATTATCAGCAACTACTATCCTACCTGCAAGGCCCTCTTGCAGCAATTTGGGTGAAGTGGAATGCGCCGGTATTGACCGGCGTATTCTATTCATTAAAAAAATTAACAGGATGAAGTTTATTTAAAGCGTTCACCTTTTTTCACTAAGGATTATTTATGGCATCAAACATCGAAGACGTAACCATTAATTATGAAGAAGAAGGTGTTCTGGTAGTTAAAGAGATCGATAAAGTTGTTCTCTCAAAGGGGGCCTGGGCAACGGTGCTGTTTAAATACCAGCAATGGGAGAAGGCTAAAAACGATTATGGGCCAGATCGTTACTCAATCCGCAGATATCGCAAAATTGAAGATGAGTATCGTCAGCAGGCCAAATTTAACATCTCGAGTAAGGACCAGGCAATAAAGCTTATCGAGGGACTCCAGAAATGGGTGGCAGACTGAAAAAAAAGTCTGCTGCATTCCCAACCGAAACTCCCAGGTTTACTTCAAAAGACTCCTTCAAAGCCTTTCCTTTCAGGCCGAAAATCAAAATCGGCTTGTCAAAAAAACTCCTTAGCTTGGCCAAAAAACAGGCATTCCCGTCTTCTTTTAACTTTTGCTGGAAAATCCGTTTCAGGTGACTGGTGGATCCCCTTTTGCTTTTCTTTTCTATTGATGAGTTGGATATCAGTGGATGTGGAGGCTGATGGGCCTATACCTGGAGACTTTTCCATGGTGGCTCTGGGGGCTGTTATTATTGAGCCTTCACTTCAGAAGACTTTCTATGCCAGACTTCACCCTATCTCAGAAAAATGGATACCGGATTCATTAAAGATCTGCGGCTTCAGCCGTGAGCAGACACTTCGCTTTGAAAGTCCTCAGAATGTGTTGCGCCATTTCGCCCAGTGGCTCTCTATCCATGGAGGAACGCATCTTTATTTTGTTTCCGATAACGGATTCGATTGGCAATATGTCAATTGGTATTTTTATCACTTCATGGGATTTAATCCTTTCTGGTACAGCTCCATTAATCTCTTATCGCTTTTTTTGGGACTGAAGAGAAGCATATACAGTAGATTTAAACATTTTAAAAGAAAGAGCTATGGACATAATCCTCTGGAGGATGCTTTAGCCAATGCCAGGGCGATGCTGAAGATGAAACGGAGTAATAAATTGAAAATAAACTGGTGATGAGCTTAATATTCAGGCATATTACTTGCGGTTGCTTTATTTATAGGCCTGGACTACTGTATCTTTGGAAAAATTTATGAGAAAAATTGAAAACGTTAATTTCAACTCACCTCCAATCATGTTTGCAGCCTGGCCTGGAATGGGAAATGTGGCGTTGATGGCCATGGATTATCTGAGACGTACTGTAGATGCGCGTCTTTTTGCCGAACTGGACATGGAGCCTTTTTATGTTCCAGAGGAGGTGGTGGTAAATGAGGGGATCGCCAGTTTTCCAGAGCTGCCCCGAAGTTTTTTTCATGAGCAGCATGAACCTAATCTGGTTTTTTTTGAGAGTACGATTCAAACCGAAGGTCAGGATGCGGTCACCATCGCTCAGACTGTGCTAGAGGTGGCAAAAAAACTCAAAGCACCGCGTATCTATACTGCGGCAGCTTTGCCTTTGGCTATGAGCTACAAATCGGAATCGGAAATCTATGTGGCTGCTAATCAGAGATATTTTCTCAGGGAACTTGAAAGTTTTGGAATAAAGCCGCTCAATGAAGGTTATATAAGTGGGCTCAGTGGATTACTGCTGGGTATAGCTGCTTCTCAGAATATTGAGGCTGCTTGCGTTCTGGCTACAATTCCAACTTATGCTGCAGCGATGGCTTATCCTAAAGGTTCACTGGCTATTGTAAAGAGTTTGGCACGTATTAACGATCTGGATATCGATACTTCTGAGCTGGAGGAGGGGGTGGCCGAATCAGAGGTATCGTTTGCCGAGATTGAAGAGCGGCTCCGAAATGTTCTTCCTATGCTCCTGGAGCAGGAAGAGCAGGATCTTTTTGAAGAGCAGCAGATGTCTGCGCCATCTGAGATGAAAGACGATAAAGTACCTGAATATGTGATGGCCCGTATTGAGCGGCTTTTCAGAGAACTTTCGCAGAAAAAGGACAAGAACAGAGCTTTGGAGCTGAAAGCAGAACTGGATAAATGGGGGCTTTATGATATTTATGAGAAACGATTCCTGAATCTGTTCAAAAAACATTGAACCTTGTAAAAAAACTGTCCTGTTTCAGTTTCTTTGCCTCATTATTTGGTTTTACTTAGAGATAGAGCTATTGCGGTTTGAGAGCTGGTTTTTGAAAGGCTGCTTGTCTGCAATAGGGGGGACGGAGGAAACTTACATCCGAACTCAATCGCTGAGTTCCACAATTCTATAAAGAACCAAACTCATATTTTATTCATTTAGGACAATCTTTCTAAGGTAATTCTTGCACCATTTCTCGATATTTGAAAAAGAAATCTGATTTGATTAGACTTTTGGCTTTTGAGCCAAAGTGATTTTTATTAGTAACTCCGTCCCTCACAAAAAGAAGTGCCGGAGGAAGCCGAATAAATTTCTGTGATTCTCCTATCCTATAAAGAATCCAACTTTCCTGATTATTCGGAAATACCTGGTCTGTCTATACTTTTAACTTTCAAGCCAAATGTGCCTATACTGGGTTTCCTCCGTCCCCAAAGAAGACATGAAACCAATTTTTTCCCTCCTCATCCCTTAAAAAAACAAAACTCTAACCTCTCACTACTTGTCACTCTCATTTATTTTCAAAATCCTTACTTTTCTCTGAAACTCCACCATTATCACATCCACCTCTAAAGGCATCAAATTATTTTTAAAATAAATATCAAACAGTAATTTTTCCTGAAGGGAGTCTGCAGGTGCCATTATTAAATCTTTACCTGAATAAAAAAAACGATGAAACGATGTCTGCAAAAATTCTATCCGAACTCTCACAGCTTGTAGCTCAGAGTATGGGAAAACCACAGAATTATATGATGGTTCTAATTACTGAAAGTAAAATCAACATATCTGGTTCACAGAATGCGGCTGCGTTTGCTGATCTAAGAAGTATCGGAGGAATTAATGCAGCAACAAGCAAAATGCTTTCACAAAAGCTTTGTGATTATCTGCACAAAGAACTGGCAATAGATAAAGAACGAATTTACTGTAACTTCACCGATATCCCTGCCTCTAATTGGGGATGGAATGGGACTACTTTCGGCTGAAAGGGAAAAGAGCTCCATTTACTTTTCAGCAGGAAATGGAGCCCAGCTTCCTCATTCCACTTCAAAAGTGAACTGATCACCACTTGCCGATACAACTGCAGAACTGCCCTCCTTTAGCTCACCCGAAATGATCATACGTGAAATGGGTGTTTCAATCTCCTTCTGAATAACTCTTTTAAGCGGTCGTGCACCATAAACCGGTTCGAAACCTTTCTCAGCGATAAGGGCTTTAGCGCTTTCTTCGACAAAGAGTTTCATTGTTATGTTTTGAAGTCTATTGAAAAGGGATTCCAGTTGTATTGACACAATCTCCAGTATGTGTTGTTTAGAAAGTGAATGGAAAACAACAATTTCATCAACACGGTTAAGAAACTCCGGCTTGAAATAATTTCTTAGTTCACTCATCACCGTAGAGCGGATTTTCTCATATCCCTCACCACCATCATAATCGGCTATATGTTGAGATCCGATATTGGATGTCATTATTATGATGGTGTTTTTGAAGTTAATTAACCTTCCCTGCGAATCGGTGATTCGGCCATCGTCCAGAATTTGCAAAAGTATATTAAAAACATCTGGATGCGCCTTTTCGATTTCATCGAATAGAATTACCGAATAGGGCCGCCGCCTTACAGCTTCGGTCAATTGTCCTCCCTCTTCGTAGCCTACATACCCTGGAGGAGCCCCAAGCAGTCTGGAAACAGCGAACTTTTCCATATACTCTGACATGTCGATTCTTACCATTGCCCTCTCATCATCAAAGAGATTAAAAGCCAGAGCTCTGGCAAGTTCAGTTTTCCCCACTCCTGTGGGTCCCAGAAAAATAAAGCTTCCGATGGGACGATTTGGGTCCTGAAGACCGGATCTGGCTCTTAACACGGCATCAGCAATCGCATCAACAGCCTCATTCTGACCGATTACTCTTTTATGCAGATGTTGGGACAGGAGCAGTAGTTTTTCTTTTTCACCCTGAACCAGTTTGCTTACCGGAATATGAGTCCATCTGCTTATAATCTCGGCAATATCCTCTTCATCTACATCCTCTTTAAGCAGCTTTTTATGGTTACTTTGATTCCTGATCTGTTCCTCGGCAGATTTCAACTCTTTTTCCAGATTGGGGATCTTGCCATGGCGCAGTTCTGCAGCTTTACTTAGGTTGTATTCCCGTTCGGCTCTTTCTAACTCTTGACGGGTCTGCTCGAGTTGCTCTCGTAAAGATTGCAGGTGAGCCACCTTCTGCTTTTCGGCTTCCCATAGTGCTTTCAGCTCTGATGCGTCTGATTTGACCTCCGCAAGTTCATGCTGCAGCTTTGAGAGCCTTTCCCTTGAAGAGGAATCTTTCTCTTTTTTTAATCCTTCTATTTCAATTTCCAATTGCATTTGTCTTCGCATTACTTCATCCAGCTCGACAGGGCTGCTGTCAATTTCGGTCCTGAGCTTTGCTGCGGCCTCATCGATCAGGTCAATTGCTTTGTCAGGAAGAAAGCGATCGCTTATGTAGCGGTCCGAAAGTACAGCAGCGGCTACCAATGCATTATCTTTGATATGCACTCCATGGTGAACCCCATACCGCTCACGCAATCCCCGCAGTATCGAGATAGTATCCTCTACAGATGGCTGATTTACCAGCACAGTCTGGAATCTTCTTTCCAGTGCTTTGTCTTTTTCAACATATTTGCGATATTCATCAAGGGTGGTGGCTCCGATTGTATGAAGCTCCCCTCTGGCAAGCATAGGCTTAAGCATGTTTCCGGCATCTATGGACCCTTCGGCTGCCCCGGCACCTACGACAGTGTGCAATTCATCTATAAAAAGAATGATATTACCGCTTTTAACCACTTCGTTTAAAACCGCTTTTAATCTTTCCTCAAATTCGCCTCTGAATTTTGCTCCCGCGACCAGTGCTCCCATATCCAAAGAGACAAGCTGCCGGTTTTTAAGTCCCTCAGGCACATCCCCTTTTATAATGCGCAAAGCCAGTCCTTCTGCGATAGCGGTTTTACCTACTCCTGGATCGCCGATAAGAACAGGGTTGTTTTTGGTGCGTCTGGAGAGTATCTGGATCACTCTGCGAATCTCTTCATCCCGGCCAATTACAGGATCAAGTTTCCCCTGATTTGCCATCTGTGTGAGGTTTCGACCATATTTTTCGATTGCAGCGAAAGTGCTTTCCGGATCAGCAGAGGTGACTCTCTGATTGCCTCTGATATTTTTTAGAATTTCAAGAACAGCCGCTGGTGAGAGATTAATCTTTTGGGTAAGCAACTGACAATCGTGATCTTTGTTCAGTGCTGCCAGAAACAGGTGCTCAACACTGACAAACTCGTCCTTCATTTCAGAAGCCAGTCGTTGGGCTTCATTTAAGACTGTAGTCAGTGCGCGTGACATGAATGTTTGCAGTCCCTGACCGGTGACTGCAGGAATTTTCCTTAGAATTTCCATTGCAGCTTCATCGGCATTTACAGGCTGTATGCCCATGCGATCCAGAACCGATGGAATCAATCCATCCTGCTGTCTTGTAAGGGCCAGCACAAGATGCAGAGGAACCAGTTCCTGATGGTTAAGTTCTACGGCAATGGAATTTGCAGTGCTGATGGCTTCCTGAGATTTACGTGTAAATTTTTCTATATCCATGCTCTCTCCCTTCTTGAGAATCGCCATAGTAGGCAAAAGCCATGCCACAAAGGAGGTTTGGAGATAAAAGAATGAATTACAGGATTTTCTGAGAATTTTGCAGAATCATTTGTTTCAAAGCAGAACGCTAAAGAATTTATAATGAAACAGTATGCAAAAGAAAATAACCGCTGAAGGGGCATAAGAGTTGAAAAACATTTGCACCAGAAACAATGTTTGGTGTATTTTAACAGGCCTGATTTTTTCAGGAAGAAAAATATAAGAACTGGACTAATTTTCCATTCTGTATAGAAATGCAGTTACCACTTACCATACTTTCTCAACCAACCGAGTCCACATGCGGTCCCACCTGTCTTCATGCTGTTTATAGATATTATCAGGATTCCATTACACTAGACAGAGTGATTTCCGGAGTAGAGACTTTGGAGGATGGTGGAACACTGGCGGTGTTTCTTGGATGTCATGCACTGCGGCGGGGATACCTAGCAACTATCATCAGCTATGATCTGCATTTTTTCGATCCAACCTGGTTCAGTACAGACCCGGTTGTAGATTTAAGGCAGAAACTCAAATTACAGGCGAAGCACAAATCCGACTCGAAGCTTCAGATTGTTACCAATGCTTACCTGCACTTTATAGAGCAGGGTGGGATCGTTAAGTTCCGGGATTTTAATTCTGCATTGATCTCAGACTGTTTTGCAGGTGGCAAGCCGGTTATAGCCGGGTTGAGTGCCACATTTCTTTATCAAAGTGCACGGGAGACAGGTGGAGAAACGGATGATTATGATGATGTAAGGGGATATTCCAGTGGCCATTTTGTGGTTCTTCATGGATATGATGATGCCGAAGAGATGGTGTATGTAGCAGATCCGTTGGGACCCAATCCGATTTCTACGAATAGAAATTACCGGATAGGGATTGACAGAGTCGTCTGTGCGACACTGCTGGGTGTACTTACTTATGATGCTAATCTTCTAATAATAGAAAAACCTGTGAGTGATTCATGCCTAATTTGATAGTAGTCAATAACCCGAAAAACTGGACATTTCAAATACCCGGGGTTGAGCTGGTTTCTGCAAAATCCTATCTTTCTGAAGAACGCTACAGCCAGATGCGCCAAGTAAGGGTATTTAATCTATGTAAATCATACCGTTACCAGAGTATCGGTTATTATGTATCTTTACTGGCTTCTGCCCGGGGGCACAAACCGCTTCCCAATATTTCCACCATACAGGATATGAAAAGCCAGACCCTGATCAGGTTTGTCGATGATGATCTTGATGAGCTGATACAGAAGAATCTTTCTGTAATAGAAGAAGATTCTTACAACATGAGCATTTATTTTGGACGATCAGTAAACAGACAATTTGACCGGTTGGCTTTGCATCTGTATAATCTTTTTCCTGCCCCACTCTTAAAAGCAGAATTCCTCAGAGAAAAAGATGGTTGGCATCTGCATAATATCGATCCCGTGCCTACTGGTGAAATTCCGGTGCAGCACCATAAATTTCTGGTTGGGGTGGCCACCGGGCATTTTTCCGGTAGAGTGGTCAGCACAGTAAAACGAAGAACATTGCGCTATGATCTGGCTATTCTCTGGAATCCTGAGGAAAAGGAAGGCCCTTCCAACGAAAAGGCTATTAAACGCTTCGTCTCAGCCGGTGAAAGACTGGGGCTTAATACAGAAGTGATAAGCAGAGATGATTTTGGACGAATTGCCGAGTACGATGCCCTGTTTATAAGAGAAACCACCAGCGTCAATCATCATACCTACAGATTCGCCAGAAGAGCAGAAGCAGAAGGGCTGGTTGTGGTTGACAATCCAGAATCGATTCTCAGGTGTTCCAATAAAGTTTACCTCGCAGAACTTCTTGACTGTCACAGTATTCCAACTCCTAAAACCAGTATCGTTCATAAAGATAATCTGGAAGAATGTCTCAAAGTGACTGGAGTACCCTGCGTACTGAAACAGCCTGACAGTGCTTTCTCCCAGGGAGTTCTTAAAACTGAAACAGAAGAGATGTTTATGAGGGAAGCTAGTCGTATGCTCTCCAAATCAGATCTGATTGTGGTTCAGGAATATCTGCCCACCGATTTTGACTGGAGAGTTGGTGTTTTTGACCGTAAACCACTCTTTGTATGCAAGTATTTCATGGCCAGAAATCATTGGCAGATAATAAAACGCGATCCGGTCGGAAGAAAACTGGAAGGCCGCTTTGAGACTCTTCCGGTTGAGCTTGCTCCTGTTCAGGTGATCCGTCTTGCCCTGAAAGCAGCCAATCTGATTGGTGATGGCCTATACGGGGTCGATATAAAGCAGATCGATAAAAAATATTACATAATGGAAATAAATGATAATCCTAATGTGGACGCCGGAATCGAAGACCTGGTTGCAAAGCAGAACCTCTACGATCGAATTATGGAAGTCTTTCTGAAACGGATTCTTACAAGCAAAAACGGTTTTGTTTATTGAGACTGGTATTTCAGGTTTACCATAGAATAATAACATAAACTCTATTGGAGCAACGTGTATAACATTTTTGAAAAGTTCGGGATCGAACTGGAATATATGATTGTCGCCAAAGACACTCTGAAAGTGCTTCCGATAAGCGACAAGCTAATAAAAAAAGCCTGCGGATCCGTTCGAAATGAAATTGCTCAAGGAAAGATATCCTGGTCAAATGAACTGGTGCTGCATGTTATCGAACTGAAGACTACCGAACCGGTTTGCTCTTTGCATGGTATTTCAGAGTTATTTCACAATAACATCCTGCATGTTCAATCGCTGCTTGATAGTTTCAATGGCCTTTTATTGCCCGGTCCCATGCATCCGTTTATGGACCCTTCCACCGAAATGCATTTATGGCCTCATGACTACAATCCCATCTACCAGGCTTTCAACAGTGTATTTGGCTGTAAAGGTCATGGGTGGGCAAATCTTCAGAGTATGCATATTAATCTCTCATTCGCCAACGATGAAGAGTTTTGCAGATTGCATGCTGCAATACGGCTGATTCTTCCTTTAATACCGGCTCTTTGCGCCGGATCACCTGTTGCAGATGGTAAAATCACCGGGTACAAAGACACCAGGATGGAGGTTTACAGAAATAATTCCGTCAAAATTCCTTCGATTACAGGTGATGTTATCCCTGAACCGGTTTTTTCTTCTGCCGAATACAAGCGACATATTCTGCAAAAAATTTACAGGGATCTCCAGCCTTACGACTCTGAAAAAACACTGCAGGAAGAGTGGGTCAATGCCAGGGGAGCGATAGCGCGCTTTGAAAGAAATTCCATTGAAATCAGGGTTATTGATGTTCAGGAGACTCCTTTTGCTGACATTGCGATCGCTGCTGCTGTAATTGGTGCAATTCGCATGATGGCAGATGAGAGGTTTTGTTCATTGCACGAGCAGAAATCCTGGCACGCAGCTCCGCTGAAAGAGATTTTTCTTCGAACCATAAAAGATGGAGAAAATGCTATAATTGATGATAGTCGCTTCCTTTCTGCAATGGGTTTGAATACAACCTGTTCTGCAGGGCAGTTGTGGAGATATCTTATAGAACAACTGCAAGACTATGACAAACAATGGATTACACCATTTCTGCCGATGCTTGATCTTATTTTCAGTGATGGAACCCTTTCATCCAGAATTTTAAAGTCTTTGGGCGAAAAACCTGGTTTGGAGCAGATAATAAAAACCTATCGAGCGATAGGTGAAAGTCTTCTAACTGGTTCAATATTCAGAAGTTAATGTTGATTGCAGCCAAAGTAGTCATTATCGAATAATTGCAATTTGTGGCCGTTAGCGATATAATTATGTTAAAGGGTTAAAATTCATTTCCGGAAAATATCATGACCGAGATGAACTGCAGTTATCACGCCAGGAAGTCCTCGAAAGGGTTCACGTTCCTTGAACTGCTTGTTGTAATGGTTATTGTTGCTGTAATTGGTACCTATACAACCATTTCACTGAGAAAGTCAATATTGCACAATCAGCTTCAGAAAGCTTCCTTTGAGGCGATGGCACAGCTTTCTTCTGTTCGTCCCCTTGCTTTAAAAAACGATGCCAGAGTTTTGGTGAGTTTTAGTGCTAAGGCTTGCAGTGTGTTTGTAGACACGAGTGGAGATAATGCAGCTCAGGCGGATGAGTTCAGTTATGCCTGGGAGATTAATAGAACGGTATTGCTGGGGTTACCTTCCTCCGGTTCCACTCCCAATTCTGCTCCTCCTGGCTCGCAACTACCCTTATCGGGTGAAGTTGCAGCCGGGCAGTGGTCAAAGCAGTTCGTTATAAATAATGATGCGCTTGGTAGTATGAATACCGGATGCTTGTATCTGCATTCACCAAAACTTGATGGCAAAGCTTATTGCATCACGTCGTTTACCTCGCAGACACTGAAAGTTTACAGTTGGAATGGAGGAACATGGAACGCCGAATAAATTCAGGAGCATCACTGGTAGAAATCAGTATCGCCATTCTAATTATCGGTTTAACAACTGTTCTTATAATGACGTTTTCCCGAAACTCTTACACTATGCTGGGTGATGCGAGAGGTTCGGAGGCTGCCCAGGTTCTCGCTCAGGAGAAATTTACAGAACTTACTGCAGCGGCTTTTCCGGTTTCCGGTACCGATATTGTTGATGCAAACAATTTTAGCTATGTACGTAGTTGGTCTGTAAAGGATACTGGATTCATTAAAAGAGCTATAATAACTGTGAAATACGATGTTGGCGAGAACGAGAAAACTGTTAATTTCATGGGGGCATTAAATTGAACAGAAAAGGTGTTACTCTTATTGAACTTCTGGTATATATAGTACTCTTTTCTGTTGTTTCTCTTTTTATCGGTTCACAAATGAAACAACTTCTGGGGGGGTATACCAGCGGAAGGCGCATCTCCAGACTACAGTCCGAGTCTCGAGATGTTCTGGCTATGCTCTCCAGGGAGATAAGAAACACTGGATTGAAAACCTCCTTGATAAGCGGTGGGTCTGGTACATTTGCCGCTTCAATAGATCCAAATGCTTATCTGCCCGATTCATCTTCGTTTATACATAAGGAGGGCAATCCTGGAGATTCTCTTACCATTTACAAACTGAGATTTAACGATAATGGAGATAAAACCGGTGTGGATGTTATTCAGTATTATCTTGATGGGGCTACTCTTAAAAGAGACGCAGCAGGGGAAAAAATAGACATTGCAGAAAATGTGCATGCACTTCAGTTTCAGTATGGAGTACTGGCAATGGATACTTTACTATTAGATCAAAAGGTAATGAACTATAGTAACTGGTCTGTCCCTTCTGGGGTTGATAAAAGTGGTTCGATGAATGTTACTATTCCTTCATCCTACAGTGGGTTTATTAATTGTCTCCAAACATTCAAAATTGCAAAAGATCAAAGAATACGGGTTCGTTTTCAAATTTCTGCATCAGGAGATTTTCCTCAGAACTTGGACTCAATCAGGTGCAGTATAAGAAGGTCTTCCGATAGTTCAGTTATTGCCAGTGAAAGATTTCTGGCAAATGGATCCATGATGGATATCGTCATGCCGGTTCGTAAAGAAAGTGACGCGTTTTTTTCTTTTGAATACTGGTGTCATGGAAAAGGGGAACTGAATATCAGTAGTGTGGAAGTCAGAAGAGCTGACTGGGGGGAGTATAAATGGGAAAATGATCCGGCCAGTTCGATAAAAAAGGCGGTAAAAGCGATAAAGATTTTAGCACTTGTCAGAAGCAGTGGAAATGCGGCTGCTGCTTCGGATCAGAACATATCCATAGCTAACGTACAGGTTCCGGTATCGGGTCCTTACGTGTATAGGGTGGTAAAAGAGACTGTGGAAGTTTTAAATAATGGTACTTTTTAATAACCGATTACTGCGGGTAATCGGTTCTATAATATAAATTTTAAGTACCTTAATCGGGGAATCTATGGAAAAGGCAATATTTAAAAATGACGGTTTCGCAGTAGTATACGGACTTGCTGTCTTCTTTATAGCTTCTGTATGCGGTCTGTCTATTTTGTATATCAGCCAGAAAGACCGGACCAGTGCTGCAGATTATTCAAAGGTGCGCTCTTCAGCTATGTCAGCCCGGACCGCGCTTACCTCATTTGAAAATCAATGCGAAACTCAGCCACAGGTAATTCTTGATATCTTAAGAAAATTCAGTAACAACTCTTCCAGCAAATGGCTGCTTAGTGATGCTTCGAGTGCTGGTTCAGAAAATAAGATCAAATGCTGGAGTGGTTCGGATGCACCTTCGTTTTCTGCATGCATAATGAAATATGATTCGATAAATATGCTGTTGCAGGTTCAGGGAATTGGATATGGTGCCGGGGGGGGTAAAAAGAAAGCAATTGGAATCTACAGGCTTAAAGGAGCCCTGGAGGATATTACATGGGATCAGAATGATGCAATTCATCTGGCATGCCCGGGAACTAATGTTGATGATAGAGTAATCGTTAATGGAAATATGTATTGCGGGCGAGGTTTCCATTTTAATGGTGGCGCTAGCGGAAACGTTATAAATGGGGATTTGAAAACCGGCACTTCTGGAAAAAGTTCTTTCGATGGCAGTACTACTATTAAAGGAAAAGCTTTTTTTCAGGATGAAGTTAAAGTAAACGGTGGCGCTTCCTTTGAAGTTAATGGAAAATCCGGATTTCAAAAAAACATAGAAACCGACGGAGTAATTAATCTGTTTGAGAACGCTTACTTCAACAGTACTGTGAGTGGCAACAAACAAATAAATTTACAAAATAACATAGCAACTCATTCAGGAAGTGTATCTAAGATTACAAATGCTTCTCAAATTATCAACAACGACGGTGATATAAATATTGCTAATGAATTGAGTATGAAAGATGGAAATGAACTCAGTTTTTCCGCAAAGATTGATCAGATCGATAATAAAACTATTTTCCAGTATGAATCTTTGGGCTGGGGCAAAGTTAATGCCGAAAAACTTAACGAGAAATACCAGCAAGCAGCAGCTAATGGAGATCTATGGAATGATTTTCTTGTGATTAAAGTTAATACTACCTGGGCAGAAATGGAGTCATCGGCAGGAACTTTTACCGGTAAAGTATTATGGATCGTGGAGTCCGGGATAAATTGCGATGGGAATTGGTATGATTGTTCCTCAGCGTCCAATACCATGGTATATGTTAAGTCTGGTGGAACAGTAAACGGGATGGGTTCTGGTAAAAATTTCAGGGGATATGTATATGTAGAAGGAAATGGTAAGGCGAACTATAAATTTGGAAGTGGAAACTCATTCAGAGGCGCTATCCATCATGTGTCTGGGAACTCAGACTTTCAGCTTAACAGTGGAGCTCCACTCAATATTTTCTACGATAGAGAGGTTCTCAAAGATTTTGTACGATTCGATATACTCACTCCCCCAGGGGTGACTAATAGAAAAATTGTAATGAATGACATTAAATTGCGTACAGAGCTTCTGAGCCTTTATTACTGAAAAAGACATGCTCTTGAGAGAATAGAGAATAAGCTCGAAATTAGAAAACTGAAATTCGAAATAAAAACAGGAACAGAAAATAAGAATAAGAATAGGAACAGAAAACGAGAGCAGGAAAGGAGGTCTGAGCAAGGAAATCTCAAAACCCAAATTTTAACAAATCCCAATAATCAATTGTCAAATTCCAAACGAGAACAAGAAACGGCAACAAGGCCAAATAGAAAAACTTTTAGCTACTTTGAAAACTCTTATTCCTGTTTAGGATTTGAGAATTGTGATTTGGTATTTTCTTCCGATAAGATAGATCCGAATTGTGTCTGCTTTCTTACCTGTTATTTGTTTCAATACCTGAATTATTATTTGTTGAATATGAAAGATAATAGATGAGTTCGGGAATAATAATTAGCTGTGAGCATGGCGGAAATCAGATTCCTGCATGTTTAGGTGACCTTTTTAAAGACAAGCAACAACTGCTTCAAAGTCACCTGGGATGGGATCCGGGAGCACTGCTGTTAGCAGAAAAGATAGCTGCCAGATTTCATTGTCCGTTTGTTTTCGAAAAAACAAGTCGTCTGGTGGTCGATCAGAACCGGTCTTTGGCAAATAGGCGTTTGCTCTCCAAAATTACCACCTCTCTTTCTAAAGAGCAGAGAGAAAAAATCATTTTCGGGATATACAAACCATATCGGATCGCAATTACCTCTTCCATAGATAATCTTCTAAAGAAACATCGCAGGGTTTACCATTTTTCTATTCACAGTTTTACACCGGTGTTAAATGGGGTAAGTCGCAAAGCCGACATGGGTCTTCTTTACGATCCCAAACGGGGAATTGAAAAAACGTTGTGTCTAAAGCTTATCAGAAGATTACAAAATGAGATACCTGGTATTTGTATACGTCGAAATTTTCCCTACAAGGGAACCTCTGAGGGTTTAACTACTGCACTTAGAATGCGGTTCAACAGTCGGAACTATGCAGGAATAGAGATCGAAATGAATCAGTTGCACGCACTGAAAAAAACGGAGTTGTGGAGTATAGTGATGGAGAAGCTGCCCTGTTGTTTAGGTGAGGCTATTGGGGCAGATCGGCCCCAATAGAAAAGCATCAGAAACCCTGCAAACCGCAGCAGCGGGAGCAGACCGGCATAAGACCTCTTTTCATTTCACGTCTGAATTTTTTGAACGATTCACCGTTCCAGATCTCAAAAAAAGATTGAGTATTGATATTACCACAGGTAAAATCCTGATAGTCACGACAGGGAGTTACCCGGCCATCAGGCGATATCTCTGCTGTATAATAGATACTTTCACAACTGGGGTAACCGCAGTGCCAGCTATGGTCAGCATAGTAGCGACGGATATCGCTTTCCGATTCGATATCAGGGAGAAACTGTGGAACACAGGATTTGCCTTTAGAGATCATCTGTATCTGTTTTATCTGCGAAGCGGTCTCAACCGGATCAACATCATTAAAGCAGGATTTGAGGTATCCACGATGATTACTTGGTTTTTCACCAAAGCGTTCTTCGAAAACCTTTTCATGAAGAGCAGCGCGTTCTTCGGTTATGAACCAGCCAAAGTAGAATGGATGTAGCTGAGCTTTGTCCAGAACCAGCTTATGAATATCCACCAGATGAGAATAGTTGTTATTTGAAATTACTGTTATAGGAATAATAAGTGGAAAAAGAAGGTTTTTATCCTTTTTAATCTTATCTGCTTTTTCGATGACAGCCATAGTTTTTTCAAAGTTCTCTGACCTTTTGCCATTTGCAGGGGAACGCATCAGATTTTGAGATGCAGCATCCCATCCATCCAGACTTAAAAAAAGGACCTGCAGTGAGCCGGTGTCTATCAGATCTTCAATGATTTTGTCGATATCCTGAGCATTTGTTACTATCGAACCTTTAAGCTTGTGACGTGCCAACTCTTCAAACAGGGGAAGAAGTGGTTTCCACATGGTTGGTTCACCCCCCCAGATATAGTAGAAGGGACGATCGTGGCGGGTTTCAAAAACGATCCTTTTAACTACATCAAAATCAAGCTGATCGAGACGTTCGCCACGTTCCAGCTTCTGCCGTAGGTGACCGTTTTCACCCCATTGACCACAAGAGCCGCACCGGAGATTACATACTTCATTAACCCGTAAAGAGATCTGTCCAACAGGAATATCCTTTTGCGGGTCCTTGGCACTCAGATATTTTCGAAACTGCTGAGGGATCATGTGCCAGGAGTCGCTATGATTGAATAAACCGGGAATCAGGTGCTGTTTCATGAATGGCCATGGTATCAGGGCCTTTCCTCTAAATTTCGCCATTGCTTTCAAGCCTTTCAAAACGGTAATCATCACACCCTGTCCAGAATTTCTATAGACAGGATGCGGGAAAATTTTATGAAAATATAATAGTTTTTACTCTGTTATAGCATCACTGGCTTAGAATATTATTTTGTTATCATCACACAGGTAGTGTCTGGTTAATTAAACCTACAAGAATGAAAGCTGTCTTTGTGCCATCTTCTTTTCAAAGAAAGCATATCCAATTCAACCTCAAATATTCGATCAGACTTTTCATTTCGAGTAATATCTCTCTGATTATTGGCAATAGATCCGACAACGATGATTTGAAACGTGTAAGGCAAGTGGCGAAAAGGAATACATTTGGCCAATTGCAAACAACACGCTTAAGCCATAATGTTGTACCGAGGCAAAATAATGTTAACGGCTATTATTGTTATTTACTCGATCGGGAGCTTAATTGCTGCTGGTATGCTTTTGGCGCGCAATGCTTTGATACTAAAGATATAGGAATGAGTAAAAGATATAATACAGTGCTAAAAATCAGCGCAGTCTCTGAATTCACTCCGCGACAGCCTCAAGTTCCAGCTGCCTCTCTTCCCATTGTCTGATAAGCTGGTTCAGCTCTGTTTGCAGCGAATCAATCTGTTGCGATGTCTGGCAAAGAAGCTCATGGTTTAGAGCATTTGATGGGTCATGAAGAGTCGTTTGCAGTGTTGCCAGATTCTCTTCAGAAGATGAGATCTCCTTCTCTAACTTTTCTATGGAGCGCGAAAGCTTTTTACGAAGTTCACGATCTTTAATTCGTTGCTCTTTAATCTCGGTATCGCTTTTACTGGTTGAGCTGTTTCCGGAGGAGTTATTCTGTTCTGTAGTGTCATTGGGGAAAAGCATCTCCAGATAAGAACGGTAATCGGAGAGTGTGCCAGGAAAGTCCCGGATCATGCCTGGTCTGATCTCCAGAATTCTGGTGGCGATTGAGGAGATAAAGAATTCATCATGAGAAACAAACAGAATCGTGCCGCTGAATTTTATCATCGCTTTTGCCAGCATTTCCACAGATTGGATATCCAGGTGGTTGGTTGGTTCGTCAAGAAGAAGAACATTTCCTGGACTCGCAAGGATAGTAGCAAGTACCAGCCGTGCTTTTTCTCCGCCAGAAAGTACTTTAACTGTTTTGTCTACAGAATCTCCACTGAATAGAAATGCGCCAAGAATATTTCGTACAAAGGTTTTTTCTGTATTTGTCGAATCCTGAATTACTGTTTGATAAAGAGTTTTTTCAGGGTCAAGCTGTTCGAGTTGATGCTGTCCGAAATACCTGATACTTACATTGTGACCGTACTTTATTGAACCGGAAATCGGTTGTAAAAGGCCCGAAGCAAGTTTTAAGAGAGTGGATTTCCCGGCACCGTTTGGACCCACGATGGCGATTTTATCGCCTCTATTAATAGACATGGTGAAATTAGAAAATATGGGCTTGTCACCATAACCGGCATTTACTAAGGTAAACTGTAGGGGTGTGACTCCTGATAGGGATGGTTCAGGGAATGAGAAATGGATAGACTTACCCGATTGGCGCAGCTCAGGCATATCAGCCCGGAGTTTATCCAGAAGTTTCATTCGTGATTGCGCCTGGGTTGCTTTGGAAGCTTTAGCTTTGAAACGTTCTACAAATCTCTCATTTTGAGAGATTTTAGCTTCCAGATTACGCGCTCTGTTAAGCTGGGCAGTTTCGGTTTCTTCACGTATTCTGATATAGGCATCGTAATTTCCCTGATACAGGACGATATCACGGTTACAGATATCTGCAATATTAGTGGTAATCCGGTTTAAAAAGTCGCGGTCATGGCTGACAATCAGCATACCACATTTTTGTTTTTCCAGATATTTTTCTAGCCAAACCAGCGAATCCATATCCAGATGGTTTGTCGGCTCATCCAATAGAAGAAAATCTGGAGCCTCAAGTAGCAGTTTTCCCAGTACGGTTCTCATTCGGTAGCCGCCTGATAGTAACTGAATCGGTTGGGACCAGTTCTCTTTAGGGACACCAAGCCCCCCCAGGATCATCTGTGCTCTGGCAGTCAAGGAATAGCCGTCGTAAAATTCCATCTCACTGCAGAGGGAATCAATTTTACTCAAAGTTTCTCCCATAGCAGAGTCATCTGTGGGGAGTCTTTGAAGTTGTTCCTCGAAGTTCAATATATGGGCAAAAGACTGCAGTACGATTTCCAGTGGTGTTTTGTGGTCGAGGAGCTCTACCTCCTGGGGAAGGTATCCGATTCGCATGCCAGATGGTTTGCTGATTGATCCGCTGTCAGGGAGTTCTTCTCCTCCCAACATTCTTAATATTGTGGTTTTACCGGAGCCGTTTACTCCTATCAGACCAGTTCTATGGTTTTCGTTGATAGATATAGTTACCGATTCCAGCAAAATAGTACTGCCATACTGTTTGGAGATGTTTTCGAAGGTAATCATAGTTTTATAAAATACAAAATAGCTGAAAAACAAAAAAGTTATCTGTTCGGTCTCCCCGAAATTGCGAATTTAAAGGTAAAAATATTTTTCTTGTAGTTATGGTTCTGGTTTATTGAATAGATTCTGGTTAAAAAAAGAATCGCCGGGTATTAAACCCGGCGCTTCCGCTTCACCCAAATTGTTGCAAGAGGGACTTGCAAAGGTAGGACCAATAAAATAAAACAGTATTTAGAACTGCGCAAGTGTTTTTTTATAAAAATCAGAAATTATTTTTCATATAACCCGAAACATTGGCTTGATGATTGCTTTTTAGCAAATTATTTCATTCATATTATAGCTTAAAGAAAAAGTAAATTTAAAAAAAATGAATAGTATTTTATCTCCTCGCACAAAATCAGTTGATTTTCTTTTTCTGGTTTTTAAAAGATGAACCAAAAAATAGAATCGCAATCCCAACACTACGATGCATTTGCCAGTATTCCGGTATTTTCCATACCAGTTAAAGAATCGACTTCATCTTTGGATACCAAGAATACAAAACAGAAAAAAACTTCACTTGATAGTATGACAGGAACTGCTCCAAAAAGTGGCGCTTATATTTATGTGGGTAAAAGGATCACCGGGACTGCTCAACTGGAAGAAAAGAAGAGAGAAGAGACCACTCTGGATGGATTTCGCATTGATATTGAAAATGAGTGTTTAGAATATCAGAAAACTGAAAAAAATGAATCCATTCCGATGACTCATTATACGGATGACTCCTTTACCGCAAATCGGGCAATAGAGGACAAACAGTCAAACTATGGTCATCAGGAACAAAATGAGATGAGCTGGCCAAAAGCTAATCCCAGATTAGCGCTGGATATCTGTTCAGGTGAGCATTTTAGTATCCCCTCAGGAACCGAGCCGCTTAAACTTGGCTCTGGTACTATAGTGGAGTTGCTTGGAACAGGAGGGATGGCTAAAGTTTATAAAATCTGGAATCAAACTTTGGAGGCTTATCGGGCGGTAAAACTTTTGATGCCCTCAGGAAACCAGAGCAATTATCAGCGTTTTGAAACCGAATCCAGAATTTCTGCAAATCTTAAACACCGTAATATCGTAAATGTTCACAGTACTGGTGAGTGGTTAGGATTTCCTTTTATGGAAATGGAATATGTGGATGGGGTTACTCTTCAGGTTTTTCTGCAATTCTTCCGATCTCTCCCGCCTCTTCTGTGCACAGCGATTACAGTTCAAATCGTCCGTGGATTAGCTTATGCACACACTCAGCAGGTTTTCTTGTACGGAAAGAAATACAAAGGGATAATCCATCGTGATCTCAAACCATCCAATATTCTCATCGGATTTGATGGGATCGTTAAGATAATGGACTTTGGAGTTGCCAGGCCGGTTGAAACAGGGTTACATACCGTGAATGTCGAGAGCATAGTGGGCACACTTCAGTATTTTCCTCCCGAACAGGTCAATGGCTATCCGATAGATCAGTTGGCAGACATATACTCTTTTGGAGCAGTGCTCTACGAGATGCTTTGCGGAGTAAATCCATTTCCCCAGCTCAATATTGCAGATCTGGTCAGGGCGAAAACCAACAATAAATATACCCGGTTGCATGAGTTTAAGATAGCCATAGAGCCATATCTGGCATCTTTGGCTCAGATCTGCTTAAGCACAGAAAAGCAGAACCGTATTCAAAGTGCGGCAAAATTGAGAGATTATCTGGAGGATTTGCATTATTCCTGGGGTGAGGAGAGTCCGGAAAGTGTGATTCGCTCATTTTTTTACAGCACGGAAAAATCGTGCAGGAAGTAGAGACGGCCGGCTGGGTGTTTCTACCGGTTCGTGCCGGACGATAGCTAACAGATATTATCATTCCTACTATTGACAAGTAATTGCAGTACGCCAGTCTTAATCCTCCTATTAAGGAGACGCTTTCCTGCGGGGGAATTCATAGCCAATGTCCAATGGACAATTTAAATTAAACTGTGACATGCCCTTTTTCTGCTGATCAGATGTTTTTGGAATCATCAGAGCACGGTTTTTTTGATAAAAAATCTTACCGGCCCGATCTGTATGTTCAACCAAATCGGTGTTGTCGATTTTTTTGTAAATAGAAAGATTAAAGGTGTTGGGTAAATAAAGTTCTTCCAGTTTGTCCTGAACCCTGTAGATAGTAGTCAATTTCAAGTTTTTTCCGCGGTGGATAGATGAGTTAAGTGAAAAAAAGTAACTATTCAGCTACCTGAATAAAATAACCGTAAAGTTATCAAATCAGAAATAAAAGTAAAGAATTTCTAAACTATGAAACAGAAATTAGGAGGCCATGACTTATCCGATTTGTTCTGATTTCTTCCAATGACATGGGATGTAATTGTGTTGTATTTGTATGAAGCAAAATGTGTACACTTTTTGCCTGCATTAATAAG
The DNA here is from genome assembly GCA_023412475.1 of Fibrobacterota bacterium. Classification (GTDB taxonomy): domain Bacteria; phylum Fibrobacterota; class Chitinivibrionia; order Chitinivibrionales; family Chitinispirillaceae; genus JAAYPC01. The sequence continues at coordinate 5,313 of JAEYNR010000004.1, read as the reverse complement.
TAGACCTCATATCAAAAGGAGTGAAATATGCATGAGGAAAAATGCAGGCCGACTGTTAGCCAGTCATTACTGAAACCGGTATTTAAAATGTTTCGTCCAAAAAAAATGGACAGAAATATCTGGGGAAGAAAAAAGAGAGAAAAGGCTTTTAAAAAGTGGAAGAGGGCGATTATGTGGGCGGCCTTGTATGGTGCCCTTAACGGGGTTTTAAAATTTATGTTGAGTGAAGGGAAAAGAAAGCTCTCTTTTTTAAAAAATAAAATTCAGTTCTGAGAAAACAGGAATCGGAAATAATATTTAATCCGATGGAGGCTATCTTTGTGGGTTTAGATATTATTTCTGGTTTGATTGAATCTGCAAGAAGGACTCTTCATGAAAATTGCTGTTCTTACCAGCGGGGGTGATGCTCCCGGGATGAACGCTGCCATCAGAGCTATTTCCAGATGTGCTATCCATAAGGGGTGGGATGTTTTTGGAGTACAGAGGGGATATCAGGGACTACTGGAAGGATCCTTCAAGCAGATAGGCCTCAGAGATGTGGGGGGAGTTATAGGCGCGGGTGGAACTATCCTGGGCAGCTCCAGAAGTTCTGAATTCAAGACCCATCAAGGAAGAGAAGCAGCTCTGAGACAACTTCGTGAGAAACAGTTCGATGCAGTGGTAATAATTGGTGGCAATGGAACCCAAAAAGGCTCTTTTTCCCTGTTTCAAATGGGGTTTCCGGTAGTAGGGGTGGCCTCTACCATCGATAATGATCTTTATGGATCGGATGTTACAATAGGAGTAGATACAGCACTGAATGTAGCGCTGGAGGCTATAGATCGAATTAAAGTCACCGCATCTTCGCACGGAAGAGTGTTTGCAGTAGAGGTGATGGGAAGAGATTGTGGCTACATTGCATTGATGGCTGGGATTGCCGGAGGTGCAGAGGTGATTATCATCCCCGAAATCCATTTTGATATTCAAAAAATGATTTCCGATATTCATGAGACCTACCAAAAAGGGAAACATCACACTATCATTGTAACTGCGGAAGGTGCCACATATAATGCTGGTGAGTTGTCCCGTTACTTCTTAAATAACGCCGATCTATCCGGGTTTGAACTTAGAACTACGGTTCTGGGTTATGTGCAAAGGGGTGCCACACCCAGTCTTTTCGATCGAATTCTGGCCACCCGATTGGGGGTTACTGCAGTGGAGGCTATTGCTCAGAAAAACTTCGGAGTTCTGGCAGGTCTGCGCAATGGTGAAGTTATTACTACTCCTTTAGAAATCGCTGTTTCCAGAAAAAAAGAGCTGGACCTGCAGCTTCTTAAAACAGCCGAGATTTTATCCAAATAAAATCTGGCAGAGCCCTTCGCCAGATTGACTTCACGGGTAGTTCTTGCATTGGTTAAAAAAGAATTAGTATTTTAAAAATTCTGGTTACGATTCAACTGTCTAATTGGAAAAAATATGAAATAGTAGCCTAATAGTAAGTATCTAACTAATCAGAAGGAAATTCCAAATCACAATTCTTAAATCCTAAACAAATTCCAAATTTCTAAATTCTAAACAGGGATAAGAGTGTTTTAAGTAACTAAAGATTATCAGTGATTCCTTTTCCCTATTTACTGTTCTTGTTAAGAATTGGATAATTTGTTATTGGAATTTGTTTAGGATTTGGTGTTTGAATTATGAAATTTCTTAACTATCGGCAGAAGGTAGCTGAGTAGTTAAAAACTTCAGATATTTTAACCTCAATCAGACGATTCTTTAGAGAGTGATTCATCACCAAAGAATAACTCCGAATTGGGTTAGAGAGAGAAATTTGCTTGCAGGTTGTACCCTTCAGAAAAGTTTAAAATCAAAATCCAAAAAAATATTTCATTAATAAGTCTAATAAATCAGACTGATTTAAAACGAATCAGGCCGCAAACTGCTTCTGCCAAAGAGGTTAATTTGTGGCTGTATAGCATCAGTCTGTTTAATTTAATTAATCAAAGAGAGAGGTTATGGAGACGTTTTCGTTGTATGATTTTCCTGAAATCTATGATCAGGTAAGAACACCTGACCAGTATACATTTGAATCTATCTACAAACACATCTGTGATCAGTTGGGCAGAGCTCCCCGCTCAGTCATGGATCCGGCCTGCGGACCGGCTACCTGGTTATCGCTTTTTGCCGAAAAAGGGGTATCGGTTGCTGGTAATGATATTGATGTTGAGATGATTGAAAATGCTCAGGAAAAATGTGTTGACAAGGCTATCGAACTTATTGTGGGGGATATGAGTGAGCTACAGTTTAAGAAAGGACCCTTTGAGGTTTGCTTTGAACTGGCCGGAACCTGCGGAATGCTACCCGACAAGAAGACGTTTCAGAAATTTCTCAGATCAGTGGTGAAAAATACTTCACCGGGGGGACTAATTTTACTCACTGTTTTCATTAACGAAAGAAATCTTTGTGCCCAATATCCCTGGTTAGTGGGGCAGTGGGGACCATTTGGAGTTTATCCCCATGGACAAGCCTGGCTCAAATATGAAGTGCTCTCAACTGAACCGGAATTGAACCTGGAAAAGGTGCGTCGTACCGTGCATACCGAGGGAGTTGCCCAATGCAGCAGCCCTCTTATTGATGAATACAACATGTATTCCTGGCCGGAGGAGAAGTTCTGGAAAATGATCTCTGAAATACCAGAACTGACATTTGTAAGTTCTTTCCGGTATGATGAGCCAGACGGGATAGTGTTTGCCACAAAGGGCGAACTCAGCGGTGAAGTGACTGTGGTGCTGAGAAGAGAGATGGGAGACTAGCCGGAGAATAAGAATACTCACTATTGGCGGCTCTTTTGTGAGTATTCGGTGCGCCAGTCGAACTGGCCATTCTAAATAGGTGAAAGGATTTATTCATTTTAACCGCTCGTCAGACATGTAGCGACGGCCACATTTGTAAGGGTAACCAAACAGGAGGAGCTGGCCGGTCACCGTCATAAGCGGAGGCGAACAAGGGAGACAACCTTGTGATCTCGAATCATCTATCTCCAAAAATCGTTTTTCTGGCACGCTTATCGCGTTCAACTTACATCTTGTTTGTCTGATTCAAAAAACAGAGCAAAAAAACCGGTTTCGCAGCTTTAGTTTTTCTCAAAATTAATCAATTTTTCCGGAAAAAGGGTGGCAAAAATCAGAGTTTCTTAAATGTAGAAAAAGGAATTCTTATGAAAAAATATCCGCTATTGTTTTCTGAGGGGAAAATCGGATCAGTCACAGTAAAAAACCGTATAATCATGTCTCCCATGGGTACCATTTTATGTGGTCCTGATGGAGAGATGACCGATCATCTGATAGCCTACTATGCCGAGAGGGCCGCCGGGGGGACTGGCTTAATAATAACAGAGCTTGTCACAGTTGAATATCTGTTCGGTAAAGGGTTGGCCAGTCAGTTAAGACTGGACAAGGATCGCTTTATCGCAGGATTCAGCCGTCTGGCCGGGGCAGTGCAGAAATACGGTGCAAAAATATTCGCTCAGCTTCATCATGCGGGAAACCAGACTTATACTAAATTCACCGATGGAAAACAGATTGTCGCTCCCAGTGCTATAACTAGTAAAGCGATTGGAATTGAGCCCAGAGCACTCGCTACCGGTGAAGTAAAAGAGCTTGTCCAAAAATTTATAGATGCTGCGCTAAGAGCTCAGATAGCCGGATTTGATGGTGTGGAGTTGCACGCGGCTCACGGATATTTGATAAATCAGTTTCTAAGCCCTCATTCTAATCATCGCTCCGATGAATACGGAAAAGACCGTCTCAGATTTTGTATAGAAATACTGCAGGGAATTAAAAAAAGATGTGGATCCGATTTCCCGGTAATAGTCCGGTTCAGTGCCGATGAATTTATCGCTGATGGTATCAATCTTCAGGAGGGAAGAAGAGTAGGGGCAGCAATGGCAGATGCTGGTGCCGATGCTCTGCATGTAAGCAGTGGTACCTACGAAAGCATGCCGGTGGTGATCGAGCCTTATATGTATAAAGAGGGATGGAAAACTTACCTTGCCCAGGGTGTAAAGCAGGATGTGAGTATTCCGGTCATCGCGGTAGGCGCAATTAAGCGCCCTCAGAAAGCAGAGGAGATTCTCAGTCAGAAAAAAGCCGATTTTATCGCCATTGGAAGAGCTCACCTCTGTGATTCTCAATGGGCACTGAAAGCACAATCGGGAAATGAAGACTCTATTATCACCTGTATTGGATGTATGTATTGTATCGATTCAATATTCTCTATGCGGAAAATCGAATGCGCTGTCAATGCACGGACAGGAAGGGAACTTGAGTTTCCAGAGCTTAAAAGGGATGGAATGGGAAGAAAGGTGTCTATCATTGGTGCAGGTCCGGCTGGATTGGAAGCTGCACGGGTCTTAATGATGCGCGGTTTTGAGCCGGTGATTTATGAGCAGCGAAATGAGGCTGGTGGGCAGCTTATTCCTGGTTGCAAACCTCCTGACAAAGAAGTAATTAAGTGGTATCAGAATTCTCTTTTAAAAAATGTGGAGAAACTGAATATCCAAATAAAAACCGGAGTCAATGCTAAACCTCAAGAGGTAATGAATAATGACAAACCTTATGCTGTGATTGTTGCAATCGGTGCAAAGCCCATCATCCCTTCAAATGTTGCGGGGGTAAATAATGAGAACGTTTTTAGTGCTATTGATATCCTCAATAACCCCGTTCTAATTCGGGACAAATCAAAAGTCTCAATAGTTGGTGGAGGTATGACCGGATGTGAGCTGGCAGAACTTCTGGCAAATAAAAACTGTATGGTAACCATTATCGATATGCAATCGGAGCTGGCCACCAACGAGAGCGAGATAACCAGAACAGCGATGTTTAAACGGCTTGAGGAGAATAAAAATATCGAAATACTTCCCAGTCATAAAGTGGAACTGATTAAAGAAAATGCAGTTGAGCTGGAAAATGTTAAAACTGGTGAGAAAAAACAGATCAGTGCAGATTATACAGTTCTTTCACTGGGCCTTTCACCTCTTACTAATGAGATCAGGCAATGGAAAGAAATGTTTGACAAGACCTATGTTGTTGGTGATGCCGTAGCACCTTCAAAAGTGGCATTTGCAATCAGGACTGCATTCGATGTGGCATATACTCTAAGTTGAACCAATCATTTAAAATAGAGACTACTTTTATCTTCCTCTGCGACTCAGGTGTGCCAGTCGAACTGGCCATTCTTGATAGATGAAAGGATCTATCCATGTTAATTGCTTATATGGCATGTAGAGACGGCCACTCTTGTAAGGGTAACCGAACAAGGGGAGCTGGCCGGTCA
>JAEYNR010000094.1 GCA_023412475.1 Fibrobacterota bacterium | reverse complement strand
TATCGCAATCTCATCAGGGGTGTCCTTTCTAAGTTTATTTTTTGTAACTATTTACTAACCTAGTTTGTGGCACCCCTTTTTGTCAAGTTTTTTTCAAGTTTTTGTATTTTGAACAGAAACTATTTAGCTTCAATTTCTTTACCGTCTATTAATACACCTTTGATACGTTTATCATTTATAATGATTTTTTCGACACTCGAACCAGTATAAATCTCTCCTCCAAATTCGATAATCTTTTTTGCAATTGCATTGCTCAGATTTTGTACACCACCAAAGATCTGATAAACACCGAAATTCATCATTTCGTGCATAAGCATGCACATTATTATGCCTGATAGTTTAGATGGCGGGAGCCCTGCATAGCTCCATTCACTTGAAAGCAAAGCTTTAACACACCGGTTATTTATTAAATTATCAATTATATTTTGGTAATTCGTTTCAATTAAAGATCTCAATCGTTCAGATTGCATTCCTTTTCGACTGTGAGAAGCATATACCTTTCGACATAACCTAAAAAATTCACTTATTCCATATTCATCAGCAGCTGAAATATTTGTTAAAACATTCTTAAATTCCATCTCATTATAAATGACCTTATATTCATCATTTCCAAAATGAAAACGTTCATACTCTATCTTTACATATTTTGCTTGTATTCCATAATTTTTAAACATGTTACCTACTGGAGTGTAAGCATTGTCTGCCCCGGTTATAAAATTAGCACCTGCATCAAAAATGAAACCCTTTCTTTTAAACGAAGTTAAATATCCACCTACAAGTGAATGCTTTTCTAAAACAACTACTTTAAATCCTTTATTTGCTAGTTCGAGAGCAGCTATAAGGCCCCCAATACCAGCACCTATGATTGCAGTATGAAATTGCCGATGTGATATTTTACTGAAACTGGAATTAATTTGATTAGTCATTATTTTCTTTCATACTTTATATAGTTTCTGTTCTGCGTTATTGGTTTTCTCCGATTCCAAAATCGGGGTTTTAATAGTTTTTCCACATTAATCGATTGTTTATTCTTTTGTCACAATCTTGTATTATTTAGTGAATTTTGAATTTGCCAGAAATCAGCTTATATCTGCTAATGAGTGTTGCATATCCAGTTTCAAAGAATCAATCTTGCTGTTAAATCAAGCTGTGGCCTCATACCTGTGGCCCAACTCCAGATATGAATGTCGATTTCTTAGTTACAGGTTCGGTCTGCATATAAAAAGTATTAAATCTTCTTTTACCATAATGGGTTATGCAAATATTATCATTTTTTGGTTACAAAGCATCTTTCTTACTGGTTATTCCGGATTTTATACTGGTTGTATATTCGCACTATTAATTAACAATGAAACTGAATTCATTCCATCGATTTCCATAACTATTGATACAAGATTATTAAACCTGGTTAGTTTTCCTGTTATACCAGCGAAGGGTCCATTTACAATTCTGGCCAAATCTCCTTCAATTATTTTCTTTTTAACCGGCAATACCGATATATGATTCTGGTTTGCAGTAAATATCTGATTCATTTGATATTTAAACCGTTTTTGCGCTAAAATCACCAAAACAGATACAACTCTTTTTGACCTTAAAAAAATATAGGGATCTTCAGAAATAAAAGGAACATATGAGGAAAAGAGCACTAATAAGGATTTTCGTAATTTACCATCGGTTCTCTTTACGATATTGGTATAATACGGCAAATAATAATCTATACCTTGCTTCAATAGGTCAAACGCGAAAGCTTTTTCCTGGTGCGGCTTGACATTAGCTATCCACCAGGTACCTTCCTTTTTCAGAATAGAACCTTCAAAAGGTTTTGATGGAGGATTGTCTTTTTGTGCCAGAATAGGCATTTTATCTTATCTCCGGATACTTCTTGACCCCATGGGTGTCACCCATGCTTTAATCATGACTAAAGAAATGCCCTCAGAGTCCGGGCTAAGTCAGAATCGAATTGGATTCAGTTCAGCAAAATGATCTTTAAATCATTTTATGCTGAAACTCCAGCGTTCTGTTTTATATTGGAGAAAAAGTGAGCAGAAGAGTGAGACTACTTCAAACCCTCATTTCCCGTAATGCATTGTCCAATTATTCCCAGAAAAAATCGCATTGTATGGAATAATAGGTCACAATTATTGACAAGTTTACAGCAAAATATTATATTCTAACCAATCATTATCACCATCAAATAAAATCAACTATGAAAATTCCTACGTTCATGTTCTCATGAACCGTATGCAGCAGGCGAGGGGTCAGTCAAGTCGCATTGTATGCCCCTCGACCTGTATTTTTCAAATTTCTATAAATTTAATCATAGTTATTAAATACCCAACCAAAAAAGATTATTATCTTGGTATTTTATACAACTACCCCTATTATATAGTATCGCTTTCCTATAAAAACATCGGGATCTCAGCTACTAACAACAGGTTTCTATTTCATTACCTATTGAAGTTAATATCAAATATAATGTCTCTTGTTCTACTTTCCAACAATTTTCTTGCTAATTTTATTTTTATTTATACAAAACAGTTCTGACTATCGCAAAATTGTAATTTTTGTTTGAGTAAAAATGAACAATAGTTAAGCTAAATTATCTTTGACATAACATGTTCTTCAGGGTTCATGTCACCAATACTCAGTTGTAATCTCTTGTTAATTGTAAATAGTTCATCAACTTTTTTACACAACCAAAAACTGATGCTTTCCTTTTTAGCAGAACCTGATAATTGAACTTTTGTGCGAAAATTATGTGGTTTTTGATCATAGGAAGTCGCAAAAATACTTCTAACAAAATCGAAGATATTTCTCATTTCCTGAAAAGTCGGAAAAATCGAAAAACATGGTAATAATGATTGCTTGAGAGCTACATTTTTGACATATCACAAAATAACTTCAGGAAAAATAACCCCTACCACCAATCAATCCTTCGGTCAAACCCGCAAATCAAACTAAACCGCAACCCACCTCCTGATTTCCTCCTCAGAAACTCCCTTACGCGCCCCGTAATCTCTGAGCTGGTCTTCTCCTGTCTTACCAAGCGCAAAATAGCGGGACTCCGGGTGAGCAAAATAATACCCACATACCGATGCTGCCGGTTGCATCATGAAAGATTCGGTAAGACTTATTCCTGCATTTTCATTTACCTTTAATAAATCGAAAATTTGTGTCTTTTCAGAATGATCCGGGCAGGATGGATACCCGGGTGCCGGTCTGATACCCTGGTATCGAACGCGCAAAAGATCTTTTATCTCCAAGTTTTCATTCTTTGCATATCCCCAGTACTGTTTTCTAACCAGTTCATGAAGTCTCTCGGCGAACGCTTCAGATAAACGGTCTGCCAGAATTTTGACCATCAGTGCATTATAAGAATCATTGTTTTTCTCATAATTTGAGGCCAGCTCCTCAACTCCACCGCCTGCACTTACTGCAAAAAGACCAATGTAATCGGTAATGGAAGACTCCTTATGTGCTAAAAAGTCGCAAAGAGAGAGATAAGGTCTATTTTCATCCTTAGGTGTCTGCTGACGAAGGCAATGGATGACCGATAAGACTGAAGACCTGGATTCATCAGAGTAGATTTCGATATCATCAGTGTCTGTGGAGTTGGCAGGAAAGAAGCCGATAACACCGCTGGTGTACAAAAGATTTTGATTGATGATGAAGGTGAGCATCGCCTGCGCATCATCGAGTAATTTCGCAGCCTGTCTGCCCTGCTCAGAATCGTTTAGAAGAGATGGGTATTGCCCCTTTATTTCCCACGCTTTGAAAAAGAAAGTCCAGTCGATATAGGAGCTTAGTTCATCAATGGAGTAATTGTTAAAAACAGTAATTCCGGTTTTTGTGGGTTTTATCGGTGGATAAGTATCGATGTCAATCTGGAGCCGCTTTTTTCTGGCAAGATCTAATGCTAATAGATCTTGCTGTCTGGCATTTGAAACATGCTTTTCTCTCAAAGACTCATTTTCGCTTTTGACATCTTTAATAAAGAGATCTTTTTGTTCTGATGAAAAAAGCTTTCTGCAGACCTGAACTGCCAGAGATGCATCGCGGACATGAATTACCGGTCCGCTGTATTGTGGAGCTATCTTTACAGCGGTATGTATCTTTGAAGTAGTGGCACCTCCAACCAGAAGCGGGATGATGAAATGCTGTTTTTCCATTTGGGATGCCACATAGCTCATCTCTTCCAAAGAAGGTGTGATAAGGCCGCTCAGACCTATAATATCCACATTTTCAATTTTGGCTTTGTCCAGAATCTCCTGACAGGAAGCCATCACTCCCATATCAATCACTTCGAAATTATTACACTGCAAAACTACACTGACAATGTTTTTGCCGATATCATGGACATCACCTTTAACTGTGGCGATAAGAATTCGGGGCTTTGAGGAACTTGCAGCTGCATTTCCTTTGCGGGCTTCGATAAGTGGAGTAAGATATGCTACAGCTTTTCGCATGACTCTGGCGCTTTTTACTACCTGCGGAAGAAACATCTTGCCTGAACCAAACAGTTCACCTACGATGTTCATGCCGTTCATAAGATCGATTTCTATTATCTTCAAAGGGTCATCGACAATGGTAAGAGCCTCTTTAAGATCGGTTTCGATATATTCGGTTATTCCTTTTACAAGTGCGTGACTTAACCGCTGCTGAAGCGGAAGATCTCTCCAGGGGGGAGAGGTGGTTATGCTGTTCTGCTTCTCATCGGGAGTGCTGGACACCAGTTCTATAATTCTGTCGGTGGCATCCTCTCTGCGATTCAGAAGAACATCTTCCACCCGCTCTTTTAACTCCGGTGGAATTTGCTCATATACGGTGAGTTGAGTTGGATTAACTATTCCCATATTTAAACCGGCTCTGATTGCATGGAAAAGGAATGCTGAGTTGACAGCTTCGCGTACCGTCGAATTTCCGCGAAAAGAGAATGATACGTTACTGACTCCTCCGCTGACAAGTGCACCGGGAAGATTTTTTCTTATCCATGAAACAGCCTCAAAAAAATCGACCGCATAATTCTTATGTTCATCGATACCGGTTCCTACGGCAAAGATGTTTGGGTCAAGAATGATATCGTGAGGAGAAACAGCAGCTTTTTCAGTAAGCAGTTTGTAAGCTCTGCTGCAGATATCAATCTTTCGTTGAAATGAGTCTGCCTGCCCCTGTTCATCAAAGGCCATCACAACAATAGCAGCACCGTAGCGTTTGATTTTCTGTGCCTTTTCAAGAAACGGTTCTTCCCCTTCTTTGAGACTTATTGAGTTAACAACTGCTTTACCCTGAACCGATTTAAGTGCTTCCTCGATTATTTCCCACTTGGATGAATCGATCATGATCGGAACTGTGCTTATATCCGGTTCTGATCCGATAAGCCGCAGAAAGCAGGACATTGCCTTCAGACCCTCAATCATGGAATCATCCATATTGATATCGATGATCTGGGCACCTCCGTTTACCTGATCTCGCGCTACATCGATTGCCTGTTCGTAGTTTTGGGCTGCAATGAGTTTTTTGAATCTGGCAGATCCTGCAACGTTAGTCCTTTCCCCGATATTTACAAAGAGGCTGTTGTTGTCAATGATCAGGGGTTGAAGCCCCGAAAGTGCGGTAAAACTTCTGGCAGATGGAGTTTTTCTGGGTGCAATTCCCTGTAAAGCCTCAAATATCGCTTGTATGTGATCGGGTGTAGACCCGCAGCATCCCCCTGCGATGTTTATCATCTGTTCATCAGCAAATTCCTTTATATATGAAGCCATCGACTGGGGAGTTTCATCGTATCCTCCATAGGCATTGGGAAGTCCTGCATTGGGGTGCGCACTGACTGCACAGGTCGCAGTATCAGACAGTTCTTTGAGAAAGGGTTTTAATTGAGCCGCTCCCAGTGCGCAGTTGAAACCAACGCTCAGAGGGGCTGCGTGTTCTATGGAATAGTAGAAAGCGGCAGGAGCCTGACCGGAGAGAGTGCGGCCGGATTTATCGGTGATTGTGCCTGAGATCATCAGTGGAATGGAAATGTTTCGTTCTGAGAAGATCTGTTGTATGGCAAATATGGCTGCTTTGGCATTGAGGGTGTCAAAGATGGTTTCCAGAAGAAGAATATCCACACCGCCATCGATAAGCCCTCTGGCAGAATCGTAGTAGGATTTTTGAAGTTGCTCAAAGGTGACATTGCGAAAAGCGGGGTCATCAACATCAGGCGAAATTGAAAGAGTACGGTTTGTGGGGCCTAAGACACCTGCGGCAAATTTTGGATTATCGGGGTGATGGCTTAAAAATGAATCTATGGTTTGTCGAAGAATTGAAGCTGAGGTGCGATTCATCTCATAATTGAGTTCTGAGAGCTGGTAGTCGTTTTGAGAAATTGCGTTAGCATTGAAAGTGTTGGTTTTTATGATATCGGCACCTGCTTTAAGGTAACTGTGGTGGATATTAATTACTTGCTGAGGGGATGTTATTGAAAGCAGGTCATTATTGCCTTTGAGACTGCAGGGGTGATCTTTGAAGTGTTCGCCTCTGAAATCCGATTCGTTAAGGGCTAGCTTCTGGAGCATGGTTCCCATGGGGCCATCCAGAATAACGATGCGTGTAGACATGATGGTGAGCAGTTTTTCGAATATGGGGGAAGCTTTCATTTGCAGGCTCCTTCTAATTAATGTCAGTTTGGTTGAAATAAAGAAAAATAGTTTCTGAAAAGGGCTACTTAATAGAGGCCTGTCCAAGGCATTATGCATAACCGTGGGCAGGCAAAGAGTGTAGCCCACGGACCTGACAGCAGGAAACAGAGGAAATATTGGATAACGAATATCGAATAATGAATAACGAAGTAAATGAGACAGAGACGCTTGTATGTATTGTATAGATAGATGCTCTATTTGGAATATAGAGGAAGATTGATGCCACTGGTTCCATACCACCCTCTGGCATGGCTATTGCAAATTCTCTTCTTTGAAAGAGGCTAGTTTGCATTTGATTTTAAGGGACCCTGCCTTGGCAGAGGGCGGAGGGGCGTATGGCCGGACAAGGCACTGTAAGGGTAGGAATATCCGGATCCTATGGTGGTTTAAACCTGGGCGATGAGGCGATTCTAAAGAGCATAATAATGCAGTTGAGAAATTCGATGGACGCAAAGATAACGGTTTTCACCCGTAACAGTGAAGACACGTTGAGTCGTCATCAGGTGGAGCGAGCTATACAGGTGCGAACCCTGGCCCGTCTGGAGGTGGTTCCGGAGGTGACCTGTTTGGATGTGTTAGTAATTGGGGGAGGGGGCATTCTTTACGATGCTCATGCCAGGATATATCTGCGGGAAGCGGAAATTGCGCTTCAACATGGGATACCGGTGATGGTTTATGCGGTAGGGGCAGGGCCTCTGAAGGAGCCTCCTGTTCAGGATTATGTTAAATCGGTTCTAAATTCGGTAAATATATTAACTGTCAGGGATCGCCGTAGCAGACAGTTACTGGAGGAATCCGGGGTGCAGCGGGATATATTGGTAACTGCTGATCCTGCGGTACTATTAGAGCCCGAGCCGGTCGATAATGGACAATTGAAACGGGAGGGGATTACCGGAAAGAAAAAACTGATAGGGTTATCGGTGCGTGAAACCGGGGTAGCCGCCCCTGATATCCACGAAGAGCACTATCACAAATTATTGGCTAATGCCGCAGATTTTATCATTGAGCGTTTTGATGCGGATGTAATATTTATTCCCATGGAACCCAGAGCATTCGACTTTCAGCACTCTCATGCGGTTATCTCTCAAATGCTTTGTCCTCAGAGAGCTTCCGTTTTAAAAGAAAACTACACTTCGGGCCAATTGCTGACGATTCTGAGCAGAATGGAATTTGCAGTAGGAATGAGGCTTCATTTCCTTATTTTCGCGGCAATTCAGGGTGTTCCTTTTGTGGCTTTGCCTTATTCTCCTAAAGTGGTTGGCTTTTTAGAGGATATGCACATTGAGATGCCGCCAATTAACCTGGTTAATGAGGGTCGGTTGATGGCCTACATAGACCGGGCCTGGGATAAGCGTAAGATGATTCAGAAGCAGATTAGAACAGTGATTCCGGTTTTACAAAAACGGGCTTTGCAAAATAACACTATTCTGGTAGATCTTATAAAAAGGAAAATGGATTTAAACCGGGGCAGCAAGGCTGCCTGAAGATTGAGAGTAAACTGATGCCTCCTCTTGGCAGACCTGAAACTGAGAACAAAATACCTTTCTCTTCGGAGGCTCTGCTTGCTGCCAGAACAGATGTTTTGGTGGTAGGAGCGGGTCCTGCGGGAATTGGAGCTGCATTGGCAGCAGCAAGGGCTGGAGCCAATGTGGTTCTGGCAGAACGTTATGGGTATCCCGGAGGAGCGGCAACCGTTGCTCTTGTGATGCCCTTGATGTCGGCTCACACTCAGGAGGGGAAGTTCAGACGCTCCGGTGAAACTAATTTGTTTCCGACCGATCATGGAGAGGGACGCAGAGTAATTGCAGGTGTACTGCTGGAGTTGGTGGAGAGGCTTATTAGCAATGGAGGTGCAGTAGCTCCATCGCTTGAGACTGGTTATGTAGTTCCCTTTGACCCTGAAAAACTTAAAATTACCGTGATGGAGATGCTTGATGAGGCGGGGGTAGATGTATTATTACACTCATTTGCATTTAGTTACGATAAAAACGATGGTCTTTCCACTGTGTTTTTTCATTCCAAATCAGGCCCTTTAGCCGTTCAGGCTTACTGTGTGGTGGATTGTACCGGTGATGGGGATGTGGCTGCTTTAGCGGGTGCACCCTTTGAGATGGGTCGGATTCATGATGGCTTAACTCAACCCATGACTCTTTATTTCAGAATGGTGGGTTTTCAAAGACCTGCTTTTGTGGAATACGTCAAAAGCCATCCTGAGCAGTGGTATGGAGTTTTCGGCTTGTGGAGTCTTATCGAAAAGGCCACCGCTGAAGGCAAGTTGAAGTTGCCCCGTGAGGATCTGCTTATGTTTGCCACTCCTCATCCCAAGGAGGTCAGCGTCAACAGTACCAGGGTGACAAATAAGCTTGCCACCGATGTTTTCGATCTGACCAGCGCTGAATGGGAAAGCAGGTTCCAGGCAGACCAGGTCTCAGAATTTTTGAAAAAATATGTACCCGGCTTCGAAAATTCCTACATGGTTCAAACTGGTGTTCAGGTTGGAATCCGTGAAGGAAGAAGAATAACGGGGGAGTATAATCTTACAGGTACCGATGTACTTGAGGCCAGGAAATTTCCTGATGTGATAGCCCGTTGTGCTTATTCTTTAGATATTCATAATCCCAAAGGGAAGGGCACCCGTATCGAGAGGCTTCCTCCGGGAGACTCTTACGACATCCCTCTGCGTTCGCTTATCCCTCTTAACTGTGATCATTTGCTTACCGGTGGACGCTGTATTTCGGGGACTCATGAAGCGCATTCCTCATACAGGATAATGCCTGCTGCTATGGCTACGGGGCAGGGGGCGGGGATATGCGCCGCTATCAGTGCGCTCAATCAAATCGATGTCCGTTCTGTGGATGTGGATGAGGTGCAGAAGGAATTGCGTCGTCAGAAGGCCAGCTTGGATTGATTCCTTAGAATAGTGGTTGAAAAAAAGCTGCCCAATTACCAATTTTTATTCTTACAGGTTGCTTTCCATTGCTTTAATGATCGAATAAGAAACAAACATTTGTGAATGTTTTGCTGCTCTGACAGCTTAGGAGCGAATCTATACCTGATGAAATATTTTAAAACCAGTTCAATCGTCTTTTTTCTGTGGGTTTTTTCACCCGCTTTCGGCTCTGTTAATCCTCTGTCTTATCTTTATCCAATAAGCTGGTCAGGAACTGATGCAATTAGAAATGGAGCATACCAGAGAGCATTACAGGAAGTACTTGCTGATTCCCAGGTCAGCGATACGGTCTATCACTATTTTAAGCTAGCCTGTATACACAGAAACCTTAAAAATCATGATAAATCACTTTTTCTGTATAAGTATGTAGCACAAAAATGCAGCGTTCTGGCACCGGTAGCCTATGAGCAGATCGCGGATCTGCAACTTGACTCAGGTCAAAAGTTGAACATTCTGCCAGCTTACAGTGCAGCGCTAAACTATGATCTACCAAAAAAATACCGCAATCAGATTTTCTCCAAAATCAGCCTGCTGGAGGATACCGGCTCAACTGATTTGAAAAAAGAGTCCTGGTATGCAGATTATGTCAACTGGTATGATCTTCAGACGAAAAAAACCTTAAAAGAGAATCGCTACGATTCGTTGGTAAAAAAAAGGGAGTGGAGGATTATCGATTCTCTTCTGGAGGATACCCGGCAATCCGCCTCTCAGGCTGCTCCCGGATGTTCCGAGGTGCTTTCCATAACCTCTTCTGAGGGAGTCGATTCTCTCAGTGCTGCAAGCCTTTTTTATCTATCCAGAATTTCCTTTTCATGCAAAAGAAAGGAAACCGCCTATTCCCTTTTGCAGAAAGCAAAGAAAAAGCCAGGGTTCAGTTCGGTTTCTAAGAGCAAGGCATTGTATCTGGAGGCTCAGATTCTCTATGATATGGGGAAGACCACTCAGGCTCTTAAGCTGTTTAAAAGTCATGAGACCAGTTATGGGACATCGGCTGATCTGATTCTTTACATGGCCAGAGGTTACAGGAAACTGGGCAAATCAGCAGAAACATCCAGGTGGTATAATAAACTGGTTAAGCTTTATCCTTCCCACAAAAAATCTCATGAGGTTATCTGGCTCAGGGCCTGGACAAAAGAGGAAAACAAAGACTTTGCGGGTGCAGCAAATATTTATCAGCAGATTTATTCTTCAAGGGGAAAAAACGTCTATAAGGAGGAAGCGTATCTACGGCATGCACTTGCCTGCTACCGGATGGAAAAGTATGTTTCAGCCATAATTGTTCTGGACAAATTTAAAAGGTTATATCCAGGCTCCTCTTTCTGCCATGCTGCAGATTTCTGGAAAGCAAAATGTCTCTTTTCTCAGGGGAAAACCTCATCTGCAAAGAAACTCTTCAGACAGATTGTACAGCTTGTTCCTTATGATTACTATGCTCACAGGTCCAGTCAGTTATTGCATTTATTGGGGGACAGTATCCAGCCTTATAGCGATACCAGCTATGATGTTTTATCTGTTTTAGGGTGGTTAGATTCAATTAAACCCGCATACCCCAGAAAGGAGCTGAGTGCTGCAGATTCTGCAGATCTCAAAAGAGGATTTGTGCTGGCTTCTGTAGGTATGGGCTCTGTTGCAGAATATTTTCTGGAATCTTTGGAGAGTTCGTATCCGGGCAATCTTCGAATGCAATTCAGTCTGGCTTCGTTATACAAATCTGCCGGTTCCTTTGCACAGGCATTTCGGGTTGCCAGAAGACTGAACTGGCGTATTCCTTTACAGGAACATGGCAGAATGCCTCTGGCTGTCTACTCTCTTCTTTACCCCTCTTTTTTTGATGATATGATATGCAATCAGGGGGCCATTTACAATGTCGATCCGTCTCTTATCAGCTCGGTAATCCGTCAGGAGAGCATTTTCAATCCGGTTATTCTCTCTCCGGTGGGGGCTGTGGGGTTGATGCAGATTATGCCGTACACCGGTAAATATATCGCAGAGCAGTTGAAAGAGGAATTTTTTGTAGATTCTTTGACCAGACCGGGTTTTAATATCCGTTATGGAGTTTACTATTTAAGAGAACTTCTGGATCAGTTCAAAGAAAATCTGGTGCTTGTGCTGGCCAGTTATAATGGCGGACCTCACAATGCAAAAAAATGGTATGAGCGTAACAAAAATGAAGAATATGATCTTTTTGTTGAGGATCTGCTTTTTGCAGAAACCAGAAATTATGTTAAAAAGGTTCTTGGAAATTATTGGACTTATCAGCATTTGGCCCGAAACCCGGGACTAAAAAACAGTTACTATGCTGAACCGAAGATTATGGATGTTTCTTCAGGTGATTCTGCCACTGTCAAAACTCCGTGATTGTACGGGCGAAGATGAATGTTGCTCCCTTTGGTGTTCTTCTCTTATTTTTAAAATCTGATTCAATAATTATTGGCAGAGTTAATGTCGTTTGTTTTTTCAGTATGCAGCCATAGAGGAGGAGTTATGCTGAAACAATTTCTAATGTTTGCTCTTTGCCTGAGTACGGCGGTTGTGGCCCAGGAAGACGATGAAAGTGTGAAGGCGCAGGAAACTATTCATGAGAAACCCCCGGAATGGAAGATGTATTCTGCTGGTGCTCCGGTTATGGCTTTTGCTGTTGCCAAAGATGCTCTGTGGTATGCCACTCAGGAAAGTGTCTACTCTACCGCCCTTAACAGGGTGGCTCAGCAGAAGTATCCTCAGATGGGCAAAATCGCCAGCTCTGATGTAACCAGCATGGCTATTGATGCAAGCGGAAAAGTCTGGATCGGCAGTAAAAACGGAGTTGCTGTCAGAAGTGGCAATCAGTTCACCTCTTATACTACCGAAGAGGGGTTACCGGATAATTCTGTTAATGACATTGCAGCCTCAAAAGACGGAAAAGTTTATGTAGCAACTGAGAAGGGAGCTGCGGTATTTCAGAATGGTTCCTGGAAAAAAATCGAAGGTTTGGTTAGTGAGAAGGTTCAGGCACTGACTATCGATAATAAGGGAGCTGTCTGGTTTGGTACCAACAGGGGAATCAGTGTCAATGATAATGGCAGTTGGACTCTTTATGACATGAAAAACGGCAAGTTGAGCTGGAATGATGTAAAGGCGCTGGCTGTGGATGCCCGCAAGGGTACTATCTGGGCTGCAGTTGGGGAAAAAGATGTTAACTGCTTCGATAAAGGGGTATGGAAAACCTATCTGGAGATTCAGGATGGCATCAAAACCATCATGGTGGATAGCCAGAGCAGAATCTGGTTTGGCACTGAAACCGGGCTGATTAAATTTAATGGCGATGAGTGGAATACTGATTCCAAACAGTTTGGAATTCCTGCCGCACAGGTCCAGAAGTTATTCAAAGATGGAGGTGGCAACCTCTGGTTTGCCATGGAAAGCGGAGTTATTAAGCTGAACAATCCCTACCCGTTTTAAAAAGAGTAGGGATTCGTCTTGGCATAATCATTGCAGGCATTTTAAATCGGTCTGAACTTACGTAGTCACTACGGAGAGCGGCCGATTTAAAACGGAAATTATTCCCAGTCCCAAATAGTATTTTCTCCTCTCTGTTCTTGGAAGAAAGTTATCCGTTTTAACCTTTCGTATCCGTAGAATATTAAAAACAAATTGATTTTCTGGGAGGCTTCTGTTTATGGACAGAATTAAAATCGCTATTGTTGGTGTGGGTAACTGTGCTAGCTCTCTTTTGCAGGGTATAGAATACTACAGAGATAAATCACCCCACCAGGCTATTGGTCTTATGCATTGGGATATCGGAGGTTATTGCCCTACTGATATTGAGGTTGTCGCTGCATTTGATATCGATAAAAGAAAAGTGGGCCTTGATGTTAACCAGGCTATCTTTTCGCTTCCAAACTGCACCACAGTGTTCTGCCCCAAGATGCCTCTTACAGGTATAAAGGTACAGATGGGTAATACACTCGATGGAGTTTCTGCACACATGCAGGATTACGATACGGATGTCAGGTTTGAAGTTAGCACCGAAAAACAGCCCGATCTAAATGAGGTTGTCCAAATTCTTAAATCCAGCGGCGCGGAGATACTTCTGAACTATTTGCCGGTCGGTTCAGAGGAGGCTACAAAGTTTTATGCACAGTGTGCACTGGATGCGGGCCTGGCTTTCATCAACAACATTCCTGTTTTTATTGCCAGTAATCCTCAATGGGCTAATAAATTTCAGGAAAGAAATCTCCCGATTATTGGTGATGATATCAAAGCCCAACTGGGAGCTACTATTACCCATCGAACCCTTACCGATCTATTTAAAAAACGAGGAGTTAAGCTTGAAAGAACCTATCAGCTTAACACTGGTGGTAATACCGACTTCCTTAATATGCTTAACCGGGACCGGCTCAAGTCCAAAAAGGAATCAAAAACCGAAGCGGTTCAATCGGTGGCTGCATCCAGACTCAGCACAAGAGATATCCATGTGGGACCTTCTGACTATGTGCCTTGGCAAGATGATCAGAAAATCTGCTTTATCCGTATGGAGGGGAAACTTTTTGGTGATGTTCCTATGAATCTGGAGTTACGTCTTTCGGTGGAGGATTCTCCAAATAGTGGCGGTGTGGCTATTGATGCGATCCGTTGTTGCAAACTGGCTCTCAATTCGGGTATCGGTGGTGTCCTGCATGCACCTTCCTCTTATTTCTGCAAGCATCCTGCCCGTCAGATCACTGATGATGATGGCTTCAAAGAGGTTGAGGATTTCATACAACAATATAGCGAGCAGCCTGTGGAAAATTGATTTTATGCTATCCGGTTAGGGCAACACTGCTTGCCCTGCCAGGAAAGTATTATTTCCCTCCATCATACAAACGCTTCTCTTTAAAAATTTGCCCCTCCTGAACAACAAACATATTTTTATCGTAACTATAGTAGCTGTCTTATTCAGGTGTTATTTCTGATTTCTTACCCGATATTTATTTCAAGAGCTACAGGTGGTTAATAAATTTATCTTTTAAGTGAGTCATTTTTAAAAAAGGGAAATTCGATGGCACAGGTTTTTAATGCAAATGAGGTATTTGATATTGGAGTAGAGATTGAGAAAAACGGTAAAGCATTCTATATGGCTGCCGAAAAAAGAACCAATGACCCGATTTTAAAAAGCATGTTTGCCCAACTGGCAGCATGGGAAGCCACTCATGTGGAACTCTTCGAGAAGCTAAGATCCTCTCTTACCGCAGATGAAAACTCACAGATTGAATATGATCCTGATAATATGATTCATCTCTATCTGAAAGCAGTCGCTGACAATAAGCTTTATATGAATCAGGATTTTTCAATTGATTCCTGCAAAAATTCACTGGATATCCTTAAGAAGGCACTGGATTTCGAAAGAGAATCTGTGGTTTTGTATTCCTCCATGAAAGAGCTTGTTCCGCAAACAATGGGTAAAAAGGAAATCGACAAACTGGTGATTGAGGAACTTAAACATGTCGGGCAGCTAACTCAAGAGATCAGTAAACTTCAGTCGCGCTGATTTCAAATCTGAATGTTCTCTGCTTTTATTAATTGCAATGGCCGAAACGTTGTTCTTTCAACTGAAAGCACTCTTTACGGTCATTTACCCCGGGAGCATGGCTTTCTGAAAAATTCAAAACAAACTCTTTTTACCCTCTTTTGTGCAGCGTTTTTTTTGCTGTTTGAGTGCACACTTTCACCACGATATACCCGTTTCTCTAATAAAAAAGCATCTTATAGCGCTGTAATTACTAAAGGAGCGGCAGGGGTCAATGGAACTGCCAGTTCAGCGTATCAAAAAACTGGTATGGCCTCTTACTATGGCAGCAAATTCGAAGGGCGAAAGACTGCAAATGGTGAAACTTTCAGTAACAGTCGCTTAACCGCTGCTCATCGTACTCTTCCTTTTGGGACCAAAGTGAAGGTGACTTGTTTGGTCAATAACCGCTCGGTTATCGTGCGGATCAATGATAGAGGACCATTTGCTTCCAAAAAACGAATAATCGACCTTTCGCAGAGTGCTGCACGGGAGCTGGGGATAATAAAAAAAGGAGTGGCTAGAGTAAGAATAGAGATCGTTGAGTAAATCCGAAATTCGAAATCTCAAACAAAAATCTCAAATCATGTTCCCATTTCCTCTTCTTATTCTTGTTTCTTATTTCTTATTTCAATTTCAATTTTTGATTTTTCCCTTCGATGTTCCTAAACAGTTTGGTTTAATCAGTACACCACAAATAAATTGTTACTTTGAGCCACAGGGTATATTTTTTGTTTTTTCTGGAGCACAATATGAGAATTTTACCGCCTTCCTATTATTTTTCTACCATTAAGGGTCTTTTTAATAATCTGATAAAACAGAAATCGATATTCCCTTTTTATGCATCTTTCAAACTGACCACCAGGTGTCATTTTGGGTGCCGGTTCTGTAACATAAAAAAAGATCCGGTTCAGGACCTTTCCACCGAAGAAATAAAAGCAATTCTGAAAAACCTCTCTCGTTCTTCGATACTGATGACCAGTTTCGAGGGTGGAGAACCGCTTTTAAGACAGGATATTGCAGAACTGCTCTCTTTTGCCCGCTCCTGCAAGTTCTATCTTCTTTTTACCACCAGTGCAAGAAACATACTCTCCTATCCTATCAAGGAGTATGCCAGGTATATAGATTTTCTCCATGTATCTATTGATGAGGGGCATGATAATCTTGAGATGTTTGATCTATTACCATCACTGGCCTCTCTTCCCTGTCAGCTTTCTGTGCAGACTGTGGTAACCAGAGACACTATTGATGCGCTGAACAAAAAAGTGCAGATCTGTTATAAGATGGGGGCAAACATAGTGATAATACCCGCAACGCACATGGATAAGACAGAAGATTGTTTTCCGGATCTTGAGTCTTTGGAGAGAAAGCTTCTTTATCTAAGAAAGCAGTATCCTCATACGATCCATACCCCCCAGGGTTATTTTAAGGCTTTTCGAAACCGGAAATGTTCTTCTGGCTCTGTGATTATTGCTGCTGATGGACACCTTTATTATCCATGTCATATTATGGGGAAAAAGGGACCGGATCTGCGAAGTACCGACCTGATGAGCTGGCTTGGTTCATCTGAAGCTGAAGAAGGAAGGCAGTTGATGAAATCTTGTCAGAGAAACTGCGGATGGTATCAATACTATTCAATCGATTCTTATACGTCAGTTTCATCGGTTGTCGATGCTCTTCGTCCGGCGTTGAAAAAGAAAAAAGTGGTTGCTAAATAATGAGAAGAAGAGTGCGTTAATTACGCTATTGCGGCAATTAATTGTTATTCAATAATTTGATCGAAAAAAACCATGAACTAAGAACATCTCTAATCAGAAGGAAATTTAAAATTACAAATCTTAACTCCTAAATATTGCAAAATCATTAAATT
Organism: Fibrobacterota bacterium; assembly: GCA_023412475.1. Taxonomy (GTDB): domain Bacteria; phylum Fibrobacterota; class Chitinivibrionia; order Chitinivibrionales; family Chitinispirillaceae; genus JAAYPC01. Next base: position 27,950 of record JAEYNR010000094.1, on the reverse strand, counting down.
CTAAACAGAAATAAGAGCGCTTCAACAGTTAAAGCTTATCTTTGAGTTCTTTTTCCCATTTCTTGTCCTTGTTTCGTATTTCGTGCTTTTTCTTGTTCCTGTTCTTATTTCGAATTTCAAATTTCGTGCTTTTTTCTTTGTTTGGATTTGTTAACTGTTTGTAATTCGAAATACTGATTTTAAACCGTGGATAAAAATTCGTTGCACTAATATAAACAGGAGATTTAATTGTGCTTGATATTAGAAACAAATGGGCCCTGGTCACTGGTGCCTCAAGGGGAGTAGGGTTGCAGGTAGCTTATGCATTGGCTGCTCAAGGATGCAACCTGGTTATTCACAGCAGAAAGAGTGAACACACTAAACCTGTGGCTCAGCAACTGTCAAAGGATATAAAAGTAATTCAGTTGGAGGCAGAACTCACTGATATCGAAGCAGTAAAAGAGATGGCCAAAAAAGCAGAAGAACTTTCCGGGGGAATTGATATCCTGTATAACAATGCTGCAGTCATGACTGCTTACCGAACTGACTTTTACACCGCAACCCACGATGAATATCTGAAGAGTTTTCTTGTAAATACGATAGCCCCTATTACTATCTGTAATGTTATCATTCCTCAAATGATTAAACGTGGTTTCGGGCGGGTGGTCAATGTGACTTCCGGCATAAAGGATGAGCCGCAACTTATGCCCTATGCAGCTTCAAAAGCAGCTCTGGATAAATTTGTCTTTGATATGGCATTACATCTGAAGGGAACTGGTGTGCTGATGAATCTTATGGATCCGGGATGGTTAAGAACTGATCTGGGTGGACCAAATGCACCTAATCCAGTAGAATCGGTTCTGCCTGGAGCTCTGGTTCCGGTGCTTCTTGAAGAGCAAATCTGTGGAAAACTTTTCAGTGCTCAGGATTATTCAAAAAAATCTTAAATCGGAAAATCCGGAATAATGAACTCGAAATACGAAACCTGAAACCTCAAACTGCGAGTCGGTATTAAGCGCTATTATTGATGGAAAAAAACTGCCCCGCTTACTGTACAGCTCTAATTCTTTTTTCCGTTCTTGTTCCTGTTTCGTATTTCCTGTTTTGGATTTCAAATTTCATGCTTTTATTTTATTTTCCCCAATTATGTATTATTACTCCTTATTAGTTACTTTAAACTAAAGAGACCGAAGAATAAACGGGGGGCGGAAAACCATCATGGGAAACTTTAATTTTCAGTGGCTTCTATTGTGCTTGATTGTTGGATTGGTGCAAACTGCTGCAGCACAAACCGATCTTATCATTCCGGGTGGGGACTGGCGTGATTCCAATGGAAAGAGAATTGCTGCTACAGAGGGCGGTATCATCAAAGTCGACAGCTTATACTATTTATGGGGCATGGACCGCAGTGCCAACAACTACGCATTTGTGGGTATTAACCTCTATTCTTCACCGGACCTTAAAAACTGGACTTTCGTTAACCAGATACTCAAGAAAACCTCTCATCCCGATCTCAATAACGATGCAGTAGTCGAACGGGCAAAAATCCTGCATAACAAAAAAACCGGTCAATTCGTGATGTGGATGCATTACGAGGGACATGATGCCTATAAGATTGCTGAAGTCGGACTGGCAACCTGCAACACTATCGGGGGAAATTACATCTTACAATTCCATTTCCGGCCATTGGATATCGACAGCCGCGATATCAATGTCTATCAGGATGATGACGGCAAGGGATATCTTATCTGTACCACCAAGGGAAACCAGAATGTCAGTCTTTTTGAGCTTGATGACACATATACAAAGATTGAGCGGGAAATTTACCGTGGATCGGCAAGTAATGATATGGAATGTGAAGGGCATGCAATCATAAAGACAGGTGGCTACTATTTCTGGCTGATGTCCTGGTGTACTGGATGGGATTTCAATGACAACCACTATTTCTATGCCACAAAACTAGCCGGTCCATGGACTGCGGGTGGAAAGATTGCGACCAGTAACACTCACACCTTTGAATCTCAGGTCGGTTTTGCTGTGACTGTAAAAGGCAGTAAGAATACAACATATCTTTACACTGGAGATCGCTGGTCGGTTAGTAATTATAGTATGTCACGAATTGTACTGCTTCCAATAGAAGTGAATGGTACGAAACTTTCTGTCAAATGGCATGATCAGTACAATATCGATGCGCAAACTGGTGGGTGGTCTGCTGGTGCAAGATATTTCCCGGATGGAATCTATACAATTACAGCAAAGCATTCGGGACTGGTTCTGGGCACAACCAGTGGTTCTGCGGTTCAACAGCAAACCTATACCGGTGTAAACACACAACTGTGGCGGATTCAGAATATCGGAGCATCACATTTTAAAATTTCCTCTGTAGCGAGTGGTAAAGTTCTTGATGTGTCTGGCGCTTCAAGAGAGGTGGGGGCAAAGATTCTTCAGTACGAGTGGAATGATGATTATAATCAGAAGTGGCATATAATCGATTGTGGTGATGGCTATCACCGGTTTGTCAGCGTCAACACATTGGGCAAGGCGGCAGAGATCTCGGGCAGTTCCAAAAGCGCTGGTTCCGATGCGATTCTTGGTAATTTTGCCTATAAGGAGAACCAGCTCTGGAGAATTGCTTCTGCTGACAAAGAAATTATCGCAGGTAATTATTACAGGATAGAAAACCGGGCTACCCAGAAGACACTGGATGCAAGCGGTACCGGATTGGTTTCGCTGCAAACTCCACAGACTAAGGCAAGTCAGATCTGGGAATTGGAAGATCTTTATAATGGATGTTTCTCTGTTATGTCGACTTCGGGGGACCGGGGCCTTGACACTGCAGGCGACTTTTCGGTTTCCAGTCAGTCTGTTAGTCAACGGTTCAGCCAGCAGTGGCAGGTACTGCAGGTTGAAAAAGGCTGCTACAAAATTGTCAACCGCTTAAATGCAATGGTGCTCGAGGGCAAAGAGAATGGGTTGGTAAAGCAGAGTACAGATAATTCCTCTTCCAGTAACAGCCAGCAGTGGTGTTTTATTCCAGTCGATCCAGTATCAATCAATTATTCATCACTGGATCAAATACCGGTTAAAGGCAGGGTGTTAGGAATTAGTGCTGACGATATTGTGTATGATCTTAATGGAAGAGTTATTAAAAGAGATGTCTGTGGCTTATCGGCAAGTCGTACGATTTCCAGAGGCGTTTACCTGGTTAAAAAAGTGGATAGCCGCAAGATCGAGGTCAGATGCTTTTCGTATTAGGTCATGACATAATTGATATCAGATGGCAGCATGCTCAGCTTTTTTATGATTTTATTGCTTTGTGGATAAAACCAAGAAAAGAGAAGGTGGAATTTTAATTTGATAATCCACCCGAACAAGATGCCTATACTTGAAGAACTGAACTATCTGTTTTTACGGCTTTTGCAGTAAGATATGCCCGGAAAAAAGATGGTCTAATTATTTCTTTTCTGTTTTACCTTTGCGGCGTCTTTTGATTCCAAAAGATCCTTTAAAAATTTTACCTTTTTTTGAACGTTGATCACCTCTACCCATTTTTTCCTCCAGATTCTTTATTTGGTTTAAATCAAATGATGAATAGGGTGATAAAATAGATTTGAGCAGAATAAATGCGCAATTTTTTATAACGTGATTAAAAACAAACAGAAATTATGCAGGCAATAATTTTTATCGGAATTCAGGCTTCAGGAAAATCTACCTTTTACAAGCAATGCTTCTTTAACACTCATGTAAGGATCAGTCTGGATCTTCTCAGAACCAGGCACAGAGAAGCACTTTTTCTTCAAACCTGTTATAAGTCCTTAATGCGCTTTGTAATAGACAACACAAATCCCACTATTATTAAGCGGCAAGAGTACATCAAAGAAGCAAAGCAGCATAAGTACCGGGTTACGGGTTACTTTTTCGATACTTCTCTGGAAGAGGCTCTGCAGCGGAACTTAAATCGTAGAGGAAAAGAGCTGATTTCCGAAAAAGGAATTAAGGCAACTATGAAAAAGTTGGTAATACCTCGGATCGAAGAGGGCTTTGATGAACTCTACAGAGTAACAATAGACAAAGTTGGGTTCAGGGTTGAAAAGATGTGAGAGCAGGACTGCTTATTTCAAATTAGGTGTTTTATCCTGGGTTATGGCCTATGATATTTTTTCTAAAATGTTGCGCTTGCATTTTGAATGTGCTATTGATAAAATAAAACCTCAAACTACCGGTTTTTCCAATTAGCTCTGCCTATTTACTTAATCTTTATATTTCTAAGCAGGTTTATCATGAAATTGCCAGTAAACGATGGGAAAAGAGGTGGTGATTTTCTCTGCAAAAGCCGGAAATTAATAAGCATATCACTATTATTTGCATGGCTGCTAATACTTTGGCAAACCAGTGTCAATTCTCAATCTACAGAGTTATTGGAAAACTCAGAGCGCCTATCTTTTTCCCTGGGTTATCGGAAATCTGATGGTTTTGATACTCACCAATCAAGAATATATGGCAGAGGACAATGGTCTTATCCGTTCTGGGTAAGTCTGGAAAACATGGTCAAAAATGGAGTTTCTTCAGAAGGGAATTTCGGTTCAACAGATGGTAACTGGAAAATATCTGCTTTCTGGGAAATTGGAAATTTCAACATTTATGCCCGGGCTACTCGTCAGAAGGAAAATGCGGGGGGCTGGTTTATAGTTGATTCCTGGCCGGAGTTGAAGGACAGGTCTCCAACAGATCCTTCTAACGGCGACAAACTAATTGATGGAAAAATAGTTAGGTTTGATGATCTTTTCTGGGCTCAGGGGTGCAAGTCTTCAGGAGATAATTTGCACCAGTATCTCAGTGACAATGTCATGGTGGAAGCTGGTTATACCATACCTGTGGGCAATGATGAAATAATTGCAAAGTTGGGCTTTGATGCCAACACCACCAGAGTCGGTTCAGAAAAAAGAGAGCGTTACAAATATGAATCAGAATATCATGAATTTATTGCCTCAAAAAAACTAAATGCCAGCCTTCATTTTTTCATTCCGCATGATTTCGAGCGGTCTTTTTTTGCTTATGATATTCTTGGAGTAGACAAACCCCTGGAATCGAAATACAACAAATATGTGATTAACTCATTGCGTTGGCAGCATATGTCTGTTCCTGATTCAGAAAGAACTTTGCTCTACAGATCAGAGGACCTTGGAGCCGACAAAATATTTCTAACGCCAATTTTTTATATTGAATTGGAGCAGATATGATTTGGGATACAACTGAAGAGAGAAAAAATATCCGAATACTCACCATAGAAGATGAAGAACTGCTCAGAGAATATGTTTGTGATTATCTCGAAGACATTGGCTTTGTGACACTGCAGGCGGATAATGGACGGCGGGGACTTGAGTTGATTCGCTCAGAGATGCCGGATCTGGTTTTGACCGATTTACGTATGCCCGAAATGAATGGCCTCGATGTACTGGCCATCATGCAGAAAGAGTTTCCTGAAATACCAGTGATTGTGATTTCCGGGACTGGAACATTAAACGATGTAGTTCAGACTCTGAAATTCGGAGCATGGGATTATATTCTCAAACCTATTCATGATTATTCCACACTCGAATTGTCGGTAAAGCGTGTCTTGGAAAGAAAACATTTGCTTGAGGAAAACAGGCGGTATAGACAGCGTCTTGAAGAGGAAGTGGAAATACGCACAAAGGACCTTATTAAAAATACACTCAAATTTAAAACACTGTTCAATCTTGCTGCAGATGCCATAATTATTCATGATCCGCAGGGAAATATCATCGATGTCAACCAAAGAGCAATCCGGTATTCAGGACGTGAACGGGAGCAGATACTGAAGTTAACTATCTTTGACCTGTTTACCGGAACAGAGCAAGAGGTGCTGAGAGAATATCTGACAGATCTGAATCAGGGAAAGCATGGTCTCTTTGAGTCATCTCTGAAGTCAGGAGATTGTGCTATCATTCCGGTAGAGGTAAGTGCCTCTTTGATTACCATGGATCAGACTCCTCAGATACTGGCTGTAGTCAGGAATATAACCGAAAGAAAGAAGGCTGAAGAGGAACGCAGAGACCTGGAAAAACAGGTCTTCGCCGCACAGAAAATGGAATTGCTGGGGCTTCTGGCTGGTGGCGTGGCCCATGATTTCAACAATGTCCTTTCTGCTCTGACCGGTTATACTGTTCTTTTGCGTTCAAAAATGCAGCAGGGTAGTGCAGAAGTAGAATACCTGGAAAAAATAAATGATATCATTGCTATGGGGCAGAACGTCGCACGTAGAATAACTACCTTTGTAAGGAAGGGAAAAGAGGAGCTTAAAGAAGTGAATCTGCACAAAGTTCTTTGTGACATAGAAGCTATGCTTGTTGCAAATTGCAGAAAAATCAGCATCGAGCTACAGTTACAGGCTACAGATTACCATATCATTGGTGATGAAACTCAGTTGCAGAACACATTTCTTAATCTTGGGATAAATGCTCGTGATGCAATGCCGCATGGAGGAACTCTTCTTTTTACAACGACTAATATTACCAGCTCAGAAAATGATAAAGAAACCGAAGAGATCTGCATTGAGGTCCAGGACACCGGGACCGGAATGGACCAACAGACTATAGCCAAAATTTTCGATCCCCTCTTTACCACCAAGGAAGGGGTTAAAGGAACTGGTCTGGGTTTGAGCAGTGTTCTATACTGTGTTAAAAATCTGCACGGAAAAATTAATGTACAAAGCACTCCTGGAAAAGGGACTTTGTTTCAAATCAGGTTTCCACTTCATGGAGAATTATCCAAATGAAATGTTAATTTGTCACATTGGAAAAATAAATGCCCGTAAACCAGAATGAATTCCCTTGCTTCAAGATTCATAAAAAATCATTGATAGCAGCAGCAATTATCCTGCCTTTATATAGCTTTGCAACTAAGGCACAAATTGAGGAGTTTAAGCTAAAAGCATTGTTTCTGGAAGCTGCAATCCGATTTATTAACTGGCCGGATTCTAAGGGAGATGCTAATGAGCGGGAGAAGACCTTTGTAGTGGGAGTGTTCCCTCATGATAAGATGACACCTTATCTGGGAAAAACATTTTATAGAAAGAAAGTGAAAAATAAGGAGGTCAGATTCCATGAAATTAATACCACTGATGAGATTTCTGAGTGTGATATGATTTTTGTTCCCAGCAGTCAGAAAGGAAATATAAAAAAAATTTATGAGGTTGCTGGTAACTACCCGGTTTTGACAGTAAGCGATTCACCGGATTTAGTCAGAAAAGGAATAATACTATCTCTTACCATAGAAAAGTCCAAAATAGCCTGTTATATAAACGAAATGGAAACCTCGAAGGCTGGATTTAAAATAAGCCATCATTTAATGCAAAAGTCTACAATTATCAGTAATAAGGTGCAGTAATGTTGAAAAGGACTCTTTCGTTAAAAACTCAACTTATCTTTATTATTCTGCAGGTAACACTCTTTTCAACTACACTATCTTTTTCGTTTTCCATAATTTACGACTTTATTAACTCGCTTAATGATCTGAAAAACAGCATGCAATTTACTGGAAGGCTTATGGCTGAAAATGTCAAATCATCGCTTCTTTTCAAAGATGAACTGGGAGCAAACGAGTTGCTACTGTCTTTAAAATCAATTCCCACGGTGCTAATGGCTACGGTGGGGGTAGGTACAGGTTTGGGACTTTCTGTGTCTTTTTTTATCATTACTAAAAACCACGGAGGTACTATTGATTTTGAATCCATTGCCGGTGTGGCGACCAGGTTAATTATCAGGTTGCCAAACAAGCATGACACATAATCAGTCAAATCTAATCGCCTCTGCCAGACAAGGACGATTCTTTTATTTTAGCTATAAATAGTTGTAACTGCTAAGCTCTTTAAATCGGTAGTTACGAAACTCCAATACTCATTGATACAATAATAAGCACGAAATTCAAAACTAGAACTGGAAGTGGGATCAGAAATAAAATTCAAGAGCGATACTTTAAGGAATCATATACGCTGTATCGTTAGAAATCTTTTAAGACACAGGGTGCTTGGCTTTACATTGGACTAAGCTGGAGAAAAGATCAACCTGTTCTTGCAGGACAGATAGTTTGTTTAGAATGGCGTCCGGGCTCTGAGAGGTACGGCACGATATTTCCAGCTCCCTGGCAGCCTCTGCCAGTTGATATGCATAAAGGTTTGCTGCGCCGCCTTTAATTTTGTGTGCTTCCAGTTCTATTTTTTTCAGATCATTATTCCGGAAAGAGCTTTCTATTACATCGAGCTGACTTTGTAATGTAAGGACAAATTTTTCAGTCAGGCTTAAAAGCAACTCAGAATCACCCTCAAAATCTCTTAATGCCTTTTTGAAGTCAATTACAGACTGCATATTCATTTTATCATTTGGCATTACAGAAACATTTAATGGATCAGGAATGTGGGGATTTTTACAGAAAAAAATGCTGGCTAATTCGATCAGTATATCCGGATTAAAAGAAAACTTGGGAACCGCATCATTCATTCCTGCCTCTCTGCAGGAGTCAATTTCTTCCTTGTTTTCATATCCGGTGACTCCGATAATAACAATATCTTCAAATTGCGGTATAGCTCTGATTGCTTTGGTGGTTTCCAGGCCATTCATTTGTGGCATGTTAAGATCCATAAGGATCAGATCTACTTTATTTTTTTTAATCATTTCCAGACAATCTGCTCCATTTGTTGCGCATAGAGGCAGCGCACCTGTTTCCTCGACAAAAATTTTCATAAGCTCCAGATTGATTGGATAGTCATCAACAATTAAAACGGTTTTGTTTTTCAGGCAATCGATATTTTCGGATAAAGGTTTCATGGCAATTAAAGCTCAGTTCAATTTGAAGCGGTTTAATATCTCCAGAAAATCATCTTCTCCTTTCAGAAAGGCTTCGACCACTTCCGGGTCGAAATGTTTTCCAATTTCTTCTAAGATGATTGATTTAGCAGTATCGTGAGGCATTGCGCTTTTATAGATTCTCTTACTGACAAGAGCATCATAGACATCCGCCAGAGCGACAATGCGGGCTGCAAGAGGAATATCATCACCCTTAATACCATAAGGATAACCCGAACCGTCGAATTTTTCATGATGATAGAGAGCGATTTCTGCACTCATTTTCAGATATTCTGCATTTGGATATTTTTCAACAGCAGCGCGCAGAGCTTCATATCCGATATTGGTGTGTTTTTTCATTATGGCGTATTCTTTTTCATCCAGGCGCCCGGGCTTGAGCAGTACAAAATCGGGGATTCCGATTTTGCCGATGTCATGGAGAGGACTAGTAAGAAGCAGGTTATCTGTAAATAACGGAGAGACTTGTCTGCCGGTATCTTGGGAGTAAATATGCTTAGCCAGGACTTTGCAGTAGTGGCGGATGCGATCCAGATGGTTTCCAGTATCATTGTCACGGGCTTCCGCAAGGTTGGCCAGAGCGAAAATAACTATGTCCCTGCTTTCAAAATGCAGTATTCTTTCGGCTGCTTTGATTTTGACACCAAGAACCTCTTTGATAAATGGCTTAGAAAGGAAATCATCTGCTCCGCTTTCAATACCGGTTACCAGGTGGTCCGTGTCATCCTGTGAAGTAATTATAATCACATAGCAATAGGTGCTGCCCTGGAGTCGTTTTATCTCTTTAACCAGTTCCAGCCCTGTCATCTCAGGCATCATCCAGTCGGTAATTACCATAGCCGGACGGTTTTGAAGCCAAAGAGAAAGAGCTTCCTTGCCATTTGAGGCAACAATGGTTTCATGACCCAAAGCAGAGATCTGTTTGCCAGCTTTTTCTGGCTGATTAGTTCATCATCGGCAATAAGAATCTTCATATAAGAATCCTGATGAAAATTGATATTTTATTTGGTTTTTTTCTTTGGGATCAATAAGTAATTCACTAATTCCTAATACATGTTGCCAAGATTTATACAGGCGACCTGAAGAATAGCTCCTTTTTTATTGTTATATCCTTCTCCCATCGCAGTCGTTGTTGTTATCGCTATCGACCACGACAAAGATATCGATTTGGATTTGAACTCGCTAAAAAAAAGGAACAGACAAGATTGAAAAGACTTTTACTTTTAAAGCCACAAGTAATGCCTACATGGAGAACATTTTACAATAATGTTAATGTATAAGCCATATCATTTTTAAACAAAGTCATTAACTGAAAAAAATCAGTAAACCGAAGAAAGATGGGCGTGAATTATCTTAATGAATTGATATGCGCCTCATATTTATAATAAATGGTAACATGAGAAAGTTTATTGGGAGGGTAAGTAAAATGAGAAAGCTGCATACATTTGTGGTAGTTATGCTTTGTGGTTGTCTTATCACTGGTTGTGGTTGGAGTCATATGGCAAGGGGTGGTACGATCGGGGCTGGAATCGGAGGGGTTGTAGGAGGTTTAGTAGGCCATAAAGCTGGAAACACGGCCGTGGGTGCAATTGTGGGAGCGGCTGTTGGTGGTGCAGCGGGAGCAGCGATCGGCAGGTATATGGACAAACAGGCAGAAGAGATCCGCAATGACCTGAGAAATGCAAAGGTGGAGCGGGTAGGAGAGGGGATAAAGATCACTTTTAATTCTGGAATATTATTTGATGTAAATTCACATGTACTTCGCAGTGAAGCGCGTAATAATGTAAACGATCTTTCCAGAATACTTCAGAAGTACGAGGATACCTACATCCTGGTGGAAGGGCATACCGATTCCACCGGTTCTGACAGATACAACAACACTTTGTCTGAAAACAGGGCATCATCGGTTTCTTACCAGTTAAAATCACAGGGTGTGATCCCATCCCGGATAACAACTCACGGATATGGGAAGAGTCAACCGGTTGCGGATAACAGCACTGTATCGGGGCGCCAGCAAAACCGGCGGGTTGAGATAGCAATTTTTGCAAATGATAAGCTCAAAAGAGCCGCCCGAAATGGCACCATCTAGGTGCTCATGGACCGCTTCTGCTGGACATGGGAAGTCCGGTGGGTAGTTAGAGCACCACAGATGTGAGTGCCAGGGGTAGTGGCCAATAAACATTAGCCATTTTTATTTTGCTGAAAATGGCTATGGAATTTGCTGCAGGAATAGGTTTTTTCGTCTTATTCGTTTATAATTGATTTGAAATTCATGAACTCATCCTTTTTTTTCCAGATAATATTTTCTCCTGAGCTGGGGTACATGGTTAAGATTTTTTCGCCATTAAGGGTGGCCTGGAGCGCGTGGCGCAGATCTTTTCCGGTTACGGGCATTTCGTTACTGGGTCTGCTGTCATCCATCTGACCGTGATAGGTAAGAATGCCTTCTTTTGAATACACCAGGAAATCTGGAGTGCAGTCTACTTTGAACTTTTTGGCAACCAGTTGAGTGGCATCAAAAAGATATGGAAAAGTATAGCCAAAAGTGAAGGCATCTTCTTTCATCCGGTCAGGTCTGTCCTCAGGCGAGATTTCTATATCGTTTGAATTTATGCCCACCGCTTTTATTCCGTATTGCTGGAATTCCCTGATCAATTTTACCAGCACTTCCCGGATGTGTTTAACGTAGCTGCTGTGGTTGCAGATAAAAGTCACCAGAATTGCCGATGCACCTAAAAGGTGATCACTGAGCACCAGATTACCATCGATATCTGGCAGGCCGAAATCCGGAAGAGTACTTCCCAGTGTAATGCCTTTGTTTGTTTCCATAAGATTCCCTCAATAAATAGCATTTAATATAACCAAGTCATTATTATTAATGCTGTTGCAAGACTTATGCCCTTTGACGGACAGCTTGATCAATTTGATGGTAGAGGTCTTATTTCAAGGTAAAATATTGCCATTGATATTATATTTTGATTCTCAGGCACGTTGTTTGCCTCTAATCTATCGGAAGTTGGCTTAATCAGATGAAAAGGTAGAAAGGGTATCTTTTATGGGGAAAGCAATCCCTCAGCAAAACTTTAATGAGAATTCAGTAATCCAGGGTTTTCTCCTGGAGAGTGTCCAGCCTATTGCAGAGCTGCACTCAACTGCTTATATATTCAAGCATCAGAAAACCGCAGCCAGACTGCTGCATCTTTTCAACGATGATCCTAACAATCTATTTTCCATAGCTTTTCGCACTCCTGTTTACAATAGTACCGGTGTACCGCACATTCTTGAGCATTCGGTTCTATGTGGCTCCAAAAAGTTCCCTCTGAAAGATCCTTTTCAGGAGTTGTTAAAGGGTTCATTGCAAACTTTTCTCAATGCTCTAACTTATCCCGATAAAACTGTATACCCGGTTTCATCACAGGTGCAGAAGGATTTCTTCAATCTGGTTGATGTTTACTGCGATGCTGTATTCAATCCTCTTTTAACAGAGAACACTTTCTATCAGGAGGGTTGGCATTTTGATGTGGAAGATATGAGTAGCCCGGTAGGGATAAAGGGCATTGTATATAATGAAATGAAAGGTGTTTTTTCAAACTTCTCAAGCCATGTAGATAGAAAGACCCTCTCTGCACTGTTCCCTGACACTACCTATTATTTCGAAAGTGGCGGTGAACCTGATCATATTACCGACTTAAGCTATCAGCAGTTTAAAGAGTTTCATTCCTCATACTATCATCCTGCAAACTCTTTTATTTTTCTTTATGGAAATATCTCATCCGAAAAAACCCTTCATTTCCTTAATGATAATTATCTGTCTGATTTTTCAGAAATCCGGATAAATTCAGTGGTAAAGAAACAACCGCTGTGGGATAGTGCAAGGGAAATAACAATTGAGGCTCCGGCATCAAAGGAGAATGATGGGACAGCAACTGTTGCTCTGAGCTGGATCTTTGGTGATACTACCGATCCTTTTGTGACACTGTCCGGAAAAATCCTCACTCACTATCTTCTGGGTACTGAGAGTTCACCTTTAAAGAGGGCTCTGGTTGATTCCGGACTGGGTGAGGATCTCGATGATATCTCAGGGTTTGAAACAGATCTGATTCAGTCGGTTTTTGCTGCGGGGTTGCGAAAAGCTGATCCTGAGAACGCTTCGAAAATCGAAAAACTTATTCTGGATACTTTGAAAGAGCAGGCAGAAAAAGGGCTGGATAAGGAACTTCTGGAAGGCGCGTTGAGACAGGTGGAATTTTCGCTTCGGGAGGTTACCGGAGGGCATTTTCCTTTTAATTTACGGATGGCGGAAAGATGTTACCGGTCCTGGATTTATGGTGGGGATCCCTGTGCTCATCTGGCTTTTGAAAAACCGCTTTCATCCATAAAGGAACGGATGGCTGGGGGAGAGCCGTTTTTTTCAGAACTTATCAGAAACCGTTTGATAGATAATAATCATCGGTTGCGCTCAACTATAATCGCTTCCTCTGAAATGGGGAAAAAACTTGAACAGCAGACCCGCAAACATGCTGCCGAGTTGACTGCAGGATTCACTGACAGTGTGAAAGAGAAATATCATTCTCTGACCCGTACGTTACTTGAACAGCAGAAGACTCCACCATCGGAGCAGGCTCGGGCAACTCTGCCCAAGCTGCTCAAATCGGATCTTCCAAGGTTTCAACGGAAGATATCCACAGAAAAGACTTCCATAGAGGGGATACCTGTATATAATCATCAACTGTTTACATCTGGAATCGTTTACCTGGATATCGGTTTTGACCTCCGTGCTGTTCCCCAAAGTCTTCTTCCCTATCTTCCAATTTACAGTGAATTGATTACCCGCTGCGGGGCGGCAGGCAATTCATTTGAAAAGATGGCTATCAGAACCGCATTATCCACCGGTGGAATCGATTCTTCTGCCATCTGCAAAACTCATATTGAAAGTAATGATCTTTTCTTTCATGCCTTTATACACAGCAAAGCTCTGCAGCCGCGTTTCGGAGAGATGCTTGAGATTATCAGGGATCTGCTGTTATCTCCAGATCTTGAAAACAGCAAACAGATTCATGATATACTTCTGGAAGAGCGTAATGGCTTGCATTCGTCTATAATCGGTGCAGGTCATCAGTTTGCAATCACCCACGCTGCATCTTATCTTTTACCATCACGTTTTATTGATGAACAGATTGGAGGACTCTCTCAGCTTAGGTTTCTGGATAATCTGGTGAAAATCGACTCTGTTGATCAGATTATTTCTTCAATTAAACAATTGCACAAAACCATTATCAACCGAAACGGTTGTGTTCTGTCGGTTACATCTGATAATCCATCCCAGATAAGGGCTCAACTGCAGGACTTTATCCAGAAACTCCCTGTTGCAGAACTGACTCCAAGCATTTACAATACCGAGCAGGTTAAGCCCCCCAACATAAAGGGAATTGAGATCAGTTCAGCAGTAAACTTTGTGGCACAGGTCTGGAAAACTCCCAGAGTAGAGCCAGAGACTGCAGGGCATCTGTTTTTACTATCCCGGCTGCTTTCAACCGGCTATCTTTGGGACAAGGTGAGAGTTGAAGGTGGAGCTTATGGCGGGATGGCAATGATGTCTATTGCCAACCCGGTTTTTTCATGTGCTTCTTACCGGGATCCTAATTTGAAGAGTACATTCGATCACTTTAGCGGTGGAATCAAGGAGATTGCTTCTGGAATTTCACCATCTCTGGTTGACCAGAGTATTATTGGAACAATAGGAAAAATCGATGCTCCCAAAACTCCTCATGCACAAGGTTTTGGTGAAACAATTGATCTGTTGCTGGGAAACTCCATAGAGTTTCGCCAAAAACTCAGGGATGCAATATTAGGAGCTACTTCAGAGGTGCTCAGCAAAAGTGCAGAGAAGATTCTGGAAGCTTCACAAAAAGCGCAGGTGGTGCTTGGCAGTGAAGCTGCATTTGATGTTGCACAAGCACAGGGTCTCTCTTTTACCAGAGAACCGCTTATTAAGTAGAGAATAAAAAAAACGGGATGTGTCACCAGGCACATCCCGTTTTTAACTAAGAAATTCAACTTTTTTAGCCGGTGACATCCATATTTTCACCACGCCCCGTTTCAGAAGTTCGCCTCTCCTGGTGATCGCTTTCACGAACCCTTTCTTCCTGTTTCTCAGAGGTAGCTTTTTCTTCGGCCTGCCTGCTTTTGACCCGCTCGGCATAGGCCTGACCTGAATTATCAACTCCGCTTACAGACATGTGGCACCTCCCCATGAAAAACCCTAATTGGTTTATCGGCATTCTGAAGGTAAAACTTTAGTTTTTTTTTGTGGGAAAAGCAGACTCTTATCAATTTGCACTGAATTGCCCAAAAGACTAACAAATCAAAATGGAAATAGGTTGAAACACTCTTATCCCTGTATAGAATTTAGGATTTTGGAATTTGACAAGGATTTAAGATTTGTGATTTGGAATTTTAAATCCGATTAAATGTTGTTTATTCATATTTTTTCCTTCCAATCAGATGACTGACTAATAATTAATTGCCGGAATAATAATAGCAGCCTCAGGGCTGGTGATTACAGTTAGTACAAGACAGGCATTACCATTGCATTACGATTTATATAGAACTCGTGAGAATCTTTATTTTGGGGAGAAAAGAATCATGAAATGCTTTGCGATTGTGATCTGTTTTTTTCTGGCTGGTGCTGCTTTTTCTCAGATTGTTGTGCCAGACCCTGTTCTGGAGATAGGACTGGGTATGGGAGAGCCAACAGGGGTGAGTATTAAATACTGGATAACTGAGAGAAACGCTTTTGATGCAGGTGCTGGCTGGTCAGCTAAGAAAAAGCTGCTTGACGTATACCTCGATTACCAATACCATTATTTCTGGTCTGAATTTGACGCTAAAGAATTACCGATTTACACTGGTGCAGGAATAATGGTAAGTTTGAACAAGGATTTTTTGGTCGGTCTGCGTATTCCTCTGGGAACAGAATACCTCCTTGAAGGACCAAGGCTGGTGGGATTTGCTCAGGTGGCTCCTACTTTCAGAATTATCCCAAAGCCGGGCTTTTTTATTGCCGGTGGTCTGGGAATCCGGTATGCTTTTTAGCTTCCGGTCCCTCTTTCTGCAAATCTAAAAAGCATGCCCCAGGCCAAAATACCAACCCCCGGTAAAATCAAAGGAACTTTTTAGCTCAAATCCATAATCGATTCTGAATATTCCTGATGGAAGGGATAAAAGAAGTCCGGGCCCCACCGACCACCTCAGTTTTGCTAAACTGAAATCACTAGCCTGGGGCCACACATATCCACCATCCACAAAGAATTCTCCAGAAAAGATGCTCAATATTGGAAATCTTATATCAAAAAGGTTGATTACCGCAGCAAATTTACCACCAATAGCTTCCCCTTCTTTATTAACAGGCGAAACCTGACTTTCGACATATCCCCTAACTGGCCTTACATTATCTATACCTATGCGAAAAAGCTCAGTGGGAGGGACCAAACTTGTGCTGCCATATTCATGGATGTATCCTAAAAAGAGTGCAGATGAGAGATTGAGCCTGTTACCGAAAAGTCCCCTGTATAATCGGATATCCCACTTAAACCGGTAGAACTGATTACTGAATGAGGGGCCTGCGACTTCTGCTTCGATAAAGCTGAAAAATGCGTTGCCAGGATCCAGGTATGAGTCTCTTGTATCTCTGGTAAACCTGGTTCCAAAAAGAAGAGTGTTATTTTTTTCCGGACTCTGCTGTTGGCCCCGGAACCATCCGGTATGTTCATAATTTAAGAAAAAACGATAGCGGTTTTTTTCCCCAATGTTTCCATTGAGAGCTAGAAGCCCCCCCTGATATAAAGCTTTGAAAGACTCAAGATTGCGGCGTTCAATATAGCCACTGATTTCACCTGTTAAGTCTCTGTCAAAAAGCCAGGGATAATCATAGCCGATTTGAGCCTGAAAAACAACTGATGATAATCTTGATGAAAGATAAACCTTGTGACCAAGACCAAAGAGGTTTTTGTAAGCCAGTTGAACAGCTCCATACCATTTGTCAAATGAGTTGTATCCTCCCCCTAATTGGATGTTAAAAAAATCTGCTTCCTCTACCTGAATAAGAATCGGGGCTGTGACAGTGTCACTCTCAGAATGGTAATCCTGTGTATCGATAGGAATTATGCTGGCCAGTTTAAACAGTCCAGTAGCATACAAGTTGTAAATCGAAGACCTCATTTTTTCAGCGTTTATTATTTCGTGCTGATCAAACTGAAGCTCTCTTTTTATCACCTTCTCTTCTGTTGTTTTTAATCCCAGAATACTGTACTCACCAGCCCTGACAACAGGTCCTTCATTGACTGTAATTATCAGATCGGCTTTTTTTCCAGTCTGATCAAACTCAAAAAAATATTCCACTCTGGCAAATACACGTCCCAGTGATGCGTAAAATTCCAGAATCTTTGATTGTGCACCGCTATACAGGGATGAATCAAGAATGGAGCCTCTTTTTAGATTAATCAAAGCAGATAATGTGGAGTCGCTGTGAAGAATGTTTCCCACAAAATTTAAAGAATCAAGTTCGGTTCTGATCCCTTCATCAATTAGCAGGTAAATGCTTACTTTTTTTTGAGTTGAATCAAAATCCAGACTTCTTCTGATCTCTGCCTGGAAAAAACCTCTGTTTCTGTAAAAAGAGTCCAGACTGTTTATATCCTGCTGAAGTTGTGCCATGGAAAAGCTGGTTTTGCTAAAAAGCCTTTCCGGTTTTAACTTCATCTGGTCAATAAGAACAGCTCTATCAAAAGTTTTGTTACCGGCAAAATGGATATCTTTGACATTCCAATGGATATCATCGCAAAAGGCAGCCAGGAATACAGAGTACAAAAAAAGAAGCAGAAAGGCCGATTTGTTTAGAAGAGTCATCTATATCTAATGCTTACAAGCATCATGCCGTTTAATTTCAGTTTTTATTTGGATACTGGCCTTATTAGAAAAAGAGCCTTTTCAAATGGATAGCATCCTGACTGCCTCTCCCCAGAGATAAAAATCCAACTCGACAAAGAGTTATCTCTGGGGTATATACCACAAAATTGGTAATTATTCGAGATCGCCCAATGAGTATTACAGTGCGCCAGACCACAAGCCTCCCGTAGAGCCGTCCGGCCACCTCCACATGGGACGCTTTCCAGGGTGGGTAATCCTGAGAAAAGTTTATAACGAACAACATAATGTTCAATATCGAAGTAAATGGACCTCTTGACCCCCAACCTGCTTGAAATATTTCAAATATCATCTTCATTGGACACCCCGCTTCATCCCTATATCGTCTTCCTATGTGTCGATTAAGAGTTCCCCGGCCTACACCAAGAGTGCCCGGTCTACACTAAGAATGCTTCGGCCTGCACCAAGAGCGCCCGGACTACACTAACAATGCCCCGGCCTACACCAAGAGTTCCCCGGACTACACTAAGAGTTCCCCGGACTTATGGAAGGCTATTTTAGCCCCGGATTGGCTGAAATTACAAACGATCTATCAGTTTATCGTATATGCGAGTAATTCAGGGGGGGGGATCTTTTCTGGCGGATATGATGGTTTTCATGATGCTGTTAAGTGATCGGCATTTCACAGCGGCTGAGCCCGTTCACCAATGAGCTTCCAATAATAACCCCGGAGATAACAGGTTTACGAATTGAGTTTTTACCTCTGGGGAATATAAGCAAAAAAGACAAGGGATCAGCGAAATACAATGAAAGACAGGCGTGTGGGCTCTTTCCAGACGAAAAATTTCACCACCCAACGCCAAATTTGACCATTAATCGGACAGGAATTTTTGCCCCATCCCCAATTAAATTCGCATAGAACGGGAATTCTGAAATATCAGAAAGGAATTAGTAACCATTACAGCAGTTGCAAGAGCTGGATTTAAAACCACCCCCCATGAGTAAAACATCCCTGCTGCCAGGGGAAAGGCAATGATATGGTAAGTGAGTGCCCAAAGAAGATTCTGATTGATCTTTTTCCTGCTTTTAATGGACACCTCAATCGCTCTGACCACATCCAGAGGATTATTATGAACCAGCACGATATCTGCTGTCTTGGTTTTGATGTCAGTTCCGGCCCCTATGGCAAAGCCAATATCGGCCTGAGCAAGTGTTGTTGCATCACCAATACTATCTCCGGTCACTGCAGTAAGAAATCCCTGCTTTTGAATCTGTTTTACCCTTTGCACCTTTTCATGTTGTGGAACTTCTGCGAAATAGTGATCCAGGTGAAGCTCTTCAGCGATGTGTTTAGCCACTCTGCGATTATCTCCGGTCAGCATCACCGTTTTTATCCCCATTTTCTTTAGACTCCTTATGGCTGCACGGGATTCCACCCTGATTATATCAGTTAAAATTATCGCTCCATAGAGTTCATCGTTTATAAGCACATAGACAACTGTTTTTCCTCCATCTCTCAATCGAGTACTATGATAGGAATCCAGGCGGATATTGTTCTCCTGAAGGTAGCTGGGTGCTACAACCTTGACATCCCGACCTTCAACCAGGGCAGATACCCCTCTGCCATTGATATAAGAGAAACGGGTTGAATTGAAAGTCTCTTCTGAAAATTGAACTATTGCTTTGGCCAAGGGATGCTGTGAACGAACCTCCACAGATGCAGCATACTTTATCAGCTCGTCACGATTGACACCGCGGTGAAACACCTCGATGTCAGTTACTCCATATCTACCTTCGGTCAAAGTGCCGGTTTTATCAAAAATAACAGATCGAATCTTATGGGCAGACTCAAGGGCACGTCTGCTTTTTATTAGAATCCCTTTAGATGCAGAGATTGAGGTTGAGACTGCCAGAACAAGTGGGATAACAAGTCCCAGGGTATTTGGACTGACCATAACAAGGACTGCCATCATTCTTTCCAGAGAGAAAGTCAGATCCTGCTTTAGTGCTACTTTCCAAATAAAAAAAGTGACGAGCACGAAAGGTATGGAAATGAGTGTTAAATCACCAGCAGCCTTCTCAGCACACTTCTGGGATGGGGACCTGATTACCGGTGTATCTTCCACCAGCCGGGTAACCTGTGACAAATATGAATAAACACCGATGGCTGCAGTCTTGATGGTAATTGTACCATTGATGTTTATTGACCCGGCTATGACCAGGGAGCCCCTTTTTTTTAGTACCAGATTTCTCTCTCCTGTCAGCATCGATTCATTTACGGTCGACTCTCCTTGAAATACTACACCGTCTGCAGGAATCAACTCTCCAGGTTTAACCACAATTTTATCTTTGCATTTTATGTTTTGCAGAGGGGTCTCAATTATTTCATTTCTCTTACTCAACAGATGAACTACGTTGGGAAGTGATTTATGCAATTTGTGCATCGATTTCGATGAAGCGGTTTTACTTTTGATTTCGACTATCTGACCTGCCAGCATCAAAGTGACAATTATTCCCAGTTCCCAGAAAACAGACTCGGATTGGTAAATGGCAATTGCGGCCACACTGTAAAAGAAAGCAATTGATATGGCCAGAGCCCTAAGAGTCATGGCTCCGATATTGAAGCTGCCAATCTCTTTAAAAAACCCATCGAAAAACGGCCATCCTCCAAAGACATACACTGTTGTGCCCAACCCCAGTAACACCCAGTTGTCTCCGGTAAATGACAGCGCATGAAGATTAAACCGTTGCTGAATCTGGGATGAAAGAAGCGAAAGGGCTAAAGTAAGGATTAGTGAAAGCCAGAATCGGATCTTGTATTCTCCAATCCTGCCAGCATGATAGTAAAACCTCTCTGTTTTATTAGGGTACCGGGCAAAAATTTGTGATGGTTTCATGGTGCTAAAAATAAGGCAATTGGAGTGCCAAAGGTTAACACCTCATTTGGCCCGGGTTAGAAGGCCCCAATAATAAACGCAATATTCAAAATTGGAATAAAATTGTCAAAAATTGCTGTTTTCCCACCAACTCTGTTACTCAGGTACGGTATTCTGCGTTTATCTTAACATAATCATAGCTGAAATCACAAGTGTGCGCCACCGCCGAAAAGCCACCCAACCCCAGATCGATGTCTATGGTTACCACCTTGGACTTAAGAAGATTATGCAGGTTCTTTTCATCAAAGGGAGCCGGTTGCATATTTTTAAATACCGGCACCTGGCAAAGATAGATGGTCATCTTCTCTTTAGAAAACTGCGCACCGGAATACCCCACTGCACATGCAATTCTTCCCCAGTTGGGGTCATTGCCAAAAAGGGCACACTTTGTTAAATTGGAATTGGCCACCGCTTTTGCAGCAAGTCTTGCATCGGTTTGATTTTGTGCTCCGGTTACATTGATCTCTACAAGCTTTGTAGCACCTTCTCCATCGGCAGCAATCTGTTTGCATAAATTGTTACACACATTGTAAAGAGCCTGCTCGAAGAGCAGCAAATCCGATTCTGAGGAAACCCTTACCGGTGATGCTCCATTGGCCAGGACAAGTACCATATCATTGGTAGATGTATCTCCGTCAACAGTAAGATTATTGAATGTACGGTTTACAGTCCGCTTCACTATTTTATCCAGCAATTCAGAGCCGATATGGGCATCAGTACAGATAAAACCCAGCATTGTTGCCATATTAGGGTGAATCATGCCGGAACCTTTGGCTGCTCCACCCATGAAAAAGACACCCTGAGAAGTTTCAACCCTGACTGCAGACTGCTTCTCTTTAGTATCGGTAGTCATAATAGCTGTTGAAAAATCCTTTCCCCCTTCAGAAGAGAGTTCCTTTGAGAGCTCCGGTAAAGCGGATTGAATTTTTTCTATAGGAAGAGGCTTTCCGATAACCCCGGTAGATGCCACCAGAACCGTTTCCTTCTTAACTCCCAGAGTATCACCGGTAAGTTTTGCCATCAACTCTGTATCCATTCGCCCTCTGTCTCCTGTACAGGCGTTGGCACAGCCGCTGTTGCAGATAATAGCATGAATCTCTGAAGAAGGAAGGTTCTTTTCACACCAGTCTACACTCGTAGCTCTGATTGTATTTGTAGTAAAAGTGCCTGCCGCAGTGCAGGGTTTTTCGCTAAACAGAAGGGCAAGATCCTGTCTTCCAGTCTGCTTTATCCCTGCTTTTGTTCCTCCCGCCTTAAACCCTGCTGCGGCAGTGATTCCCCCAGGGATTTCTGTAATTGATGCTGGAAATTCTTTTTTCCCCATGATATACTCCTTAATTATGGAAAATGTCTGTTTAAATTAGTAATGGTACACTCATAATGCAATCGTTCTCTGCTAAAAACAGCTCTTCAGGTCTGCTTAATAGTCATCGGTTTCCGAAACGGATTGACCTGTTCTGTTCCGCTCTTTTGCTGTTATACGCTTTTAATGCTTTCACTGATTCTCTACAGATGCCGCTCCAGAATACAGACGCTTCAGATCAGGTGGTTACCTATGTGGTCAAAGATGGTGATACATTCTGGGACCTGGCTTTTGAGTTTACCGGGGATCCTTTCGAATGGCCTTTTCTCTGGGAAGGAAATTCTCATATAAAAAATCCTCATCTAATCTACCCCGGGGACCAATTGTTGATTTCGGGTGCATCCAATGAAGACGGTACTACCACTGTAAACGATTCGGCTCTTTCGGGAGAAAAAAAACAAAACAGACATATGCAAAAAACTTCAGTAACAGAGGATTTATCTGGCATTAAAGGCAAATTTCTCCTGAGCAGTCATTTTTTCTCGTCGGTCCCCTTTTTATGGACAAAAACAGATTCCTCAGGGAACAGGTATCCAGGAAATTCAGTTGTGGAAAAGCCACATATGAAAGGATCATATCAGCTTTATGATATTGTCAATATACGAATTGGAAAGGGAGATGCTTTTGTTCCTGGTGATACCATAGATCTGTTTACATCGATTCGCTTTGTTCGATTCAGAAATTCGATTGCCAATCTGGTTAAAAAAAACGGCAAAGCGGTTGTCTATAAAATGGAGAGCGGAAAACTTTCTGCCAGGATTATCGAGATGTCGGAAGTAATAAGAGGTGGAGAAAGGGCCGCAAAATCCGGCAGCATTGAATTAAAGGGCGTCTATCAATTCAACCAACCGGAAAATCCTGTTACGGCGCAAATATTTGAACGGGTTGAATCTACAGCAAGCCCTTTTCTTTTTCAGACTCTGATACTCGATAAGGGAGAAGCTGATGGTGTTAGAATTGGTGATGTATTCGCTATTTATCATAAAGAAAAGGGAAGTGAAGCCCAATATTGTATGACTGGATATGCGGCTCATGTGAATAGTATTAGTACTTCACTTGTTATAGTAAGTATCTCCAGTAACACTGTTTCTCCAAAAGACTCCGCATCTCTTATATTGCGAAGTACACCTGTTCAAAAAATAAAGTAAATATTACTTGCGGCAATTAAATGTTTTTTCCATTATTAAGAACAATATTTCGGATTCTGGACAATTTCAAAACCTCAAATAAATCCCAAGAAAAAACATGTAATTTGAAATCAGAAATAAACAGGAAAAAAATAAGCACGAAAACCGAAATTCGAAATCCAAAATAAGGAATGGCAACAAGGGGAAATTAAAAATCTTTAGCTGCTTGAAAAACTCTTATCCCTGTTTAGAAATTAGGTTTTGCAATTTGGAATTTGTTTAGGATTTAAGACTTGTGATTTAGAGTTTACTTTGTTTGAACAGATATTGTAGAGTTGGCAGTTCATAGTTATAATCCGATTAGGTAACTGAGTAACAGAGTATCAAAGTAATAATTATTTGCCGCAATAATAGTTGTCTATCCCTGGTGATCGAGGTTCAAATTTACTATGGCCGCTTCCAGCTTATCACCTGATATGGCAAGCTTGCCAACACTTACCGGAAGAGAATGTCTGCGGGGGCCAGCACTTCCCGGATTAACAAAAAGTATCCCCTCTCTATTGTGAATCGATGGGGCATGAGTGTGGCCGTGAACTACCGCATTAAAGCCAGCTTTGGCTGGGTCAAGATCAAGGTTTCCTGCATCATGAATAATGTATATGGAAACACAGGGTGTAATAAGTATCGCGCTCTCATAAATATCTTCAAGCTTTATGCAGGAATCGGTATTGCCTAGTACAGTTGTTACAGGTGCAATTTCCTCAAGCTGATAAAGAACTGCCCTGTCTCCGATGTCTCCGGCATGTATTATGTAGTCCACTCCTGCAAAAATGGGCTTTATCTCTGAACGAAACAACCCATGGGTATCGGAGATTAATCCAATAACCAGGTTTTCTTTATGAATCTCAATCATCATGTTTTTTATCCACAATCTAAATCGGAACGGTTCCTTGATGCAATCTGCTTTGCTGCCTGAGAATCATATGGCTTTTGAAAGCTTGGAAAAATCACTCTTTTACGATATGCCCGAGAAGCCATCAGAGCTTAAGAGGAGTTTTCGAACCCTCAAGTCTTCTCAAGCTGCTGCACCATATCGTCAATTAATCCGCCGAATTAGGTTATACTATAATAGATGAAATGTTGCCAAGGAGAAAATCTACCACTTGAAGCATTTCAGTGATAATTGATCTGAGCCTGGTTTCTGAGCTGAAAGCCAGTCGATTTCTCCCCTGGTAGGCATTGTAGTTGCATAACTCTGTGTTAATGGATCAATTAGTGCATATCAGACGATTCCCGGTCGGAGCAGAAATTCTTCCAGATCGAACGGGCGTTCATTTCAGGTTATGGGCCCCGGATCAAGAACGGGTAGAGCTGGTTTTTACAGCCGATCATTTGTCTGGGTCCGTATCTGAAGAACTACCCTCATCCGTATCCATGCAAAAAGAGGCTTCCGGATACTTTTCACTACTACTGCCTAATATTTCTCAGGGACTCCTGTATGGTTTCAAGCTGGGTGATTCCAAACATTGTTATCCTGACCCCGCCTCTCGTTTCCAGCCACAGGGTGTTGATGGGTTTTCAAAAATAATCGATTACCGGGACTATAAATGGAGTGATTCGGACTGGAAAGGGATTCCCAATGATGGCAGGGTAATCTATGAAATGCATGCAGGCACATTTACTCCTGAAGGGAGCTGGGAAGCTGCAAGCAAAGAGCTTTCTGAGCTTGCCAGTCTGGGAATTACTGTGATCGAACTCTTACCAGTAGCGGAGTTTGAAGGCAGGTTTAACTGGGGATATGATGGCATATTTCAGTTCGCTCCTTCTCATTGCTACGGTACACCCGATGATCTTCGGGCCTTTATCGATCGGGCGCATCAGTGTGGAATCGGGGTGGTCCTCGATGTCGTTTATAATCATCTGGGAGGCGGTTCTAGCTTTTTCAAGAAATTCAGCTCACACTATTTTACCGATAGATACAAAAATGAATGGGGTGCAGCTATCAATTTTGATGGCCCAAGCTCCGGACCGGTCAGAGAGTATTTCCTCTCAAATGCAGAATACTGGGTCCGGGAGTATCATATTGATGGATTCAGAATTGATGCCACTCAGCAGATCTTCGATGCTTCAGAAAAAAACATCATTAAAGAAATCGTACAGAGAGTACGTGCACAGGCCGGAGAAAAACCGGTATTTATTATAGCGGAAAATGAGTGTCAGGATACTACACTTTTTCATGAATACGGCATAGATGCGGTCTGGTCCGATGACTTTCATAGAAGCGCTACAGTTGCACTTACCGGCCATGCTGAAGCATACTATTCGGACTACCAGGCTTCACCACAGGAGTTTATATCAACTGCCAAGTACGGTTATCTTTACCAGGGACAGTATTATACCTGGCAGAAGAAACCCCGGGGTACACCGGCTCTGGATCTGCCAGCCAATTATTTTATCCACTATCTTCAGAATCATGATCAGATTGCAAACTCCCTGCGAGGTTTACGGATACATTCTGTTTGTGATCCTTCGCTCTATAGAGCATTTACCTTGCTTTTACTTTTAGGGCCACAGATTCCACTGCTTTTTCAGGGCCAGGAGTTTTGCTCAACAGTTCCATTTTATTTCTTTACAGATAAAGATGAGGCTGAAGTAGCTCGTGCAGCAAAAGGACGAAAAATGTTCCTCTCACAGTTTCCTTCAATACTGGCAGCGTCGGGTCCTTTAGTTCCACATCCCGGAGATACAGAGACATTCCAGAAATGTAAATTGAATTTTGAGGAACGTATTTCTAATCAGCCATCACTTTTATTTCACAAGCATCTTATATCAGTTCGTAAGAGTGATCCTGTATTCAGGGAAGAGGAAAGAAGAGGTATCGATGGTTCAGTGATTGGTGACAATGCTTTTTTGCTGAGATATTTTGGAAAGGATTCATCAAGTGACCGTCTTTTGATAGTAAATTTGGGAACCGATCTTTGGCTGTATCCCAATCCACATCCTCTGAGTGCCCCTCCCAAAGGTTATCAATGGAAAGTAATAATAAGCAGCGAAGATCCCTCCTTTGGGGGAAACAGTACTTTCCCCATTAAAATGAAAGGAGTTATGGCGATACCGGGGCATGCTGCATTTTTTGTGGGAACTGAAAAATGAGATGAAACCAAACAGAGATCTGAAGCATATTTCCCTGGTAATCAGTACTGAGATTGATTCTGTTTGAAAGGCTTCCACACAAGCGTGCGCACAAAATACTGGATAGGAAAGTTTAAGGAAATCGTCATGGAAGAATACCTGCCTCTTATTGTTATGAATTTTTCATGCACCTTTCAAAAGGAAATTAAAGCTGCCTATCCAGACACTAAACACAAATATTAAGCCAAGGAAATAAGGAAAACAGAGCCAGACCGAAAATAAACTCCTGTTAAAGGTTGTGCTTTCTACCTGTTTCCTTGTGAAAACAGTAATAATTGCCTGGATAAAGACTGCCTTTTATAAAAGGGTATTACGTAACTATTTAACTCTTGAAAACAAATATCCGGGTCAAAAATAACCAATTAGAACATTTAAATGAAGAATCGGGGGAAAAAAATCTTTTTTCTTCAGGACTTAAAAACCAAAGTAATAAAAAAAATTTAAACTATTTCTAACTCAGGATAAACATAAATAAGAAATGCATTTAGTATCAGTTTGTATACGACTTATAAAGGATAGCATTTAGAACCCAATTACATCAATGGTTACACCAAGAAAAAGTTGTGTGCTTTTAAATAGAGTCTTAGTACTAAAAACAACATTGATGAGATTTAATTGGTGCGTTCTTTATAAAAAAATAGACAATAATTCTTAGGAGGTAAGTAATGTACAGAAAAATTGGACTAACAGTAGGTTTGATGGTTAGTCTGGTCATGTCTGCTGAAACGGTTAACCTCAGAGGCAAAGTCCAAAACCAGGATGGAAAAGCTGTTAAAGGAGCTATCGTATCTTTAGCTTCGCAGCAGCTTTCAGATACTACCGATGCTCAGGGAATGTTCTCATTCAGCGCGGTGAGTGCGAGAGAAAATATCAGCAAACTGCCTAATCTACAAAAAGTTACTATTGATAGGGGGGCAATACTTTTCAACCTCAATAAAGCTGGGCAGGTAAAAATTGAGGTATTCGGTATTTCCGGTAATCTATTAAAAAAAGAGCTAAACTATTATGCTTCTGCCGGCCAATACAGATACAATCTGTCCAGTAAACCAACTGCCTCTTCTATGGCTGCGGTTCGTGTTTCAATTGGTGGAGAAAGTACAACTTTCCGTTATCTGCTCTCTTCTAATAGAAATTATACGGTTACATCCGTTTCTTCAACTATGCGGCCTGGCATCAGAGGGCTGGCTAAAATTAAAGCAACAATCGACTCATTGACTGTGTCTGCTAATAATTACGTTACAAAGGTAGTGTCGCTATCTTCCTATGAAGAAGACGACCTGGAAATAACTCTTGATAGCATTAGCCTGCCCAAATTCAGTTTTTTCCTTACCAGCCTTAAGGCTCTTCAGGAGCTTTCCGGGAGTGAAAAGGGTTTCGGCGGTGATCTTCGCTTTGGCAAAACCGGGCAGGGAGCCGGGATTCTGGGTGCAGACAGCATCTGTCAGTGCATTGCCGAAAAGAGCATGCCTGGCTCCAAAGTTAAAGGGTGGAGAGCATTTTTAAGTGCAAACAAGGGACCGGATGGAAAGCAGGTTAATGCAATAGAACG
>JAEYNR010000064.1 GCA_023412475.1 Fibrobacterota bacterium | reverse complement strand
AAAACGATATCACTACAACAGCCTGGACTACTGATCCGACTTCCTTTGTAGCCGCTGATGGGCAATGTTTGTATAAATGGGATCTGGGTAAACTGTACGCGGCGCGAACTCTTACTACACCTGATACACTGTTTCCGCTGGAGTAAGCTTCTGTTTTTCATCAAGGATTACAGGGCCTTAATTCTTAAATCGTTATCGCTCTTTAACCAAACTTGTCCATTAGGTATGGTGGTGGAAATCCCCCGCTGGAAAGCGTCCCCTTATTAAGGGTGATTATGGTCGGATCTCATCGATTTGCTTGTACACGTTGCTAAGATCTTTGAACATATCTAGGGCGATGCGCAGAAAACATAAGTATTTGAAGAGGTATTGCTTGGTAATGGATTCGCCAGCAGAGATCACTATGAGGGAAAAGATGCCTGGTTGATGAAACGAAGTATGGATTGTGAACAATCTTGAAACCCCGAAAAATTCATCAGTTTCAGCCGTGACGCCAGATTCAGAGAATCCACCTATCGTGATGTAACAGAGTATGTCAAAAAATCTCAAACACTACTGATAAACTCTGGAAACAGTATTTTGCAATGAAGAAAAAGTTGTGGAAATACGGGATATTCCTGGCAAAAAAGGAATCTGAATACTAATCACCTTCCAGAATGTGGTTCTATGGCTCTGCAATCTACATAGCTCCTCCAAAAAACTTTAATCAATACCAGGGTGAGTTATATAGCATTCGAAAAGTGTAAAGTTTTTATAAAGCAGTCTGATAATTTTTAAACTTCTCATAAATAAAAGTCTTGATTATCTCAATTAAAGTAAGGAAGTGAAACGGCATGAGTTTTGATAGTATTTCTGCTCAAGCAGTTTTATCTTTAAACTTTTTTAGGAGGCCCAATGAACCGTCTAATTTCCAGTTTTCTCGTTACTGCATTTTTTGTTCCTTCAGCCATTTTTGCTGGAGTTATCCGCATTGAAGAATCCAATTTTACCTCCGATGCTGGCTTGATAACATTCAGTGAAATTGCATTTGACTCAGAAAATCCTATTTACACTCCCGAAATGTACGGTGCAGAATCTAATGGCGTTACTGTATCATTTGGTGCTTATTTTATCGGACAATCCATAGGCGGCTCACTTCCGGGCGCCAATCCAAGTGGTGTTATTGTCGGCACACCAGTAAGCGATCTTACTTTAGATCTCACAGGCCCAGGCACATTTATTACCCAGGATGCAGCAAACCCCACATCACCAGTTCTTTCCGGAACCCCTACATTCAATGGTGCTATCAGCATGCTTTTCAACAAGGACATTGCCGGTGTTGGCCTTAATGGTGGGTTTTTCGATACTATTGGTGGTACTGCCATTACAGCGTTTAACAGGCAAGGTGAAATAATCGGACAGGTACTCAATGAAGGCCTTGGAATTGAATTTCTTGGCCTGGTAACCGAAGATAACACTAACCAGATTGCAGGACTTCAGTTCAGCCTTGTAGGTTCAGAACCTGCCGGATATGCAATCGACAACCTTCGTTTCGGTTTTGCTGATCAGATTGATATTCCTTCAGTTCCTGAACCAGCAACCATTTCCTTGCTCGGATTTGGCTTGTTTAGCCTTGGACTATTTGGTTTCAAAAGAAATAAAAAGTAAAAACAGAGAATACCTCTGAAGTTAATTTATCGGCATCTCATAGGATTTGTATGGGATGCCGTTTTTTAAATCCTCAGATTCACACTACTAATATAGTCTTGGAAACCGGAATTTTAAAAACATTGTCTTTTCAAAATGCAATCCTTTGCTGCGGAAAGGATCTCTCTTCGCTTTAACACAAAAGATAAAAGACGATGCCGACCCGATTGAAGACAGACAACAGGCAGAGTGCGATGGGAAAAGAGAGTGTCACGGCTTAATAGAACCTCACCCCGCAAAAACCGGCTATGCAAACATTTTTACTTTTAACAAATCTGCAGGATCCTTTTTTGCAGGCAGGTAAACCTTATTCAGAAGAGCTTCCCTTGAGAGAATAAATAAATAGTGTTCCGGCAGTTTCAATATTTATTACATGTTACCCGTTAATATCTGTCACATTCAGTACACTTGACCGCACCTTCTCAAGCGGCAATTCCTTTTTGTTAACAGAAAAAGCCATTGCGTAGACGCTCTCCATCTTTTCGGCCAACAGGCTAAATACCCTTGCACCTCCAGGCTGCAGTGGGATGAAACCCATACAGGAGCGAATACAATTGAATTAATGATGTTAGTGATGAAACTGAGCAGCTAAACAGTTTCCAGAGCTGTTCAGGGTAACTCATGTTGGCTAAGGCTATCCCCCATCTAAAAATCTGCTTCCTTAAGTAAAAAACTCCGATACCCACACGCTCCCAAACAGATACTTGAGAGTAATACATGAGCAAAAAGTCGGGGGCACCCCAAAACACCCCTCTGCGATGCCCAAAAAGGGTTTCAGGGATAGGTTTAACTACATGCGGAGGACAAAATTCGAAATCAAAGCAAAAAATCCAAACAGAAATAAGATGGCAGGATCGATTTGCGTTTGTTTTTTTTCGAATTTTGTGTTTTTTCCCCTTAAAATCTTCCCTCTTTTTCCCAAATAATTTCCCCTATGCTGCGTATTGATTTATTCAAACCCGGACGACAGAACGAAATGCAGGTACAAAGAAGATGACAAATCGGCTACCTGCTTTCTGCCCTGGAGAGATTTTCCCAGAATCGGATATTTGCGATCTCAGGCCCTTTTATCTTATATCCGAATCATTAACATACTTAAATATGCCCAAGGAGTTACAGGAGGAATTAATGCC
Source organism: Fibrobacterota bacterium (assembly GCA_023412475.1). GTDB lineage: Bacteria > Fibrobacterota > Chitinivibrionia > Chitinivibrionales > Chitinispirillaceae > JAAYPC01. The sequence continues at coordinate 53,767 of JAEYNR010000064.1, read as the reverse complement.
TGCATCCACACCAAACACTTTACATCATCACTTAACAGCTCTGAAAAACAAAGAGCGAACCTTTGAAAATGCTTTCCAGGGTGTCGCTCGTATGATATTGGAAAGTCAGATAGAAAAAGTCGTGGTAAACGGAAAGACAACCTACGATTTCAGCATTTTCCGTACCGGTAAAAAACATGTGATCGGTATGTATGATGAAATCAACAGCTTCGTTTCTTATGTCAAGGATGCGGCCGAAGGAGGTTCTTCCGCTGAAATGGCTTTTGTTCTGGTTGGCGAGCCAGGAAATGGAAAAACATTCTTCGTAGATTTCCTGTGTAACCGTTACCGCGAATTCTTGTCTCAAGATGTCAATAGGAAGTATACTTTCCGGTTTAAAAATCTGGATAAACTGGGTTCCTATGGAAAAATCAGGATCATCGAAAGCCAGACCTATGAAGATCCGGTGATTCTTGCCTTAAACCTTCTGGAATCAACCAATCAGACAAAAGAGTATCTGTGCAGTAACTTCGGTTTTTCTGACAAGGAGATAGAACTGCTTTATGAAAATTACCGGCCACTGGGAGCCTGCAGCGGCTATATCTGGAATGAAATCCAGGAGTATACTGATGGCAACCTTGAAGAGATGCTTCAGTTTATTGATATCGTACCTGTACCCCTTACCGAAAGTTTGGGTACAGTAACTGGTAAATATCCGGCCAAAGATAAAATGACCTCTTCGGCGGTAGATCTTCTTGGTGAAGAATCGATTCAGCGATTGCTGCATATCACCGATACCAATAATCCGTACCGCTTTGACTTGCGTCGTGGTGCACTGGCCCGGGTCGCAGGCAGCGGAATACATTTCAGTGATGAAATTTATAAGAACAAAAAGGATCTTGTTCAGGTTTATCTGGGAGTCATTCAGAACCGAAACATCGAGATAGATGGTTTCAAATGGCCAATCGATACACTTATCATTGCAACCAGTAATAATTCTGAATTCAACCGTTTCCTCTCTGAAAAGGAAGAAGCACCTATAGTTGACCGTTGTAGAATATGTTATATCTCGCATAACACCAACTATCTTTTGCAGAATGAGCTTACCCAGTATGCAATAGGTAAAGAAGCACGTACTACGCTCAATAAAGAGGATCTTCATAAGGATCCAAATCTCAACTATGCGGCATCGGTTGCGGTGGTGTTGTCACGTCTTGCCCGTTCAGAAAAACTTACTCCGGTTGAGACTCTCAAGCTTACTGCAGGAGAGGTAGCAGGTGAAAAGAGCATCAAAACTCTGGCTGAAGTCATAGACACGCTCAATCAGGATCCTGTTATCATCAATCGTTTCGGTCAGAAGGGACTGGGACAGAGAAATCTGGGACGAGCTGTGCAGCTTCTTATCGAAAGCTCAGAGACCAACGAAGGTAAATGTATGTTTGCATACGACATATTTAAGGCTCTGGAGCGGGTTATTCTTGATTATGTTACAGATGCCAATGACCGAAAGAAATATCTTGAAGACCTGAAAATCGGCAAAGGTCTTTACCGGGAAAAAATAATGACTGAAATGTTCAATGCCTATATGGATGAACCTCATGCCATACGCAAGGATGTCATGAACTATGTCAATATGATCATCGGTATAGATGCCGAAAATCTGGGACCAGACAAGATGTGGAAATACCGCGATCCTCAAAGTGGTGAACTCAAAGCCCTGAAAATAGATGAAAGATACATCTCTAATGTAGAGGAGAGGCTGGGTTTGAAAACCAGGGAACAGCGGGATATGTTCAGGACATCCATTCGTAAAATCTATGGACAAAGAATCTCCCTGAATCCCGATTACGATTTCATGGACAATCTCGAACTGGTAAAGGCAGTTACTGATGTACGCCTTAAATCCGATATTGCGGGTGCGGGAAGTCTGGTGGGAGCATTGGCCAATCGAACAAGTGAGGAAAACCAGAAATTGTATGATCGAATGATCCATACCATGCTGGAAAAACTTCACTACTGTACGACTTGTGCTCAAAAAACCATAGAATATTTCTGTACACAGGAAGATGAGAACTAAAAAAAATGAATAGTAACAGTAAAATTGATAAATCAGCCGAAGAACTTTTCCTGGAGATCAGGCAAAGCGGCCTTCCTGTTGAGAAAGAGCAAAGAATGCTTGAAGAGCTCAATGGGCCCAAGGTTATAAAAATCGATACTGACGTTTTATCTGGACCTTTTAAGGCAGGAGAGTTGTACAGATATTCTGATCTGGTAATGTTACAGGACAAGAAAATCAGTGCAACACCTGTCAGCGCTCTGGTATCGATGGATGAGCTGCTGGACAGGGACCGGCAAAGGGAAAAGGATGGCTTTCCCCGTAAGATACGGGTGGGCCGGCTGATAAAGCCGGGAAAAATTGACGGTGGTTCCATAGTTATTGTTCCCACCACTGTGGAAGAAAAGTTTATGCATGATTCCACTATGAATTATACAGACAGCGGAGAAGCGGGCGGAACCGGGCAGGGTGAAGAGGGTGAGATAATAGGTGAACAGCCGGTTAGGCCCGAACAGGGTGAGGGAAATGGAGCCGGGGAAGGAGATGAAGCTTCCCATGATATCCAGTCAACAGCATATGATCTTGGAAGAATTCTTACCGAGAAATTCGAGCTGCCCAATCTCAAGGACCGGGGAAACAAAAGATCTCTTAGCAAATACACATATGATATTACCGACAAGAACCGCGGTTTTGGACAGGTGCTTGATAAAAAGGCAACCCTTAGAAAAGTTCTTCAGACCAATTTCGCACTCGGTAAAATTTCCGATTTCAGTACTATCGATACTACAGACATGATCGTATCCCCAAAGGACAAGATTTACAGGGTACTGTCTCAGGAAAAGGATTATGAATCCCAGGCCATGGTATTCTTTGTAAGAGACTATTCTGGTTCCATGGAGGGCAAATGCACAGAACTGGTTGTGGCTCAGCATGTACTTATTTATAGCTGGCTTCTTTACCAGTATTCACGAAGAGTAGAAACCAGATTTATTCTTCACGATACCAGTGCCAGGGAAGTGCCAGACTTTTACACTTATTACAACTCAAGAGTTGCAGGTGGTACACAGGTGGCTGCAGCCTACAATCTTGTAAATAAGATTGTAGAAGAGGAAAATCTTGCTCAGGAATACAATATCTATGTGTTTCATGGCACCGATGGTGATGACTGGGACACTACAGGAGAGAAAACAATTCCGGAGCTCAAGAAAATTCTGGAATATGCAAGCCGTATGGGAATTACCATCGTGTCTCATAATTATGCAGGCAACGAGAAAACAGAGGTCCAGACATATCTGGAAAATTCAGGACTTCTTACCGGAAGATCCGATTTGCTGCGTATGGATACCATGACCGAAGAAGCTGATGAAGCAAGATTAATTGAGGGTATCAGAAGAATGATCGCTCAGGAAGTGCTATCTTAGTTTACACATAAACGTGAACCGTTTACTTGCTGAAATGAATTGTCTACATCTTTTTAGTGGTGGACGTTTGAGGGACAAGAGGGAGATCCGTAAAAAAAAATGGAATTGATAGATCAAAAAACCAAAAGCATAATGGAAGGTTGCAAAGAAAGAGCCAGAAAGGCAGGGCTTAACTTCCAAGATGAATCTCTGGAGTATATAGTAACCAACCGAGACCTTATTGAGCTGACACCTAAATTAATGATACCCACCCTGTACGATTACTGGGTTCATGATGTTGAAGTGTTGCGGGAAAAAGGCAGATATGAATTATATCCGTCAAATCCCTATGAAACTGTAATAAACACCCGTCCGGCAATATCCTTTTATAATGACAACAATCCGGACTGGCTCAATGTGATGATTTTTTATCATGTGCTGGCACATATCGATTTCTTTCAGAATAATGTGTATTTCCGCAATACCTGGGATATCGACTTTACAGGCCAGGCTCTTTCCGATAAGCGGCTCATTGCCAGAATGCGTTCTGAGAAAGGGCGCTGGGTTGATTACATCATAGAATTTGCCAGAGGTATAGACAATCTTGTAGGATATTATTCGGAGCTTATTCAATTCGAAACTCTTCCACACCAGAATGAGTCTTCTTCGCTTAACTACTATTTTGATGTCTTTTTGCAGTCGATTCAAAAAGTGCCAACTACTGAATATTTGAAAGAGCTCGACAGGTATAACAAATATTGTGAAGAGTACAAGGAGAAAGCGGAGCAGATTTTTTTCTCCGAAGTCAGACAGAAGCACCCTGAGTTTAATTCTTTGCTGGCAAAACACGGACAGCGTTTACATGCTCCCAAAATCGACCTGCTTCAGTATATAATGAAAAATTCCGATTTCCTGCGTCGTGAAAAGAACGCCTGGATGCAATCTATTATTGAGGTGGTTCGTAAAACATCTCTGTTTTTTCAGCCTCAAATCCGCACCAAGATAATGAATGAAGGGTGGGCCAGCTACTGGCACGAAAATCTTTTCTTAGCCGATGACCGGATAAAGGGGCATGAAGTTGACTTTGCCAGGGTTCATTCGGGGGTTGCAGCCATGCCCAGAATCGGGCTTAATCCTTATGCACTGGGCATGCGTCTGTTTCAGCATACAGAGGAGATGGCAGACAAAGGAAAATATTCTATTGATTTCAGAAAGATCATGGATATAAAGGTGAGGGAGAAGTATGATACTGGTGCTAAAAACGGTAGTGAATACATCTCTGAGGTACGGAAAAACTTATGTGACAGTTTATTTATAGAATATTTCACCGATCAGGATTTCGTGGACAGACACGATCTGTTTGTGGCAGGCCGTCGCCTCAATCAGGAGCGTATGGTGTGGGAGTATTACATCAAAAGCAGAAAAGCCGATGATTACAAAGAGATGCTTCGTGAGCAGTTGTATCATCCACCTTCAATTGAAGTTGACCATAATAGCAGCAATGACGGACAGCTTTACCTTAAACATCATTTCGAAGGGAAACCTTTGGTCTCCGAGTTTATTTCTAATACCATGATGGGGATAGAGTATCTATGGGGCGCTCCGGTGCATCTTGAAACAAATGAAATTGTTCAGTCTGCACAGGAATCGAGGCGATACGGAGGCACTGCAACGGAAAAACCGGTAGACAAAAAAAATATCAGGTGGAAAAGAGTTCTTTACACAATGGAGGCTCGCAAACTGACTAAAAAAGATCTGGAGTAACTACCCAGGGTCTCTGAGTAGCAAAAAAAACATAATAATATCAAATCGAATAAAATAGGAACATTATAATTTCAAAACAATATCTAATTAGAAGTAACTTGAAATGAAAAAACACTTTTTTCTTTAGGGCTTATCTGATTAGATATTTTAATTCTGATTCTATTCTTATTGTTTCTGACTTTTATTTGTTTCAAGAGCTGAGTAGTTACGATCTGGAATTGAATCAAAAACCGCCGTAAAAATTAACCTGAAAAAAAAGGGGAATTTAACATACATGGACAGGGTACAAACAGCACTGGAAAACCTCAACAGATGCATGACTGACAGAGGTGAAAATCCGCCGATCTCTTTTGATGGGTTTCTTAATGAAGTCGTGACTAATCCGCAGATTCATCTGCGTAATGTGTTTCAGGTGTTTCATGATATGATTGAATGGTATTTGGGAGAAGGAATAGATGAGTATCCCAATGATCCTGAATCGGTACATTATGTCTGCTATGACTGCAGCAGACTTTTTGAGAAAGACAGTGACCGTCCTTTCTTTGCAGACCGTCTTTTTGCCAATCGACTGGTAAATCTGGTCAACAGCATGAAGCGGGGCTCGCAACAGAATAAAATTTACATATTCAATGGCCCCCCTGGATGTGGCAAAAGCACATTCCTCAACAATATGCTGAGGAAATTTGAGACCTATGCAAATATCGACAAAGGGATGAGGTATGAGTTGATCTGGAGAATTGATCCATCCCTGTTTGGTCCTGTCCAGGATTATCCGGGCTCACCGATATTTGAGCAGTTGACAGCTCTTCTGGCAGCAGAAAGGGATAATGCTACTGGCTGTTCTGGAATCGATACTCATGTTCCGGTAACAGTGGATGGAATAATGGAGATTCCCTGCCCAAGTCATGATCATCCATTGCTTATAATACCCAAGGATCATCGGGAAAGATTTTTTTCGGAACTATTTGAAAGCTCTTCATTTAAAGACAAGCTCTTTTCAGACAGAAGTTATCACTGGCTTTTTAAGGACAAGCCTTGTACGTTTTGTAGTGCACTTTACCAGGCGTTATTAAACAATCTGAAAAGTCCTGAGGAGGTTCACAAGATGATCTGGGCACGTCCCTACCGGTTTAACAGAAGAATCGGAGAGGGGATAAGTGTATTTAATCCGGGTGATACGCCTTTGAAAAACAAGGTGCTTCATAATCCGGCGATACAGGCGCGTCTGAATTCATTGTTGAAAAGCGCTACCGATGTACATTACCTCTATTCCCGTTACGCAAAAACCAACAATGGCGTATATGCATTAATGGATATAAAGGCACACAACACAGAAAGATTTATCGACCTGCATAACATCATAAGTGAGGGAGTTCACAAGGTGGAGGACATAGAGGAGAATGTCAATTCTTTACTCTTAGCTATTATGAATCCGGAGGACCAGAAAAACATAAAGGAGTTCAAATCTTTTTCCGACCGGATCGATTATATAAACATTCCATACGTGATGGATGTAAACACTGAAGTGAAAATATACCGCAATACTTTTGGAACGCAGATAGAGGAGCTTCTTCTTCCCAGAATACTGACCAATTTTGCCAGGGTGATAATTTCATCCAGACTGACTACCCGCTCTGAGGCGTTATTGGAGTGGATTGGTGATCCTAGAAAATACAATCTTTATTGTGATGATAATCTGCAGTTGCTAAAGATGGAGATCTATTCAGGATTTATCCCTCAGTGGCTAAGCGAGGAGGACCGTAAAAAACTTACTGCCAAGCGAAGAAGAAGGATTCTTGCAGAGTCAGACAGGGAGGGTGTAAGTGGAATTTCAGGAAGGGATTCGATAAGAATATTCAATGAGTTTTTCTCCACCTACAGCAAGCATGATAAATTGATCAATATGTCGATGCTCTGCGATTTTTTTACTCGTAAAAAGAGGGATCTGATGCAGTCTATACCATCGGGTTTTCTTGATTCACTGATCCGTATGTACAATTACACTGTACTTCAGGAAGTAAAAGAATCACTGTACTATTATAATGAGCGTCAGATAAGCCGTGACATTCTCAATTACCTTTTTGCTGTTAATTTTGAACCGCCTGCAGTGGAGGTGTGTGCATATACTAAAGATAAACTTAGAATCACCGAGGAGTTTCTCAGTTCAATAGAAAACCGGCTTTTAGGTGTTGATGCAAGCAGTAACAGCAGGCGGGAGTTTAGAGAAAGTGTTCAGAGGGATTATACCTCAAAAGCTTTGACTCAGGAAATAATGCTGGAGCAAAAACCGGTAATTGAGACTGAAATATACAAGCGCCTGCATGAACGTTATGTTCAGAATATCAAGGAGAAAGTCCTGGATCCATTTCTGGATAATGATAATTTCCGCAGAGGAATTAAAGATTACAACACAACTGATTTCAAGACCTATGACAAGAGAATCAGGGTAGATGTAAAATATCTTATCAGAAATTTGCAGAGAAAATTCGGCTATACGGAGCAGGGAGCCAAGGAGGTTTGTATTTATGTCATTGATAATGATTTGGCCAGAATGTTTGGAAGCAAGTGAACCGGGCTGGCTCTGTTTTCCTGTTCTTATGCCCGAATTTCGTACTTCGAATTTTATGCTGATATTGTATCAATGTGTTTTTTGATTTGGCAACTACCGCCAGAAATAGCCTTATTAGTAGAAATTTCAGCCTTATTCGGACAAATGATCGTCCGAACAGGGTTGATGGGAGTAGCAATTTTTATATTTTCTGAAGATCGGGGTCAATTCGTCATTTAGCTTTAACTTGCACCTTTTTTAATTTCATGTCATACTATCAGAGTATACACCGGGATTGAGTTCCGGAGTAAAAACAAACCGCAGACCACAAGAATTTTAAATAAGAAAAGAGGTCTGGATAGGTATGATTCAATTATTACCTGTCCTGTTGATAGTTGTGGCACTAGGGTGCGCTTATTGGTGGGTTAGATGGAAGACAAGCCGCAGATATGAGCTGTTTATCAGTGATGATTCAAATGCTGAGGTTTCCGGAAAAGTTACTCTGGATGAGCAGATAAGGATCAGCAAGAAGGAACTGGAGACAGTTTTTGATGCAATCACTGAGGCTATCTGTATAATCGACAAAAAATTCACTATTATCAGAGTGAATAAAAGCTATGCAGCCCTGGTTGGACAACCAATAAGAAAACTGCTTGGAAAACGTTGCTACCAGATGTTCTGGAAAAGGGATTCTATTTGTTCAGACTGCCCTGCTTCCGGGACTTTTCTTTCCGGGGAAGTCGTTGTACGCAAAGGTATTCGTGTAAAAGAAACCGATGAAAACAAACATTTTGAAATGAAAACTTATCCGGTTTCCGATGAAGCAGGCAGGGTAGTACATGTAATTGAATTTACTAGAGAAGTTACTGATGAAAAGCGTATCAGCGAGCAGTTGATTCGTTCGGAAAAACTGGCCAGCATAGGAATTATGACCGCCGGGATAGCTCATGAGATGAACAACCCCTTATCTGGAATTAGCGGTATGGCAGTCAATCTGCTTGATATGCCCCAGAAATATGGACTCAATGAGAGGGGAATCGAAAGAGTTAAGGCGATTCTGGATTCCTCTGCGCGTGCCATCAGTATTATGCGTGATCTGCTTTACCTCTCTAGAAAAGCAGACAGCACCAGTATTCTGATAAGTATTAACTCCATGATAATCAAGGCAGTTGAAGTGATTCATTATCCCGGGGTGAATGAGATTCATCAGCATTATAACTTCGAGAAATCTTTGCCTCTAATTCATTGCGATCCTGCTAAAATAGAGCAGGTAATCATAAATGTCATCTCCAATGCGATACAATCGATACTGGAAAAAAAAAAGGAGTGCTTGCGGGTTAATAAAAATTTCAGTGGTATGTTGCTTATTTCTACGCAGCTTCAGGATGACCATAACGTACTGATTACCATAAGTGACAATGGCATCGGGATTTCTGAGGCAAACCGGTCAAGAATATTTGATCCGTTTTTCAGTACCAGACCTGCGGGTCAGGGCACTGGATTGGGATTGAGTATTTCTCATAAAATAATAGAGGAGCACGGAGGAAGACTTTTTTTTGACTGTATTGATGAAGCTACAGTCTTTTCAATCGTACTTCCCATTGATCGAAAAGGATATTATTGATTTTTATTTAACCAAAAGGGTGGTATTCACTGATGGTAAAAGCAAATGACAGATTACCCTACAGAATTCTTGTCGTGGATGATGAGAAAGCCATACGGATGATGTTGGTGGATTTTCTGGAAAACAGATATGAGCTGGATACTGCTGATACGGGAGAAAATGCACTCGAGGTGCTTAAGCAGAAAAAGTATGATCTGGTCATCTCTGATATTAATATGCCGGGGATGAGCGGGCCGGAATTGCTGAAGGTGGTTCGTAAAGAATATAAAGAGACTAAAACCGCACTTATTACTGCTTATAATATTGATGAATATATTACCATCGCCAAAGATTATGAGATTTCCAACATTATTCCAAAAACTGTTCCCTTTAATTTTGCCGAACTGGATTCTCTTATCTATGGACTTCTAACAGGCGATATCTTCGGACTGGACCGGCATTTACTCGATGACGGCATGATGATGGAGAAACATGTGATAAAGTCATCCCGTCAGGCCAGAGAGATCAGGGAGAACATAATAAGTCTTTTTGTGAATAAGTTTGGCACCTGCGGAGACATGAAACTTATTCTTGATGAGATTATAACCAACGCCATTTATCATGCTCCGCTGCGGGATGATGGGACTGAAAAATATCAGGAATTTACAGATATCGATCTGGAGCCTGAAGAATATATTTATCTGGAATGTGGTTATGACCGGGAAAAATATGCGGTTTCGGTTACCGATTTGCAGGGACGGCTTTCCAAAGACACTGTTTTATATAAAATCGACCGTCAAATCACCGGTGAAGGATTGCTGGATGATTCCGGAAGAGGATTGCACATGAGCCGGCTTTTTGCCGACCGGCTGATTATAAACATCGCTCCAAATAAAAGAACAGAAGTTATTCTCATAAATTATTTTGCTAACAAATATCGTGGCTACAAACCTCTTTATATTAATGAGCTATAGCCATCTTTTATATTAGTATCTTTTCTTAAAGGTGGTAATTGTAAGTGATTCAGTTTTTCAGTGCTGCAATATCAGCAATGATTTATCGAAGGATCCCTCCGGGAGCAAGGCTGGTTGAAGGAGGTATTAGATGATTAATCGTTGCCGTGGAAGAAAAATCAAGCTTCAAGGTTTTAACAATCTCACCAAATCCCTAAGTTTCAATATCTATGATATCTGTTATGCCCGCTCAAAAGCTTCTCAGATGGATTATCTGGAGTATATTGACGATGTATATAATTCCGCAAAGCTCAGAAGCATTATTGAGGAAGTCACTAACATTATCCAGGCAAAAATAGTCAATATTTCCACACAGGATTATGATCCCAGAGGTGCAAGCGTAACGGTTCTGATCAATGAAGGTCACCATCCCCTGGAAAATGATCTGGTTCTGGGTCACCTGGACAAAAGCCATATCGCTGCACACACCTACCCCGAAAATAACACCAACACCGGGATTGCTACTTTCAGGGTGGATATCGATGTCTCCACCTGCGGCACGATCTCTCCGCTTAGAGCGCTGGATTTTCTTATCAGCAGTTTCGATTCAGATGTGGTACTGATGGATTACAGGGTACGAGGTTTTACCCGCGATGTTAATGGAAGAAAAATCTTTCTGGACCAGGATATCACCTCTATCCAGGATTATATCTCTGATGAGATATTAAACAAATACACCGCCTATGATATAAATATCGTTTCGGATAATATTTTTCACTGTAAGATGATGTTGAAAAATCCCAAACTGGAAAACTATCTTTTTGGTCCTGAGTTGCAGCGGCCATCCAAAAATGAACGCAGTCGAATTCGTACCCTCTTAAAAAAGGAAATGCAGGAGATATTTGAATGCAGAAACATATTCGATCGAGAGTAAATGGCTCTTCTGACACTAAAAGGCGTAGAACATTTAAAGAAGCTCTTAATCCTAACTTCGGTTTTTACTATACCATAAACAAGACACTTCAGAAAGGCAAAACAAAATACCAAAATCTCGAACTGGTTGACACTGATGAGTTCGGAACGGTTCTATTGCTTGATAATATTACACAGGTTGCAGAACGCAATGAACCCCATTACCACGAACCAATGGTACACCCGGCTTTCTGCTGTCATCCAAACCCGAAGAATGTGCTGGTGATCGGTGGAGGAGACGGAGGTATTTTGCGTGAAGTACTCAAATACAGGGCAGTAGAAAGAGTAGATCATGCAGAGCTGGATGAAAAGGTGATTACTTTCTCTAAAAAGTACCTTAAATCAGTGCATAAAGGCAGTTTTGATGATCCCAGAGTAAATGTGCAGGTGGCTGATGGCAGGGCTTTTACCAAACAGCATCCGGGCCAATACGATATTATCATTATGGATATGACCGATCCTTACGGCCCATCGAAGATGCTTTATACCAAAGAATTTTTCCGTATCGTTAAACGGGCATTCCGTGATAGCAATGGCATTTTTATCATGCATTCGGAATCTCCGGTAGCCAGACCGGAAGCATTCAGTTGTATTCAGAAAACGTTGCGTTCTGTTTTTACGAATGTTAACCCCTTCTATCTCTACATACAGATGTATGCAGTTCTATGGTCAATAACCTTGTGTTCTGATAATATCGATGCATCGGCAATCAAAGCCTTGGCCATCGATAAAAAACTCAAAAAATCCGGTATCGATAATCTTGCGGTTTATTCAGGCCAGACTCATGTGTCCATGCAGGTTCAATTCCCTTATATTTGTCAAATATTGAGCCGGCCTGCCCGTATTATTACAGATGCCAAACCGGATTTCCCAGACAATTTTTTTTCCTGACACTTTGGAAAGAGAGTAAAAAGCACTTATGGATTTTGCTAAAGTCCAGGACCTTGTAAAAACACATGGTACTCCCGCTCTATTTTTATCAGAAAGCAGACTCAGGGAGAGCTACCGTACTCTGAAGGCTGCGCTGCCCGGTGTTGTTCTTTATTATGCCTTGAAATCAAATGCTTCACCGGAGATTGTCTCTATTTTGGACAGTGAAGAAAGCTCTTTTGACATCTGCACCAACGGAGAGATTGAGATTCTCAAATCAGCCAATATCAGTGCTGAGAGGACAATCCATACCCATCCGATCAAACGGGATTCGGATATCCGTTTCGCCCTGGATTACGGGGTTAAAATTTTTGTTGCAGACAATGAAGATGAGCTGTTAAAGTTTCTTCCTTATAAAGATAAGCTGAAGATTCTGGTCAGAATGAGTATTCAAAACCCAGGATGCCTGGTAAACTTGTCCCATAAATTCGGAGTTGCTCCGGAGCGTACCTGGAATCTGATCAGAAAGGCAGATGATCTGGGCTTGAGTGTTGCTGGTATCAGTTTTCATGCAGGCTCTCAAAACGAAAGCCCCATGAAGTATATTGAGGCACTGGAATACTGCAGAGATATATGTACCAAGGCTGCGCTCAAAGGTATAGATATTCAGATAATTGATATCGGGGGTGGATTTCCAATTAATTATATCACCTCTGTTTTGCCAATGGCTAAGTTTTGCAGGCCTATTAACGAATATCTTGAGCGTTTTTTCACAAATTATTCAATTATTGCAGAACCCGGACGAGTGATAAGCGGTCCCTCTATGACTCTGGCAGCAAAAATCATGGGGAGGTCTCTTCGTAACGGTGTCTGGTGGTATTATCTTGACGAAGGGCTTTACGGATCTTTCTCAGGCAAAATGTATGACCATGCCGATTATCCCATGATTTCAGGTAGAACCGGTCGTCGCCACAATTCAGTACTTGCAGGGCCTACATGCGATTCGATTGATGTTCTCTATGAAAATATCGGTCTGCCTCTTATGGAAATCGGTGATCTTCTGGTTTTTAATTCAATGGGGGCATACACTACGGCAAGCGCTACGAATTTCAATGGCTTTCCAAAAGCAAAAATCGTGGTTGTAGATTAAAAGATAAATGCAGTAAAAAGTCGGATTATAACTGGAGCTTCTGGATTATTAAGGCTCCTTTCTACAAAGAGGTTATCATGAGTTTGAGTTTTCATCTTGATAGCGGGTCCTCTATATGGATTCAAAATCTTATCAATGGTGGTCTTTCCGGACTGACAATCAGAGCTAAGCATGCAGTGTTTTCTGATGCAAGTCCGTTTCAGAAAATCGAGGTGTTTGATACCTACAGTTTCGGTCTGATCTTGTGTCTGGGAGGTACAGTTGTACTCACTGAATCCGACAGCAACATTTATCATGAAATGATCGTCCATCCGGCAATGCTTATGCATGATTCTCCACAACGGATCTGTATAATAGGTGGCGGTGATGGCGGCTGCCTCAGTGAAGTCTTGAAACATGAAACGGTAAAAAATGTGGTGATAGTGGAAATCGATAAGATGGTAAAGGACACAGTCGAACAGTTTTTTCCCAATCAGGCCGAAGCTTTTAAAGATCCGAGAGTTGAGGTGGTTTTCGATGATGGTTATCAATATCTTAAATCTAATGAAGAATCCTTTGATATCATTATAATCGATTCTTATGATCCCTGCGGCCCTGTCCAGTCGCTGGAAACCGCAGATTTTCACCGCCTGGTCTCCCAGAGACTGGCTACTGATGCAATCGCAGTCTTCCAGACCGATTCTCCGATAATAAAGGGTGAATTCCTGAGAAAAACTATTCAAAGCGTCTCTCCCTTTTTTCAATTCAAAAAACCTTATCTCTGTTCGATGCGCTCATTTCCCGAGGGTGTCTGCAGTTTCCTTCTATGCAGCCAGAATGATAGTGTTTTTAATAATTTCGATTCTGACAGATATGAATTACTTAAAGAGGGTTGTCACTATTATAATCAGGATATTCATAGCGGGGCCTTTATGTTGCCCCAATATTTAAAAAATCTGGTCAATTCCTGATGAAGATTCTTAAAAAGCAGAAAATATAATTGGGGCTTGCAATGAGTTTTGGCGTGAAATATCTTCGTAGTGTAGATTGTTTGAATTCCTGCCTGAGTGCCCCATGGAATTAATTAAAACTTTATGGATTTTAATCTTTTTTCTTTTTTCTCTGACTTTGATTTTTCTTTGGAGCAAAATTTACGTTCTTTTTAAAAGAATAGAGGCACTGAGTGCTTTGCTCAAAAAAGCAACAGATCTGGATAAAGAGTTTTTAAAACTTAGCAGGTCTGAAGAAAAGTAGTTCTTTGAAAGTTAGGTATAGATAGAAAGCACATCGAAAGTATGGAGCTATTAGCTAATAACGGGAAAAAATTACTTCACTTATTTCCCGAAAGAAGAGAGGAGGCAGGTGGCAATAAGAATTCTTTTTTCCGGATTTTGTTAAAAATTTGAATCTTGATCAGGTGCATACACAATTATTTAAATCATTACACGCAATCTAATGTTAGGCAATTAATAAAAAATTGCAGATAAGCGTGCCCACAAAACACTAAAAAAAACAGTTATGCACTGATATTAAAAAACCTATGGAGAAGTAAAATATGACAGCAGCAGCAATCATTGCGACTCTGATAGTCGTTATACTGCAAATTATAACTATTTCACTGCTCAGAAGTACCAGAAAAATGGTACGGGAGTTTGCAGAAAAGAAAATAGGAAACTCTTTCAATAATGAAAGAAGAGACCGGGATGTAAGACACAATCAAAGACGTCCAGGTACCGATAACAGAAACAGATCACAGGTTCCGGGTAACACCAATGCTACAACCGCAACTGCTGATCCGGTAGAGAAATCCTTGAGAGACATCAATTTGAAGTTAAAAAATGCCGAGCGTGATCAGGAAAATGCTCGCAGAAAAATTCAGGATAATTTCTCTAAAGATAACAATCGTCGCAGAGACGGTGGTAGAAATGGCAGAGATCAAAGACGAGGCGATCGTCGCTCAAACTGGAACGAGAGAAATTCCAGAAGAGATAATCCTAAAACAACGGTTGAGTCTGGGATCAATGCAGAAAAAGATGAGATCAAAAAGCCAATGGAAACTTCTATTCATGAAGTACCAGAAGTATCAAAAGTTATTGCTCCGGTTGCACCAGAACTAGTTCCAAATGATTTCGGAACTGAGGAAAATATGCAACATGGAAGAAGATCTGCACCGAAAAGAAAATTCTTGTCTGAAGAAAACACTGCAGGGTCTTTAGAGCCTGCTCAGGAAAAATTCTCTCAGGAAAAAAATGATTCCACAGAAAAAACAGTCGAATCAGAGATCAAATTCGGTCGCAGATAAAAAGCATTTTTCTAAAATTTCAGGGTCGGAAGATTTAATTTTCCGGCCCTTTTTTTTTGATTCATTTAAGCAAGTATCTCAATAAGATCGATATCAAAAATCAGATCCTTACCTGCCAGCGGATGATTGGCATCCAGAGTTACTGTGCCATCTTTGATATCGATGATGGTCATTATAAAGGTTTGTCCCATTTCATTTGCTACTTTCACCTGTTTGCCAACCTCTGGATCCAGAGCAGTCGGAAACTGCTCTCTACTGATAGTTGCAACCAGTTCATCAAGATGAGGACCATATGCCTCCTCTGAAGCAACTTCGATTTTTTTATGCTGACCAATATCCATACCAACGATCGCATTCTCAAAGCCTTGAATTACCATCCCCTCACCTATGGTAAATTCTATAGGTATCTGACCTGAACTATCAAAGATAGTATCATCTTTGAATTTGCCTACATAAAGAACCCTTACTGTATCGCCTTTTTTAGCTGTCATGGTAAGCTCCTTGTTTAAATTAAACCAGGAAGCTTCGCACGCCCATTATCCTATAGGGTAGAATCCTCCTGTTTTAAGAGCCTATAATGATTACGCAGTAGTTGGCCGGGAAGGTGTCGGTGGTTTTTTAGTTCCTAAACAGAAGCTGGAAAAAGGCAAGCAGTAACAAATTAAAACACTTTAGCTACGTTGAAACGCTCTTATTCCTGTTTAGAATTTAGGATTTTAGAATTTGTTAAGAATTTAAGATTTGTGATTTAGAATTTCATTTTTTTTTAGATATTTTAGTCCTTAATTCAAAAAGCGGTGCCTATCCTCAATGAATAAACAAGTGGAAGAGGTAACCCGCGATTCCCTCCCAGCTCTACAAGAAGCCCTAAGCGGCCTGACACCTTTAGAATAAATGGAAAAGCGCTCGAAGAGATGGCACCCAATTCCAATCCACAAAAAGTTCCGTAACTGTTTTCCCGATGAGCCCGAAGATAGCCTGGACCCAATGAAATTGAACCAAAAGGCATTATAAATGTATAAAAGGGATAGTAGAGTGCACTCAGAGTAGCATCTAGTAGAACCGCATCTTCAAACTCTGTCAGAATTTCTCCGGATACCCCTATCGAATAACCATCTCCTAGCTGCCAGAAACGCCCCAGGAAAAAATCGTACGCTAATTGTCCAATTCCGATGTTGTCAAAATAGGAGGTTCCAAAGCCTGTGACGAAGTATCTGGGCTCAGGCGGTTCGGTGAGCTTTTGTTCGATCGAAAAAAAAGCCCCCCGTTCTCCATTTCCGTTCTCCCCTCTTAGTGAATCGACAAAGTCACCGCATGAATTTAATGTATCTAAGAATTGCTCTTCGGCAAAGAGGGCTGCGTAAAAATAGAGAACCAGGATAGTTAAGAGGGCAGTTATTTTCATTTTTCAGGGTGATATTCTTTATGGATGCTACTACTTAGATGTATAGATCAAAAGATGCAAAGAATACACCATAAAGTTGTTGTTAGCTGGTGGCTTTGACATGAAATTTGCAGAAAATATTATTCAAGGCAGTTTTGCTATGCACTCCTTTTAGAGGGCAAAAATACTATATACTCAAATTGCATTGTAGCTCACTTGATGGAGAATCTATGAATAACCAGCAATCATCATTAATCAGTGCCATCAGAAATACCGTTAACCCCTTGAGCAATGACCCCAAAAGCTATTATCCCTTATTGGACCGCATAGCAGATGCACATTTTGTTCTATTGGGAGAAGCAACTCACGGGACCAGCCAATTTTACACCGCCCGGGCACAAATCACCTCTTTGTTGATTAAAGAAAAAGGGTTTAATGTTATTGCTGTTGAAGCTGATTTTCCGGAAGTGCAGTCAATCAACCAGTATCTGAAGAGTAATTATTTGCGTAAATCCGCAGTTGAAGCATTGGATGGTTTCAAGCGGTTTCCAGTGTGGATGTGGAAAAATAAAGAAGTGCTTTCCTTTATTGAACAGCTCAAAGAGATCAATATGCAAAAAAGTCCGGAGGAAAAGATCGCTTTCTATGGACTGGATCTTTACAGCATGTACTCATCAATCGAAGAGGTGATCTCGTATCTTGATAAAGTCGACCAGGAAGCCGCTAGAATGGCCAGAAAACGCTATGCCTGTTTTTACAGATACGGCAGCGATGATGACTCCTATGGACAGGCTATGAATTATGTCACAGAAAACTGCCAAAAGCAGGTAGTCGATCAGCTTCTGGAGCTGCAGAAAAAAAGAAACGAGTACCTGCAAAAAAATAGCCTTCAGCAAAACGAGGATCTCTTTTATGCAGAACAGAATGCACGGGTGGCCAAAGATGCCGAGCAGTATTACCGTGAAATGTTTAATAGCAGAGTAAAAACCTGGAATCTGAGGGAACTTCACATGGCTGATATGGTTGAGGAGGTTAGCAATCATGTAAAAAAAATCAGAGGCGACTCTAAAATCGTGGTGTGGGCACATAATTCTCATGTGGGTAATGCTCTGGCCACAGAATTCTCAGAAAGTGATGAACTCAGTCTGGGACAACTGGTTCTTTTCAGACACTGGGCAGATTGCTATCTGGTGGGCTTTACTACGCATAATGGCACCGTGGCTGCCGCATCGCAATGGGGAGAGAAAGTGGAAAAGAAAAAGCTTAATCCGGCTCTGGATGGCAGCTATGAAGAGCTGTTCCATAATACTGATATAAAGTCATTTGTGCTTGATTTTAATGATCTTCCATCTGATCTAAATAAATTTAAAAAGAACCATCTGGAACGTGCCATTGGGGTAGTTTATACTCCTGAATCCGAACGAGTAAGCCACTATTTTAATGCACGTCTGGCAGATCAGTTTCATGCAGTGATTCATATTGATCATACCAGTGCTGTTGAACCTTTGTTTTAAAACTCACATTTGACTGCTTCCATAGATCTTTGCTGATCTCTTTTAGTGTGTCCCTCCGATATAATTATAAGCCCGCTGTCTTTGAGAAATTCCTGTTTCAGATAATGCGTGATTCAGACTTTGATTGTTACTAATTTATAATAAATGGTATAAATATTCACTTCTCTTACTAAGGGCTTCTTTATGTTTACCATAATTCTACTATTACTATGTATAGTATTTGGACTCTCTGCTGCTGAATCGTTCACCTGGGGTACGGTGACTATGGGTGGGGGCGGCTTTGTTTCTGCGATTATCACTTCAAAATATGAAAAAAACCTCATTTATGCCAGAACCGATGTCGGGGGGGCATATCGCTGGAACGAAGCTAATGGATCATGGATTCCACTGAATGACTGGTTTGATTCCAACAATAACGGCCTATTTGGAATTGAAGCGCTTGCGATAGATCCTTCCAATCCAAACCGACTTTATATGCTTGCCGGAACAGAATACTGGAATGATGGAAAAACGATGATTCTCCGTTCCAATGATTACGGAAAGACATTCGATACCATAAATGTAACTGCCATGTTTAAAGCACATGGCAATGGCTATGGACGTCAGAACGGAGAACGGCTGGCTGTTGATCCCAATAATCCCGACATTCTTTTTTGTGGGACCCGTAAAGACGGATTGTGGAAAAGTACAGATCGTGGATCAACCTGGTCAAAAATCTCTTCTGTTGAACCACCTTCGGGCAATGAGGGAATCTGTTTTGTTTTATTCGATAATAATCGCATCTCAGGTGGAATCACTCAGCGGATCTATATCGGGATGTCTGTAACAGGTGATAACCTTTACGTTTCAGATGATGGCGGAGTATCCTGGGATCTTATTGCTCTGCCCACTCTGTCAAAACCGGTTATGCCTCAGCGCGGGGTTCTTACTCCCGGGGGCAGATACCTCTATTTAACAACCGCAAATGGAGCCGGACCAGGTTTTGGCAATAACACAACTATAACCAGGGGAGCACTGCTCCGTTATGATACTGAAGATAAATCCTGGAAAAACATCTCACCTGAAAACTGGATCGATGATCCGGAAGATCCTGAACATCCGGGGCAGACCATTTGGGACGCTCACTTTGGCGGATATGGTGGTATAAGCATGGATATGGCAGATTCAAATCATCTGGTAGTCTCATCAATCAATACCTGGAAGCCTCAGCTCTGGAACAAGACAACTATTGCAGGCTGGGGGGATAAGATCTTTTCCACCACCGATGGAGGTTCGACTTGGATCAGTGTTTTTGGAAATATATCTGATGGTGAAATAAGCGAGATACCGGAAAATGAACCCATTGCAGTACTGGACAAAAACGGTTATGACTGGATTGAAGGCGCGAGTATTCACTGGGCAGGAAGCATCGAATTTGATCCATTCAACCCGAAGCGGGTGTTTGTTACTTCGGGTAACGGAATCTTTAAAACCGATAATTTCTCACCGGGTAAAAGATTTACATGGAAATTCACGGTTAATAATCTTGAAGAAACCGTCCCGGAAGATCTTGTAAGTATACCGGGGGGACCGCTTATAACGGTTATAGGCGATTATGATGGTTTTGTGCATACAAATATTACACAGCCTCCCAGTGGTAAACGTCATCAGCCTCAGATGGGTTCAACAACGGGAATCGATTATGCCGCAAAAAATCCGGCTGTGGTGGTTAGAGTGGGCGGCAACGATAAAGAGGAGACGCACAATGAATACATTTTCCCTCTCTACTACTCTACAGATACAGGTAAAACCTGGACAAAATTTAAAACCCACCCTGACCCGAAACTGAACTATAAAGGGAAAATAGCTGTATCCGCCGATGGGAAAGTGGTGCTGTGGAACCCTTATGAAAAAAATACTCTGCTTCGTACTGATGACTGGGGCGAAACCTGGACTGTATGCAGCGGTATCTCTGGACAGAAATGTTTTCCTACCGCAGATCCTGAAAATGAGGATGTCTTTTATGCTTTTAGTAGCGGCCTGTGTAAAAGTACCGACAAGGGTAAGTCTTTCACTAAGGTTGGAGGGGCTGAGTTCTCCTGGACAAGCGACATGCAGGTGACTCCTGGCAAGGAGGGCCATTTATGGGTGACCGGGTATGCCTGGGATGGAGTCAATGGCGGATATCTTGCCAGGTCAACCGATGGTGGAGTGACATTTAAAAAGATCGATCCTGAAGAAGATGCTGTATACACTCAAAGAATCCAGCACAGCGAAGCAATAGGTTTTGGGAAAGAAGCTCCCGGAGCTTCTTATCCTGCTATTTACATCTATGGCACAATAAATGGTGTCAAGGGCATCTGGCAATCAATCGATGAAGCTAAAAACTGGGTGCGTATCGATGATGACAAACATCAGTATGGATCACTTTCAAATGGTAATTTTGTCCGAGGTGATGCAAATATCTTTGGGGTAGTGTATAGAAGCACTGCTGGCAGAGGAATCGCTGTACGTTATCCGCTCTCTATGACCGCTGTTGCTAAAAAACATAATCACCCGAATAAATCTTTACACATAATCGACCGGAGAATTAATTCCGGTTTTTTCCTGAGCAGCTATACACTCGATGGCAGACTGGTATCTAGGGTGCAGGTGAATCGGCCCATCCTTTCAATACCAAATTCGTCTAAAAGGGTGCAGGGGGTCACAGTCTCTGTTTTACGGGACAACCAGAATAGAATATTGAAAACAAAAAAAGTACAAACGATACGTGGAAAAACATCTAAACAGAAAATGAAATAAATCCGGACATTATGAATTATAAAGTTGTTCTGATGATGCTTTCTTCCGTGTCCTTTTTTCAAGTGGCATTCAGCAGTGATATCCATCTTTCTGGAGTCGTGCTGAATGAGCTCGATCAACCGCTATCCGGCGCCAAAGTGTCTCTTTATAAAAGAGATTCCTTGAATACGCGCACAGACCAATATGGGAAATTCGAACTTGCCGAAGGATCAACTCTTTCTTCGAGAAATATAAAAATCAGCAACACACCATTTGTCACCCGGAATGGTACTGTGCTGAAATTCGATCTCAAGTTTGGTTCGGATGCAGAAGTTTCAATCTACGATTCTAAAGGCAGTATGGCTTTTCGTTCATCTGTCATTGCTGGTGTTAATGGTAAACAGAGTGTCAGGCTTCCTTTGGCCAAGATGAGCTCCGGAGTGTATTTGACAGTAGTAAGTTGCCGGGGAATTAAAGCTGTAATCCGCCATGTGGTGTGTCCAAGTGGAGTTCATTGCGGAAGATCAAAAATTATAAGTAATAGGGAGATGATGAGCGGCTTTGAGCAGAAATCTCAGAATGATGCATTCAGAGATATACTGATAGTTTCTGCTGAAAGCACACAGACAGTCCGCCAGGCAATCACTTCCGCAGTCCAGAAGGAGATAAAAATAAAGTTGATGCCCATAGGGGTGGGACATGTAACTCCCGGCATTCCCATCTTTACCGATAAAGGTGGTGATGGTGATGTTACAACGTATGGGTCGATAAGTGAGCCGGAATTCTCTCAAGGGGGGGCCTGCAATTATGGATCAACAGGGATCCGTTATTATGCCGCAATAAATGTGAATCAGTTTCCGGGTGATCTGGAAGGGCAATGGCAGGGCGGTCAGATTTGCGGGGCCTGTGCCCGGGTGCGTGTACGTACAAGAGAGGGAGAGATCCGCAGTGCAATTGTCCGCATTATGGATAAATGTCCGGATGACAACTGTGGGATAGATCTTGGCGGTGCTCCGGCTGGAGAAATAATGAAAAATCAACCAGGGCGGTATTCCGGAGAATGGGAATGGGTCAGTTGTGAAGGGGTACAAGGGGTTTCCGACGGAGAGCCTTCATTACATGTTAAGGAGGGAAGCGGGAGATGGTGGTCATTGGTGCAGGTTCGTAATGGCCCGGATGCAGTTTTGGAAATAAGAGCCAGAAAAGCGATTGACGGAGAATGGCTGGGTCTTCACTGGGCCACCGAAGCAGAGAATTTCATTAGTATACCGGTTGAAATACTTCAGGATAGTGGCGATTGGGAACTTGAGGTGATCTGGATGAATGGACTGACTGCTTTCTTGCGTATACCGGGAGAAAAGCTGGCGATAGAAGAAGCATCTTATGTGCTGGAGTTTTGAAGACAATTGTTTTCTTTGGCTGAGTATTTTCTGTTAAATAAATCCTTGCCCCGCCCCAAGCTTTTCAGGGTCCCTAACGAAATTGCTTGCCTTCAATTCGTATAGTCCTCACCAAAGATTGAAATGCCTGCACTCATTAACGATCTTACATATAAGAGAAAAGGGTAATAGTATTTCGGTCAATTCTTTCGTGTCTTGTCCTTTACCACACAGAAGAAACCGCAAAGATTCTTAGGAAAGCTGGCTCAAATCGAGAAGTTAAACGAAAAGCGCCGTAAAAGCGAAGAGGCTGCACAGGTAAAACGCTATCGATAACTAAAAATAAACTGATCTAATAAAGCTCTTCTATCTTTTTCGAAGGGCTTTATTAAACGGTATTTTCACACACTTGGAATTTCAGAATCTCAGACACATTCACCAAAAGTCTGGCAAAACTTACTGGCCAGGAACAGAAACTGATCAAGACCACTGAGAACGTTTCCAGTACGTCCCGAAGGTTTCCCTTAAGGGTTCGATCGGCAATCCTACGTCTCCCGAGAAACGAATTTTTACTCCTGTAAAGGCTGTCTGGAGCCCAAAATCGGTGTCCCGAAGCCCGGGGAACTGTTAATCGAGTCCGGGCAACTGCTAAGCGACCCCGGGCAACTGCTAATCGAGTCCGGGGACTTCATTTCAAATCCGGGCAAAGCTAAACGAGCCCGGGCAACTGATAAGCGAGGGCGGGCAAATGCTAATCGACCCTCAGGGAGCCAAAAATGCCATTCTGAGTATCAATAATGCAACTCGGGAAAAAAAAAAGAACAGTGGAGAACCGGTAATTTGAATGATCAGTTGCGCGACCGTATCCCAGAAAGGGAAAAGCGCAATAAGCCAATTATTTAATTACAATTTTTCTCAAATTATGCCTGGCAGATTTCATGATATAAATCCCGCTGGTATTACTTTCAAACAAAAGTCTTCCTGACATATCAACTTTCTTTATCTTAAAAACCTGATCTTGAACCGAGTGAAAAGGGTTTGCTTGTCGAGGAGTTTTCACCGACACATTATTTAGTAGGAAAACGACCTCTTTCTCGCTGAGATCTATACTTTCGCTGCTTATAAAATAAAATACGATTGCTGTTGCTCTGATCTCATTACCTTGGGGATTATGTTGATAATCAGTTATGGTGTACTCATCTTCACTTAAATTGTACTTAACAATGATTTTCTCTTCTGAAAAAGTAACATTGACAATTCTTGCGATCCGGTTCCCCTCAAATGCAACGGCAATTGAATTTTCAAAATAAGAGGAATCGTTTTTCCAATTTGAAAAATCAGGCATTTCTGGCAATGTGCGGGTATCAGGAAAAATATTAATATCAATGAAACTATTCCAGGCCCGGAAACTTCTGAAAACCTTTGAAGTAACTGTATCGGCTGACACTATATTGCCCAATCCTCCATACATAGTTAATACAAGCTCATCTGCAGAAGCATTTGAAAACAAGACTGCACAAATAAGGGCTACCCATCGGAATTTGTTATATACTTCTTTGTTATTCATAGTTATTTCCTTTTTAGTAATCTGCTCTTTTTTAATTTATGCGGTCAGATTATTTTTGCACATGTTTTTCATCAGAATAAAAAATATACAAATTAGTAGTCGGTCTTCCCGATAAAAAGCTCCCACTCTTCCTTCCGTTGAGCAAAAAGTTATTCCGGTTTTCCAAAAGCAATTTAGGGTTTCCAAAATGAATCTGATATTTTGAAAACAACTGATTCGTTTTTCTGCTGTTCTTAATTAACCGGTTTTGCAGGGGATATGATTTCAAATTCAGTGTACTTATACCCCTGTCGTAAGTTCCTATCCACAGGACAGAATCTTTGTTCAGTACAAGCGATGTTATCAGATTGGATGTAAGGCCGTCAGATTTACGTAAAACATTCCATTTTCCATTCTCATAACAACCCAGTCCCTCATTAGTACCAACCCATATTCTTTTCTTGAAATCGATTACAATGCTCGATACATTTCGTAAATCAGACTCTATTTCAACAGCAACTATATTATCTGATGGTTTTGCAATGGTGAATATGCCTTTGTTTGTGCCTATCCACAATCCGCAGCCTGAATCATAAGCAAGAGCTCTAATATCGAATGATTGTTCGAGATTACCTACGATCCAGTTTTTGTCTTTATAACATGCCAAAGTTCCATTTTTACCACCTATCCATAATGAGGAATCGGCCGTAGCTAAAATCGTATTAATATGGCTTGAAGCGAATCTGCAATTACTGCTGGAATAAAGTGTATCACTTCCATTCTGGATTATACCCTCTGATGTAGCAAACCAGATTTTTCCATACACATCCTCAGAAATTGCATTGATTTCACCTGGTGGCACAAAATTATGACCTACCAGATTCTTATCTCTTATACCATTTATTAGTTGTCCATAAACAAAAACACCGTTTTTTTCGATAAAGTAATAAACGCTGTCAGATGTCTGGAGCATACCCCTGGTCTTACGGGCGTAAGGATGTGTCCAGGTTCCATTTGAAAATCTGCTCAATGTATTCCCACATTGTGCCCAGATGGTTCCATCCTTATCAGAGTAAATATAACCGATGTTATTACTTGCAGGTGAATTCTCGCTAATCTGTTGTAATTCACCCCAAACGAGCTTTCCAAAAAAATAGGCTCCACCCACCCATGCAATATTCCCATTTACCGGAGCTACGGTTCTGATTCTGATATCGCTCTGTTTATATCTATGTTTTACAACCCATTTCTCATTTTCAAAAACCATTAAATCCTGACCATACGCCCAAATATCCCCCTGATCAGACACAGAAAATTCCATTACCCCGATATTTAGGTTTCCACTATCAGTGGAAAAAAAACTCCAGTTATCATCTTTATATAAACCAACTTCTCTTATTGCAGTAACAAAAAGTCCATCCTTGCCAATTGCCATTTTAAACGGGTCAACCAATGGAATCTCAATTGTTTTTTGATATTTTCCATCCGTATTAAATTGAAAGATCTTGTTTTCAACTCTAACATACACACAACTGTCTTCAATTCCAGAAACTATCTCACTAACATATTTATTCTCTTCGATAAGAGAGTCAAATGCAATTACATGTTTGAAAGAATCCCCTTCCTGCTTTAGTATTGTTTCGGAAAGAGCAATCCAGAGATTCCCGGTAAGGTCAAAAGAAAGATCAATAATCCTGCTCTGGAAACTATATTTCAGTTGCCAGCTTCCATTTATATAAGATGCAAGAATATTTTTTGAAGCAACACATATATTTTTTGACCTGTCGGATGCAAGATAGAAATCGTAATCTGAAAAAAAACCAGTGCTTGAATCAAAAATCTGCCGCTCTCCAGTATTTGTGTTCCAGCGTATTATTCCGGTGTTAGAAGTAGCCATCCAAATGTATTCTCCTTCGATTAGAAGGTCTGTTAACTCATGACGGTTAATATGATTAACCCATAAACTATTCGGTAATACCATGGCTGGTATCAATACCAGGATCCAACTGATTATGCACGTTTTAATCATTATGGTTCTTTGATCTTGGTACTAAGTTTTCAGTTCTTTTCACCCATAATTATTGAATTACTGATTAGTTTTAATCAATATTATGTATTAATTGTCAGTAACTTTCATGAAAATAAATTCTTTATCTGAAATGT
This sequence comes from Fibrobacterota bacterium, assembly GCA_023412475.1. Lineage (GTDB taxonomy): Bacteria > Fibrobacterota > Chitinivibrionia > Chitinivibrionales > Chitinispirillaceae > JAAYPC01. The sequence continues at coordinate 27,445 of JAEYNR010000064.1, read as the reverse complement.
CTTTTTCTTCACAACTTATAAAATAGAAAACAATGGCAGTAGATGGTGTTTTAAGACCTGCCGGATCATACTGATAGTCGATTATGAAATATTCTTCATCATCGGGTTTGTACTTGATAATAATTTTTCCAACTGAATCACAGACATCAACAATCCTTGTAATTCTGTTTCCTTCAAAGGCAACCGAAACGGATCTGTCAAATTTAGCCGAATCAGATTTCCATTTATAAGTAATTTTGGGAATTCCGGACAAACACCTTGTATCTGCAAGAAAATGGTGATCTATATAATTATCCCACTCTTTGTAAGTTCTGAAAACAACCGGATTTACTTTTTCAGATGGTTCCAGGTTACCTAAACCGCCATACAGGGTAAATTTGAGATCACCCCCAAAAAGTTTCACATTTGAAGTTGCTATTAAAAGCATAATAAAAAGAGTCTTCCTGAATAATAATTTCCGGTTCATCTTCTTTATTCCTATAAAACAGAAAATTTTTATAAAGCTTCGATTCAAATAACAGCTCGCAGTCCCGGGTAAAGATTGCCTGTTTTTTTAAAGACCTAAAGACTACGGGCATAACCCGTAGTCTTTTAAAAAATATTTAATATTCAAAACGGAGCTTATCAAGATAGTATGAACCCGTACCAGCGTTGGTATTAAGAGCGATTGAAAATGAAAAATCTTCATAAGTGTCATTTAATACCTGCATAATGTTTGGTGGAATATTAAATTCAAATGTACTGAATTGATCTAAAGGCTGTCCGGTAAGTTCAGCATGACCAATATATTGATTGTATATTCCGGCAGATGGACAATTCACCAATAGTTGAACCTGCCCAATCCACCATTGATTGTTCTGAATACCTCCAATAAAAACATCCAGAGCTATTTTATTACTTACAGGCTGCAGACTTGCAGTACTGACATCTATACTTTTGATCTGCTGGTAGTAATTTCCCTGAATTTGAAGAGAAGCATTTCCAGCGCTTCTAATCGAAAATTCATCCTTTAAAACACCTGAAGTCCAAATCATCGACCATAAGGATGCATCTTCAAAATCCATCATAAGCGATGTAGAATCCGGCATCTGACCTGCATCTGTCACATGTATGGCCTTGTAGTTTGTTCTTGAAAAATTTTCGCTGATATACACAGTGTCAAAAGTGAAATCGAGAGGCGGTATTTCATATTCAACACCGTCTATGGCATAAAATGCATTACCTTGTGAATTGGATGCATATACATTATAAAGATACTGCCCATCTTCAGGAAAATTAGAATAATTAGCCGAGTAGGTGCCATCATGTGCAATGGCATCACCATTTTGACCCAGATCATTTAAGTCAACAGTTGTTATTGTACCTGAAGGACTTGTAATTGTTGCGTTATATTCTATTCCTGTTATAAGTCTGGATTTTCCCACAGAAGACACCAGAAGCAGCGGCTGAGAAGCGTTATGGTATCCACCGCTTGCATCATCCAGAACAAGAGAGTATGTGCCTTGCGGCTTTCCTTTAATTTTTACGCGAGCACTAATTTCCGGTGTTACCAATCCGTTTGAATTTATAGTGCAGGTCCAGTTACCTTTTGCTGCATTTTCAATGACACTTGAGCTTATACTTACAAGAGCCAGCTCTTCTCTGGGGAAATTATTAGTCAGTGGAATTTTAGTAATACCAGTCTGAACTATATTTCCATTATTGTCTCTTATAACTGGATCGCAATAGGAATTCTGATCTGTTAGCTGATAGCTTATTTGAAGGACAGAGGCCTCTACAGTAGGATCAATAATGAATTCAAGATGGGAGGATTCTGAAAACTCTCCAATCATAGAATATTGCAGATCTGCGGCATTATCAAAAATTCTCATCCATTCATTTATAATTCCACTTGCATCTGAAAGATTTGCAAAAAACTGCCCATTAGTTCCCGATGAAAGTTGTTGTGCATTTGTATGGTAATCTCCGTTACCATATCCAAATGAAAAAATAGGTATGTCGTGGTTCCTGAAAGCAGCTATTACATTGTCAGGATTTTTTTCAATGGAATTATTTTCCGCTCCATCTGTAAAAAGCATGCCAATTCTTACCGGATCATCTGTTTCATGCATAATAAGCTTGTCTCTGGTAACCAAACACGCATCATACATAGCCGTCAAACCGCCATCACTCAATCCATCAATTACAGAAATAATATCATTAACATTACCGGCTGTTATAGCTGTAATAGGATATATATCTGATGGCGTGTTACTAAATGAAGTAATACCAATAGAAGTTGAGATCCCCAGATTGTCTGAAAAATCGGTGATTGCCCTGACAAAAGCTTTTGAAGCATTTTTTAAATCCTCAATAGGTTGACCAGCCATGCTCCCTGAAACGTCCAGAGTCAAATCAATATCGATAGCATTGCTCATCCAAATTATCTGCAAGCTGTCACGCGCTGTAGCCAATGAAACATTTCTTATCCACGGCCATACCGTACCACTGGGATCGGTAAATTGATCAGCAGCGGTCGGTGCACGTCCATTTAAAACAGAATATTGAGTTCGCACCGGATTCATTTGGAAAGGATCATCAGACGGCAATCTTGTAATAACTGTCCATGCATCTGTCTCATACCGCCTTCCCTGTTCGGTTTTTGTTAGGTCACCAATATTGATAGATGTCGAAAAATTAAGCCATTGATGATTTCCGTTAATAGCATTTGATTGATTGTTCATTATTGAAGGAATAACCGCCACATCTCCAGTATTAAGGACATATTCATCGTACACTGAATAGATGTAATGCCCGGATTCATGAGCCAAAGTATATCCGACACGTTCCAGCATCGAAGCATTTCCTCCCCTCATGGCACGCCAACTGAAATTATCACTCATTTGAATTCTTCTGCCATTGATTGTTCTGAATCCATTGATATGAGCATTGGCTCTGCCGTTTTCAATCCATATTATATCAGTCAGATTATTGAATTTGGAATCGCAAAAAATTCTTACTTTCCCTAACCGGTGTCCGCCATTTGTTATTTGGTAAATACCATCTGCATAAGACTCGATTGCCGTTTCATATTCTGTTCTTATATCATCAGTAATATCGGCCCACGGAATATAGAGACTAATTGTCAAATCAAGTACTTGTTCAGTAGTTGAATTCAGAACATCTCTTACATTACTATAATTCTCAATTTGAGCCTTGGTTTCATACTGGAAAAGAAGTATTGCCAAAAAACAAAACACAAAAGTTTTTTTGATTACGTTTTCCACTAAATTCATTCAGTTCTCCTTGATAAGTTGATAAAATGGAAAATGACTCTGCTTTTTTTCTGGTTCATTATTGGAATCAATGGTCTTATAGGCAGTTCTTCCTTTCAAATTAATTACACAGTCAATAGAAACGACCAACACCTATATTTGGGAACAATAAATTTGGATAAGAAAGCATACAGGTGAAATATACTGACAAGGAAAGCCAATAAAAAAGGTGTCACTTGTATCAATTAAAGTAAATTCGGGCAAAACAGAAAGCAATAGATAATAAAGAACTGACTTTATTTATGCATTGTTTACAATTATTACATTGGCAGTTTATATTTGACGAGCAATGAGCTGAGGTCTCCTTTTATTTTATCCCAGTGATTGGGAAAATCGGTGACCATTAAAAAACGCATGTTGTCTCCCAGACTTTATATGTTTACATGTCCTCGGCATGGCACATACTGACTATATGGCAGGCAAAAAAGCACCTCGTTAAAGTGGTAGTTGTTTTTATAAAGCCATTCCGGATGAGGATCAAATAGCGTTTTTAACTTCAGGCATTGGGACAACGGCCGTATCGGATGTCCTTACTCCCAATAATTGAAAGGTATGTTTGTCTAAAATTAATGAAGATATCTGAAGCTATTGATCCTTTCATTTCCATCTACTGTAGTCTTCAGGATATAGCTGCCTGCATTAAGCCTGTTGAGTGGAATCTTTACGATACCTGTAGCTGATTCCTGCTGTATCTGCTTTGTCAGAATCTTTCTACCGTCAGTGGAGAATACCTCGATTTTTGCTTTGCCGAAGGGGTGATTAAATCTGATAGAGCATTCTGTTGGATCAAAGGAAAAGTTCTTATTATTGATTACTTTACTGTTTTTGATATGAACCGGATCCTGGCCTCCCTGAAAACGGGCCAGAAAGGAGACGTCGCCGGCTGGCATGGTAAAGGTATATTTTTGCGATGCAGATTCGGATTTTAGCATATAATCATACCAGCCCGTAAAATTTTCACCTGCATTGGGTTTTACTTTTAATGTGATTGAAACACCCTCAGGAAATGTGTTTCCATCTTCGGTAATCATTCCTGTATTTGGTTTGTTTGACAGGACTTCCAGCTTATGAAGGGGTTTGAGCAGGGCAGCCAGTTTTGCCATATCTGGATCGGATTTGAGCTCCGCAATTCCTTCACAGACAAACTTTGCCATAAAATTGGCTCCCATCTCCTGGAAATGTGTTCCGTCATTAGAGCCATTTGGAAAATTGGGGTATTCATTTGCATCTAAACCCAGATAGATAAACTTTGCACAGTAGTTCGCTCCCATCCTTTTCTGCAGTGCAACGGATTTTTTCTCCAGATCGATAAACGGAACCCCAAGCTCCTTCGAAACATTCAACATTGCTCCCCGATAGTTGTTGGCTCCTTCACAAAAGACTTCCCTTACATTTGCACCGTTCCATGCGTTCATGTTCATGGGACTGACAAATACAGGGATAGCACCTTTTTCCCGGGATTCATTGATATATTTTCGCAGGTATTCTTTGTATTGAGTTGAATCAGTGTACCGTTCCTCTTTACTGAAGTCGCGATCGTTATGCCCGAACTGAATAAACACGTATTCGCCACTTTCTAGTTTTGACAGTACATCTGCCCATCTCCCTTCCTGGTAAAAACTTCTTGAGCTACGGCCGCCAATCGCCCTGTTATTAACGGTTATTGAACCTGCATTAAAAAATTGATGTAAAACCTGTCCCCAGCCAGTCTGGGGATACTTAGACAAAGCATAATTGCAGACGGTAGAATCACCGATAATGGTAATTTTGAGTTTGGATTGTGCAAACACCAGAGCTGTAACAGTGGTCAGGAAGAGAATTAATAACACTTTTTGTAAAGATTTCATTTTTTAAACCTCTTAATCATTGCTGCTATAAGTTGATTTTATCGAAAATTATAAATAATAGCAGAGTTGTTTTTTCTGCCTTGCTCACACTCATCGGTTAAACCCTTTATGATGTAGCATCCGGATTTGAATCTTCTCAGAACGGAATTAATCTCTAATTTATCAATTCTGGAATCATAACTCTTGTCAAAAATCTTCTTCCCATTCAATAAAAAGATGGTAAGCCTGTTAGTGGTTTGCTTATTATTCAAATTATGGATTGTTTTTCCTGAAGATCCAGGCAGATTAATTATTGAGGTTTTTGAGGTATCATATGGCAATTGGGGCCCTTCTGTGGTAAAAGGAGATGCAGGAAGACCTTCGGAATTAATAAGGTTTCCGGTTGGATTACCGCCATAAGAGTACCTGACATTTACCGGTTCACTAACAGAATTGCTTGATACAGTTACTGTGTCTCCATGAATTACCGCATCAGCCCAGATATATTGATTGTTAGATCCTGCGATTGCAAAACCGTTTAACTTAGTGCCAGATGCAGGTTTCATTCCGCTTCCACAGTGAGTAAACAAACAGTGGATTTTTGATCCTTCAGTAACTTTTCTAATAAATAAAGGCCCGGAATAAACCAGTTGTTCTTCACCATATACTAAAGCTCTGGCAGGTAGTGCAAGCCTTCGACCAGCTTCCTGCTTATTGCCGAAGTGAAGGCTGTCTCCGATATCGATTACTACGGTCAAAGCGGTATTTTTGATTGCGAGACCAAGTCGCTGTGCTTCTCTTATTACAGCAGAACTTGCAGATTCATTGGGATTGGTCTGAGCTGAGCCATAATTAGCCAGTTGAACGATAAAAAATGGAAAATCTCCGATATTCCATATTTTTCTCCATCCGCTAATCAACTGATTTAATCTCTGATGATAATATTGATACAGCCCATTGCTTCTGTCCTGTTCCCCATGCATCCAAAGAGTGCCTCTGAACACATAACCCTCAACTGGTTTTACCCAGGTATTATACATACTTGCAGCATTTGCATCGGTTGTCTTAATTTGAGGATCATCTTCAACGGTTTGCGGGTCTAGCCAACTTGCTATTGTAGTTCCACCTACAGCGGTTACAATTAGTCCCACAGCAATTTTGTTTTCCAGGGCTTGCAGTACTTCTTTGCCAAAAAAGAATCCTAATGCTGATAATTTACCGATCTTTTCGGGTGTTGTGCAGGTCTCCCATACATTATTAATCACTCCACCAGGCTGTCGAATAGTGAGAAATCTGAGCATTGGAAGGGAAGTACTGTTCATAATTGTTTTATAATGAGGATAATAGCTGACTCTGGTATCCATATTGGATTGTCCGGCGCAGTGCCACACCTCTCCTATATATATATCAGAAAGAGTAATGGAGTTCTGGCCCTTTATGGTCATAGTGTATGGTCCACCTGCATCCATCGGATCCAGCGTTATAGTCCACGACTCGTTTTGTGCGATTGTGCTTCTTGATTGCCCGTTGAATTCAATTGTAACAGTTTCATTTTTTGCAGAGCTACCCCAAATGCGTACCTGAGCTTTTTGCTGAAGCACCATCGAATTTGAAAAAGTACTTGGAAGTTTAATATTTGAATGTAATTTGGTTGAAACGATAAAAATCGAAAGATAAAACAGGATTGCCAGAGTTTTATTCATAATGGTATTTCCTTGTTGCAGAATTGGTAGCACTGCTTCAAAATAGATAATTTTCATTTATTTTCACGCAATAAGTAGTATCTGAATATTGCTGGTATACACCTTTTAAGTTTTTATGTTATGCTTCAACCAGTATTTCCTTCTGAAACCGGGGGAAAAAATGTTTTCATTTATTTATCATTTTCATTTCATCACCAGAAGTAATAATTAAATTAATTGGTTATTTATCATGTTGTTAGAGCGATTATTTGTTTTCGTTGTGTTTTCAATTGAATACAATTCACTGAATTTTTTCGCAGCAATATCTTTTTTTCTGATTATATTGGCATTAATCAGTTATTCAGAGGTGGATATGCTTAATATCTTCAATTATACCGATTTTCGTAAATATCTGACCGATTATTATGAGGATAAAAAGAAGGAAAATTCAAAGTTTTCCTATCGCTATCTTACCTCGCAGGGGGGTATTAATGCGGGTAATTTCGCTAAAATGCTTAAAGGAGAGCGGAATTTCACACTGAATTCGGCAATCGCACTGTCCCAGGCTCTCAAACTCAATAAAAAAGAGCGGGATTATTTTCAGTCCATGGTCCTTTTCTGCCAGGCGAAAAGCCATGAAGAGAAAAAACGTTATTTCGAAGAACTAATGACCTTTAAGGAGGCTTCAGTGCGTGTTCTGGATGCCAATCATTATATGTTCTACGATAAGTGGTACTATACGGCGGTCAGGGAAGCACTGGCATTTTTTCCATTAAACGATAAAAATTTCGCTCAGCTTGGCAAATGTATCAGTCCTCCTGTTAGCGAAAAGCAGGTCGCCAGTGCCATTGGACTTCTTGTTGAACTAAACCTGGTAGAAAAAGATCAGGATGGTTATTATAAAAGAACAAATGCACTTCTTAGTACCGGTAACGACATAAAATCACTGACTCTTAATAATTTTATTATTAATAATCTGATGCTTGCTGCTAAAGCGATTAACAATGGAGCAAAGGACTGCAACTATTCCTCAGTTACCTTCTCTGTTTCAAAGAAAGATTTTGAGGATATCCAGGAGGAGATAAGAAGAGCAAGACGCAAAATTATGGAGCTTGCCAAAAATTCTGATGATCCTGACAGAGTTTATCAGCTCAATGTTCAACTTTTTCCCATGACTTTGAGTTACAACGGAGATGAATTATGAAAAATTCTCCTCCTTGTATTGTTTTTCTTACCCTTATGGCGCTTATGGTTTTCTGTTCTAAACAGGTATCTATCAACAGCCAGGGAGGCGGGGGCTCAGAGGTGGAAGTAGTGGGACAAGTTGTATTCCCGGGCAATGTTCCGGCTCCATTTACACAAGTTAAACTGATTCCAGAAAATTATAATCCGGCTTTAATGGGCGATGTCGCAGATTCCCTGATAGATACCAGTGATGCATCCGGTCAATATACGTTTAATAATGTTCAGCCAGGCTTATATAATATCCAGGCTGTACAGCTAGAAAACAGGACCCGCATGCTGCTTTTCAATGTAAAAGTAACCGGTGATACCACCTTCGTACAATCCGATTCGCTTTGCAAACCAGGATCGGTAAAACTCATCCCGGGAATTGAGACTGCTGAAGGCTATGTTACTATTCCTGGTACCGACATTGCCATAGCAATTGGCGGAAATGAAGGTGAGATCCTTTTAGACTCGGTACCCGCAGGAAAAATACCGGAAATACGGTATGTTACAGGCAGAGATAGTGTAGTCATAACAAAACAGGATGTGCTGGTTAAATCATCGGATACAACTATCATTACCAATATCTCCTGGAATAATAAACGCAGTATCTACTTAAATACAACTGAGTCCGGGGCGGATGTCAATTCTGATGTGTATAATTTTGCGGTACTTATCCGGCTTTCAGAAAACAACTTTGATTTTTCACAAGCAGCAGAAAATGGTGAAGATATCCGTTTTACTTCAAGTAATGGAACGCCTTTACCTCATGAAATCGAGAAATGGGATGGCGCTGCCCGGTATGCTGCTATCTGGGTAAAAACAGATACGATTTACGGAAATGACAGTACTCAATCGATACTTATGTACTGGGGTAATCCGAAGGCTGCGGATTATTCAAATAGTAAACTGGTTTTCGATACGGCTTCGGGTTTTCAGGGCGTTTGGCATCTGGGTGATGAACAGGATGATCTTATCCGCGATGCAACATTTAATGGCTATGATGGATCGTCGCCAGATACTGCCCGGCCATCAACAGGTAAGGGTGCAATTGGCAATTGCCGAACCTTCAATGGGATATCCGACTTTATTACCATGAATAATACTGCGGAGAGTAAAATCGATTTTCCTGATAACGGAAATTATTCAGTAAGCGCCTGGGTTTCACTGGACACTTTAGAGATTAAATCACGTTGTATAGTTTCAAAGGGATATGAACAGTATTATCTCCGTTCATCCAGTTTTTCGGTAGACATCATTAATACCTCACCATTATGGGAATTCGTAGAGTTTAATGATGAAGAGAAAGCCTGGGAGGTTACAAACACACCTGCAACAGAAAAACAGTGGGTGCATCTGGTTGGAATCAGGAAGGGAACCAGGCAATATCTCTATTGTAATGGTGTAATGATTGACAGCACAATCGACAGGTGGGTTAATGAGAGTGCTGAAAGAAAAAGTTCAAATGATCTCAATATTGGCAGATTTGCAGAGGAAGTCGAGATTCCTCTTGCTCTGGGATATTGCTATTTCAAAGGAAGTATTGATGAGGTAAGGATTGTCAGTACTGCTGTGAGTCCGGAATGGATACGGTTGTGTTATATGAATCAGAAGTCAGAGGATAAGCTGGTTGTATTTAGATGATAATTGAAAAGGACGTCTTCGGCCGAGACAGTTCCTTTTATCAAGTTTTAATGTTAGTACTTATTTTCACTAAAGGAGTCAATTATGCATTCAAAACATCTTTTTAGTAAGTGTTTTCTAGCACTGTTTATTTTTATCGGTGGTGTTATCTTTCAGGCAAATGCTCAGGCGCCCAGGATCAATCCCAATGACCTTGTAATTAATGGAGAATCTTTTTTTGCAATGGGTAACTTTTCTTCTGAACTCTCAAAATTGGCCAGAGCCGATGGAGTCCTTGGCCCAAATGAAAATTTCAAGATGATTGCCGTATCCGGTTCCAACATAGGACAAATCTTGGGTTTTTACAAAAATTGTAATCCCAAGCCAACATATCTGGTAACCAGTGGTGGTGGTATAGACTTGATGGGCAGTTGCGGAGGTAATCCCTCACCTTCATGTCCTTTAATAAGGACTACACTCGAAACCTTACAAGCATATATGGATGAAATGAAAAAGAATGGCACAAAAAAATTTGTTTATATGAGCTATCCTGATGTTTTTGGTTTTGGGGAAGGTAATTTGAAAAACAATATTCCATTTTACAATCCTGAAGCCGAAAAACTCGTCAAAGCCAGTACTGACCCAATATGCACCTGGATAGATTTATATACAATATGGAAGGGAAAAGAACGGCAATATTCTAGTGATGGTATTCATATGTCAAACGAAGGTGGTACGGTTTCTGCCCAGGCATACTGGGATGCAATGAAGGCGGACAATTGGGCATTTTTTGATACCGGAGCCACATCTATTCCAAAAAAAGCTGTAAATAACCACAATACTGCACCATTACAGATTCTGGGACAGATTATTAAAAATGGAAAACTGTCGGTTTCACTTTCTATCGATCAACCGTCAAATATTACAATTCAACTGACCACAGTATCGGGCCGTAGCGTATTCAGCACTCATAGCTATGCTGCAAAAAGCGGTAAACAGACAATCGCCTTGCCGGCCGGAGAACTTGCCAAAGGAATTTACTGCTGTGAAGTTCGTGCTGGAAAACTGAGTAGTCAATCCACTGTGTTTGTTCCTTAATATTATCACATAGCTATCTCACAGAAAAGTGAGACAGCTATAAATAATGGGGGGGAAGTATGTATCGGTTCATAAGTTTATGCCTATTGTTGTTGATCAGTGTCACATTGAATGCACAGACAATCAAAGTACAGGGTACTGTTACCAATCAGAATGGGAAACCTGTGAAAGATGCAGTTGTTACCCTTGTGCAACAGGATTTGAAAGACACTACCGATTCTGACGGCAAATATTTATTTAACAAAGAAGATGTAGCTGTGTTGTTACCAATAGTGCCTCAATCTGATAAAGTCACCTTTAAAAGAGGTATGTTGGAATTTCGAATTACCAACAACTCCACAGCAAATATTGAATTTTTCGATCTGAATGGAAGCTTGCTTAAAAAAGTATCTTTTCAAAATACTCCTGGTATCCATCGGTTAAACATTGAGGATTATTTTCAGTCTGTTAACATGATGGTAATCAAGGCATCCATTGGACAATCTGTGGCTACATTCCGTTACCTGCCGCTGCAGAAAGGGAAGTACGCATTGACTCATTCAATGCATCATAGCAAGTCCGCTGGTAGAACTCTGGCTAAAATCGCATCTGATCTGGATTCAATTAAAGTAAGTGCTGATGGTTACAAGGAGAAAGCGGTTACTATCTCCTCCTATGATACAACTGTCGATATTTCTCTTGATACTATAGGCGAAGTGCTCTGTGAAGGATGCGGAAAAAGCGATTTCCTCACAAGTGGTAAGAAAAGTATTGACGTTGATGGCTTAAAACGTGATTATATACTAAAAGTACCTGATAACTATGATCCAAACAAACAGTACAAGCTCATATTCTGTATTCATGCCTGGGGTGGAGATATGGATCAGATTGCCAGAGGATATTACGGTCTGGAGAGTTTGGCAAACGGATCAGCAATATTTGTCTCCCCCAACGGTACGGAAGAAAATGGCCAGGCTCGCGGATGGTTCAACACCGGAGGCAGAGATATTAAATTTATGAAAGCCTTGATTGAACACTTCAATGCTAACCTCTGCATCGACCAGAAACGAATCTTTTCTACTGGTTTCAGCTTTGGCGGTATGATGTCTTACGCAATAGGATGTAATATGGCTAATGTGTTTAGAGCAATCGCCCCCATGTCAGGATCGTTCATTAGCGGATGTGATTCTACCGATAATAAAGATCCCATAGCGGTATGGATGGCACATGGAACAACTGATAATGTCGTTTCGTTAAGCAGTGGAAAGACTGCTCTTAAACATTTCATAGCAAAGAACGGTTGCAGCAATGAGACTGTTGCTGTTGAGCCCAGTCCTTGTGTAGCATACAAAGGATGTAATGAAGGATATCCGGTCATCTATTGTGAATTTAATGGAGGGCATGCTCCCCAGAATTGGGCACAGCAAGCAACATGGAATTTTTTCAGTCAATTTTGAAATGACAAATAAGAGTTCCTTAACTTAACCATAAATCGCACCCCCGTGCGTAAATCCTTTTCGAGAGAAAAGGAGAGCAGCTTTGCCCACAAGGCAAAGCTGTTTTTTTCCAATGTTCGTATTTAAAATTAAATACAAAGAACAGCCATCGATGAACCGCAAAGGAGTAGCAAAAGTCTTCAGCATACATTTACAGGTGTGGGTTGCACGAACTTTCCTTGCCAAATGTATACCTGAGACGACTCCCCGGTTTCATCGGTGGCAACATTACCTGTTTGTTTTACGGGCTGGAAAGTGCCAGTTAGAAAACACTAATTTTTTGCGACCTACTGAAGACAGTCGGTCTGCCTCGATATATTTTAATAACAATAAATAAATTAGCTGCCGATGGCTCGAATTTTGGGCAAAAGGATAGTTACCTGAAAGACACCAGAAAACAAAACAGAGGTGGAGGTTTATGGTGAAAGTAAAAAGTTTGATTCTTCTTCTCATGTTAGTCACAGTATTGTTGTCGCAAGATAAGATCAGCATTTCTGGAACAGTAGTGGATAACCGTACAAACAAACCTATAGGTGGTGCCAGTGTCGGGTTATCTATTTTGAAGCTGACCACGGTAACTGATTCTGAGGGCAAATTCAATATTTCAGGTACCTCTATCAGTCAAAATAGAAATGGTTTCATCAGCAAGAATAGGGCAAAGGAAGCCAAAGCCCTTTTTTTCAGCCAAAAAGAAAAAGGGCCTGCCCTTGTACGAATACTCGATCTTTCCGGCAGGCATCAAAAGACTCTTTTTTCAGGTACACTGGAAAGGGGATACTGGCAGATAATACCTCCACGATTATCACCGGGTGTTTACTTTTATGTGTTTGACACTCCGCAGAAACGACATACAGCTCGTGTTCTAATATCGGGTGAGAGTTTTGTTGCACCAGATGGATACCTGAAAAAAGTTTCTGGTGAGTTACATGAAACAGAAATCACGGCAAAAATAAAAGATGAATCATCGATAATTGATACCATAGTGGTTGAAAAAACGGATTACCGTTCAGCGCACACACCTATAGATTCATATGAAAAGGATCAGTTGCAAATAGCTCTGGAAGACACAAGTGGCGTTGACTTTAGTAATACGACAATCATTCCGGACCCATCCTGGACCTGTTTCATGCCAGATGGTATTCCACCGCCAGAGTTGGGAAATGAGATTTTCGAAATTACTCTTCAATACAGCACATGTCACGATGTGGGGATAACCAAATTTGGTCAGCGTTATCAATATGACATCGATGGAGGTGAAATTAAGGGTGAGCGCTTAAACGCAAAGATTCTAAAAGGCGGATTAGATTATGAAGTTGTACTGTCCAACGGATCGGTTGAAGTGGAGCAGATTAATATCTTTCGTATAGAGGATAATAATAATACTCCGGTTTTAATGCGTAATGCAGGTGTGTCACCTCAAAGAGAAATCCCGGTTCGTGTAGTCCTGGATTTCGAAGCCCCTAGTAATAGTTCATATAGCTGGCTTAACAGTGGAAAATTTGCATCAACCCGTATTATCGACTCTGCTGCAAAGACGATTAAAATGAAAGTTTTTGACATATCAGCTGTGGAATTGACCCAATCCAGTACATTGATCAAAGATCCGGAAGGTGTTCCAAATCAGACCTGGGATTGTGTGAAGATAACTGGACGTCAAGGGCAGAGTGTGTTCACAGAAAACGTTGCGCTGGGTAATTCAATTTCCATAGGAAACAGTAAACGCGGCTCACGTAATATCATTCCTATCACCGGTGGTACAATGAGCGGCAAGGTTAATGGAAAGATACTCCCTGGTGGTGCAGACTATCAGCTAAATGGACTGGATGCACGGTATACTCTGGAAACTGATGATGGCGAATTGATTATTGTAAGGAATTGTGGCTCAGGAGCACTCATACCGGTCTTTGAGACAAAAACTGATGGACCCTATTCATTTTTGAATGAAAACAAGTATCTCAGTTCCTCTCCAGGCATGGGTGCAGGTGGGGTATCTATAACTTTCTATGAAGCTGAATAATACCTGGTGCCGACGATTTTCAGTGTCCTTCTTTAAACGCATGTTATACGGTGCGAAAGCACCGTTTTATACCACTTTGTTTAGCGTGAATCGTCCGATTAAGGAATTATTTGTTTTACTTTCATAAAAACGGTATATTTGACATTATAGATTAATCATTTTTCTTAGAAGTGGTAATGTTACGATGAACAAGTATTTTAATGCTATACTGTTTGCTGCAATCCTGGTTTTAAGCTGTTCAGAAAATAACAATGTAAACAACCCTGTTGTTACTCCACCCGAAGTAATGGATAAAGAGGGAACAATTTCAGAAGACCAGATATGGTCCGGGAAAGATACGGTTTACCAGGTAGTTTCCGATTGTTACATCGAAGCTGAGGTGACCTGGGGAGAAAAAACGGTTGTCATCGTCGATCCGGAAGCGGTAATAAAAATCCGTAACGGTGGTGTCCTTACCATTGAAGAAGGGGTTACTGTTAGATTAAATAAAAAGTCTTATATTGAGGTCGGTAAAGATTCGCATGGAAAGCTAATAGCCAATGGATCTTCTTCTGCCCCCATCTCATTTGAAGCAGATAGTGGTGCAAAGGTATGGGGAAAACCCGCAAAAGGGGGGATTGTTCTGGGTGATTCTGCCGAAGATATTAAGCTGAACTATTGTTCGATTAAAAAGGCAACTGCCGGTATTTTTGTTAAAACCGGATCTCCAACCATAACCAATTGCCAGATCTCTTCATGTGAGGGTGATGGTATCTATTTCGACAGCACAGCTGGTCCTTCCGATTCACTTGATTTTGCAAAAAATAAAATCTCCGACTGCGGTGGATATCCTCTCACTTTACCTGCAAAAAAATTATTAAACCTTTCCGGCAGTATCTCCTTTTCAGCATCTGAAGAAAGCAGTGGAATCAAGGTGTTGGGAACTACTGTTGAAGATTCAAATGCTGTCTGGAAAAAAATGGATCTGCCCTACATTTTTAGTGGAACGACCATGATTGGATCATCTGCTGGAAAAATCAGTAAGGTAACAATCATGCCCGGAGTCGTATGCAAATTTGAAAAAGATGCCTGTATTAAAGTCGGTGACTTCCGCTTTGGCTCTGGAGAGTTAATTGCTAAAGGAACTGAATCGGATTCGATATACTTTATCAACAAGTCACAAGGTAGCGTATGGGGAGACAGTATAAGTGGTATTTGGATAGGTCCGGAGACACCAGCCGGCGCAAGATTTGAATACTGTTCAATACAAAACGCAACTACAGGTATTTTCGTCTGGCTTATGGGAAGGATTACTGTTTTAAATTGTCTGATTAAAAATTGTGAAGAAAATGGTGTGACTTTCAAAGATGGTGGTGGGATTGTTGATTCATCCTCATTTCTGAATAATACTATTGTGGGAAACAAGGGATATGGAATCAGTATTACTGCAGATCAGCTTATGAATCTTTCCGGTACTGGTAGTGTTGCTGATAATGGAAAAGGTGGAATACTGGTGACAGGGTTTGATGTTTGGAATAATGGCACCTGGAAAAAGCATGATGCGCCCTATATTGTAGATGGCTTTATAGACATCGGAGGCAAAGAGGGAGTCAGGATTAATATTAAACCAGGCACAATTTTTGAATTCTTGAAGGATTCCTATATTCGGGTAGGGAATTCTTTACCTGGGACAATTATCGCCAAGGGTTCAAGTGATTCACCGATCATATTCAGGTCCTTTAACCGTGATGAATACTGGGGGCAAGACAGTTCAAATGGTGCAGGGATTATGATCCAGAATCTCTCCGAACCCGAAACAGAATTAAGATATTGCCAGATTGAAAATGCAACAAGCGGAGGTTATGTAGACGGAGCCGCAAAAATTGAAAAATGCACCTTTGCTGACAATAAGAATTACGGTTTAATTCGCAGTAAGAATGCTGAGTCGGCTTCTATTTCAAATAATTCTTATAGCGATAATGGCTTGGACTCCATTTACATAGTTCCTTAAAAGGCACTTTGCCTTTTTTGGGCCATCTGCGGGTTTGGTGCTGAGTAGGGTTGGAATTACTCAGCTACCATGCCATTCCCCAGAGATGATTTCTCAAGTTGTTAACCTATTGTCTCTGGAGTTAGAATTCAACGGGTAAAAAACTATTCAGCAGTTCATTCTCAATATTCACTTATCTGGTATTTTTTTGATGCTCTTGCAAATTTTGGCTATTTGTTCCATTAACAAGTACTGAGTAATAATAAATTGCTGAATAATATCTGATGATCTGATCCGTATTGTATGTTGCAGCGAAATATACCGGCCTCAAGTTTTAAGTGGGCCTCTTCTTTAACACGTGCTCAAAATGCCCGAATGATTGTATGAGATCCTGCTCACAGTTATCAATTTACATCCATATTCCCTTTTGTGTCTCAAAATGCAGGTACTGTGATTTTTACTCTACAAAGTATGACAGTTCTGTGGCAGATCTTTACATCGATGCACTTGCTATAGAATGGGATCTTGTTTGCAGAGAAAAACAACTCTCCGAACCTCAAATTGTGACTATCTATTTTGGTGGTGGAACTCCATCGCTGCTTTCCTTAAAGCAATGGAAGAAAATAGGTGAATCCCTGCTTTCCCGATTTAACAGGGATGGTCTGATTGAATTTTCTGTAGAGTGCAATCCCGATTCTTTTAGTGAAGAACTGGCCTCTCTCCTTATAGAGTTGGGTGTAAACCGGATCACATTCGGAGTACAATCGCTTTGCGACAGAGAATTGAAAGCTGCAGGAAGAGCACATGATTCTCAAACTGCTCTCAATGTGCTTCATCAGCATTACCTGAATAATTTTCGATCTGTAGGCATTGACCTGATCTATGGTCTTCCAGGACAAACTATTGATTCTCTTTCAATGACTCTTCAGAAACTCACCACTTCAGAATATCTAAATCACTGCAGTGCTTATGAGCTGACTATTGCAGGGAACTCCCCTTTTGGGCGACATCATAGAATTCTTCCCCTTCCCGATGAAGACACTGTTTATGAGATGACTTCTGTGGTAAGAAGTTTCCTTACTCAAAAAGGGTTAGAGCAGTATGAAATTTCCAATTTCGCCAGGGATAATTATCGTTGCATTCACAACGAAACCTATTGGGATCACCGAAGTTATATTGGATTAGGCTGTGCTGCCCACTCTTATCTGCATCCCTACAGATGGGCTAATATTGCAAATGTTGGGGAATACCTCAAAAGAATTTCAGAAAACAAACTGCCTAAAAGCTTTAATGAATTTATTGATACAGATACCCTGGCCAGAGAGATGCTGTTTTTGGGATTTCGCAGAACCGATGGTATAGATATCGAAGTCTTTGAGCAGAAAACAGGTAAAAAATTTGCTACCCTTGTGGATATGGAAAAAATCGAAAAGTTTGTCTATAACGGATGGCTGAAGTGCAAAAATACCAGATACCTGGTTACTCCATCAGGACTGCTTTTTGCAGATGCAATGGCGAGGGACCTATTTTAGCTTTTTCCTAAAACCGTATGACTTGTCATTTAAAAGAAAATATCAAATCGGAAACAATTGGAACTAATCGCCTAATAATCAGAAGGAGATTTCAATATCCTAAATTCTAAACAGCAATAAGAAATTTCAAGACATTTGAAGTTTATCAGTTAGCCCTTGTCCCTACATCCTATTTTCCTGTTTTTGTTTCGGATTCAGTGTTTCGAATTTAATGCTTAATTTTACATAAATGAGTTTTGGTATTTCGCAACTACCATAATATAGCTAATTCGTAGCAAAGCATCATCATAATTGCTCCCTGATATATTGAATCATACAAACTTTTGGGGTTGGAAAAAATGGAATTGATAACCAGGTTTCTTAAGGAAAGTAGGTATTGTGTTGCTTTAACCGGTGCAGGGATTTCGACTCTGTCAGGGATTCGGGATTTCAGGGGCAAGGATGGAATATATGATGAGGTGAGTGAGAAGTATAATCCGGATCTGATCTTTGATTTGGATTATTTCAGACAGGACCCTTCTCTTTTTTACAACGCCACCAGAGATCTTATTTATAATCTTCATTCAAAAAAACCCAGTATTGTTCATTTTGAGCTTGCACGTCTCGAATCGATGGGAATAGTTAAATCGGTAATTACTCAGAACATCGATATGCTTCATACCAGGGCAGGATCGCAAAACGTTATTGAGCTGCATGGCTCTCCCATGGTTCATAGGTGCATGAAGTGTGAAAAGGTTTTCAGCTATGATCATGTTTGCGATGTAGTACAGACCCACCACGTACCGCATTGTGATAGTTGTCAAGGGGTTATAAAACCGGATATAATATTTTTCGGTGAGATGCTTGATGCTGAAAAACTGAACAAAGCTGTACTGGAGGCATCGAAGGCTGATCTGATTTTGGTACTGGGGTCAAGTCTGTTAGTTCAACCTGCTGCATCTTTGCCCTTATACACAAAACAGCATGGAACTCTGGTAATAGTGAACGACATGTCTACTCCATTGGATGAGATAGCCGAAGCGCGTTATGCTGATCTGGAAAGAGTCTTTGTTGAGTTGATGGGAAAGATTCGCTGAATTTAGTTACTGGTGCAGAACCACATCGGGCGTTGCCAAGTGCTAAGACAATGCGTCCCTTCAGGGCTAGCCAGGATTGCGGTATTTGTCTTAGTTAACCTACAAACCTTCCTCAGGTAGCTCGGTTCTGAATAGTCTCAACCGGAAAAAGCATAAAAAACGTCGTCCCTTTACCCACACAGCTCTCTACATACACAGCACAGCCAACCCCATCCCCGTGCCTTTCCCCTCATCTTTTGTGGTGAAAAATGGCTCGAAGAGACGATTCATCACTTTGTCATCTATTCCGCTACCTGTATCCGAAACCGCAACCGATGAATAGACTCCTTGCGGGCAATTGATGCGGTGAATATTGCAGAAATCGGGAGTTACAATGATGGATCGGGTAGTGAGAAAAATTCCGGTGCAAAAAAATAAAACGCAAGGCTATTGCAAAAGTAATAAAAAAAAGTGAGAAAAATTCCAGCAACTGCGCCTTTTTTCCATGAGATATAACAGATAAAGATGATTCCGATAAGAGTTACTGATATTAATTTTACAAAACTAAGAAGCACACATAAAAGTACAAGATAAATAGCTGATAATTGAAATACTAAACTCATTGTTTGATGTGAAAGACGGAATTTCATTCGCAATTTACCTGAAGAAAATGTTTCAACCAGTTTAACTGCCTGTACTTTGTTATATGCAGCATATTTGGCCTATATAGTCGAGACTTTTTGTGAAGAAACTTGGGTTCGGTAATAATCTAAATTGAACGAACTTTTGTCGCCATGTGCTCCTTGTGTTATAAATTGTTATATTCATATCAAAATTGTAGAACCGGCAACTACTTATAATCTACTAAATACGTATACAAAAATTTAACAATGATAATCTGAACTTCTGGATTAAAGTTGTGTTAAAGCTTTAGTTGCAAACTATGGGCATGGTCTTTTGTCGAAAAATACTGTAACCCAAAAATACATATAGCTACTGAGGTTGAGTGTGAATCTTATGAATAAAATGAAATTGGTGTTAGCTGTCGCTTTTTGCATCACTGCGGCCAGTTCTCAGGTGAAGGTATCTATCAATTCAGGAGATCCTGTGTTTCCTTTCCCTCAGTTTCAGCCCTATAAAAATGCTACATCAACCTATAATAATCTTGCAACTACCCCTGGAGTGGGGGTAACACATGCCGAAATGGAGCAGGTGATCCGTGATGGTTATCAGATCATGATGAACCGCGCGGAAAAACCAGGTGGAGGGGTAGGAGGTATAGATTACATAAAATATCTATCCAATCCTCAGTGTTCTGAAGGTGACGGGTACGGGTTACTTGGTGCTGCTGCAATGGCTGACAAGGAAACTTTCGATGGATTGTGGCTTTATATTCACGATTACACCATGAACAAGGTTAAACGCTATAGCGACTGTAAAGACGCCAGCCCCGGTTATAATTACAGCCGTCTGCCAGGATGGACCGGTTCCGGAGCAAACTCTGCTGCTGATGGTGATTTCGATATAGCCCTTGCTCTTCTTACAGCATATCTGCAGTGGGGCGAATTCATGGGTATCGATGATGCCTGCGGGGAGCCGATCTCCTACAAAAAAGAGGCGATTGAATTTTTAAAAGGATTGTCCGATACACTGATCTACAGTGCAAATGGCAATTACCTTAGCGGGGATATCGGCTTTGATGGATACATAAAGGGGGGAGATTCCTGGGCTGAGCTCACTAACTGGGCCAGCAACACTACAGTAAGTGGCTTTGCACGAAAACCAGATTGCGCAGGACCAACACCTCAACATATCGACTATGCCGCTCCGGCCTATTTTCGTGCTTTCGCCGATTTCCTGGCAGAGGAGGATTCTGCAAAGTATGCCTGGAATATCTATCAGTTTCGTCGCGCTGAAGCATCTTCGGACTGGCTCATGGGAAAAATGCTGGATAATGAAAGAATGATTCCAATGGCAGGATGGGTGGAGCTTTCCTCAGATAATGTTCCAACATTTACTACCTTTTCTGATGGGGAGGATTTCCGCTGCTCCTGGAGAACTATTCTAAATGAACTCTGGCATGGTAATCCAACATACACCTGGGATCCCAAGACTCATCAGATAAAAAATGGTTCGAAAAATACTTTTGAGATGGACATCGGCAAACGATATGCCCGCTTTCTGTGGGATCAGCGTCAGGATCCATGGAACAGTGAATGTACTAAGAATGTGGGGGGAGACAAAACGATTGGCTACTGGGGACCCGAGATTCTTAAATATCAGTATTCACCGGAAGGGGAGCCACTGACCACATTTGCCCTGAACTGGGTTCCGGGAACAGGATCACCTGCAGCAGTAATTTCACAGCATCATGACCTTATGGCAGAGCTTTACAGGTGTCTTGAAGTCAAATGGGATTCAGAAAATGAGGAGCGGTACCTGGGAAGTGTCCCAAAGTACTTTCATGGATGGTTCAGGATGCTGGGGCTTCTGGTGCTCTCAGGAAATTATCATGCACCTTTGCAAATCAAACCCACTGCCAATATGAAAGTGTACTTGTCTATAGATAAAACTTTCGCTTTCGAAGGCGATAGTGTTACCTACACAATCGATTATCGCAACTACGGATCACTGGAAGCCAAAAATATTGTTATCACCGATACACTGCACGAGGATTTTGTTTACATCTCAAGTACTGACGCCGGAGTTTACGATGCTGGATCAAATTCGGTAAAATGGACTGTCAAATCAGTTCCGGGAGTTAAATCAAAAACCGATCTTTCAACCACAAAAGGACAGGTTAAGCTGACTGTAAAGGTTGGAAGAGCTTCTCAGCAACAGTACAGAAACCAGGTATCAATAAGCTGCTCCAATGGCAGTGGATGGACCTCCAATGAATACCCCAATAACATCACTCCGGTGATGGAGCGAAATTATCTGGATATCGCAAAACGTGCTCTGGTTATCGAAAAAAAGCTTTCTAATATTGCAGTCAATCCGGGAAATGAGCTTGAAGTAAACCTGAATTTTGAAAATACTTCAGAAGCCGGATGGATTAATGGAGGCAGACCCGGAGTTCATTTCTCCTACTCCACAGAGCCTCTGGCAGGAGGAGCCGGTTCGGAATATAAAATGCGATTTCGTTTGTTTCACGATGCCGATGAGGCTTATATCGATTATGGGAATTACCGGGTATCATATTTCCTGTTTGATGCTGGAAATACCTGTTATCAGGGTACAGAGGGGTGTGCCAGTGGATGGGTTTTGAATAGACATATTTTTGAGGGAGTACATCGTGATTCTGTAAAAGTACTCCACCAGAAAATAACCGAGGGCTTTGATCAGAGGGGAAAATGGAACCAGAGAATTGTACTGCAGTTTTCTGATGTGAATGACCCGGACCGTCCGGTAAAGCTTACTACAACCAATTATCATCTGGATTGGTATCGGGGGAATTCAGACATGATTCATCGGGGGGGTAAAGACCCGCTAAGGTTAGTGTGGGTACTTAATAACGGAAAGTATTCTTCGGTAGATTGGAGTGATGACTGGTCTTATAATAGTGATGCTGCAGATGCTGACGATGAATCAAGAGGATATCCGGTTACCAATGACTGGACTGACCCGGATAATCCCGATATTGAGGTTACAACCTATAATCCCAAGGAATGCTCCAATGCATCAAAAACTATTGACAATATACTGGTTGAGGAGTGGGATGGCTATACCTGGAGACGTGTTGCGGGCAACGGACCGCTTCCGGGACGTGATGTGGAAAATGTGATTATCAGGGACACCGTTCCCCCGGGATTCGTTTTTGTCAGATTTGAGGGCAAACCTCCTTTAGGTGTTGAACCATCTATTAAAGGAAACATTATAACCTGGACCGTTCCAAAAATGCAGGTTAAGCAGAAAGGTACCATTAAATACCTGATGAAAGCTGATGGTACCTGCCCAATGCAGAAAAAAACTATTATGACCAGGGCATGGATATCAGCAGACAAGGAATCTCCCGTGTATGACAGCGCACAGGTGCTGGTTACCTGTGATCCAGTTCCTATTGCTCCGCCTGAACCTACAACAATGTATAAAACTGCTGACCGAAAAGTTTACAAGGTCGATGACACCATCAGTTATACCATAGCTTATAAGCAGACACATGGAACCATAATTACCGATGCGACTGATTCTGACAAATGGATCGATGTGGCTGGCAGCGGGAAACTAAGCATCAAAGATGATGAAATATCGTATGACAAAAGCAATTCCGTAATGGTGTACCAATATTCTTATGGTACAAATGGAACCATTGGTGGAACTGCTTCCCCTGTATACTACGGTGAGTTTTCTATTGTGCTTCGCAACAGTGGATCAAGATATATAGAACTGCGGTTCAAGCAGGACTGGGACCAGATGTATGTATCCTTCTATAATGATGATAAACAGGTCGGTGGTTCCCAGGGCTTTACTTACAGTGGCTATCCCGAACCTTTCGATTACAAAATAGAACTGGCCGGAGATACTGTTCGTCTTTGGGCAGGTGACACTGCTGCTTTAATGCCTAATGTAAGTCAAAGCGGGTTCTCTGTACGGTCTGGATATGCAGGTGTGAAATCCGGCAAAGATACCGGGGCACGCATTAAAGGTTGGAGCAGCCATCTGGATGCTGGATTTAATATTAATATTTCTGATTCCATTCCAGATGGAGTCAAATTCATTGATGAAAATGGTGTTGTTTCAACAGGTGCTCTGGCTGGAACTGAACTATATTTCAAAGAAGAAGATGGAACTTTGAAATGGAAAGTGGTTTCCGGTGATTCATACCTCTCTTTCGGGGATTCGGTGACAATTAACTGGAGTGGTGTTTGTAAAGAATGTAATTCAGAAATAGTCAATACTGCATTTACAAATATTCAGGGACATAAGAAACATTCCATCGGGGCGCAGGTCAAGTCTGGATGTCAGGTGAAACCGGGTGATCCGGATCATATTGATATAATATTAGATACTCTTGATATCGATCTGCTCAATGATTCAGAGATAGATTCCATCTTTATGGATGCAGGAACAATGGAGTTTGAACTGTTTGCTGTTATCCGGGATTCGGTCGGAAATTATCTGGAGCGCGCAGCTCTTGGAAAATGGAGCAGTCGTGATCCAGAAATCGTTTCTGTGGCAGATAATCCTGAGAGTGATTGGGGTGCTGTTATTACAAAAACAGGTAGTGGCAAGACAGTTGTTACTGTCAGTCAGAATGGACTCAAGTCTGATTCGGTGATAATTTTTGCAGAAGCAAAGCCTCTGTGGCCTGTTATTACAAATGCAATTGTCCTGGATAACAACGGGGATATCATTCCTGATGAGATACGTATTACTCTGACCGACACTTTTGCCACAAATCAGAAGGTGAATAATGTCCTTCTTTCTTACAGGGGTCAGTCAATTACTTTCGATTTAGATAAGATTGAAGTTGAAGGCAAGATGATTTATGTTCCTTTAGATATCTTGACCAAACCTGATGCGTCACCGGTTGGCTCTGTTACTTTAAATATGACAATAGATAATGTGGAAAAGCAGAGTGTAAAGAGTATCACCGATGGGATAGGGGCTGCAATAAGCGAAGTAATATTGTCTGAAGAGGTAAATGGGAAAAGCGATACTCTGTTTTTAAAATTTCCAGAGAGAATAATCCTGTCCACATTAAAGGGCAAGACTGTTGAGCTTATTAAAAAAGAAACTGGTGATACTGTCTACCTTGATCTCATAGTGTTGCCAGGTCAGGTGCTGGATTCCACTGCAAGGGTGGTGACTACTGCCTCCGGGAATAATCGTCCTGAGCAGGGTGACTATCTGCGACTTGTACCTGGTAAAGAAGATGGAGCAGTTTCTGATTATTATAACAATTTGCCGCATTTAAAAAACAGGGCTGTGCCTATTAAGGCCAAACCGCCCCAGGTTTACATCGCATGGTACAAAGATGGAGATGGAGATGGTGTTGTGGATGCGGTTTATCTGAAGTTTTTAAGAGAAGTGGAGCCTGAGGATATTCTGTTCTCTTTGAATTGGAGCGGTGTTATACGGCTTGAAAAAATATCAGATGAGCATTTCAGCTATAATAGTGATAATTTCACCTTAAAAGTGAATCTTCCGGATTCATTCAAGACAGATGCTGGAGTTAAGACATCAACTAATATGTCAGCTCTGATATCGTTTAAATCTTATCCGGAATTGATTCGAAACAGTGTAGTTTTCGACAGTGCTGCACCTGTTATAAAAAGTGCAACCATCTCTCCGGGAGAACATACAGATGGACAGGATGTCAAGGATATTCTCACCGTTTATTTTTCCGAAGATGTAGAAATTGACCGGGACAGAAATCCGTTCTTTTTTATAAGGAAAAATGATAAGTACAAAATTGATGATCTTGAAGTTCTTAACATCAGAGGCGATCTGGTTACTTTTAATTTTAAAACCGTGTCTGGTGTTGAATATCCGGAAAATAATGACAGTATCTGGATTAACCCGGAAAGTAAGGTAAGGGATGAAAAAAATACCAGGCAAACCAACAGCTCCAATCGTCGTGTTCCTCTGGTGGTAAAGAATCCAAAAGGAACTTGGAATGTAAAGGTAGGCCCTAATCCCTTTAATCCTGATAGCTCAAAGGGGGTCCGTTTTTATATAGTGCAGGAAAGCAGGCATAAAGCAAAAGCTGTAGTAAAGGATATTTCAGTCATAATCTATGATGCTATGGGCAATGTGGTTTTTCAGAGTAAGAATTATTCAGAAGATGACATAGGATATTCGCTTTTGTGGAATGGGCTTACCAGAAAAAACCGAAAAGCGGGTAAAGGAAGCTATTCTGCAGTTATAATGGTTGAAGATGAAGATGGCAGAAAAGTCTTTAAAAAGCTTATTGGTGTAAAAAGGTGAAGGTTATCTGATTCCAAATGGAATCAGAGTTTCACTGTGAATAAGCATCTATTGAGGGGAAATGATACCCTTGATGATGCCTATTAAGCCGGGGTGTTTAGAAAAGAAGTAAATTGAAGAAAATTCGAAATCCGAAATTCGAAACAGGAATAAGAAAACCTTGAATATTCAGCATTTGAAATTAAGTATTGTTGTCTGTTTTGGATGACACCCACACCCCTATCCATCGAAAGATATTATGAAATATTAACCCAAGTATTTTTTTAGGAAAAACAATACAGCCTCATTTGATGATCTTCACAGTCTGTTTAACTACTGGGGAAAAGTTAATTTTACACTTAGAAACTACTCATCTTATCTAATCGCCTTCGTTTCTATCGCCCCAGAGTTACTTTTTTAACCTGTAAACTCTTCATCTCTGGGGCATCTACTATGACCTCCTGGAATTTCCCCTCAACTCATCCAAACCCTATCTCACCTTGATCTTCCTGTACCCCGGAATTCCAACCTGCAAATAACTATACACTCCGTTTGTAAGCTTCTTATTCTCCCACATCGGCTCATAATAAAAATTCAGATTTATCCAGGGGAAAGGGGAGTATTCCGCGGCCAGAATCGCAGAAAAGATTTTATTACTGTTTTGGGGCCAATAAGGTGCATGATCCAGATCCGGCTTTCCATCAGCGTACCAGTCATCTTCGATTTTGCCATTCCCTTTGATCCAGTAGTTAAGCTCGGTTCTGCCTCTAATATTATAAGGAAGGTTAAAGGCCGCATGGATAGTAAAAAGGTCCATGTCATTACCCCAGGGCCATCCTATCGATTCGCCCCAGTGGGAGTGGCGGCTTAGAACCCGGGAGTGGGAATAAACATATCGGGCCAGGTGAGTGTATTCGAATCCAGTCTGGATTAGAGGACCTTTACCATAATAGGCAGTGCCCAGTTGAAAAGCATATTTGTTGGGATTTCCAGCATCCTCAAATATGGTGATGTCATCATTAAGAAATTCACCATAAAAACGGAACCGATTTATGAGAACGTTAAAATCCATACCGCCCAGAAGATTGGAATTGTTGGTACCGCTGGATTCATTGGAGAGATAGTAAACCTGTAAGGGGTTGGCGAAACGGATCAGTTCGTTGCTCCCGAAGAAATCCACCAATTCATAGAAACCGATCTGAACATGTTTACCAATTCTCAGATCCAGACGCTGTCCTGCTCCATAGCGGGGCAAGTTGGTTTTTAAATCGAGTTTTGTTTCTTTAACTACAGTTACATCTTTAAAGGTCAGCTCTTTTCTATAAAAAGACTCATCATCATAACCGCATAAAAAGGCGGTTGCCCCAATGATTGAGCCAAAATTAAGATTCAGATTGTAGAAATAAAAAGGAGAGTAGGCAGTTCCTGAGAGACCAAGAGTACCCTTGTAGCCGGGGCCCCATCGGAGTTTCATTTTACCTGTTGAAATTGTAAGGAATTTGATCCGCGACTGAAGATAGGCTTCTGGAAGATTGAAGCGGAAATCGATCGCCCCTTCGATAGGTTTTTGGCCATTTTTCTTGATAAATCGTTCAAATTTAATGTCTTGAGTAAGAGAACCAATCCGGTCCTGGGTAGTATAGGCATCGGCGGAGATAACTGCGCTTATAATAGGTGATTTATAGGTGACATTTCCTGAAATGACTCCGAAGAGGTTA